>JBBRNB010000079.1:0-33020 GCA_038230535.1 Thermoanaerobaculia bacterium
GTGGCTTTGACATCGGTAGACGCCCTGGCGACATCGGTGATGAGGTCGTTTGTCATACCGAGCAAAGCGGTGGCTGGCGCCACCGCACTCCAAAGCGCTTCGCGCGAAATGATGTGGACAATCCTCGCCAACTCTGAACAGGTTTTCGCGCGCCGGAGGCGCGCTTTGGAGTGCGGTGGCGCCCAGCCACCGCTTTGGGAGGGGGCCCCCCGGTTCATGGAACACACGTCCTGGTTGCGGGCAACGCCGAGCCTCCGCGGTAGCCTCAGGATCGATGACGATATCTTCGTCATCAATCGCGGCCTGGATCGCAAGATTCGACAGAATCATGCAGCCGTCAACATCGCGTCAGGAACTTTCGCTGCATTCGGCCCTTCGAATGTTCGTCGGGGTAGCAGAACGAAACCAAAAGTCCGCGCCCTTGTCGATCAACTCCACCTCGATTTCGCCGAGTGTCGCATTCAGCTCGCGCACGGAGTCTTTGGGAAGAAAAAACGAGAGCAGATGGCCATCCGTCGTCCTGATCTCGACGGAAAACTCCGTTGAGAACATCCCTGACGAGATCTCGCACCGTAGCCAAACTCGCTTGCTCATGCCTTGTCTCCCTTTCCTGTCAGCAACTCATTCTAGGGTACTGACGTTACGGATTCGGAACTCAATCAACGAGTGATACATTGCCCACTCGCGGCGCTCCAATCGCCGCACTCACATCATGAGATTCAATCTACAGGACGTAGCGCTATGCGCTCTGATCCTCATTGCCGGCGGAGTGGCGGCGTTGCTACTCGTGCTCAAAGGACAGGGACAGGCCCTTCCCGCACTGGCGGTGGGTGGCACGCTCGGGGCCTGCGTGGTGCGGTTCGGGCCTGGCGAACGGTAGCTACGAGGAGCGGGCTTCGTCCACTTTGCGGACGTTCTCGGCCTGCAGGCCCTTCGGGCCCTGCTTGACGTCGAACTCCACACGCTCGCCTTCATTCAGCGTCCGGTAGCCCTGCGCCTGGATGGCGCTGTGGTGTACGAATACGTCTTCGCCTGTCTCTCGCTTGATGAAGCCGTAGCCCTTGTCGTTGTTGAACCATTTGACGGTGCCAACTTCGGCCATTTCCAACCTCCAGCCATGTGCGCGGTCCCTTGGCCGCTGAGTCCGGGCTCTAGAACGCAAATTCTGCAATCTTCAGGCCTTGCGTGGCGGAGTCACCAGATTAGGGCCCGATTCATGCCGATGCGCAGAAATCCGAGCTGCTCGTACAGCGCGACCGCCGGCAGGTTGAAGTCGTTCACGAAGAGCGTCACCGTCTTCCCCTTTCGGGCGCAGTGGCCGCAGACTTCGCGCAGCAGTGCCCGGGCGTAGCCGCACCGGCGGAAGCGCGGATTCGTCCAGACGCCCATGAGTTGGACGGTCTCGTTAGTGACGGCAGAGTACTCGCACTTCGCTGCGATCTCTCCTTCGGCCATCCGGACGACGGATCGCTTCTGCTCGACCAGCTCACGGACGCGCTCCCGATAGCCGGCTGCATCGCGGTCGAGAGGATCGATGCCCACCTCTTCGCGATGCATGGCGGCGCAAGCGGGTACGAGTGCTTCGAGATCGCGCGTCGTCGCATAACGCGATTCTTTGAGGTCGGGATAGTCGAACCGTCCACGGATGGCGTAGACCGGCTGGTTCATGCGCACGACGGTCGGCGGATCGAGCCGCGTCCTCAGCCGGGCCCAGAGCATTTCCACCAGATGCGCCGGCGAGATGATGGCGCGCACCGGCAGCATACGCGTGAGGATGCGCTCGGCGATGACCGCGATGGCCGTCTCAGTGACGTCCTCGGGCAACTCGCGGTCTCCCGCCAGCACGATGTTCGTCGCCAGCGACGCGATGAGAACGACATCGCGGTTATGGCACACCTCGACCGTCTGTGTCGAAGAAGCGAAGCGCTCCTCGAGGATCCGCGAGATCAGATAGACGTTGATCAGCGGATCCCGTCGAAGAAAGGCCAGCGCGGACGCGATGTCGTCATTCGCGATCGCCTTGATCGACCAGCGTCCTTCTGCGGGGAGTGTGGCCATGATGGGTCAGCGGGCGAGTAGAGCAGTCGATCGGTGGATCAGTGGATCAGAGACCGAACTTGCCCAAATCAGGTCACGAGTTTGACCTTTGAAATGACGCGATGGATTTCCATCGAGAGTCCTTCTCCCCTCTGCGGAGGGGAGAAGGACTCTCGGTGGGGCAGCATCGTGTCATTTCAAAGGCAGATCCTGAACTGTCCTCAACAATGCTAGACCTTCCAGCGCCTTGTGCCAATTCCGCGGCTAGGCGATCAGCACTGTCACGTCGGCATGCTTCCACAGCGCGCTCGCAGGAAACTCCTCGGTGATCTCCCCGCTCCGCAGTCGCTCGATCGCGCCGCGCTTCTTCTCGCCGCTGGCGAGAAGGATGATCGATTTCGACTCCAGGATCGTGGCGATGCCCATGGTGATGGCGTGGGTCGGGACACTTTCGTTCGGGAAGAGCGCTGCATTGGCGGCGCGGGTTGAATCTGTGAGCGTCACGACGCGGGTGCGTGAGTCGAACGGGGCTCCGGGCTCGTTGAAGCCGATGTGACCGTTGCTGCCTAGGCCGAGAAATGTCAGGCCAAGGCCGCCGGCGGTGGCGATTGCGTGTTCGTATCGTGCACACTCGGCGGTGACATCGACTGCAGATCCGTTCGGGATGTGGGCGTTTGCGGGGTCGATGTCGATGAAGTCGAAGAGGTGCTGCTTCATGAAGCTGTAGTAACTGCCTGGATGCGTCCGTTCGAGGCCGGCGTATTCGTCGAGATTGAACGTCGCCACATCGCGGAAGCAGTGATACTCACGACGGCACGCGGCGACGACACGCTGGTACATCCGCACCGGTGTCCGTCCGGTTGGCAGCGCGAGAACGATCCGCGGGTCGTTACGGATGGCTGAGAGGAAGATGTCTGCCGCGCGATCGGAGAGTGCGTCGTAGTCGGAGAGAGGTTCCCAATTCACGCGAGCTGGCCTCGCAAATACGTTGCCGCGACGTCGAAACGGTCGGTGAGGATGACGATGTCGGCATCGTATCCGGGTGCGAGTTTCCCTTTGCGGTCGGACACGCCGAGGATGCGCGCGGGGACCTCGGTGGCCAACGGAAGCACCAGCTCCAACGGCAGGCCGGCAAGCTCGACCATGTTCTGCACCGCGCGGCGCATCGTCAGAACGCTTCCGGCGAGCGTGCCGTTTGCGAGACGGGCCGCACCGCCGGCGACGGTGATTTCGTGCTCGTAGAGTTTGTATTTCCCGTCCGGCATCCCGCACGCGCGGATGGCGTCGGTGACCAGGGCGATGCGGTGCGGCATCGCCAACGCAGCGATGCGGAGAACGGCCGGATGAACGTGGACTCCATCGGCGATCAGCTCCGCGGTGGCGTCAACTGACGACAGCGCTGCTCCGACCGCGCCCGGCTTGCGGTGCTCCAGTCCGGTCATGGCGTTGAAGAGATGCGTGAAGTGCGACGCTCCCCATCCCAGCGCCGCCACGCAATCGGCATAGCCGGCCGCGGTATGGCCGATGGAGAAGAGGATGCGGCCGCGGAAGTGCTCGATCAGCGCGCGCGCTCCTTCGATCTCCGGCGCGACCGTCATCATCCACCGGAGGTGTGGTCCTTCATCGAGGAGTGCAGCCAGTTCGTGTATTTCGGCCGGCCGGATCGAAGCGATGTCCTGGGCTCCCGCGCGCGCCACATTGATAAATGGCCCTTCGAGGTGAACGCCGCAAATCGCCGCGCCTCCCGCATGCGATGCACGAGCGAGCGTGGCTACGGCCTCATGCAGATGCTGCCGCGAGGCGGAGAGCGTTGTCGCCGCCATCGCTGTCGTTCCCTCGGTGGCGTGGAAACGCGTTACGCGCGCAACCGCGTCGTCAGTCGCGTCCATGAAGTCGGCGCCAGCTCCGCCGTGAACGTGGACGTCGATGAATCCAGGGACGATGACCCCTTCCACCACGTCGCTGCCGGTTGGCGGATAGGCGGCATCGCGTACATCGGTGATCCGCCCATCGTCGATCTTGATGAGCGTACCGTTTCGCAACTCGCCGCCGGCGAAGGCCCGGCCGAAGATCATCCGGTCAGTCATAGACAGATCTTGCCCAGGACGGTCGCCCGGCCGCCTGTCAACGAGGCGACGTTTGTATCGAGTCCCGAGATCGAGTCGCTGGCGATCAGAGCCATGGCCATCGCTTCCTTTTCCTGAAGGAATTCGTAGACCTTCACGTCAGTCCCGGGCAGCCGTTCGCGGAGCATTCGAAGCAGGGAGGGATTCTTCGCGCCGCCCCCGGCCACGATCATCTCATCGACGTTGCGGGCGATGAGCTCGCGGTAGGCGTGCGCGATGCTTTCCGCGGTGAAGGCAGTGGCTGTGGCGATCAGATCGTCCGGGTCGACTTCAGCAAAACGTTCCGCCATGCGAGCCGCGAACTGCCTGCCGAAGCGCTCGCGTCCTGTGGTCTTTGGCGGTTTGAGCTGAAAGTACGGGTCGGACATGCACCACGCAAGAACATCATGGAGTACGCGCCCCCGCGCTGCATGCTCGCCATCGCGATCGTACGTTTCGGTGCCGTTTGTGACGTGGTACATCAGCGAATCGATGACCATGTTGCCCGGCCCGGTATCGAATGCGACTACGTCGTCGAGCGAGGCGTTCGGCGGGATGTAGGTGACGTTGGCGATGCCGCCGATGTTCTGCACGGCACGGGCGAGCGTTGGATGCCGGAGCTGGCCCCAATCGAAGTAGGCGACCAGAGGCGCGCCATGACCTCCGGCAGCGACATCGCGCACACGGAGATCGCCGATCGTGATGATGCCGGTGCGCTCCGCGATGACCGCTGCCTGGCCGATGGCTAGCGTCGAGCGGGTCGTGATCGGCTCATCGAGCCAGCCCAGCGAGGTGGTGGAAGGCTCAGTGGTCGGGCGCGGACGATGCCAGATGGTCTGTCCGGCTGCGGCGATGAGGTCGACATCATCGTTCTTCATCCCCGCGTCGGCGACGAGACGGTTGGCTGCACCAGCGAAGAGCTCGCCGAGGACGAAGTCGAGATGGCAGATCTCCTCGATCGTCCATGGTGCAGAGTGCTCACCGGTATCCGGATCGGTCAGCTTGCGGTCGCGCTCACGCTCGAACAACAGCTTGATGCGCGTCTGGATCTCCTGGGGGAAGCCGAAGCTGGCGAAACGAAGCTTCTCGATGCTGGCGCCATCGCGTGCATTTCCCACGATGCGCACCAGCACCGCGTCGATGGCGTCGACCGAGGTGCCGGACATGAGCCCGATGACGACGCGTTCTTTCTTCCGCGCGATCTCGATGAAACGCTCCATGCGATTCACGTTTCGAGCACCTCGCGCAGATTGCCGTGATGCGCCTCGAGCAGCGCGTGCGCCTCTTCGGACGTGATCTTCTTCTTGGCCATGACGGTTGCGAGCTTCACGTTTCCGCCGGCATCCCGGATCGCTTGTACCGCTGCCGGCCGCGGCACGCCCGCTGCCAGCTCGACTATACGCACGGCGCGGTGACGGAGCTTCTCATTGGTCGCAGGCATGTCGATCATCAGATTCGAGTAAACGTGGCCGAGACGAATCATCACGCCGGTGGACAACGTGTTGAGGATCAGCTTCTGGGCAGTGCCGCTCTTCATCCGCGACGATCCCATGATCACCTCCGGGCCCGTTTGCGGAGCGATGACGATGTCGGCGTCGCTGGCAAGCGGCGAGCTCGGATTCGATGTGACAGCAACCGTGAGCGCCCCAAGCATGTTGGCGCGGCGGATGGCGGCGACCGTGTACGGCGTCGTTCCGGATGCCGCGATTCCAACCACGGCGTCTTCCGCTGTAACTTCGGCGTTGACTGCCTGTATGGCAGCATCTTCGTCGTCTTCCGCCCCCTCGACTGCGTGAAAGAAAGCGTGCTCACCTCCGGCCATGAGCACGCGAACGAACGAGGGATCGATGCCATAAGTGGGAGGCAGCTCGGAGGCGTCGAGCATGGCGATGCGGCCGCTCGTGCCGGCACCTACGTAGAAGAGCCGTCCGCCATGAGCGAGGCGATCGGCGATCTGGTCGATTGCATGAGCGATGCGCTCGGCCTCTGCGGCAACGGCGCCGGCAACCAGTGCGTCCTGCTCCTGAATGACCCGCACGATCTCGCGTGCCGATCGCTGGTCGATGTCGAGACTCGCTTCGAGCCGCTCCTGGCTCATGGACCATCGAAGATATCATCCGAAGCGCATGCCCACTCTCATGCAGAAGATCCGTCTCGTGATTCGCGGCTGGCAGCGGCGGCGCGAGGACCACGAGAAGGAGTTCCTGGCGCGCAACGCGTCGTGGGGCGTGGCCACACCGAGAGCGGCGCCCGTGGCTCCGGTGACGAAACGCACGTTCGCGATCGACACAGAGGGATTGACGGTTGCCTATCTCGACGACTCCGGTCAACTGGCGCATTTCCTGGACACCGAGGACGGCGACATCGTCGATCTGCTGGTGACCGAGCTGACCGCGCATCCGGAGTTACGCGAGTCGCGTTACCGGCGTGTGCCGGCGCGCAGCGAGAAGTCTGAAGTGGAAGACCGTCGTGTGTTCATCGCCTCGCTCGATGCCTCGCCCACGCGCGACGCGCTGGCTGGCTGCACCGATTCTGATGCCTTCCGGCGCTTGCTCGCATCCGACCGCACGATCGAGCGCGCCTGGTACAACTTCCGGAACGATCGTGCCATCGCGGCAATCGATGCGTGGCTGGAGACATTCTGAACAAACAAAAGCCGCGCCCTGAGGCGCGGCTGATTGCTTTGTGCGATCAGGACTTCTTCGTTCATGGATGTGGAAAGCGAGGGACGTAGTCCGTTCGCGGGACCGGCAAGATCTCGATCTCGACGACTTGCAGCTCGGGATACAGCTCCTCGCCATGTCGCGGCATGATCGCCTCCGGCCGTTTATCGGTTTCGCTCGCGCCCTCTTCGATCCATTGATCACCGTCATAAATCCACATTGGGGCGTCCTTTCCACTGCTCCCCGGTATCTCCGGGTTGCTTTCGATACTTCAATTGGCCTGCCAGGATCCCGTGAGGCCAATCTCCCTTCTTTCAGTAGTATCTACGGATGATCCCGGCAGAGAGTTTAGGTTCTCTGTCCTCGGCGGGACTCATAGCGTCCGGATCGTTGGTCAGCCGTTGCCCGATTTGAGGTGGGCGGCAAGCTTCCGGTAGGCGTGCCCTCGGTGCGATACCTTGTCCTTTTCGTCGGGTGTCATCTCAGCGAACGTCTTCGCAGAGCCGCGCGGCTGAAACCAGGCATCCCACCCGAAATGATGTTCGCCTCGGGGCTCGAGGACGACTTCGCCTTCAGTGACGCCACAGAAAATCTCCCCCTTTGAGCCATCCCAGTACGCCACGCAGCACTCCGCTCGTGCCGATCTGTTGTTGAGCGCGTACGCGATGGCGGCGAGCCCTTTGCCCCCGGCTGCCTCGAGCAGCCACTTTACGTACGGGCCTGGGAAGTTGCCGAGCTCGTCGAAACCGAGCGAGACATCTTCCACGATGAGACGGTTGTACCCCTTCGTGCGGGCCACTTCGAGCTTATAGCGTGTGATCTCCTCGACGCCGGCGGCCTGGATCTCTGGCAGAACGATGGAGACACGAAGCAGAGGAATCCCGAGGATGCGTTCGGCCTCGATGCCCTTGTTCGGATTCGACGAGACGAGGATGAGCTTGTCGCGGTCGGACACTCAGACGACTCTAGGTCGACAACTCGCTGCGAAGAGCACGGAAGCTGCGTAAGAGCCTCTGTCTCAGGCTCGGAGGCGCCGAATCGCGGCTCAGGCGTTTAGAGATGAAGATACGAAGGCGGCGGTGAATGCTGACGCGTTGTTCGCAGTCGGGGCAGATGCTGACGTGGATCTTGAAGTCGTTCTGTTTTTGCTCGCCGAGGTTTCCGTCGAGGAAGAAGTAGGCAACCCGTTTCACATCGTCACAGATCATTACTGCGGTTCTCCTTAGGCCATCGAAGTGACGACTCTGCAACGGTTCGCAACTAGCCAGGCTTGAGGCGAATTCCGAAGAAGGTACGGAGGGATGGATCAGCAGTGAGTGACTTCAGGTGGTGAAGGAGTGGATCGGTGATCGGTGGATTAGTAGATCAGGACGGTAGATCAAGACCGGCGTAAGAGCTCTCCGTCCTAACGCACTGATCCTTGCCGGTCCTGATCCACTGATCTACAAGTCACTGATCCACCACGGATCACCGATCCACCAACATCACTCATCCACCAAAAACAACCGGGCGGCCGAAACAACCGGCCGCCCGCAACGTGAACGCGAAGATAGGTGTTACTCGATCTCGAAATGCTCCGGCTCTTCCTCTTCGATCTCGAGCTCGACATCCTCATCATCGGCGAAGAGAATCTCTTCCTCGTCGACATCCGGCTCCTGAATGTCGGTCTCGTCGCCGGTCTCGGAGTCTTTCTTCTTCCGGCCCTTCGTCTCGTCTTTGCGCGAGCGCATCTTGGCCGGCTCGGCGCCGCCGCGGATGTAGCCGTATTTGCGGGCGTACTCCAGCAGTGTCCGCTCGAGCATCTTGCGGCCGCGGTAGAGGCGCGACATCACGGTACCCACCGGGCAGTCGAGGATCTCGGCGATCTCCTTGTAGGAGAAGCCTTCGATATCGGCCAGGAGGACCACCATCTTGTAGTCGTGCGGAAGCGAATCGAGGGCGCGCTTGACGTCGGCGTCCATCATGTCCTGGAAGATCTCGCTCTCCGGGTCTTTGATCAGGTCCGGCGCGTTCTTCTGGATGACCCGTTCGTACGACTCTTCAATCTCGGAGAAGTCGATCTTGTGCGGCGTGAGCTTCTTCTTCCGGTAGTTGTTGATGAACGTGTTCTTCATGATCTTGAAGAGCCACGCCTTGAAGTTCGTGCCTTCCTCGAACTTGTCGTAGTACTTGTAGGCCTTGAGGTACGTCTCCTGAACGAGGTCCTCCGCGTCTTCGGAGTTCCGCGTCATGCGATATGCGGTGTTGTAGAGGGAGTCGACGTAGGGCATCGCTGCCTTCTCGAAGTCCCAGCCCTGCTCGTGATCGGTTGCTACTGCGCTCTTCATCGTGTCTCCCGTACGTCTACTGCCGAAAGTGCGTAAGTCGTGCCGTCATCGTTATTAGATGCGGCGGCAAATAAAATGGTTACCAGGGACGCCAAAGTTTCTGGGTTGAGCTGCCGAAGTCATTGCAATCGTATGGTTTACGGATTTGGAGAGCGATTGCTGCAGCGGCCTCTCGACCTGTGAACCGATCGATGTCCGTGTCACCACGACCGGACACAACCGTCCTCAATATGTTGTTTTCGTCGAGATTTACTACGGTGTACGGTGGGGAAGTGCCGGTGAACAACCAGTAAACAACCCGAATTCCCGAACTGTCATTATACACGCTCGGTGGCGAAGGGCAAGACCTTTTGCTACTCGCCGTAGATCCCGAGGAGCGTCTCGTACGCCCGAGTGATCTCGATGAAGCGCGCGGCCGCGGCGGTCTGCACCTCGGCAGGCTGGCCGAAGACCTTATCGGGATGGTGCTGCGCGACGAGCTTCCGATAGGCGGCGATGATGATCGCACGTGAGGCGAGACCCTCTACGCCGAGGATCTGGAGGAGCTCGGACGCTCCTCGTTGATCGCGGGAGTAAAGTGGGGTCGACACTCCCGCGCGATCGGCGCTCCGCGGACGGGCGTTCTTCGCATGGTCGACGTAGTCGAAACCGTAGACATCGCGCAACTTCGCCAGCGCGTCGGTCTGGAAACCCAGGGCGAAGCTCAGGTCGAGCAGCGCCGAATACTGGCGCACCGGCACGGGAGTGGTGCGGCCGGCGACGAGACGTACCGCGGTGTCGAGGAGCCAGCTCCGCTGTTCGGGCGTGGCCAGCTTCGCGAAGCGGCCGCTCCAACTGGCGATGTCGATCGATGAAGTGACCGGCGCAGCCAGGCCGGCCCCCCGGCGAACCTCGCGCATGGCGATGTCCGGTTGAGTACCGCCCGTGACGAGCAGATTGAACAGTAGCGATGCCGCGATGTGATTACGGTCGGGGGCAACATTTGCGCGAGTACGTCCGCTCATCTCCGCCTCGCGCTGTGCCGCAGAGAAGGTAATGATGATCGACGCCGCCAGCCCGATGCCGGCAGCGAGCATGATGATGACGACAGTCAGCTCCACAAGCGAATGGTAAACGGGTCGGGGCTCGCTGGCGGTTGCGCAAGGATCAGACGGTCGACGCTCTCTGCTTGCGAACGGTCGATCAAGTTTGTCATTGGGTTACCGCCGCCACCCACGGGGGTTCGGCCCAGCGCAGCTGGGCCCTACGATTCGCCTTCCGTGTTGCTTGCCCGAGGAGGGTCGCGGCAGCCGTCGCCCGTAGGGCCCAGCCGCGCTGGGCCGAACCCCCATGGGCGGGCGTCGCACTCTAGACTGAAGCAGGCACGAGCAGCGCATCAATCTCGGCGATGCGCGACTGGATCGCGACCGCACTCAACGCCGGGAGTGAGCCGTCGATGTCGATCTCCTCATCTACGCTGACCCAGCTCCGGCATCCGGAGTACTCGGGCTTCATGACCACCTCGGCGGGTGTAGTCAGGCGGTACGCGCGCACGGCGATGACGTTGATGGCCTGATCGGGCCGGAAGCGATAGCGCGTCTCGATCACATCCCGATCGAGGATCGTCAGCGGCTCGAGACGCTCCAGCAGCTCGACGTCGCGGATCTGCCACGTCTTCAATACCTCGGCCCAATGGGTGATGGGAACGCTCGTGGGCTCGCCTCCGCCTGCGTCGTGGTAGTTGGTGGGGAAGAGGTAGAACCGCTCGGCATCGACGCCGAACGACTGGTCGGCGAGGCCACCCTTGCGAATGAGGACGACTTGCTCACCTTTCCCCAGAGCCTCGATGACGGACGCCCACTCCTTAAGAGCCGTGTGATTCGGGATCTTGTTCATGGTTACGGACGGAACGTTACCGAGTTGACCGGCCCTTCCCAGATCGTTACCGCGCGAACAACGGCATCCTCACCGGCAATGGCTGACCCGAGCTCGCGCGCGAACCACTGCGCGATGTTTTCCGCCGAGGGGTTGATACGGTCGAAGGGGGGAACGTCGTTGATGCAACCGTAGTCGAGGGTCTTTGCAAGCGCCTCGAGCTTGTGCCGGGCACTCACGAAATCGACGGCGATGGCGTCGGAATCGACGCCACCAGTGAGAGCGGCGAGATCGGCTTCGACTTTGTACGAATGGCCGTGCAGTGGCTCCGAGATGCCGCGGTATTCGCGGAGGTAGTGCGCCGCCTCGAAGCGGGCAGAGACGCGGACGGAGAATGATGGGGAGTGGGGGGTAGGGTGTGGGGGGTGGATGGATCCCGGTTTCTCGTTCTCCTCTTTCTCCAACTCCCCACTCCCCACTCCCCACACCCTCGCAATCATTTCTTCACTCATCCCCAGCTTCCGCACCTCGTCGGGGGTTGACTGGGAGCGCAGCAGGGCCTCGGCGCGAGCGTCGTCCCAGCAATCGGCCGGGCTCGATCCTTCGGCCAGTTCGATCAGGGTCCGCAGCGTCGCGAGGCGCGGGTCGTCGTCGTCTCTGGGCTCCATGGCCGGAAGTGTACAATGCGCCCCGCCCGACAATGCCGCTGCCCAAAAGCATCCTGTGCAGTTCCTGCAGGAAGACTTATCCCGAAGGTTGGAAACGCTGCCCTTACTGCGGTTTCGACGAGATGCGGGCCCGCCAGGATGGACCGATCCGCAAGTACATGCAGCGGAAGGTTCAGGAGTACCAGCAGCGGACCGGGAAGAAGCCAGATGAGCGCCGCGCGGGCGGCGGACGCCCTCCCCGGCCGGAAGGCAAACCGCAACAGCAGCCGCGTGAACGTGGACGCGACGGCCGTCCTCAACGGCAGGGGCAACGCGGCGCTCAGCAGCAGCAACAGCAGCAGCAACAGCCAAGGCCTCCCCAGCAGCAAACCGCGCCGAAGGCCGAAGGTGAGCGCACGGGACGTCGTCGCAAGCGCCGCCGTGGCGGTGGACGGGGAGGCGAGTCCGCCCCGAACCAGACTACGGTGACGCCGCAACCGCAACCGCAACCGCAGGCCAAGCCTCCGCGCGAGCCGCGGCCTCCCCGTCCGCCTAAGGCACCGCGCCCGAATCCGGAGCAGGCGCGCGAAGAAGGTGGAGCTCCCGGTCCCGAGGGGAGTGGTCCGAAACGAAGGAGACGATTCCGCCGGCGACGTGGTGGCGGTGGTGCTGGGCCGGAGAGCGGACCGCCGGCTACGTAGTCGGACTGAATCCGGCAATCACTATCTCGCCGGCTTCGGTCGTTCGCGGAGGCGTTCGAGTGGCCGCTGACGAGGTGAGCCGGGGGTTGCGCGTTCGGAGAAAGGATGAGCGAGCTTGCAGTTCCGGTCGTTCGCGAGAGTCCTTCGGCACGTTCGTGAGAGGCTTTCTCACCTCTGCGAGAGCCCTTTGGTGTTCATCGAGAAGTCTTCGACTCCTCTGCGAAGTGCTCGCGAAGGTTCTTGGACGAGGTACGAACATCTTTCGCAGAGGTACGCATGAGATCCGCAGAGGTGCGAAGGGGCTGCGCCGAGGTGCCTAGAGGCTACGCGGAGGTACGCAACAGCTACGCGGAGGTACACAGCAGCTACGCGGAGGTACGCAACAGCTACGCGGAGGTACACAGCAGCTCCGCGGAGGTACCTGAGGGTTCTCGATGATGTACGAAGATCCTCCGCGGAGGTACCGGAAGTGTCCGGAGATGTACCAAGAACCTCCGCAGAGGTACCAAGAACCTCCGCGCAGCCACTGTGTACCTCCGCGCAGCTATCGAGAACCTCCGCGCAGCCACTGTGTACCTCCGCGCAGCTATCGAGAACCTCCGCGCAGCTATCGAGATCATCTCGATGATGCACGAAGAACCTCCGCGCAGCCATCGAGGACCTCTGCGCAGCTATCGAGATCATCTCGATGAGGCACGAAGAACCTCCGCGCAGCTATCGAGAACCTCGGCACAGGTATCGAGATCATCTCGATGATGCACGAAGAACCTCCTCTAGAGGTATCGAAAACATCTCGACGAGGTCCGCCGCAGCATGGCCCAAAGACCTCCCCGCCCAGATCGCCGCCGTCCGCGACCTCATCACCGCCGGCCGCAACGAAACCTGGACCATCGACCGCACCGCGCGCGCCTTCAAGGGCGCCAAGCGTCCCCAGCTCCAGTCCGTCCTCGACTCCCTCGCCGCCCTCGGCCTATTGGTCACCTTCGATGAGGGAAAAGACCGGCAGTGGAGATCGGCGTAGACGCCCCCACCCGACGGGGGTTCGGCCCAGCGCGGCTGGGCCCTACGAATCGCGGTCCTGGAGTATTTGGCCAACCGTTCTCGCGCTACCGGCGCTCGTAGGGCCAAGCTGCGCCAGCCGAACCCCCGTTGTCACGACCAAAGACAACCGAGCACCAAGAGGCGAATCGCGGTCCCCGGTTATCTCCCCCAAGAGTTCTTGCACGAGCCATCACTCGTAGGGCCCAGCTGCGCTGGGCCGAACCCCCGTCGTCACGGGACAACGAAGACAACTCCGAAGCCGCAAAAGGCGCTCCCGCGCTTCCGCTCCCCGAACCCCCGTCGTCCTCCACGACTTGTAGCGCAATCGCACGAAATCAATGCCCGACGCCCCGGAACTCCACAATCCGTAGCCAATCGAATCACATCCGCAAAGCCGAGGGACACTTTGGTATATGCAAACCGCCTCCGGCCTGCCGATCCGAAAACGTATCCGCCTGCGCGACTTTCACTACTCGTCGGAATGCGTGTACTACATCACGATCAACGCCTGCCAGAAGCGGCTGATCTTGGGCCGCTGCGAGAACGATGCGGTGACGTTGAACGGAAGCAGGAGGGATCGTTCGCGATGAATGGACGCGTACATTCAGCATGAGGCAATGCGTCTCCGGAGAACGCTTCATCGTGATGCCGAATCACATGCACGCCCTGATCGCGTTGTGGGGGAACCCGGAGGAGCAGCCCGTCTTTCATCGACGCGAGCTGTTCTGGATCGCCTGCGGGTTCAAAGCCGCGGTGACGAGCCGCATTCGGACGTTGCGTAACGATTCAGAGCTCGTCGTCTGGCAGCCGAGGTTCAACGACCATATCGTCCGCAACTACGAGGACTACGTCCGCATCGCCGCGTACATTGGTGACAACCCGCGGCGCTGGTGCGCGCCGCGAGGGTAACGACGTCGGGATAAAGCCGCACAGACCGAGCGGTTGCGCATTTACACGGGGGTTCGGCCCAGCGCGGCTGGGCCCTACGAATCGTGGTCCTCGAATCTCTTGCCATGGAGTACTCGCGCGGCGGCCCTTCGTAGGGCCCAGCTGCGCTGGGCCGAACCCCCGTCACAGTGGCCGCCGAAGCCGAGCCATTTACTCCAGCCGCAACCGATTCACCACCGCCGGCGTGAAATCAGCGAGCAACTCATCGACCCGGTGGGGAATGCCAATAAGCACGACCGCCACCCCCACCAAAATTCGCTACATCTTCGTCAACCCCCAACCCACCTACTCTCCGGCCGACGCGGCGGATGCGATCGGGCTGATCATCGACGATGTGCGAGGGTGGATGGAGTTCGGGGAGCTGGAAGGAGTGCGGAGCGAGGACGGGATCGTGCCACCGTGGGCGGAGCTGGCGCTCCTGTCCTTCAGTCTAAATCCCCGCGAAGGCGTTCTCCACATCGGCGATGAGATCGCCGACATCTTCGATGCCGACGGAAATGCGGACCAGACCGGGCGTGATGCCGAGCCGCGTGCGTGTCTCGATCGGAACCGAGGCGTGCGTCATCGTCTCCGGATGCGAGATCAGCGTCTCAACGCCGCCGAGCGATTCGGCCAGAGAACACAAGCGGACCCGGTCGAGAAACTTCTTGGCGTTCTCCTTTGAACCGAGCTCGAACGAGATCATCGAACCGAAACCACTCATCTGCCGCTTGGCCAGCTCGTGCTGTGGATGATCGGGCAACCCCGGATAGTAGGTCTTCACGACCTTCGGATGGCGGGCGATGTACTGCGCCATCACCCTTCCGTTCTCTTCGTGCTGCTTCATCCGCACCGCCAGCGTCTTGACGCCGCGCAGGACGAGCCACGAATCGAACGGAGAAAGGATCGCGCCGACCGCGTTCTGGAGAAAGCCGATCTGTTCCGCCAGGCTGTCGTCGTTCGAGATCACCACGCCGCCCACCGAGTCGGAATGGCCGTTGATGAACTTCGTCGTCGAGTGGACGACGATGTCGGCGCCGAGCTCGATCGGCCGTTGCAAGTACGGCGAGCAGAATGTGTTGTCGACGACGACCAGCGCACCGCCTGCGTGCGCTGCTTCAGCGCAGGCGGCGATGTCGGTGACTGTCATCATCGGATTCGTCGGCGTCTCCAGGAAGACGATCTTCGTGTTCGGCCGCAATGCGGCTCGGACGTTTGCGACGAATGCCGTGTCAACGTACGTGAACCCGATACCGAACTTCTCGCAAACCTTGCTGAAGAGGCGATAGGAGCCGCCGTACATGTTCTCGCCGGCGACGACGTGATCGCCCGATTTCAACAGACGGAAGACCGTGTCGGTGGCCGACATGCCGGAGGCGAAGCAGTGCGCGTGCTTGCCGCTCTCGAGGGCGGCAAGATTCGCTTCCAGTGCCGACCGGGTCGGGTTCTGCGTGCGTGCGTATTCGTACCCCTTGTGTCTGCCAAGCTCCGGCTGTACGTAAGTCGAAGTCTGAAAAATCGGATACGTCACCGACCCGGTAACCGGTTCCGGCTCCTGGCCTGCGTGGATGCAATCAGTGGAGAAGCCCATTGGTTTCCTTTGCGCTTATGCGGCTGTCGAGGGCAGAGGAAGATCCGAACCTACGAGTCCTCCGGCTCCCGGCAACCGACTTCCTTTGCCCATTTCGTGTAGATGCCCTTCGACATGTAGCGCTCCGCGGCATCCGGGATGAGCGTGACGACGTTCTTGCCGGGACCGAGCTTTTCAGCGACTTGAAGCGCCGCCGCGACATTCGCCCCTGCTGACGACGCGCCGAGCACGCCCTCTTCAGCGGCGAGACGGCGGACCATGGCGAAGGCGGGATCATCGTAGATCTGGATCACTTCGTCGGCCAGCGACATGTCGAGCACGGGAGGGATGAACGACGATGCGCCGATGCCTTCCACCTCGTGAGGTCCTGCCTCTCCGCCTTTGAGAATCGAGCCTTGTGGCTCGACGACGACGCACCAGCATGCAGGATTTTGCTCCTTCAGGTACTTCGCCACGCCGCTGAAGGTGCCTCCGGTTCCGGCGCCGGCCAGCCAGGCGTCGACGCGGCCATCCATCTGCTCCCAGATCTCCGGGCCGGTCGTGGCGTAGTGTGACTCAGAGTTGTAGGGATTGGCGAACTGCTGCGGCACGTACGAGCCTGCGATCGTGCGCGAGATCTCCTCCGCCTTCGCGATCGCGCCCTTCATCCCATCGTCCTTCGGCGTAAGAACCACCTCGCCGCCGAGGGCTTTCATCACTTCGCGTTTTTCGATCGAGAAATTCTCGGGGACGCAGAGGATGACTCGGTAGCCCATGCGCGTGCCGGCGAGGGCGAGGGCGATGCCCGTGTTTCCCGCGGTCGGCTCGATGATCGTCCCACCCCTGACCAGTTTCCCATCGCGCTCAGCGCGCTCGATCATGCCTACTCCGATGCGATCTTTCACGGAAAAGGCTGGATTCAGGAACTCAAGCTTTACGAAAAGACCGGCTACGCTCGGACCCGCGATGTTGGCGAGCTGCAGCATCGGCGTGTTGCCAACGAGATCGAGGATGGATCGGACGGGTTTGAGAAGCGGACGGCTCAATTGCGCGGGATTGTATACGTGGTTGCGGGGTTGCGCGGGGTCGGGGTTGCCGGGTTCTGGTCAACTCAGCAACCAACAGCGAGCCCCCAAAAAACAAACGGCGGATCACACGATCCGCCGTCGATCAATTTCAACGAAAAAAACCTACGCCCAGCTCGAAGAACGAGTGGTCGACCGGCGCTGGTTGTAGCAATCGCGGCAATACACAGGCTTGCCGCTGACGGGAGTGAACGGTACTTCGGTCGCGACTCCGCAGCTATCACACGTCACACTCACCATCGAACGCTCACGGCCACCACCGCCGTTTCCGTCGCGCGCGACTTTCCGCTTGTCGCGGCAGTTCTTGCAGCGCTTCGGCTCGTTCGTGAAACCACGCTCTGAGTAAAAGGCCTGCTCGTTCTTGCTGAACACGAATTCTTGTCCGCAATCGGCGCAGTTGAGAGACTTGTCGTTGAATGTGTCCATGAACCTTGATCTCCTAGTTGTTCCTTGTTCGTACGATCAGATGGTGATGCCGCAGCTCAGAGTGTGTGCGGGGTGCCGCGACCTCGCCCCCGCTTTGGTGTTTCATCAAGCGAAAATCGGTTAGGTCGACCAGCCTCCCTTCGGTAACGAACGCAGCAGTACCCCCCGAACGCTCTATCGCGGTTCCTGGAAGTGTTCTTGCGCTGGATTCGTTGGGCTGCCTTTTAGCATAGAAGTCCAGCCCAGGCAACGAATTACGGCTTGCTCAAAATAAGTTCGTCAACGTATTGACCATCGCTCATGGAACATAAAATTCGCATCGGACCGGCCGGATGGAGCTACACCGATTGGGAAGGAACCGTCTATCCGCCGCACCGGTCCAAGTTCGATCACCTCGCTTACCTGGCGTCGTTTTTCGACACGATCGAGATCAACTCACCCTTCTACCGTATCCCGCCGCCTGCTCATGCGAAGTCGTGGGTCCGCCGGGTCGCAGACAACCCCGATTTCAAGTTCACGACGAAGATCTTCCGAGGATTCACTCACCATGCCGCGGAGCTCGCACCCGGCGACGTGAAGGCGTTTCGGGACTATCTCGATCCTCTGGCCGAATCGAATCGGCTCGGCGCCGTGCTGCTTCAGTATCCGTGGAGCTTCAAGTACAGCGGTGAGTCACGCCACCGGTTGACGCAGCTCTTTTCCGACCTTGCCGGATATCCTCTGGCGCTCGAAGTACGGCACGCCACATTTCAGAACGAGGAGGTCTTCCAACTTCTGAATGAGCACAACGTGGCGTGGGTGAACGTCGACCAGCCGCTCTTCAGCGATTCGGTCAAACCGTCCGACAAGACCACCGGGCCGCTGGGCTACGCACGGCTGCACGGCCGCAACTACGAGAAGTGGTTCGCGCACGGCGAGACGTGGGAGCGTTACAACTACCTCTATTCGAAGGAAGAGCTCGCGCCGTGGGTCGACCGCATCCGGACGATGGCACGGGCGAAGGAGACCTACGTCATCACGAACAACCACTTTCGCGGTCAGGCCATCGTGAACGCCGTAGAGCTGGAGGCGTCGCTCGGCATGGAAGCAAAGATGCCTCCGCAGTTGAAAGAGGCGTATCCGGGCAGAGCGTGAGCTCGTAGCTACGGCTACTTCGCGACGAATGCGGGCAGCGGCAGCAGTGCCCGTGAGATGTTCACGTGGCCGGCGAGCGTCTCGGCCGGCTCATCGTTCACGAGGATGCGTACGCGCTTTGCCTCCGGGAAATTCGTGGTGATCGTCTGCACGACCGAATAGACCGCCATCAGCTCTTCGTGGCTGCCGGTGCCCCATCCCTGGGCAAGCGTGTTCCCGCCGAGGTCGACGAAAGCTGTGCCGTCGGGGAGGAGAAAGGCCGCACGGACGACGGTGTCCCGGGGAAAGATGTGCGGCACCCCGGCATTGGATGAGCCTTTGAGCAGCTCGCGGGCAACAGTAGACAAGGCGCCGGCAGGATTCTCCGGCAGCGCCACACTGCGTGTCTCGCTCACGAGTAGCATTTCAGGGCCCTCGAAGAAGAGCGTTACGGGACGCATCTCCACTTTGTTCTCGACGTTGAGATTCGGCGAAAGGCTGGTTTCTTTTCGACATCCGCTGGCGAGTGTGAGAACCGCCAGCAACAGCATGACCGCCCGGCGCACTACGTACCCGTCCTCGTCGCCTTCGTGGTGGTCACCGGAGCCGCGGGCGTGGTCGTGGTAGGGGCGGCCGGGGGGGGAGGCTGCGCGATGCCGATCCGCGTCTCGTAGTCGATCTTGTAACGCTCCACGGCGGTTGTGATCGCGTCGACCACCGTCTTCTGGAAGGCGTCGGACTTGATCTTGGACTCTTCGTCCGGATTGGTGATGAATGCGACTTCGACCAGCGCCGCCGGCATCGTCGCGCCGACCAGGACCTTGAATGGCGCCTGTTTCACCCCGCGGCTCTGGACGCCGGTGATGCGGTTCATCTCTTCCTGAACGGCCTGCGCGAGACGGCTCGATTCGTTGAGGTACTCCTGCTGCGCCAGATCCCACAACATCAGCTTCAGATCACTCGAGGAGGCCGTCGCGGCGCTGTTCTTCGACGCGTTCTCCACCTCCGCGGCCTTCTCTGCAAGCTTGTCCGAGGCATCGAGCGACAGGAAGTACGTCTCGGCGCCGTGGGCTCCTTTGACGATGGCGGCGTTCATGTGCACCGAGAGGAAGAGATCGGCGTGGTACTGGTTGGCGATCGCGGTCCGCTGGTCGAGCGGGACGACCGTGTCGTCGTTCCGCGTCAGGATGACGCGCGTCTTCAGCTTCGCTTCGAGTGCGGTGGCGAGCCGGCGGCAGAGCATCAGCGTCGCATCTTTCTCCATCAGCCCGGCCGGACCGATGGCGCCGACTTCCTTTCCGCCGTGGCCCGGATCGATGACGATCGTGTGGATTCCTGGCGACTCCACCGGCTTCGCAGACGTGAGCCCCTGGGGCGTGCCCGGACCTGCCGCAGCTCCTTTGCGCAGATCGAGGACGATACGGAACGGGTTCTCGAGACGATAAGCATCGCCCACGACGTCGGGTGCGGTGAGCTGGATTTTGAGATCGTTGCCGATGAAGGACGTCTTGGCGACGTACGGATCTTCGTGCGTCTGCTCCACATAGGGAGCACGGATCGGGTTCCGGAAGCGGATTGTGTAGGCTCCCGCTTCCTTGACGATCGTGTAGTCAGCAGCCGCGGTGAGAGTCAGCACGACTTTCGAGATCCCCTGGACGTTGGCCACAGAGACCTGCATGCCGATGGCGGTCGTTTGTGCCTGACGGATCTGCAGTAGGCGTGCGGCCGGGTCCCAGGTGGCGTCGAGGTTCGATGCGCGGCTCAGAAATCCCTGGAAGAACTGCCACGGTACGAATGGACGGTTGTCGATCGTGACCGGTGGCACGGGCATCTCGATCAGATCGTCCTTGACCACTCCGAAGCGGCTGTCCGTGCCGAAGGCGGCGACGGTATTGTTGAGCGACGCTTTGAAGCCGTTGCCGTCGCGCGTCATCGATCCACCCAGCGCCGCGATGACTTCATCGGCGGCGAAGTAGGTCTGGCCGTTCTGGTGGGCGATCGTAATCATCCGGCCGGCGTTCCCGGACCGAAGCGTGGCCTGATTGGCGGGGTTCGGGGGAACAGGAGCCGGAGCCTGGGCCAGGAGGAGGAGCGCGGAAGCGAACGCGATCGCCGAGATGCTGAGAGAGCGGGTCGTTAGGACCATCATAGAGACTGCGCGATTATCGCACGGAGGATTCGCCTGGCCCGGGCGCTGGGCGCTTCCCCTTTAGCGCGAACGTGGGTCTCTGGATGATCCTCGCCGAGGAAGACCTCGCGCGTGCGCAGATACCCGATGCGGGCCAGAGCGTCGAGCACCTCCCACCGGCGCTCGGTAAAGCCGAACGGGAGCCGATGCCGGGGACGGATCACGACGACGCGCGGGTCGGTCACTACGTGATCGTAGTCATTCTTTTTCTTGAAGAGCCCGCCCTCCGACTCCCCCTTCTGCGCCACGACAACGACCGCATCACATCCCTCGGCGAGCGCTTTCTCATAGGGCGCGTTGTCGGAAATGCCTCCGTCGCCATACGCCTCCCCGTCGATGCGGGGCCGGTGGGTATAAAACGGTGGGAGGTAGTTGGCCGCCAGTAGGAGCTGGAGCGGATCGTCGACGTCGCGGGCATCGAAGATGACGTTGACGCCATCGCGAAGGCGCGTGACGGAGACAAATAACGGAAGCACATCCGGCTCCCGAAGACGGTTGTTGCCGATGAAGCGGTCGAAGTTGCGCTTGTGCAACTGGCGATAGCGCCAGGGCGAGTGATCCACGAAAAGGTTGCGCAGATCGAGGTGCCGCATGCGCATGAACGACCGCCAGTAGAAGCGGATGCGCGACTCGGCACGCGCGGCGACGATCGCTGCATTCCAGGCTCCCGCCGAGACGCCGATCGTCAGCGCCGGCCGGATACCGAGCTCGGCGAGCGCCTCGATCACACCGATCTGAAAGGCGCAGCGGGAGGAGCCGCCCGAGAAGACATACCCGACGCGCTTGGCTTCACGGAGGAGAGTGAGACGATCCAAGAAGTTCAGTCTATGCTCTCGACATGAACGCAAGATGCGTCGTCCTCTTCCTCGCTCTGTTGGTTGCCGCGTGCGGCGGTGGAACGGAGCCTCGAGGACCAAGAGTGGCGAGGGATCCGATCAGTGTCCGTGGCTGGATCGTCGATGTCGACAGCGGACCCAATTCCTCGTTTCACACCGTCGAGACGGAGTCGGCACGCAAGAGGGCGCTCTTCGCCGGGACGAATGTGTGGATCGAGAACGCGCCGTATGTGTCGGGTGGCGTGGCCGAGACAGGAGCCTTCCTCCTGCTCGACGTCCCGCCCGGAAACGTGACCATCACCTTCTCCGCTCAAGGGGCTCCCGCGGCGCGCCTCGTCTTGAGTCACATCCCTGGCAATGCGGATGTCTTCGTCCCAGCGATGATGCTGAAGCGGGACACGGTGGCGCTCCTCGACCCAGGCAGCGTGAAGATCCGTCTCCCGGAGCAGATCGACAAAGCCACCCCGAGCGGCGCATTTGCCGAGATCGCCGGTCAGCGTTTCCCAGTGATGCGTACACCGATCGTGCAGATGATCGACCGCCTCGATTACCCGAATCCACCGGCCGCGCAACAGCCCCTGGCGACGGTCAAGTAATTGCGCTGGCGCGCGTTGGGTGATTGCGCTCACGCGCGTTGCCGGTTGCCGGTTGTCTGCGGCGCTGGCGCGCCGCGCTGGAGTTTGGACGTTTCGTGGCGTAACGAAAGCACGCCGGAGGCGTGCGTGAAGGTAGCCCGTGGCCACGCCGGAGGCGTTGCCACCGGTTTGAAGGGGCATGAAAAAGCACCCCTGCCGGGGCCCCTGCCGGGGTGCCCTTCTTTTGCATACGGAACCGGTGGCAACGCCTCCGGCGTGGCCACCGGCTACCCTCACGCACCCCGTTGGGGTGCCGAGAAACGTCCAAACTCCAGTGCGGCGCTGGCGCGCTGCGTTGCGTCGAAGGAGTTCAACGCGCGTCAGCGCAATCAACCGATAACCGACAACGCGCGTGAGCGCAATCACCTGATGCGCGTTCCGATGAAGAACCCGTTCACATTCAGTCCCGGGTTGCGGCCTGTGAGGCCGCCGTTGGAGATGTGGAAGAAGCGATAGCCGACGGAAAGCGGAGTCCTCGCGTTCGGGAAAAGCACCACGCCGAGACCGAGCTGCGAATTGGCGTTGATCTTCGAAGTCGCCGCGGGAATGCGGCGGTTCGACCACATCGGACCGGTGCCGAGATCAACGTACGGCCGCAGGCTGGTCGACGACGTGCGCCAGTACTGACGAATGAAGAAGTGCGCCCAGTCGGCGCGCACGGAGTCGTCGGGATCGCCGTAGGTGTACCCGAACCAGCTCCGCGGCTGACGTACGTCGGCATAGTCGATGTCGACGCCAGCGCGGGCGTCCGGAAGGTAGCGGCTGATGAGGTTCGGAAGCTTTCTGCGGCCGGTCAGCTCGAAACTGATCGTGCGGAAACGCGACTGGCCATGGCGATTGCCCTCGCTCGAGGCATGCCCGAGGTAGATGTTGAAATCGCCGGCGAACGCGGGCGTCGAGAGCAGTAGCAGAAGGAAGGCGGATCGGACGATCGAGCGGACCATGGCGGCGCATTCTAAGCTGTGTTGATTGCTTGTGTGGTCTTGCGGCTACGTGGTCTCGCAGTCGTAGTTGGGATCGACACGGCGAGACCTCGCAACCGCGAGACCCCGCTGCCGCGCAACCGCACCCACCCCTTGGCACTGCCCGTGAACAAGCTCTGCCAGAGGTCCTTTCCATGATCAAACGACGGCAGCAAGATCACAGCAACATCCTGTCGCGCTTCGCGACGGCGGCAACGACGTGGACCGGGTCGACGACCGCCTTCGTCACGGCGGCCACGATCATCGTCGTCTGGGGCGCGACCGGGCGGCTCTTCCACTACTCCGACACCTGGCAGCTCGTCATCAACACAGGCACGACCATCGTCACCTTCCTGATGGTCTTCCTGATCCAGCGCTCCCAGAACAAGGATGCGATGGCTGTGCAGCTCAAGCTCAGCGAGATCGTGGCCGCGCTCGAAGGGGCCAGCAACCGGCTCATTGCGGTCGAAGATCTGTCAGAGGCCGAGCTGAAAGTCCTGCGCATCCACTACCAGCGTCTTGCCGAAATGTCGAAACGCGACACGAAGATCACCGAGTCGCATTCGGTGGAAGAGGCCGAGTCGCGTCACAACTTCAAAGAGGATCGGAGGAAGACGCGTGGGAAGCGGTGACGGTTGCCGGGAGCTCAGCAACCACCACCTCACACCGCCCCAATCAACTCCGCGAACTTCTTGAGATCGATGTTTCCGCCGGAGATGACGGCGACGATCGGACCCTCGCCTGCTCTTCCGCTCAGCGCTGCGGCGACCGCCAGCGCGCCTGCTCCTTCGGCGATGACGCGCACCTTTTCGGCAACCAGGCGCATGGCTCGTTTGATCTCGTCGAGCGATACGACGACTGAGCCGTCGACGATGCCCTGCATCCGCTCCCACATCCGCGGGAAGACGCTCTTTCCTCCCGCACCATCGACGAAGGACGGTTGGAAACCTTCGAACTTCTGAGCCGAGCCCATCTCGAATGATCTTGCACCCGGCGCTGCCGTCTCCGGTTCCGCGCCGAGAATCTTCACCGTTGGTGCGAGCTGACGGATGGCACTGCCAATGCCGGAGACGAGACCGCCGCCGCCGATGGCGGCGACCACCGTTCTGACGGCTGGCAGATCCTCGAGGATTTCCAGCCCCAGCGAGGCGTTGCCGGCGATGAAATTGTGTTCATCGAAAGGATGGATGAACGAGCCTTCGACGCCCTCGAACGCGCGCGCTTCCATGGCCGGCCAGGCGGCGTCAAACGGTGCCTTGACGATGCGCGCACCGAGGTTTCGCATCCGCTCGATCTTCGTCTCCGGAGCGGTCTCGATCGTCACAACCGTGCAGGGGATCCCGTACTCCCGCGCCGCATAAGCCACGCCCTGGCCGGCGTTCCCCGCGCTGATGGTCCACACGCCTTTCGCTCGCTCCTCGGGGGTGAGCATCGCCACGGCGTTCGCCGCTCCGCGTATCTTGAAGGCGTTGATCGGCTGGAGGTTATCGAGCTTCAGCCAGATCTCTGGCGCCGCCGCGTCGTGCCGCAGTTTGATGAGCGGCGTGCGTGTGATGATGCCGCGAATCCGCTCGCGCGCAGCGTAGATTTCATCGAGCGTGACGGGACGGACAGGGGGAGCGGCGGTCGGCATGGCGGCACATTGTAGAGCGAGGCCGTGGCATACTCACGCTATGAGCTCAATCAAAATCATCGTCGAGAAGCACGACGATGGGTACGTCGCCTATCCCGTCGGCATGCGCGGCGTCATCGTTGGAGACGGCGATACCTATGCCGAGGCGCTGGCAGATGTTCGCTCGGCGATTCAGTTTCACATCGAAACGTTTGGGACCGGCGGATTCGAGAATGATTCCCCGGTACTCGAGGCGTTCGTAGCAGAAACTGAAGTAGCGGTGTAATGCCGAAGTTTCCAGTGGACGCACCGAAAGCGCGTGTTCTGGAAGCGCTTGCACGGCTAGGCTTTACGATTGTTCGAGAACGCGAACACATCGCCCTCGTACGCGATGAACGAAGACGGCACGCGTACACCGATGACGAATTCCAAACCATCGCACACTGAGAGCCTCGACGCTCCGATCCATTTGCACGCCGGGAGGAATCTCGCGCGACGACTTCCTGAGCGTGTACGAAGCGACGTAGCACCTATCGGACGATCGTCTCTTCGCGCCTTGGCCCGGTCGAGATGATCGTTGCAGGACACTCCACCTCATCCTCGATGAAGCGGACGTAGTCCTTCGCCGCCTGCGGCAGCTCGTCGAAAGAGGTCATCCCGACGGTCGGCTGCTTCCAGCCTTTGAACGTCCGGTACTCCGGCTTGTAGTCGTTCTGCGCCACGGCGAACGCCGGGAAGGTCTTCCAGCACTCGGAGCGGACGTTGTATCCGGTGCAGACAGGGATCTCGTCGAACTCGTCGAGGACGTCGAGCTTGGTCAGAGCGATGGCATCGAGACCGTTCAGCATCGCCGAGGTGCGGAGGACGGCCAGATCGAGCCATCCAGTGCGGCGGGGGCGGCCGGTCACGGTGCCGAACTCGTTGCCCCGCGCGCGCAGGTGCTCGCCCGGCGCGTCGGCCAGCTCCGTCGGAAACGCGCCGCCCCCGACGCGCGTGGTGTAAGCCTTGGCGACGCCGATGACGCGGTGAATGTGCTTCGGGGCAACGCCCAGCCCTGTGCAAACACCGCCAACGACGGTGCTCGACGAGGTCACGAACGGGTAGGTGCCGTGATCGATGTCGAGCATCGCCCCCTGAGCGCCCTCGAACATCACTTTCTTTCCGGCGCGGATCTGCTCGTTGATGAGAATGGTCCCGTTGGTGATCCGGTCGGCGAGAACCTCACCGTAGCGTGTGTAGTCGTCGTAGAGCTTCTGGGGGTCGAATCCTTCCTTGCCGTAGACGCCCTTGAGTACGGGGTTCTTCTCGGCGCAGGCAAAGTCGATGCGGTCGCGCAGCACATAGGGATCGAGCAGGTCAGCGACACGGATGCCGTAACGGCTTACCTTCGTCTCGTAGGCGGGGCCGATACCGCGCCCGGTGGTGCCTATCTTCCCCTCCCCGGCCGCTTCTTCGCGGGCGAGATCGAGGGCCTTGTGGTACGGCAGGATGACCTGTGCCGAGTCGCTGATCCGGAGGTTGGAGTTGATGATGACGCCGAGGGCACGGAGTTGCTCGATCTCATCGAGCAAGGCCTCGGGATCGATGACCATTCCGTTGCCGAGGATGCAGAGCTTGTCCGGATGGAGGATGCCCGACGGGATCAGCCTCAGCGAGAAATGCTTATCGCGGAATTTCACCGTGTGGCCGGCATTGTGGCCGCCCTGGTAGCGCGCCACAACGTCGAAGGACTCGCAGAGAAGATCGACGATCTTCCCCTTCCCCTCGTCGCCCCACTGCGCACCAATGACTGCAAGGTTCTGCATTGCGGCGGGGAGACTAGCAGATGTTGGGGTGGGGGTGTGGGGAGTGGGGGGGCGGGGGTCGGGGAGGCTGTACGGACAAACATGACACCGCCGAGTGCTTTGGACATCGTCGAGAGTCCCAGCGGTCTCCGACTCCCCACTCCCCACCCCCCACGCCCCACTCCCCACTCCCAAAGGTCTATAGTTTCAAGCAAGCGAGGAATCCATGGATCTGCACAACACCGCCGTCACCCCTCCAACATCGATTTATTCGCCGTCGCCGGTTCCGGTGCAGCAGTTTGTCGAAGGCCTCCGCGAGCTGGCCGCCGGGCTGATCACGAAGCAGAAGATCTACGACTTTCTGGCTACATATGAGATCCGGGCCGAGGACCTGGAGGAGTACAAGATGTGGCTGCCCGACCGCCACACGCGCAACAAGGTCTTTCGCAACGAGATGATCGAGGCGATGGTGATCTGCTGGCCGATCGGCGCGATCACGCCGCTGCACACCCACAACGGCCAGCTCGGCTGGATGACGATGGTCGAAGGGAAGCTGGTGGTGGAGAACTACCGGCAGATCAGTTGCAACCGTCCGGAGAACCAGCAGGTCGTGGGGATGGACTGCCTGGCCGGCGCCAATCAAATCGAGATGCAGACTCTGGCCACAGAGCTGTGCATCCCCGGCGGTCCGCTGAACACGGTCGACAAGACGCAGACGATCCATCGCATCAGGAATCCGGAGGAGTGGAATGAGCGGGCCGTCAGCGTCCACGTCTACTCCCGCCCCATCGACTCATGTGTCGTCTTCGACATCGAGGCCGGCCGGTGTTTTCGCCGCGACCTGAAGTACGACAATGAGCCGGCAGGGCCGGCAGCCTAGGTTGCCATAGGCTCGGCCACCGTTGCCGCTTTGATCGAGTCTTCTGAGGCGCCCGAAGAGCTTCCCTCTCGCACCAAGGATAAGATTCGCTTCATGCCCGTCACCGCGATTCACCACATCCAACTCGCCATGCCCCGCGGCGAAGAAGAGCGCGGGCGCCGGTTCTACGGCGATCTGCTCGGCCTCGCTGAGATCCCGAAGCCTGACAGCCTCGCCGAACGCGGCGGTCTCTGGTTTCGCATCGGCACACTGGAGTTGCACCTCGGCGTCGAGGAGGCGTTCCGCCCTGCGAAGAAAGCCCATCCTGGATTGCTGGCCGACGATCTGCCGGCACTCGTAGCCCGCCTGGAGGCAGCCGGGCACGCCGCGCGGCCGGACCATCTCCTGGAAGGTTACGACCGTGCCTACGTCGACGACCCGTTCGGCAATCGCATCGAGCTGCTGCAACGGCGCTGATAAAATCCCGCGCATGTCGCTGATCTCCACGCTGCAAACCGAGCTCGATCAAATGTCCGCCGCCGGCACGCTCAAACGCGAGCTGCTGATGAAATCGCCGCAGGGAGCGGTGGTCGATGTCGAAGGCATCGGCGAAGTCATCATGCTGACTTCCAACAACTACCTCGGCCTGGCGGACCATCCGGCCATCGCCGAAGCGGCGGAGAAAGGGGAGCGCGACTACGGCTACGGCCTGGCGTCCGTCCGCTTCATCTGCGGGACGCAGACGATCCACCGCCAGCTCGAAGAGCGGATCGCCCGCTTCTTCGGAACCGAAGACACCATCCTCTACGGTTCCTGCTGGAACGCGAACGAAGGGCTTTTCCAGACCATCGCCCAGGAGCAGGACGCGATCATCTCCGACGAGCTGAATCACGCCTCGATCATCGACGGCATCCGGCTGGCGAAGGCGAAGAAGGAACGCTACAAGAATCGCGACATGTCGGATCTGCGTCGCGCCCTCGAAGCGACGCGCGCATCTCGAAACAAAGTGCTCGTGACCGACGGCGTCTTCTCCATGGAAGGCTCGCTCGCGCCGCTCCCTGAGATCGTCGACCTCGCGGCCGAGTACGAGGCGTTTCTCGTGGTCGACGATTCGCACGCCACCGGTGTCCTCGGCAAGACCGGCCGCGGCACCGGCGAAGAGCTCGGCGTCTTCGACAAAATCCACGCCCACACCTCGACCCTCGGCAAAGCGCTGGGCGGATCGCACGGCGGATTCACCACCGGCCCGCGCGTGCTCGTCGACTATTTAAGACAGCGTTCGCGCCCCTACCTCTTCTCCAATACGCTGCCGCCGGCCGTGGTCATGGGCTCGATCGCCGCGTTCGACATCCTCGAGAACGACCCGAGCTTCGTCACAAGGCTGCGCGAGAACACCACGTATTTCCGCGATCAGCTCACGTCGCGCGGCGTGGCGGTGCGCGAAGGAATCCACCCGATCGTACCGATCATTATCGGCGACACCGCCAAGGCCATCGCCATCTCCGCCGAGCTACTCAAACGCGGCGTCTACGTCTCAGGCTTCGGCTTCCCAGTCGTCCCCCAGGGCGCCGCGCGCCTTCGCTGCCAGATCAGCGCAGCCCACACGCGCGAACATCTCGACCGGGCCATCGAGGCGATCGTGGATGTGGGGCGGAAGTTCGAGGTGGTTCGTTAGAACCGTTGCACCACAGAGACACTGAGAGCACAGAGAACGAGAGTTGTAGCCGCCTCTGTGTCCTCTGTGTCCTCTGTGTCTCTGTGGTGAAAGCAGTTTGAAGAGACGCCTACCTAATTCGTCACGTGGTTCTTCACCATTCGTAGTTGGTAGTACGCGGTCTGATCCTTCGACCCGATATGGCCGTACGGCACGGTGGAGAACGTCCGCTCGCCGTTCTGGCCGGGGATGCGGCAGGTGGATGTCCCGTACACAATCGTGCCGAAGCCGATCACCTCATCGACGCTCGACCAGATCGTGTAGACGAACGAGCCCTCACGGTGCGAGACCGAGTTCATGTCCACGAGAATGGACGAGACGTCATACGGTCCGAAGATCCCGATCAGGTAGCCGGGGTATAGGCCATTGACGTCGCTGCACGTCTGGGTTGTGGGGCCGGAGTCGTAGCAGGCCACGAGGCCACGGTTCGCTCCAGCGATACCGACGAAGCCGTCGATCGACGACGTTAGTGCGGCGCCGAGGTTGTAGTTGCCACCGGCGGCGGAGTCATAGGCCGAACCGCCGATGATCGCCTTCCGCGCCAGCGTCACCCCCATGGAGTGACTGACGATGTCGACCTGGGCTGCGCCCGTGTAGGCCTTCACCGCCTGGATGAACGCGCGGATGCGATTCAGGTTGTCCTTCGAATGGTACTGAGTCGACGCCAGGAGCGGATTGGCCGGCCCCCAGGTCGTCGCGAACAACTCCGCCGATGTGTAGCCCTGCGACTTGAAATACTGGATGGAAGAAGTCCAGCCCGTGAAGGCCGCGGCATACCCGAGCGCGGAGTCGGAATTGCCGTGAATGAAAATGACGGGATGATTGACCACCGCCTGCCCCGGCGATGTCCGTCCACCGTAACTCCCGCTCGGGATCTCCGATCGCTGGAAGTTGTACGAGCTGTATCCGTTGGCAGTCAGCCAGTTTCGGAAGTCGGTGGTAAGACCGACAGCCGGATCGCCGGAGAGTTGCGCCGACGCAACGGCGGCGTTGAAGACCAGGAAGAAGAGGCAAGAGCGCGAATCCGCATGCAGAGCCTCCAATTAGTGACCGGTCGGTCGGTAAGTTTGGAGGGATGGTGACATCGTTCGCGGATGCGGTCAAGGAGCTTTGTTTGATCGTCCCCTTAGGCTTCGCTTTACTCACCTTCACCTATTCGCTGGCCGCCTCGAAGAGGTGCAGGTCCTTCAGCGGCCGGTCCGGTGCAGCTGTGCGCGCACTTCGGTCCAGGGGATCGTTTTGATCCGTCCTTCACGGTAGTCGGCCATGCGCTGCTCGATCTCAGCGGCCCATGCGTCTTCGACACCTTCATCGGGCGTCCCCTCGATGCTTTCGAGCAGAAGACCAGCAATCTCGGCACGATCCTCAGGAGTCAGTTCGAGTGCCAGATCGTACAGTGCTCGAACGGCTTGACTCACCGGTCAGCAGCTTCCAATGACGCCACCACTTGCTCTCTGGAAACCGTCGGAAACGAGTCGAGGAACTCGTCCACGCTGTGGTTACGCTCGAGGTAGTCGATCAGATTACGAAACGGCACCCGCGTCCCGACGAAGACGGGCGTCCCACCGAGGATTTCCGGATCAATGTGAACGACGCTTGCTGCCCTGAGCATGACTATCTCTTTGCCTTGAATCCAACGCCAAGCTCGCGTTGACGACTCCATGTCGCCACTGTTCAAGGCGAATGGTACGACAGACTGTCACTCCGAGCCGCCGGAGCCGCAGGTCAACGCTGCGCTTGCCAGGAGCAGACCCACGCGGCGAAGGACGGTCGAGGAATCCCCTGCCTGGAACCGTGGGGCGGCGGATAGAAGCCTACCGTCATCCAACCTGTCATTCGGAGAGCTTGTGCAGAAATTGCGACCTTCGGCTGCCGGTCATCCAACCTGTCATCCTGAGACTGCCGTAGCCGCATGGGTGGTTGGTGGGCGGAGCGGCGGAGGACGGCGAAGGACCCCCTGACTACAGGCCGGAAAGGGAGGGGGTTGGACCCGTCACTCCCTCACTTCGCCACCCACGCGGCTGGAGACTCAGGATGATGGGAAGAGCAGGACGAGCGATTTCTCCACAGATTCTGAGGTAATCATAGTGACGTAGGTGTGGTCGCTGAAGAGCCAACTCTCCGAACCCCGAGTTAAGTTGATTTTCCAGATCCGACCCCCAACTTGCCCCAACGACATCGGCGCGATCACCGCGAAGCCGGTCAGGGGCAAGGGTCCGCCCGCCTCAGGCGGCTGGAAGGGTAGGGAAAGGGGTTCGAGACGACACTCCTTAGCGAAGGTGAATTGGAGGTCAGATGGGGATTAGCTTCTCGCTCGACGACGCGAATTGGTTGGCTCACCTTCTCCAGCCCGCTGGCGCGACGCCACCTAGTATTGGCGAGAGTTCGGTAAGGTTATCTAACTTCCTGTTTACGCTCGGGAGAAACTACTATCCGCGCTACTCGCAGCGAGGCAATCGAATTCGCGAAGTCATCGAAACGTATGCGGGTCGGCACGGCAGTGAACTGGACCTCCTAGAGGAACTTCGTCGGTACTTCCAAGAGATTCCCTGGATTGCCTTGCTAGTGCCGGGCGGGTTCGACTACGAACTCGATCGAATACTGACAGACTCCTCAACGCTGGAGGAGCTTGTCGGAGTCCGAGACGAGGATCCCGGTTTGATTCTTCAAATCGACGGAACGTTCAATCCGCACGAAATCCGCTTGACTAACGTTTTCCCGGCATTCAGGGTCGCCTTGGAGAACGCCACTCGGTGGCCCGGTGTATTGCTATGGTCCGGTCAGGACGCTACCTTCCTACCTCTGCCGCGCCATGCGGCGCGGCTTCGCGAAGCGCTTCACTGGGTGTTCTCTCATCTCGCGACGATGTTCGACCGACCCAATCTTGCGGCGTTCAGAGTGCAATATCTCAAGGAGGTTGATTCCGCTCGAACGGTTCAATCACGACTCAACATCTTGCACCTCAGTGATCTGCACCTTGGAAGCAAGGCTGCCAGAATGCGGTTGCCTCGCGTCAAAACACTTATCCGATCGACAGTGGAGGATCTGGGCGAAGATGATCCCGTAGTCCCTGTGGTTACGGGTGACCTGATGGATACACCGTCACAGGAGAATCTTGACGAACTTCGATCGTTTTCAGAATTCCTGCACAGCCTAGGCGTCGATGATCCGATTCTCCTACTCGGGAATCACGACGTTCGCGACGACGGCTGGCTGGCGCCCATTCATGAACACGCAGTGCACATCGAGAGAGACCGGGTTGTATGGAAGGATGGTCCGCGAGTGGCGCTCGCATCCTTCAACTCGGTTGTCGGCGGAAACCTTGCGCGCGGCAGTATCGGTGAACGAGAGTTTGCTGATGTCGGCGACGCGTTGGACCGTGATCGCGAGAAAGCCAGGAGTTATGCAGTCGTGGCATTGCTTCATCATCACCCAGTTCCGGTTAGGGTTCCGTCTTGGTATCGACGCTCCTGGTACGAGCGACTACTGGGATCTGAATTCGACCAGACCGAGGATTTGGTCGACGCACAACTGTTTTTGAAATGGATACAGTCGCGCCGAATCACGGCGGTACTTCATGGACACAAGCACATCCCTCGATTTACCGTCCACGAAGGCATCTCGATCATCGGCTGCGGATCGACCGTCGGGAAAGTGGACACGGTGGAGAGCGGCGAGACCTATGTATCGATGAATGTGGTTACTGTCGATCAAGCAACCGGCGAGTTGAGCTGCCGCCTTCGATCGGAACGGATACCAGGTGGTGGCTTCGAATCGGATGAGGTCTACGAGATTGTGGGCCGGCAACAACTTCTCCGCTGACCGGAGGTTGTGGAGTCAAGTTGGGGTATCTGGAAAATCAACTTAACTCCGTCGCGGGTCAGAGGCTGAGGTCATCAGGTGCGTGTAAGTTGTGGCCGCAACTGAAAGCCAA
>JBBRNB010000080.1:0-32487 GCA_038230535.1 Thermoanaerobaculia bacterium
CACGCACCCCTGCCGGGGTGCCTTCCTCGCATAACCGAACCGGTGGCAACGCCTCCGGCGTGGCCACCGGCTACCCTCACGCACCCCGTTGGGGTGCCGAGAAACGTCCAAACTCCAGGGGCCGCCGCCTCGGCGGCCAGCGCCGCACGCGGCGCGATAGTTCGAAGCAAACACACGGCCTCACGGCCGTTGGCCGCCGGGGCGGCGGCCCTACACTGTCGCTCCGGCAGCCTCAGGATGACAGGCTGGATGACAGGCAACTGGGAACGCGGCATTCCTGCACAAGCTCTGAGGTCACCTCGCCCCGATCAACTGCCGGAGCACAAACGGCAGAATCCCCCCATGCTCGTAATAGTCGACCTCGATCGGTGTGTCGATTCGTACGATGACCGGCACGCTGTCCGTGGCACCACTCTCGCGATGGATGACCAGCGTGGCTTTCTGCATGGGATGGAGATCGCCGCTGATGCCGGTGACGTCGAACGTTTCCGTACCGTCGAGGGCGAGCGATTTCGCGTTGGTCCCTTCCTCGAATTGCAACGGGAGCACTCCCATACCGACCAGGTTCGAGCGGTGGATACGTTCGAAGCTTTGCGTGACCACTGCGCGGACGCCGAGGAGTTTCGTTCCCTTGGCGGCCCAATCGCGCGATGAGCCGGTGCCGTACTCCTGGCCGGCGATGACGACGAGAGGCGTCCCTTCGCTCTGGTATTGCATCGCGGCGTCGTAGATCGACATCCGCGCGCCGTCGGGCTGGTGGACGGTAACGCCGCCTTCGACGCCCGGCACCATCAGGTTCTTGATACGGACATTGGCGAAGGTGCCACGGGTCATGATGCGGTCGTTTCCACGCCGTGAGCCGTAGCTGTTGAAGTCTTCGGCCGGAACGCCATTCTCGATCAGGTACTTGCCTGCCGGCGAGTTGGCTTTGATCGAGCCGGCCGGGCTGATGTGATCCGTGGTCACCGAGTCGCCGAAGATTGCCAGCGGACGGGCGCCGATGATGTCGGACGCCTTGCCGGGCTTCTGACCGCCGGTGAAAAACGGCGGCTCCTGGATGTACGTCGACTGCTCATCCCACGAGTAGAGCAATCCCGCCGTCGTCGGGATCTCATTCCAGAGCGGGTTCTGATCGGCGAAGTTTGCGTAGAGCGTCCGGAACGACTGCGGATCGAGCGCGCCGGCCATGCACGTGCGCACCTCTTCCATCGACGGCCAGATCTCGCGAAGGTAGACATCCTCCCCGTGCGATCCGCGGCCGATCGGCTCGTTCGTCATGTCGATGTCGATGCGTCCCGCCAGCGCGAATGCGACCACCAGCGGCGGCGACATCAGGAAGTTCGCGCGGATGGACTGATGCACGCGTGCTTCGAAGTTACGGTTCCCCGAGAGGACGCTGACGCCGACGAGGTCGTTCCGAGTGATGGCCTCCTCGATGCGCGGATCGAGCGGGCCGGAGTTGCCAATACAGGTAGTACAGCCGTAGCCGACGGTATAGAAACCGAGCTGGTCGAGATACGGCTGCAATCCGCTGCGATGGTAGTAGTCGGTGACGACGCGGGAACCGGGAGCGAGCGATGTCTTCACGACTCGCGGAACGCGCAGCCCCTTCTCCACCGCCTTCTTCGCGAGCAAGCCGGCGGCGAGCATCACCGACGGGTTCGATGTGTTCGTGCATGAAGTGATGGCGGCGATGAGGACGTCACCGTGGTGCAGCTCGGCCACCGCCATCGGAAACTCGTCAGCGAGCGAGTCAGCGTCGACGCGGTCGGGCGTCGGCCTGTTGTTGACCATCTCCTCTTCGGTGACGATGCTGGTGTTTTTCTTCGCGGACGCCAGCGCGTTGGGCGCCGTTCCCGAATCCTGTGCACCGCCGCCGGTGATGGTGTGCTCGGGACCAGTGGACGTAATGCCAACAAGCGTCTTCGCCTTGCGCGCAATCTCGCTCTCTGACTTGCCGTAGCCGGCCGGAGCAGGACTCCGCAGCATTTCCATGAACTCGCGCTGGATGTCATCGAGCTCGATGCGGTCCTGCGGCCGCTTCGGTCCGGCCACGCTGGCGGCGACGCCGGCCAGATCGAGCTCGAGTACGGTCGTGTAGTCGATGTCGCCATCCTTCGGCATCCCAAACAGTCCCTGCGCATTGAAATAACCACGCAGGGCGTTGACCTGCTCGTCGCTGCGGCCGGTCATGAGCATGTAGCGGCAGGTCTCTTCGTCGATCGGGAAGTAGCCCATGGTGGCGCCATACTCCGGGGCCATGTTCGCGATCGTGGCGCGGTCAGCCAGCGCGAGCGAGGCCGCTCCTTCGCCGAAGTATTCGACGAACTTGCCAACCACCTTCGCCTTCCGCAACATCTCGGTGATCGTCAGCACGAGGTCGGTGGCCGTGACTCCCTCGCGCAACGCGCCCTCGAGATGAACACCAACCACATCCGGGGTGAGGAAGTACACCGGCTGGCCGAGCATCCCGGCCTCGGCTTCAATGCCGCCGACGCCCCAGGCCACAATGCCGAGGCCGTTGATCATGGTCGTGTGAGAGTCGGTCCCGACCAGCGTGTCGGGATACCACACTCCACCCTTCTCCAGCACTCCTCGGGCGAGGTACTCGAGGTTGACCTGATGAACGATGCCGATGCCAGGGGGCACGACGCCGAATCCGTTGAACGCCTGCATCCCCCACTTCAGGAACTGGTACCGCTGCTGGTTGCGCTTGAACTCGATGTCCATGTTGAGTTGCAGCGCGTCGGGACGATTGGAGTAGTCGACCTGCACGGAGTGGTCGACCACGAGGTCGACCGGAACGAGCGGCTCGATGATCTTCGGATCGGCACCGGCCCGGCTCGCAGCCGAGCGCATGGCGGCCAGGTCGACCAGCAGCGGGACGCCGGTAAAGTCCTGCAGCAGAACACGCGCGACCATGAACGGGATCTCGTCCGTCCTCTCTGCGCGAGCCTGCCAGTTTGCAAGAGTGCGGACGTCGTGCTCGCCGATCTTTTTGCCGTCGACATTGCGGAGCACGGACTCGAGGACGATGCGGATCGAGACGGGCAGCCTCGACACATTGCCAACGCCTGCCGCTTCGAGCCTCGGCAACGAGTAGAACTGTCCCCGGCGGCCGTCGCCGAGGTCGAAGGAATCGAGAGTGTTGAAGGTATTGTGAGGCATTTCCATCCTCTGGTACAGAATGGCGCGTGAGGAAGAAGCTGCGCGCGGACTCGGACTATATCAAAGGGGCGCTACGAGCTCCGGGCGCGCTTCTTGATGGTCACTCGAATGGAGGATGACGATGCCTACTGGCAAACAGGAGTTCCTGACTACTTTCGACGACGAGCATGCGAAGACGATGCGGGTTCTGCGGGCATATCCGGCGGACAAACTCGATCTCCGTCCGCATCCGAAAGCAAAGAACGCACGCGAGCTTGCCTGGGTCTTCGTGATCGAGTGCAGCCTCGGCGCGATCGTCTGGCGCGATGAGTTTGCGGACGGCCTGCCCCCAGGCGGACCGGCATTCCCTCCAATGCCGGAAGATTGGGATGAGCTCCTCGCGGCGACGGAGAAGGCGCACAAGGACTATCGCGAGCTCGTGGCGTCAGCGTCCGATGAGGAGCTCCACCAGAACATTCACGTCTTCACCGCCCCGCAAACAATGGGGCAGATGTCGCGCAAAGAGTGGATCTGGTTCCTGCTCCACGACCAGATCCACCACCGTGGCCAGTTCTCGGTCTATCTCCGTATGGCAGACGGAAAAGTCCCGTCGATCTACGGACCGACAGCGGACGAGCCGTGGATGTGAGGCGGTGGATCAGTGGATCGGTGGATCGGTGGATCAGTGGATCGGTGGATCGGTGGATCAGTGGAGCAGTGGAGCAGTTGATTAGTGGAGCAGTTGATCAGTGGAGCAGTGGAGCAGTTGATTAGTGGAGCAGTTGATTAGTGGGACAGTTGATCAGCGGATCAGTGGATCAGTGGATCAGTGGATCAGTGGATCAGTGGATCAGTGGATCAGTGGATCAGGAACAATACTCCTCTGTTTCTGATCCACTGATCCAGAGCACGAACAAGGTTCTCTGTTTCTGATCCACCGATCGACTGATCTACCGATCCACTCACTTGCGACCGATCCACCAGATCCCAACTACTACTGAACCGCCAGCGCCTTCGCATCCGCGAGCCGCGCTTCGCTTTCGCCGTGCGCGCGAAGGAATGTGGCCGGGTTGCTGAGGACGCTGCCCATCCTCATCCCCTTGCGGAGGGCGGTGAACGTTACTTTCCTCGTGGCCAGGGCAGCCAGAATCCCGAGGTTCGTCTTGAGCTTTCCTTCGACCTGGTAGCGCACATCCATGGCGTGTTTCCATAGGCCGGCGTACTCGCGATAGAACTCGTCCAGCGGCAGCTTCGTCGGCAGAACGGTGTGTGCGATGTCGAACAGCTCCCAGTCGCGCGTGTTGACGGAGTCGACCGTCTCGTCCCAGAGATCGGTGCCGGGCAGCGGCGTCAGAACGGAGAAGCCGGAGTTGTAGGCGCCGGTCTCGTCGACCCACTGTTTGAGCTTCTCGAAGTCGGGGCGATCCCAGGTCGGATCGACGATGAAGTTCGGCGTGTAACCGATCCCCAGCCGCTGGAGGATGCGGATGGCTTCGTTGTTGTGGTCGGCGGTGTTCTTTTTGTTGACCGACCGCAATCCCGCGTCGTCGATCTTCTCCAGCCCGAGGAACACGGTCATCCGGCCGCACTCCTTCCACATCTCGACGAGGTCGGGGAACTTGCAAATGATGTCGCTGCGGGTCTGAATGGTGTAGTGCTTACGGATGCCGGACCTGGCGATGGCCTTGCCCAGCTCACGGCCGCGCTTCACGTTCATCCAGAAGATGTCGTCGGTGATGAAGACGTTCGGCGCCTCGATCTCGGCCAGCTCTTTGACCACGCGGTCGGGCGACTTCTCGCGGAACGTGCTCTCGTGGAACTTCCAGACCGAGCAGAAGTTGCACTTGAAGGGGCAGCCGCGCGCCGTTTCCAGAAGCGCCAGCGGACGACGGAAGTTGATGTAGTACTCCGACGCGTACTCTTTGATCAGGTGCCGCGCGGGCATCGGCAGGTTGTCGATGTTCCCGCGGGCAGGCGCGTGACCGGTGTCGATGGCGCCGGATGGGTTGTTGATCAGCAGTCCCGGGACGCCCTTCAGATCGCGATTCCTCGACCACGCTTCGACCAGAGCGGGCATGACCTCTTCGCCGTCGCCGACCACGATGACATCGACGGTGGGCTTGAGGAACCAGCGCGGATCGCGCGAAGCGTCATGTCCGCCGACGACGATGAGCACTTCCGGCATCTCTTCCCTGACGCGCTTGGCCAGGCGAAGAGCGCGAAACCGCTCCGTTGTGAAGTTGCACTGCAGGCCTACGATCTCGGGCCCAAAGGAGCGCATCTTGGCCAGCCCGGGCTCGACGCCATCGAGGCGCATATCGACGATTTGACAGGTGTGACCCTCAAGCTCCAGACCGCCGGCGACACACTCCATCCCCAGCGGTTCAACGAAGGTGATCATCTCCAGTCCGATGATGCCTCCGATCGGAGCTTTGAGAAACGAGACTTTCATATGGACATCATCATCGCTTAGGGAGCGAGCGTACGTCAACTTTTGGAAAATCAGGGTCTGAAGGCAGAAAGCAGAAGGCAGAAAGGCAGAAATGGACTCGGTGAACGCATGGACGCTTTCACGTCTCCATTTCTGCCTTCTGCTTTCAGCCTTCTGCTTTCACCTCTCGATCGTCATCCTGCCTGATCCACTGGCGCGACTCGTGGCCCGACGCCGGCAACGACGTACTCCGCGACCGACGTAGAGGTTGGGATGGGTAGACCGTCTTCCTGAAGGCCCTCGATATGAAGCTGAATCGCTTCATGCATGTTCTTCTCAGTTTCCTCGCGCGTGTCGCCCGTAGCCACGCAGCCCGGGAGGTCTGGCGAGTAGGCCGAGTAGTTCGTCCCGGCATCTTCAACGACGACAAGAAAACGATGCATGTTCATTTCAGGCCTGCCTGTCGAAGGATACTTTCGAACGATGTATTCTGAAGGTACGCCACTGGTGCTCATCGCGATTCCTACCCCCTCCCCTGCGCGATCTTCCTGGCCTCGGGTAGCGCGCGCAGACGCAACATGGCGATCGTGCCGAGGATCGGCCCGGGAGCCAAGACGACGAAGGCCCATCGCCAGCCGACGGCGTGCTCGATCAGCGGGAGGAGGCTGATCGACGCAGTCGTAATGAGGAATCCGATGCAGGTCTGCAGCGTGAGCGCGGTCCCGATGTAGCGCGGATCGGAGAGCTCGGTGACGCATGCCGAGAACTGCGCGGAGTCAGCGACGACGGTCGCCCCCCAGATCGCGGCGATGATGAGGAGTGCAACCGGCGGACCGCCGAATAGGAAGCCGATGACTAACGAACAGATGCCGCTGGCGATCATCGCAGCCGACGCGACCACCGTGCGCCCGAAGCGATCGGCGTAACGTCCGGCCACCACACACCCAACGGCACCACTGCCGATGACGACGAACGATCCAACCTCGGCCAGCCGCGGCGCCATGCTGGCCCGCAGCATCACCGGGATCCACGTCCACATCGCGTAGAGCTCCCACATGTGCCCGAAGTACCCGAAGTTGGCGAGACGGACGGCGCGGTTGTGAACAATATCCGTAGCCTGATGAAGATCGAATGGCTGGTTCGGCAGCGCGTAGGGACCGTCTTTCACAAACACGAATACGATCACGCCACCGATCGCCGCGAGCACGGACGCGAAGGCAACATTGACACGCCAGTTCTGCGAACCGATGGCGTTCAACAGATACGGCGATGCCTTCCCGAGCGTGAGCGCACCGATCAGCACGCCGAGCGCGAAACCGCGTCCCTCACGAAACCAGGTAGCGATGATCTTCATCCCCGGCGGATAGACGCCCGCCAGGAAGACACCTGTGGCAAAGCGAAGACCGATGGCGGTGGTGGCGTCGTGAGCCAGCCAGGCGAAGAGCGCGTTGGTGATTGCACCCGCCAGCGCCGAGGCGGCAAAGAGTTTCCGAACGCTGAGTACGTCAGGCAGATTGGCGACAGCGCTGATCAGCGTCCCGGCGACGAAGCCGAGTTGCACGGCGAGCGTGAGCCAGGACGTGGTCCCTGCGCTGAGGTGCCACTCCACGGCGATGCGTGGCGCGACCGCCGAAGCGGTGAACCAGAGGGACATGCCGAGGAGCTCGGCGAGGCCGACGAGAAAGAGGGCGCGGGTTCGCGTCATGGGGGAAGTGTACTTCGCTCGATGCGAGAGCGCGGGCACCAGGAGCTCGCACCTTTGGGGGTGCAATCGACTGGGACGAGTAGAAAAGACAAACGCAGGAATGTAGAACTGCGGCATAATTAGCATTTTGCGCGCGAACGGAATCCACGATGAACTGGCTGGCCAAAAACCTCGCCCTATGCATGACAACTTCCAGGCACTGAGGCCTCGCAAATGATATTCCCGAAGCACGACTATTCAGTTGATTCGCGGCTCGTCTTCGTCGTCATGCCGTTCGCACCGACTTTCAACACTCTATACGACTCCATCGAGAGCCTCGTGCGGGACTATTGCCACCTGCGTTGCTGGCGCGCCGACAGCGAATCCATTGGCAACCGAATAATGTCCGATGTGTGGCGTATCACCAATGAGGCGGTCGTCATAATTGCCGATTTGAGCGGGAATAACGCGAATGTATTTTATGAAGTAGGGCTTGCTCACGCCATCGGCAAGCCTGTGATCTTGTTGACAAGCAATACCGAGGACATTCCATTCGATGTAAGAGACATTCGCGCTCTTCCCTACGATTCAACAGCAGGTTTTCGCGTATTGCGGGAAAAATTACTATCCGCGTTACGATCTTCGATCGTTACGCTACCGGAGCGTTGGAGGGTTGAGCAACGACCTGACTACGGCACTCCTCGCGTACGAATCACTCATGTCCAATACCCATTGACGATTCGTGCCGGCGAGGAGTTCCGGATCATCGTTCGTGCACGCAACGAGGGGCATGTATCCCGGGAGGGATACTTCTCCGTCTCATTTCCAGACGCGGTCAGCGATGGCGACATCGAGATCGTGGAGACGGACCTCGCACACAGGATTGGGAAAGCAAAAGGCGCCTGGAGTAACGACACGGTGATTCTCGCCTACCCGATCGCGGAGGCATTCAAAAGCCCTTGGGAGCCAGGACAGGAACACTTCCTGACAGTTCGCGCACGCACACACAGAACCGGTTGGCTCCCGTTTTTCATCAACTCCTCTTCTCGAGATAGCACGAAGCAAAAAGATGCCTTCGAAACCGATCCTAGCCCTGGAATGCCCCACATTGACCAGAGAAATGAGCCAGTTTATTGCGGAATTCTCGACGTCTCAGCGTAACAATCGGTCTCTTCCGATTGCTCATATCCAGATCCAGTTATCGACAGAACGTTCGAACTAGAGCCTCGGAAGAGAATAGACCTTTTGGAAGCAGCGATGGGGTGTCAACAACGAATTTTTGCTAGCCATGGACACCTATCTGTGTCCATGGCTAGCAGTGTCGACATCAAAACTCGCACTTTTGTGTCCATGGCTGGTATCGATGGGTTCGGTTTTCGGATTTATGTGTCCATGGCTCGCGTAACACATGCGAATGACGCGTTTACCACTTCGCCGGTGCTACACCAGCAAGGGAATCGTCGTCATCGTCGCGTGACTATGGATCTCGAGGCTCGATCGGATTGAGCCACGACACGCTCGGAAAGCGTGCGAAGTCAGTATCCGCGCTGCAAACGGTCAGACCATGCTCGATAGCGATGGCCGCCAGGTGAGCGTCCGGAACGAGATTGCCGGAGACGTTCGCCCGTACCAGAAGCTCTCTGAGAATCTTTGGATGAGCATCGGTAGGCTCTGGAATCCACACTCTTGGATGATTGAGCCACTCATCGACCTGTTGCCACGCTGCGTCGATGGCGAGGGGCTGCCCGAACAACCTTGGATTTGTCGACAGGCGTAGAAAGGCAAGCGACGACTGCCACGGAATCCCAACCCGGCCAGGAGAACCCAGTTGTTCTTCCAGCCAGCTACGTGCGCGGCGGTGCTGCGGAAGGTCGGAGAATTTCGCGTAAACGAGCAGGTTGGCGTCGATGAGAATCAACGGAACCGGGCCCCTTCTTCTTCGGCGATGATCTCCGCGACGTTGTCGAGATCCGTGCGGAGAGGATGGCCCTCGACCGGTGTAATCGCGTAGCGCTTGCTCTTTCTCGAGGAGCCGTTCTCGATCTCGTCGAGACCCGCGCGAAGCGCGTCGTTCACGAGGTCTTTGAAGGGCCGGTTCTTTCTCAAGCGCTCGAGCCGGGCGGCAACATCCTTTTCAAGCGTGATCGTGGTGCGCATGCATCAACCGTACGGCATCATGATTCGTTCGTCAACGCGGTTCGCTCACCCCTTCGCCGGTGGCACCACCGCTTCGTACACCCGCAACGGCACCTTCGTCATCGTGGCGAGCACATCCCGTGTGGCGCCGATCTGACTGGCTTGCGATGCTGTCGCTTCCACGAGTACCGCGTCGACGATGTCGCTGTATTTCTTGCCGCCGTTGATGGTGAGCGTCACGACGGCGGCTTCCAGGGGGGACATGCTGGGATTGAAGGCGGCGTTCTCGGCGACGGAGCCGGTGTAGATGCTGCCGTCGCTGGTTTTCAGGGCGACGCCGGCGTAGCTGAAGCTGTAGGGGGCGTAGGAGGCGTTCGCGGCCTGGAGCGCGGCTTTGGTCACGTCATCGGCAGGCGAGATCAGGGTCATGCCGTGGGACTGCGGGGACATGAGCGCGGCGGTGACGCCGAGGTCGCCGGGGCCGAAGGCATCGGGGAGGAGCGTGGAGAGAAACTTGGTCGGAGTGTTGGGGAGGACGATCAGGAGCTTCGAAGCTGTGGTCAGCTCGTTGAGGAACTGCCGGCAATAGCCGCAAGGCGCGGCGGAGATGGCCAGCATGTCGATGCCGGTCTCACCGAAGGAGATGGCGTGGGCGGTGGCGGCCTGTTCGCCATGGACGGTGAAGCTCAGGGCCTGGCCGGGGAACTCGTAGTTGGCTCCGAAGTAGAGACTGCCGCTGAGGCCGTGCGAGACGGCACCGACGAAGAAATTGGAGATGGTTGGGATGGCGTACTTCTGCGCCAGAGGGATCAGATCGAGCATGAGCTGCTCGAGTGAAACCCCCGAGGTTACGATCCGGCCGACCACGGCCGCCGGGACGTATCCCCCGGCGGCCTGACATGCGGACTCGATTTCGGAAATCTGCTCGCTCGACAGCTTGGTGGCGTCGCTTCTCACTTGCTGAACGCCTCCTGGCGGAAGAAGCCTGCGAAGCGCTTCAGCACCGATGTGGTCATGTAGGGATGCGTCGTCGAGCCGGGGCCGGCCTGAACGAACAGGTGCCCGTGCTCTTTGAGGAAATCCTGATACGGCGCGCCGCTGCCGTGGTCGAAGAAGGCCTGCTTGTCGGTCCATGACGAGTTGTAGACCAGGGAATCGACCTGCGAGGGGGGAAGAGAGAACGATTGCGGTGAGACGTCGGCCACGCTGACGGTGTACATCAGCGTCGTCGGTTCTTCGAGACGAACGCGCTCGACGTATGGCTTCAGAGCCTCCTTCACCTTCTCGCGGCATCCCGGCTTCATTACCCACCGGGCCTCGACCTGCCAGGCGGTCATGACGTCGGCACCCGGGCGGATGAATCCGTCGATCATCTCCAGCCCCTGCAGGAGGAAGAACGGGACTGCCGGTCCGTACATGTTCAGGAAGTAGGCGCCGCTGTTGGCGACGAAGTCCTTCATGACCTGCGAGGAGTGATGCTCTTTGTAGGCGTCGAAGTCTTTGTAGCCTTCCACGAAGGCCACCTGCGCGGACGTAACCGGCGGGTAGATGTTGGTGCCGGGATCGAGGTTGGGAGTGTGGATCAGATACATCCACACATCGGGCTGCGTCTCCTTCACCGCGGCGGCGAGGGCGCCCAGCGCTGCATAGGCTTTTGCTTCGTTTCCGGGGACGATCGATAAGAAGGCATCGTTGATATACATGAGGTCCTTTCCTGTTACGAAGCGAGCGAGGCGATGATGCTGTCTGCCGATTTGAATGCCAGTCCGAGGATGGTCAGCGTCGGATTCGCTGTACCAACCGTGGGGAAGCTGCCGCTGCCGGCGATCCAGAGATTCTGGACGTCGTGCGATTTCTGGGAGCCGTCGACGACCGAACAGTTGGGGTCATTGCCCATCCGGTGCGTGCCCATGATGTGACCCGCGCCGTAGAGGTGATACTTCGTTCCTTTGTAGACGAAGTCGCCGGGGCCGGGGAACGTTCCCTCTGCCGGAGGATTGACCGTCGGCCGCGTAAACTCCGTGGCCCCCATCTGTTTGAAGGCCGCGCTGCAGGTCTTCGCCGCCATGGCGAAGCCTTCCATCGTGTACTCGTCGAGACCGTAGTCGATGTGCGGACGCGGGATGCCGAGACCATCCGTATAGGTCTCGTCGATCGTCACCCGGTTGCATTCCTGCGGCGCCTGATCGAGCAGACAGCCGAACCGGAACTGGGTGGTGAGGAGCGAGTTGAGCTGCAGCGCCAGGGCCACACCGCCGAGACGCTTCTCGTTGGGATTGGTCTGGGCGTTGTTCGTTCCCTGGATCCAGTCCAGCGTGGTGGTGTAAGGATCGCCGGCGGAGAAGTTCCAACCCTCGTTTCCGATTTCCATGCGGAAGGCGGAGCGGTTGGAGCGGAAGGCGCCGTCGCGCAGCGATTCGATGCCGCCGGTAGCGAGCGGGCCGCGGTAGCCCCAGACCGGCTCAGAGGCCAGCGCCCAGGCCAGGTAGAGAACGTGGTCCATCAGGTTCCGGCCGACCTGGTCGCTGCTGTTGGCAATGCCCTTCTGACCGTTCGAGAGCAACAGCAGCTTGGCGTTCTCGATGGCATGTGCCGCCAGAACATACTTCTTGCCGGTAACCGACTTCTTCACCGAGGTCAGTTTGCCGTCGTTGTCACGCGTCCACTCCAGGTAGTCGACCTGCGTGACGTTCTTGCCGTCCACAGCCACGTTGACCGCCACCGACTGGTAGCTCACGGTGACATTGCCGGTATCCTCGGCTTTGCCGAGGGTCACGGTCGGATCCCACTTCGCCTGAATCGGACAGATGGGGATGCAGTTCGTGTTGCCGGCGCAGACGCGGCGGTTTTCATACGGCTCGGAGTTGCGGCCTGCGGGTGTGTTCGAGACAAAGACGTCATACAGCTTGCTCTCATCGTCCTCATCGCCGATCACGCTGAGGCCGCTCACACCTGTGCTGACGGTCTGGTCGACGACGCTCGAGGGGATCGGGCCCATCGGGTACTGGTATCCGGGCGGGTATGCGAGCCCGATGGCCGGCTCGAGCGGCGCCTGCTGCGCCACGCTGGCGGCGACACCGACTTCCTTCTCGGCCTTCGCGTACAGCGTCTGCATCTCTTCGTAGGTAATCGGCCAGTCATGGAAGACGCCGTAGGTCGTCTTCATGGTCAGATCGTGCGGCACGAGGCGCAGTGATGTGCCGAGCCAGTGCCAGGCGGTGCCGCCGCCGACGCGCTCGTAGGTGCTGGAGAACGGCATTTTGCGCATGTTCTGATCGTCGCCCGTGGCCTGCCCTCCCACCGGCTGGATGAGATGGCTCTCGTCTGGCGCCTTGCCGATCGACAGCACGGTCGCCCGCGGAACCGGGAGCTTGGAAGGATCGGGGAGCTTGCCGGTGCCAGCGCCCGGACCACTTGCCGGCGCGACGCGGCCGGCCAGCGACGGATACGGAGCCTCCGGCGTCTTGGCCAGGGCCAGGTAGAAGTTCTCCATGTACTCTTCGCGGCTGTCGGGAACAGCCGGTCCGGCCTCCAGAATCAACACCTTCTTGCCGGCAAGGCCGAGTTGCAGGGCGATGAGATTGCCGGAGACGCCGGCGCCGATGATGACGACGTCGTATTGCGGTGAATCGCTCACTGTCCACCTCCGCTGCCGATGTTCACGCCGAACGTCTGCAGGGACGCCGGCGGCTGACTCCAGTAGCCGAAGGTGAAGGCGCTGAAGCCCATCGGATGCGCCTGAGCGACGTTCCAGACCAGGCTCTTGGTGTAGGCCTGCGAGGAGATGACCTGGAGAACCGTGCCGGGCTTGCCGGGGACGTACCAGGAGCCGAGGTACCACATGGCCACGATGCTCTGGCAGAGCTGGGCCTGCGCCGAGGGTGTCGTGCTCGCAACCTCCAGCAGAGTGTCAGCGACCGTTTGATCCGGCTGGGTCGAGATGGCGTTGAATGCGCTCAGGAGCGCGTCCATCGCCGCCTGTCCGACCTGGCTGACAGCGAAGTTGTAGAAGAGGCCGGAGAGATTGACGGGATCGAGAGCCGGCCGGATGAACTGGGATTGAAATCCCGTCAGCACAGCCGACATGCTGGCGAAGTCCTGAAGGACCGCATCGGAAGGACCGCCGAGGGATGGGATGGTGGTCATAGTCGTTCTACCTTTCTCTATTTCGCGCGTTGCAGGACGTACGTGAAGTCGGACGGCACCGGAGTGGTCATGGTGGCGTTGTTGTGACACTCGATGCAGTTGGACGAGACATTGGGGACCATCCCCTGGATGTACGTCTCCAGCGTTGTATTGGCGAGGAAGTTCGGAGCCGGTGTGCCGAGGGGATCGCCGGGCTGGGCGACGCACTGGCCGGTGTTCGTCGGCCACATCGTGCTGATCAGCTCGTAGTTCTGCCACACCGACTTCGGATTGACGCCGGCCAGCAGCTTCACCGCATCGGCATTGCGCGCCGCCGCGCTGGTGAAGGCGAACTCGTTGCCCTTGAACATGTTCATACGGACGATCTGGCTGTGGAAGGAGCTGACCTTGGTCGGGTCCCACGGCCGCGGCGGAACTTTGTTCCTGGGGCAGTTTGCCGCCGTGCATTTTGGGTCGTAGTAGTTGTATTTCGCCTTGAGTTTCCCGCTGGCGACTTCCTCCTCGGTGGGGACGTTGCCGGCGTGCTCAAAGGTCGACCAGAGCCATTGCGCGCCGTGCGCTGTCTTGTGGCCGATGTGAAAGCCGGTCAGTCCCACGGTCTTCTTGCTGCACGACGCGGGATATTTCGGGTTCTCGGAGGCAGGCGAGTAGACCAGCACCTGCGACGTGTGGAAGCTGTCCTTTTCGGACGGATCGATGATCTTCCAGGCCGACTTGACCATGATGGCCCCTTCGACACCGTTGAGGATGCCGCAAGGGAACTTCACCGGACCGCTGAATACTTTCTGACCCGCTTTCGAGTAGAGCGCATTCGACTGGATGTAGTCGAACATCGGCTTGTTGACCAGGATCTCGTAGCGGGTGTAGATACCGTTCTGGTCGATGAGCGGGCCGGTGTTGAATGGCTGGCTGAAGTCTGTCAGCACCGTTGGCGTTTTTCCGACCTGGCTGATGATGCGCATCCCGGGTGTGTAGTCTGCCTTGCACTGCGGCGGCACGTTCGGCTCCGGTCCATTCCACGCCGGCGTGGCTCCGCCGGGGAGGAAGATATCGGCCACGTCGCGGTAGTGCTCCCAAACAGTATCGTTGTCGCCGTTCTGGCCGATGGTCTTCTTCGGATCGCCATTGCCATCCGGACCGGGAGGCCAGTTGAGGGCGATGAACGTGTTCCATGAGTAGATGTCGAAGTCGCCCTGAAGCGCGGCCAGCGTGAATATCTGCCCGAACCTGGCATCGCCGGGGATTTTCGGACTCAGGACGATGGCCGGCCCGCCGCCGATCGGGTTGGGCTGCGGGCCTTTCAGCGCTGCGGCCGTCTGGGTCGAAGACGCGGTCGTCTCGGCCGTTGCCGTGGTCTGTGTGGCCGCGGTGGTCTCGGTGGTGTTGACCGCCGTCTCGTTCTTGCACGCGGCGGCGAGCACCAGCAGAGTGATCGTTGCGAGTCTCTTCATCTCTCCTCCATCTCGAATCAAACGAGGAATGTGCGATACAACGGAGCCAGATTGGGTGGATAGGCACTATCGGGATTGAACGGGGATCCGACGGCCTGCTGGAAGCGGAAGTGGTGGTCGGGATCGACCGACTCTTTGATGCGGCACAGCTCTGCGTAGTTGTCGCCGTAGAACTCTTCCGGCCAGTCGTGCAGAAGCGGGTCGATGTAGTTGCAATACGCTCCGATGGAGTGAGGGGCCATCCCCTCGCCGAGCCGGTAGGCCCAGTTGACGTTCTCGACGGACTGATCCGCGTTCGCGTGCGGCCAGATCGCTTTCACTTCCCAGAGGAATCGGGCATCGCGATGCCAGAAGGCGGTCTCTGTCTTCGTAACCTCGGTGACTTTGCCGCCCATATGCGTCCAGACCAGCAGGCTGCTCGACGATGGCGCGCTGGTCATCGACGCCGTCAATACATCGATGCACGAAGGCGTGAACGACTTCGGCGCCATGAATCCCGAGCGGATGTAGGCACTATTTCCGGCCACGACGGTCAGCAGTCCGTTGAAGATCTCGAAGTCCGGGAGCGTCATGTCGTAGAGGTTGATGAAGATGTTCGGGAACTTGAGGATCGGAGCGATCAGATCCATCCCCTCCCGGCTGTTGCCGTTGAAGATCGGCGTGAGACCGACGGTATTGACCAGCGTGTCGGGATGCGCCGGCAACGCCACCTTTCCCATGTAGCCGTAGACGGCTAACGAATCAGGCGCCTTCTCGATCCACTCGTTATAGAAACCGAGTACATCCTGCGCGTACTCGATCGGATAGCGGATCTGTCCGCACAGCATCGTCGGGGTGTTCGGCTGGTGCACGCGCAGCTCGAAGGCGACGGCGATCCCGTAGTTGCCGCCCCCACCACCGCGGCAGGCCCACCAGAGATCCCTGTCCTCCTTCGACTTCGACTCCGCGGAGATCGTCCGAAGCTTGCCATCCGGCGTGACCAGATCGATGGAGAGCAGGTTGTCGACGCTGAGGCCGTAGGAGCGCGAGACGAAACTGATGCCGCCGCCGAGCATGAAGCCGGGGATGCCGACAGTCGGACAACCTCCTCCGATCGGAATCAGGCCGGTGTTCGTGGCCTGGAGAAAGAGATAGAGATCGCGCCAGCGATTACCCGTCTCGGCCCAGACCACCTGCCGGCCGAGGTCAAGACGTTTGGCGGTCATGCTGGTGATGTCGATGACCATGCCACCTTGATTGAGGCAATAGCCGGCCGCGCTGTGGCCGCCGCCTCGCACGGTGAAGTGCATCTCGTGCTCGATGGCGAACTTGTAGGCCGTCGCGACGTCCTGCGGGTTGACGCACATCGCCACAACCCCCGGCCGCAGATCGATGCGCCCGTTGTCGATGACGAGCGCCTGGTCATATCCAGGCTGGCCCGCCTCGAGCAGAGTGCCGGCCAGATCCTGCCGCAGCTTCTCCAGATACTTCCTCGGAACCATGATTTCTCCCTCCAGGATCCGGATGACGGATCCACGCAAATCGGACTCGGATTGAGGCTCGCCCACCCTAGGAGGGATGTTCGAGGGTTGTTTCCCTACCCGATGGTTTTGGAAATTGTGGTTTCCGCGTTTCTGGGTTGTTAAGTACAGCTTCCCGGAACAGAGTGTCCGGTAAGCGCGGCCGGACAGCCGGACTGAAAGCAACTGGACACTGTCTTCCGGGGTGCTGTACTAAGCTACAACATGGCATCCAAACGCCAGCCCGTCACGTTCGACCTGATCCGCGAGATGGCGATGGAGCTTCCCGGCGTCGAAGAGGGGACGTCGTACGGCACTCGCGCGCTGCGGCTCAAAGGGAAGTTCATGGCCCGGTTGAAAGAGGACGGCGAATCGGTCGTCTTTCGCGTCGGTTTCGATGAACGCGATCTGCTGATGCAGACCAGGCCGGCGGTCTTCTACATCACAGATCACTACCTCGGCTATCCCGCCGTCCTCCTCCGCCTCTCGGCTGCCACTCGTCAGGAAGCGGCAGACATCATCGAGATGTCGTGGCAGTTCGTCGCACCAAAACGTCTGCGGGCGGCTCGGGGAACATAGAGACGTATCGCGAGAACGGCCGTCGCCGTGACGAAACGTTAGCCAACATCGACGAGGACTCAGCCGATGCCGGCAAAAAGTTCGCCGGCATCGTCGAAAAGTCAGCGAATGCCGGCGAGAACTCAGCCGGCGCTGACGAGAACGTAGCCGGCATCCAGGAGAAGTTCGTCAATACTCGCGAGAACTTCGTCGACATTCGCGAGATTCTGGCCAATATTCGCGAGATTCTCGCCAACATTCGCGAGATTCTGGTGAATATTCGCGAGATTCTCGTGAACGTTGAGGTCGATCGATCCCACCTACGACGATGCCGCGGGCGGAACTACAATCCTCATCCATGCCTGCCAACCTCCGAGCCGTGCCTCCTGAAGACCCGAACCTCGACCTCGGGTTCGGAAGCGTCGTGGCGCGGGAGAGCCGCAAGAGGCTCCTCAACCGCGACGGAACGTTCAACGTCCGGCGCGAAGGGCTCAGCTACTGGGAGTCGCTATCCGCGTACCACTACTTCCTGACCATCAGTTGGCCGGTGTTCCTCGCGTACGTGGCCGGCTCGTACATCGTCCTCAACGCATTGTTCGCGGCAGGATTCGTGGCTTGCGGCACGGGAGCGCTGACGGGATTCGCAAATGAATCGACGTTCGAGCGGCTCGGCCAGGCCTTCTTCTTCTCGGTACACACGCTCGCCACGATCGGCTACGGCAACATCGTGCCGGTGAGCTTCGCCGCGAACGCGCTGGTGGCCCTCGAGTCGCTGGTCGGGCTCCTCGGTTTCGCCATCGTCGCCGGGATCATGTTCGCGCGTTTCGCCCGGCCGAGGGCGGAGATTGCGTTCAGCAGGGTGGCGGTGATCGCACCGTATCGGGACAAGACCGCCCTCATGTTCCGCCTCGTCAACAAGAAACGGAACGAGATCGTGGAAGTGGAAGCGAAGGTGTTGCTGGCACTGCGGAAACGCGACGGCGCCGTCACCGACCGCGAGTTCATCCCCCTCAAACTCGAGCGCGAGCGCGTGGTCTTCTTCCCGCTTTCGTGGACGATCGTCCATCCGATCGACGAATCGAGCCCGTTAAATGGCTGTTCCCCTGACGAGCTGATCGCGCGCGACGCCGAGCTGCTGGTCCTGCTCAACGGTTTCGACGAGACCTTCTCCCAGACCGTCCACACGCGTACCTCGTACAAAGCCGGCGAGATGATCTGGGGAGCGACGTTCCGGACCATGTTCAACCCTTCCGAAGCCGGCGGCACGATCTCGATCGATATCCGGAAGCTGGATGAGGTGAATAGGGTGCCATAGCACCGGCGGTCCAGCCGCCGAGGCCGGCGGCCACCTCCGCGACCCAAGCCGTGACCCCGGACACACTCCCTCACCACAACGGACGTACCATGTAAACGTTCGCAAACAACGGGAGTCAAAACTGCCATGAAACAATGGATAGCACTCGCGGTCGTCGCGCCGGCAATTCTTCTCGGCGCTGAGAAGGAGACGTGCCCCTTCGGTCCGTTTGACCTCCGCTCGCCGCGCGAGCAGCAGGCCAGCCTCTACCACCAGCTCTCCGTCACGGCCGAAGCGGTCGCACCGAGCGGGAACCGGCGGCGTGCGGTCGATCCGGGCACCCCGGTGGCCGACACCTACCCGGCGTCGAACAACTACATCGACAACGAGATCTTCGGGAAGATGAAGACGGATGGCATCAAGCCCGCGGCGCTCTCCGCCGACGATGAGTTCCTCCGCCGCGTCACCATTGATCTCACCGGCCAGATCCCCGATCCGGCCACGGTGCAGGCCTTCCTGGCGGACAAATCTCCCGACAAGCGCACCAAAACCATCGACGGGCTCCTCGCTTCCGACGCCTTCGCCGACCGCTGGACGATGTGGTTCGGCGATCTCGTACAGAACGTGCAGGTGTCGGCGAACAGCCGCGAGTTTACGAGCGGCCGCAACGCCTACTACACCTATATTCACGACTCGATCAAAGCAAACAAGCCCTACGACCAGATGGTGCGCGAGATCGTCGGCGCCAACGGCGACAGCTTCGCGTCGGGACCTCCGAACTATTGGGTGCGCCAGATCCAGCCCAACGGCCCGATTCAGGATACCTACGACAACCTCGCCGCGTCCTCGGGCAATAACTTCCTGGCGATGCCGTATCAGTGCGTCTCGTGCCACAACGGTCTCGGCCATCTCGAAGCGGTCAACTGGTATCTGAAGTCGCACGCCCGCTACGACTTCTGGAGCGACGCCTCCTTCTTCTCCCGTGGCCGCGCCACGCGCCAGTACCCTGATGCAACCAACAAGAACCTCTACAGTTGGCTCCTCGCCGACGCCGCAACCGGCTCGTATGCCCTGAACACGACCTCCGGTAACAAGACGCCGCGCGTCGCTTTGAGCCAGAGCCAGAACACAGTCAACCCGGCGTTCCTCCTGACCGGCGAGACGCCGCGCCCGGGTGAGCCCTGGCGTGATGCCTACAGCCGGATGCTCACAGCCCATCCACAGTTCGCCCGCGCCGCGGTGAACTATCTCTGGAAAGAGATCTTCGGCCTCGGCATCGTCGAGCCGGCGAACAACATGGACCCGGCCCGTCTCGACCCGAACAACCTTCCGGCCGGCCAGGTCATTCAGCCGAACCATCCAAATCTCCTCACGCTTCTGGCGAACGACTTCACCACAAACAAGTACGACCTCAAGGCCATCCTGCGGACGATGGTGGTGTCGAACGCGTATCAGCTCTCAACGAAGTACGCCGCCTCGTCGTGGAACGAGTCGTGGACGCCGTACTACGCCCGCCACATCCCCCGCCGGCTCATGGCCGAGTCGATGCTCGACGCGATCACGAAAGCAACCAACGTCCCTGTTACCCTCAACATCGGCGGCGGGGGGACCACCACCTCGGCCATGAAGCTTCCCGACCCGTTGGATACCCGCAACACGGTCTATGGACGCTTCCTCGACGAATTCGGACGCGGCAACCGCGATGATCAGGCTCGTGAGCGCGACACATCGATCGCGCAGGCGCTGTCTCTGATGAACGACAACACCGTCCTCGTCAGCCGCGTACACAAGGCCACCGCGAATTCGACGGTGGCAAAAGCGCTGGCCGCGTCGACTGATCCGAACGTGATCACCGATCAGATCTACCTGGCGACGCTGTCGCGGTATCCGACGTCCACCGAGAAGCAGCAGGCCGTCGCCTATCTGAAGAGCGGCACGCTCGCGCAAAAGACTGAAGACCTGCAGTGGGTGCTGCTCAACTCACTCGAGTTCCTGTTTGATTGAGGACTGACGACAATGGCAAAACCTAGACTTCCGAAGAGCACCATCGAGTGCCCCTCCTGCGACAAGGCCAGCGGCTTTCCGCTTGGTCAGGCCGAGGGCTTCTCGCGCCGCCGTTTCATGCAGATCGCCGGCACGGGGCTGGTGGCCTCGTACTTCGCCGACGTCATCAGCCCGCGACTCCTTCAGGCTTCAACAACGGCATCGGGCGTCTCCCTCAAGAACACCGCGAAGAACTGCATCTTCATCTTCCTTCCCGGCGCGCCGAGCAACATCGACACGTGGGATCTGAAGGAAGGCGCCTGGACTCCGTCCGACTTCGCGGCGACGTCGTATGACAACAACACGGTTCGTTTCCCGCAGGGGCTGATGCCGAATACGGCGGCGCAGCTCGGCAAGATCACATTCGTCCGCTCCGGCCTCACCTGGGCGGCCGTACACACGCTCGGGCAGGCCTGGGTGCAGATCGCCCGCAACCCCGGCGGGGCCACCGGCTCCATCGCTCCGCACATCGGGGCTGTCGTCGCCATCGAATCACAGATCAAGCGCTTACCAACCGACGTCCTGCCCGGCTTCATCGCCCTCAACTCCGCCGGCATCCCGCAGTCGGGTTACCTACCGGCCTCGTATGCGCCGTTCCAGGTCGTGCCCGCCTCCACCGGCCTTCCGACCATCGCTCATCCCGACGGCGCGTCCCGTTTCTCCGACCGCTGGTCATTCCTCCAGCAGCTCGATTCGAACCGCGGCAGCGGCATCCTCGGCAAAGCGACGCTCGACATGAACGACTCCTACACCCAGTCGAAGGCGCTCATGGACGCCCCCAACATCAACGCCGTCTTCAGCTTCTCAGCCACCGATCACACGAAGTACGGTGCGACCAACTTCGGCGACTCGCTGATCGTGGCCCGCAACCTGGTTGCGGCCGGCAAGGGGACGCGCTTCGTTCAAACCACCTTCGGCGGATGGGATCATCACAGCAACATCTATACAAAGCCCGCGAACGGCGTCAACTCGCTCTACACGCAGATGCTGCAGTTCGATCCCGCCTACGCCGCGCTGCTGGCTGACATGCAGGCCATGCCCGGCTCAGTCTCAGGCAAGACCCTGCTCGACGAGACCCTGGTCGTCATCGTGGCCGAGTTTGGCCGGACGGTGGGCGTCCTGAACAACCAGGGCGGCCGCGACCACAACCTCCGCATGACCACCGTTTGGGCCGGCGGCGGCGTCAAAGGCGGCAGCGTGATCGGCAAGACCGACGCCACCGGCGGCAACGTGGCGGACTTCGGCTGGAGCGCAAACCGCGACGTCCGCCCCGAGGATGTCACCTCGACGATCTACTCTGCCCTCGGCATCGACTACACCACCACCCGCCACGACGATCCCCTAAACCGCGGCTTCGAGTACGTCCCCTTCGCCAGCGTAGGGACGTATAAGCCGATCGACGAGTTGTTCTGAGTTCCTGTGTGTAGGGCCGCCGCCCTCGGCGGCCTGATTCTGCGCCGTCCGAGGATAGCCGCCGAGGGCGGCGGCCCTACACAAGGCGGCCCTACACAAGAAGAGTGTGTACTGATCAATGCTCCGGCGCGGCTCCCCACAATGATTCCAGCCTCTGATCCCGGCCGCAGTTGAAGCGGTAGAACTTGTATCGGATCGGATTCTTCTTGTGATAGTCCTGGTGATAGTCCTCGGCCGGATAAAACCGGCCCGCCTGGATGATGTCGGTGTAGATGTCGTGGTGCAACTTCACGCCTGCGGCCTGCTTCGATGCTTCGGCCAGTTTCTTCTGCTCGGGATCGTGGACGAAGATGGCTGAGCGGTACTGGCTGCCCTTGTCGCAGAACTGCCCTGCGTTATCGAGAGGATCGATGTTGTGCCAGTAAACGTCGAGGAGCTGCTGATAGGTGATCTGCGTCGGGTCGTAGACGACTTCGACGGACTCACGATGTCCCGTCCCGCCTGACGACACATCCTCGTACGTCGGATTGCCGGCGCGGCCGCCGGTGTATCCCGACGTGGCGGAGATGACGCCCTTCAGCCGCTCGAACGGCGGCTGCATGCACCAGAAACAACCACCTGCGAATGTCGCCGTCGCCCGTTTCGGAGCAGGAGCAGCGCTGAAGAGGAGAGCAAGAGCAGCCAGTGAGATGAGGATGCGTTTCATGTGGTAAACCCTACCATCATGCAAATTGCAACAACAACGCCCGCACCAGTACCGTGACATTTCGGGAACCGGACTACTCGAATGAGCCCGGCAACCCAGCTACCCAGCCACCAGCATCTACTACTCTCCGCCGCATCGTGAACCGCTCACCGTCGACTGATCCACTGATCTACCGATCCACTGGCCCACTGTTCGACTTTGTTCGGCTGACCCACTGGCCGGCTGATCCACTGGCCGGCTGATCCACCGGTCGGCCAATCCACTGGTACGACTAATCCACTGGTACGATCCATCGACCATGACGAAACAATTTGATCCTGATGCCGCCGCCGGTGCGGGCTCGGGCATCTACGGCCTGCCATTCACGCCGGACGAGGCTCGAGTCGTCGTCATTCCGGTGCCTTACGAGGCGACGACGTCGTATGGCGGCGGCACGTCGCGCGCCCCAGAGGCGGTATTCGAGGCATCGAAGCAAGTCGACCTCTTCGATCGGGAGACCGGGCGGCCATATGAAGCAGGCATTGCCATGCTAGCCATCCCCGAGCAGATCGTTGGCTGGAACGCCAAGGCGAAAGGCATCGCGGCCACCGTCATCGAAAAAGGCGGTGTCGTCGATGACGTCACGCGCAAGGCGGCATCCGAAGTCAATGCAATTTCGGAAGCGGTCAACGAATGGGTCTATGAGCAGACGCGCTCACTTCTGATCGCAGGCAAGATGCCGGTGATCCTCGGCGGCGATCACTCCGTCCCGTTCGGTGCCATCCTCGCTTACGCGGAGACGCATCCGAATCTGGGTATCCTTCATCTCGACGCGCATGCTGATCTGCGTGAGGCATACGAGGGGTTCACCTGGTCCCACGCGTCGATCTTTCACAACGTGATCACGAAGATTGGCGGCGTCGACAGAGTCGTGCAAGTCGGAGTGCGCGACCTCAGCAACGCCGAGTCGGCGATGATCGAGGGATCGCAGGGACGCATCGTCACATTCTTCGATTCCGACCTCGCCGCCCGCAAGGAAGAAGGAGCGACGTGGGCCGAGATTGCGGACGAGATCGTCGCCGCGCTGCCGAACGATGTCTATCTCTCGTGGGATATCGACGGCCTCGATCCAACACTTTGCCCGTCCACCGGAACGCCTGTTCCCGGCGGCCTGTCGTGGAACGAAGCGATCGGTCTGCTGCGCGCCCTCCGCCGCGCCCGCAAACGCATCGCCGGCCTCGATCTCTGCGAAGTCTCACCCGGCCAGTCAGAGTGGGACGCAAACGTCGGCGCCCGGCTGCTGTACAAGATGATCGGGTTCGCGTTGATGACACGGTAGTCAGTGGATCAGTGGATCAGTGGATCAGTGGATCTGTGGATCTGTGGATCTGTGGATCAGTTGATCAGTTGTCAGTTGTCAGTTGTCAGTTGTCAGTGGGTCAGAAACTGTCGATTGATTCGTTTCCGATCCTCTGATCCACTGATCCACTGATCCTCTGATCCTCTGATCCACTGATCTACCGCTCACCCGGGAAGTGGATCAGGAACTGTCGATTGATTTGTTTCTGATCCACCGATCCACTGATCCACTGATCTACCGCTCACACGGGAAGTGGATCAGGAACTGTCGATCGATTTGTTTCTGATCCACCGATCCTCTGATCCACTGATCTACCGCTCACCCGGGAAAGCACGGCCTCGAGCATCGGCGTCATCATCCGGAGTTGCCGGGCTCGGATGATGAAGTTCCAGAGCGGCTCGAACTTCTTCCATCCCGAGGCATAGAAGAAGTGTTTGGCCTGATGCTTGAGCGATCCGTGCGACAGCGACGCGCGTGCGATCGCTGACCAGCGATAGAACTCTTCATACGCCCAGTCATAACCTTGCTTCAGAGCGCCGGGTGTCAGAAGCGCCGGCTTGTAGACGACGTTGCGCGTGTCGTACAGGTCCCAATCGCGCGTGGCAATGCGCCCTTCCTTTTCCATCTGTGTATAGAGCCGCGTACCGGGATAAGGGGTCTGGACGTGGAAAGTCGCCGTCGTGATGCCGTGGCCGACCGCCCAGTCGACCGTCCGCCGGAACACATCGTGGTCGTCGTCATCCATTCCGAATACGAAGCTGCCGTTGATCATGATGCCGAGCGAGTGGAGGCGATCGGTGACCGCCTTGTAGTCGCGCCCGAGGTTCTGGCGCTTGTTACTGCGGAGAAGGTTGCCCGAGGTGAGAGTCTCGAAGCCGACGAAGATGCTGCGCAGGCCCGCACCCGCGGCTCGTTCGATGAGATCCCCTCGCAGGATCGAGTCGACGGTCGCCGCTCCCTGAAAGAGACGATTCATTCCTTGCATGCCTTCAAAGAGTGCGGCCGCAAAACGCCTGTCGCCGAGAAGGTGATCGTCGAGAAAGTAAAGATGCCTGCCCGGAAGACGAGAGATCTCCGACAGGGCGTCATCGACCCGCTGCGTGTAGAACGACTTCCCGCCTTCGAAGAAAGCGTCCTTGTAGCAGAAGTCGCAGTGCTGCGGACAACCGCGCGTCACCACGATGGAGTTGGGCACGAGGTAGTGGCTGCGCCGGATGAGATCGCGCCGGATCGGCGGGATCCGATCGAGCGTCCGGCCGGATGTCGAGGCATAGACCTTGTCCGGATGACCCAGTCTCAGATCCTCGAGAAAGCGTGGGAATGTCTGCTCGGCGGGCCCGAGAAAGATCGCATCGGCGTGCGCGGCCGCTTCCTCTGGAAGCGACGTCACGTGCAGACCCCCGAGAGCGACGAAGGAGCCTCTGGCCCGGTAGTAGTCTGCGATGCGATACGCGCGGTACGCGTTCGTGATGTAGACCTGAATGAGCACCAGATCCGGCTGGTCGTCGAGCTTCAGGGCTTCGACATGCTCGTCGACGATGACCGCCTCATCATCGTCGCGTAGATAGGCGGCAATGGTCGCCAGCCCCAGCGGCGGAAAGAGCGAGTACTTGACCGGCCGCCAGTAAGGGCTGGTTGCTTCGGTGAGTGCCGGGAGAATGAGTTTCACGCGCATTGCCAATTACTTTACACTACAAAGACCATCCGCAGATGGCGCAGATAAAAGCAGACTGAGACCCTGGCTCTTTTCTGTTTTCTATCTGCGTCATCCGCGGATAGGGTTCTCTTCGTACATCCTCGCGAACCATGGCAGGACGTGGGCGTAGGCGATGATCGTGGAGACGTACTGATCGACGATCCCGCGCGGCAGGCCGCGGCGGCGAAGACGGGCGCGGGTACGGCGGCGCCAGCGCGTCTTCGACTCGGCATCCCGTGCGTTGCGGACGAAATCGACGACGGAGCGGTCCCATTCCTGGATGGTATCGAGGAAGTCTCCGTGGAAAAGCTTTCGGATGCGCGGGTCGGTGGCCATGGCCTGGATCGTTCGCCGGTAGGCGGCGTTCAGTTCGGCGCGAAATGCCGCGAAGCCCGCGGTGGCAATTTGGGGAGAGACGCGATAGATCCCTTTGAGTGCGGCCACTTCGCCACCGACGAACCGCTTGCCCATCGGCCCGCCGAGGATGTGGGTCTGATCGACCATGAGCATGGTGAAGTTCTTTGAGGCGTTGTAGTAGCGCTGCACACGGCCAGCAAGGGTCAGCGAATCGTGATCCATCGAGATGAAGCGCACCTGCCACCGGCCGTCGATCCACATCCTGCGCAGGCCGGCGTTACGGACGACGAATGACTCGCCGCTGCTGGCACCGCGCATACCCAGAACCGAGCCCCAGAAACGGCCGATCTGAGCGAGGACGGAGATATAGGTTCGGTCAGCAGCGACGCGATTGTGCGCGAGCGCGGCAGCAACGTATCGCTCGCCTATTGTCACATCCGGTGGCGGCTCGTAGTCATCGATGATCTCATCGAGCAGTTCGCCGGCGTCACCGTCGAACGAAGCTCCATCCGCAAGATACGCACGGAGCCGATCCAGACGGAACGATGTCGTCCCGACCAGGATGGCCTGCGTTGGCCTGGTTGCTTCGAGGAATCGTTGTGCGGGACGATCCGGCGGCGTGATCAGACCGGGCCGGTCGAGCCGCTCGAGCGACGCTTGCAGATCGTCGCGACGAACAGGGTCAGCGAAGTGTGCCTGGAGCGGCACGGCGCGTCCGTCAGCCGCCGGTACGGATTGGATGCGGTTCATGGTGACGATGCGCGGGATCGGCGCTTCCGACTCGTTCACGATGCGGTGGACGCGAGAGAGAAGCGCGGAGTTGGCGGCCTCGGAGCGAAGATAGTCGCGGCGCGAGCCGCCCCAGAGGTGATGGTGAACCGGCACGATTGCGCCGTCATCATTGCGATAGCGGACATCGAGCGCGGGCCCGCCGCGAATACCGGCTCGCTTGATCTCGATCTCGATGTCGGAGCCGGGCGGCTTGATGACGATGACGACTGTGCCCGCTGGATATTCGACAAGACCATTGATCGCCGACGGTGTCGACTCATCGACCCAGTAGATGTCCCGCCCGTCGATCAGGAGCTGCACGATCTCGCGTTCGTACGCCGGCAGAATCGCCATCGCATAGGCCGCTTCGGCGATGTTGCACGGATGGGCGAGAGGCGGAAAGTCGCGCTTGCCCCGAGTGGCGCGCGATTGCGCGCGTATCTCCGCGACAACTTCAGTTGGCGTGAACGCGTAGCGGGCGAAAAAGAGACGGCATTCACGGCGCGTGTGCCGCAGAAACGCGCGAAGACCGGCGGGACCGTTGCGCAAACCGTTGTGAATTGGCTCACTGCGCGCGAGCCGTGCGCGGATTACGTCGTCGCCTTCGCTGATGCCAGCGTCGCGCAGAAACACCAGAGCCTGATCGTGCGGCGCGGACCGGAACTGATGCTCGACGGCCAATGAAGCCAGACACCGCTGCTCGTGCGACGCGTTGGCGTCACGTGCGGTCTCGAGCAGCCGCATGATGAAGGGGCGATTGAATCGGTCCCGCCGCAGCAACTCGCGAATGATCGCCGCGGCGGCGCGCGGCAATTCTTCGGCTACGACAACGCTGGACACAGCTTCTGCTGACTCCTGGGTTCAAGGCTTGTAGAACGAGACGTCGTAGCTCTTGCCGAGGACCGCCTTTCCGATCGTGGCCAGGACGTGGTCATCGTTGTCGTGACGGATGTAGAGCGAGAGATCGCGCCAGATCCGCTCGACAGGGCTCGGCTTGATGAGAGCGCGCGAGCCGCAGGAGCGGATGCAGTGGTCGACGGTCTCGACGGATAAGTGTTCCAGCAGGTGCCGTACACGATTGCCCGCCACCTGCGCCTCGGCCGACCGGCCGCTTTCCCACAGTGTGGCTACGTGCCGAAGCCAGAGATGGGCGGTTTCAAGGTTCATCGACATCGTGCCGGCGTGGTGATGGACGTAGGGATCGTCCCCTTTCTTCTGTGCGCGGATCGACTCGATGGCGTAGTCGTACGCCGCGGTCGCCGCGCCGAGAAACGACGCGCCGTACTGCGGCGCAAAGCAGGTCTGCCAGCTTTCGAGCAGGTACTGTCCGGGATAGCCGAGGAGGTTCGCATCCGGGATGAATGTGCCGTCGAAGCGAACGGCATGACTGACGGTGGCGCGCATCCCAATCGGGTCCCACCAGGAGCCGTCGATGCTGACGGACGGATCGGTGAGATCGCAGGCCATGAGCAGCAGATGATCGACCTCGCCCGATGCGTGACGAGCGCCTCCCGGACCGGCGGTGTTGACGAGGAGAATGGCCCAGCGAGCGCCGCCGGCACTGGTGGCAAATGCTTTCGCTCCGTCGAGCCGCCAACCGCCATCGACACGTGTGGCGTAGGTCCCGAATCGTGTCTTCTCGCCGGGTGCGCGCGCTTGCGGTTCGCCACTCCAGGCCACCCAAGTCTCGCCTCGCGCCAGCACACCGTCGAACCAACGAGCTTTCTGTTCATCGGTCCCCATGCCGTCGATCAGCACGAGTGAGTTGACGTGTCCTTCCCAGCAGCGCGCCAGGGAGAGGTCAGCGCGGGCGATTTCTTTCGTCATCATCCACAGCGTGAAGATGTCGCCGCGATACGGTCCGAGCCCGAGACCGCCGGCATCGCGCGGAATGGCGGCGCCCAGCAGTCCTGCCTCGAAGAGATCGCGAAAGTCGTCGTGCGGGAAGGTCGCCGTCTCGTCGTAGTGCGCGGCGCGCGGGGCCAGTTTCTCGCGAGCGAGAGCGCGAACGCAGGCCACGAGATCGCGTCGGTCTGCTTTGACGTAGAAGTCGGCGATCGAATCGGCGTCGGATACCTGGGGCCGGGGATCGGAGGTCGCTGCGCTGACCAGCTCCGGCTCGCGCGGTTCAATCGTCATTGCGCGCTCCGGTAGTAGAACTCGCGGACGAAGAAGTTCGAAGGTCCGCTCTGATCATGAAAGCGCGTCAGGAAGACGACGACGAGAACACCGGCTTTGATGTTGGCCTGAAGCCGAACATCCTTTTGACCTGGAATCGTGAAGGTGCAATTGAACGCCAATGCATGGCGAGCCTCGAAGTTGTCGACGGCATAGGGATGACCGGGCGTTGAATCCCACGATTCGTTGCGGCCTTTCGCGCTGATCCATAGGGCTCCCCCATCGGCGTCGATGTCGAACCGCGTGATTCCGCTCGAGGCGGCATTGGTGTTCTTCCATGTGCCGGTGAGCGCCGATAGGTTGAGAGCGACAGGCGGGGTCATACGCCGCTCCGATAGAAGAACTCGCGCGTGAAGGTGTCGCTGCTAGCGCCGCCGTGCCAGCGGACGAATGTCGCCACGACCAGCAGGCCGAGGTTTGCATTCGCCTCGACGTCGACCTCGCACTCGTCGAATGCAAAACGAGCCAGGAGCGCGCTGGCCGTCGATGACTGAGCGGGCTGTGCGTAAATCGTTTCCGCGCGCGCCTCGCCCCAATCGGTCCGCGACGGCGGCGCACTGCCGAAGACGCGCACGAAAGCAGCACCATCCTCGATTCGCACGACGACGCGATCGATCCACTGAGAAGCCTCATTGGTCTTGTGCCAATCGCCGGCCAGCGGCGTCAGATCGAGATCGGTCACAAAGCTCCTCCGGCCGCAACGACCCGTTCATCGTCGCCGGCGCACCAACCGAGGATGCGGGCTGGGACTTCGGCGGGCATCGGCTCTCCCGTCATGAGATGGAATTGACTCATAGCCTGTGTTCGCAGGACATCGCGGCCGTCAATTGTCACATGGCCCCGAGCCCGCGTCGCAGCGACGAGCGAGGTCGGCTCATCGCCGTACACGAGATCGATCACGACCGCATCCTCTCCGAGGTCGTCCGGATCGAAGGGAACATCGCCCGCACGATATCCGACGGGCGTGGCGTTGACCACGATGCCGTAGCCGCGAGGCGAGAAACTCGCCAACGGCACGAACGGAAGCTGCAGGAGTCTGATGGCGAGAGAGGCCCGGTCGAAGCCGCGGTTCACGAGCGTGACGTCGGCGCCGGCCTGTTGCATGGCCGCGGCGATCACGCGTCCCGAACCGCCACAGCCGACGACGGCAACGCGCCGGTCGCGAGGCTCGACGCCCCGTTCGCGCAACGTCAACAACACACCTTCGGGATCGGTCGTGTCGGCGGTCCAGACACCTCCTTCGTTCACAAAGAAGTTCGTCGAGCGGGTCCTTGCCACCATCGGCGTCCTGACCGGCACGGCGTTGACCGCGATCTCTTTGTGAGGAGAAACGACGCAAAGCGCACCTACCGAAGCGCCGAGCAACTCCAGGCCGCGCTCCTCGATGAGTGCCGACCAGAAGTCGGCGAAGTCAGGCGCGTGGAAGGGAAGATAAAGGGCACGCCGCCCGAGTGCCCGGAAACCGGCGTTGTGCAGGCGCGGGGAGAGCGAACGGAGTATGGGATCGCCGACGATACCGAAGATCTCATCGATCGGCTCGAGGTACGGGAAACCGTAGTCGTCGATGCACTGCTCGATCGACAGCATCCCGTCGAGCGGCTCGTGCCCGCACGCCCCGCCGAAGACGATGGGCGCACCGAGGCGCGGCGCGAGGAGGCGCGTCCACAGACCGATCGCGCCGAGAGCGTAGGCGGTGAGATCGCCGCGCTGCTCACGCTTCAGAAGTGTCATCGGCAGCAGCGTTTCGCTGCTGCGTGAGGTCTCGACCTCGATCCGGTAGAGCCGCGCCGGAACGCGGCGGATGGCGTGGAGCGCGGCGTCGATGTCTTCCATCGTCCGGACCCGGCCTCGCCAGGTGATCACGCGCCGCTCCGGATGGATGCGCTGCAGGAGGAGCGCGTCGTCGAGATCCGCGAGCTCCAGGTCGATGAGATCGAATGTCGCAGCCGCGCGAAGAAGCCGCTCCCGCCGTCCGTCCATCACGCCGCGAAGCGTGTAGAGCAATGTCCCCGGCGTGAGTGCCCGGAGGTGGGCGGCATCGACATCACCGGCGGCATCGGCGCGAAGCTCGACCCAGTCCGGCGCAGAGGCGGCCAACGTCAAACCTTCCGGCACGCACCCGACCGCCACCACGAGCGATGAGAGCCGGCCGCCGTCGGGCGAGCTTTGTGAAGTGGTCAGCAGCATGACCGAAGTACCGACCGCGCCTGCTGCACGCGCTTTCGCGCTGTCGGCTCCGTGATCGACAGCGTGCTGGCGATAGCCTGGTAGGACGCTTCGTGCAGAAACCGCAATTGAGCCACCGTGCGCAGGAGCGGTGGAAGGCTGTCGATGGCCCGCTGGAAGCGTATGCGCACCTCGTTCGACAGTACGACCTCCTCGGGGGACGGACTCGGATCGGCTGCGCTGAGCTCTTCCGGAGCGATATCTTCAATGGCCAGGCTGGCCATCCCGCCTACAAAGCCCAGCCGCTGCTGTTCGCGCCGGATGTCGGCGCAGACGTTGCGTGTGAGACGCGTCAGCCACGCCTGCAGGTTCTCGATCTTCATGGCGTGCGCCGGCAGCTTTCGAAATGCCAGGAGCATCGAACGGCTCACTGCGTCGAGGGCATCCGCCTTCGACCCGCGCATCTGCCGCAGGCATACCCCATAGAGGTGAAGACGGTGCTGGAGCCACAGAGGCCAGAAGGCCTCGTGATCGCCTCCGCTGAGGCTCCCCAACAGAATCCTCTCCTCGATGAGCGATGCTCTCTCTGCCATCCTCTCCCCACTTTCCCGCTTCTGGACCCGGCCGCGCCGAGGGTTATTTCTGATTCTATGCATAGGAGGGATGTCAGAGAGGGGTTTCCCTACCCGGTTGGTTTTGGAAACTTCGGTTTTTTTGTCGTAGGTTTCGGGCCAGCGCTACCCTCCAGCCTCCAAAGACCGACCGTCTTATCCTCGCTGCTGCTGGCCAGCCACTTCCCGAAGGGGCTGAAGGCGACGGACCAGACGTCGTCTGAATGCCCGGCCAGTCCCTGCTGCAGCGCGCCGTCACGGACACGCCACAAGCGGACGCTGATGGAATTCCCACCACTTAGCCGTCCACCGGTGAGTTGGTGCCAGGCGGTCCCGATCGCGCCCCGCGCCCGGCCGCCGCTAGCCAGCCATTGGCCGTCGGGGCTGAAGACGACCGAGTAGACGTGCTCCGATCCCCCCGTCAGCGTCGTCAGCAACGCGCCATCGCTCACCCGCCATATCCTGACCGCCGAGTCATCCCCGCCCCCCGCCAGCGACCGGCCGTCGGGACTGAAGGCGATACCGACGATCGCTTCCTTTGCGCCGCGGAGAGTCCGGACCTGAGCGCCGTCATCAACGCGCCAAAGCCTCACGGTCTTGTCAAAGCTGCCAGAGGCTACGAGCTGTCGACGACCATCTGAACGCGTAGCAAATTGAACCGACTCGTGGCAGTCGACATCATCCGCGCGGTAGCGCGGCGGGTGGCAGGTATGCTGGTGTCGGCGGGAAAAGGAAAAGCTCCGGTGGACGCCGGAGCTTTTTGTTTGTGGGGACAAGCACCAAGAAAGGTGCGCAGCCGGCACGAGAGAACGGCAGCGTGACACAGGGTTGGTGCGATGTCCAGAGTTTGCCCGCGGGAGG
>JBBRNB010000081.1:0-31402 GCA_038230535.1 Thermoanaerobaculia bacterium
AGCCGGTGGCCACGCCGGAGGCGTTGCCACCGGTTCGGTTATGCGAGGAAGGCACCCCGGCAGGGGTGCGTGAAGTCAGGCAGGATCGATCGCGTAGAACGATGTCGAATTCGACGGTTCACGCACCCCTGCCGGGGTGCCTTTGCTTTCGCCCTTCTCATGCAGTGCGGTAAAGCCGCTCTTCCTTGAAGTGAGCCGGCGCTACGTTGCTGATGGTTTACTCCCTCGACCTCCCGCTGCCTTCGGTCATGGCTCTGGTGTTCGGCGCGGGGATGTGCTCGGCGGCGGTCTTCATCGCCATCAAGCGCGGCTCGCGGGCGATCTTGCGCAGGACGTGGTGCGCGGAGAGCATCGCTCCTTCCTGCCATCCGGGCAGATACGAGACCTGGTCGCCGGCGATGATGACGCGGCCATCGGCGTCGAGGAGCGTTTCGTAGTGAACGGCCGGTACTTTGTCCCAGTCGGCCCAACCACCCATTTGGTACGGGACGTGATGCCAGGCGATGGAGAGGCCGAGGTCGATGGGGACGGCTTTGGTGAATGCGTCGCCGTGCAGGCGATGCGCTCCCTCGGCGGCAGTCTTCAGCCGCTCGGCGAGCTTCTCATTGCCGAGCTTCTCGGCGCGCGCGCTGTAGTTGTAGGCGCCGGTCAGGACTCCCTTCTCCTGGAAGAGATAGCCTTCGGACGGGTACCACATCTGCGTGATGTTGTGGTTGATGTAGGAGATGCCGCCGTAGATCTCGTTGTCGATCTCCCAGAATCGGCGGTCTGCCTGCCAGCCCACCTTGCAGGTCTTGCCGATCCTGGCGGCCTTCAGGGCGTTGCTGAACGGCTTCGAGAAGTTGTTGTCGATGTCATGGCCGAGGAGCCAGACGGGGATAGTGCTGATGCACCAGTCGGCGATGATGGTCTCCTCGGCTGATTTTGGATCGCCGGCCACGCGATGGCGTATCTGCACCTTGTCGCCTTCGACGTTGCGCACCGAGGTCACTTCGCGCTTGTACTGGATCTGTGACTCGACGTGCGGGAGGAAGCCGCGCGCCAGCATGTCCATGCCGCCGACTGGCTGGAAAAGCGTCGGCTGCCATTCGTAGTCTTCCGGCTGGTACATGCGGTCGAGCCAGAACTGCGAGTCGAGGATGTCGGTGAGCATGAGCTTCGGCTCGATCACGCCGGGCGTGGTCACGCCCGGCTGGACGGTGTAGCCGGCGCGCTGGGATCCTACGTACTTCTTGTTTTGCAGAGGACCGAAGTTGTTCAGGAGATCGAGCATCAGCGTGCGCTGCGCGGGGGTGAGGTCATCGTCGAGCGAGCCTTTGTCGATCGATTTGGTCAGCAGCTCGGCGATGTAGCCGCGCGTATCGTTGAGGATGCGCCGGTTCGCCTGGGATTTGTTGTGGTTGAAGCCGGGTGTCTGGAAGAGGTTCGCCCGCGATGACATCACGTACGGCTCGACCTGGACCTTCAGCTCCTTGCAGTAGCCGAGTGCGACGGTGTGGTGATACGGGATCCGCCCGGGACCGGCGTTGAGGTACTGGTCCTTGTCGAAATGACACTCCTGTTCCCAGATCTCGCTGCCGTGCTTTTCGATGATCTTGTCGCCGGTGCGGACGGTGTAGCTGCGGCCGCCGGGCCGGTGCTGCGCTTCGAGGATGATGACGTTGTAGCCGCTCTTGCGCTTCTTGAGCTCAAACGCGGCGGTGAGTCCGGCCACGCCGGCGCCGAGGATGACGATGGTCTTGCCGTTTCCAGAGCCCTCGGGTAGCTGAATCGGATTGGCGTACGCGGAGTCGGGGACGCGCACGATGCCGAGTGCGACCATCGATTCGTAGACCGCGGCCGCGCCGCCGGCACGTCCGACAGTCTCGAGAAAACGCCTGCGGGTCCACTTGCCACGAGAATCCGATTCGCTCATCGGAGACCTCCTCGCCAGATTGATCGATATGGGGTGCCGTCAGGGTAACGGGGAGGGGGTGGGGGAGGCAAGGGTTGTGCTGAACCGGTGTAGGGCCGCCGCCCTCGGCGGCCATTTGCGGGCCGTCCAGAACCGGCCGCCGAGGGCGGCGGCCCTACACTGTCAGGCGGTGCGAGATCGCGGTGTGGAGCGGTAAGAGATCGCCAGGAGTAAACAGCGAAGAACCCTTTTCGTAACAATCAGCGGCTGATTTTCATACTCTGAATCGCAGATACTTCGCGTCATGCAGAGACTCGTGATCGGGCTTCTCCTTCTTTTCGCTGCGTCATCCCTTTCAGCGCAGCATTTCGTCGATGCCGGCGATGGCGTTCGCCTCTGGTACACGGAGAGCGGAACCGGCTCACCGGTGATCGTGATCCACGGCGGACCGGGGATGGATCATGACTCGCTGGCGGCCGACATCGCGCCGCTGCGGCTGCACCACCACGTCATCGAGTATGACCAGCGCGGCGGCGGACGCTCGACGTTGCCTGCCGACACGGCGCTGCTGACGATCGACCATCACGTTCAGGATCTCGAGGCGCTGCGCAAGCACCTCGGCTTGAAGAAAGTGACGCTGCTGGCACACTCGTTCGGACCGGCCATCGCAGCGCTCTACGCCATCAAGTACCCGGAGAATGTCGAGCGGATGGTCTTTCTATCTCCCATTCCGCCGCTGAAGGGGAAGTTCTTCGAGGAGCTGGGCGAGTCATTGATGTCGCGGCTCACCGACGAGCAACTGAAACGCTCCGACGAGCTGGAGAAAGCGTTCGGGACGCCGGCCGACGCGACGAAGATCTGTCGCGAGTACTGGGCGATCATGACGCCGCCGCGCCTGGCGAAGTCCGAGCCGCTCAGCATCGTGAAGTCCGATCTCTGCACCGCGCCGCCGGAAGCGATCCGCTACGGGATGACCAAGACCAATCCCGTCACGTTCGGCTCCCTCGGCGATTGGAACTGGATAGCGGATCTCGCCCATGTCAAGGCGCCGGTGCTGATCATCCACGGCGAAGAAGACGCCATCCCGATGGCGATGGTCTCGAAGTGGCTGACCGCACTGCCGAACGCACGGATCCTTCGCCTGCCGCACACAGGACACTTCCCCCACGCCGAACAACCGAAGATCGTCTTCCCGGCCATCGAGACGTTCCTGGGTGGGGGCTGGCCGAAAGAGGCGGTGGCGAAGTAGGGGTTCTTTCCGCCACCCACGAGGGTTAGACCCAGCACAGCTGGGCCTGGCACGCCGAAGGCGGGCGCTTTAGCTTGGACCTTTCTCGGCACCCCAGCGGGGTCCCGGCAGGGGTGCGAGAAAAACTACGGCACCTCCCCCAAAGAAAACGATGACGAATTCAATGAGTTGCAGCACTTCGCGGACCCCTGCCGGGGTGCATTTCTTAACACAAGCAAACCGGTGGCCACGCCGGAGGCGTTGCCACCGGTTCCGTTATGCAAGGAAAGGCACCCCTGCAGGGGTGCGTGAATCGCTCGCGGAATTCGACGGCGTTCTACACCGACATCGCACTAACAGGTTCAGGTCCCAACCAATGGCGCCGGCCTGACTTCGCGCACCCCTGCCGGGGTGCCTCTCCTAACACAAGCAAACCGGTGGCAACGCCTCCGGCGTGGCCACCGGCTACCCTCACGCACCCCGTCGGGGTGCCGAGAAGCGTCCAAACTCGAGGGGCCAGCGTAGCTTGCGCCTTTGGACGTTTCGAGGTGCAACGAAAGCACGCCGGAGGCGTGCGTGAAGGTAGCCGGTGGCCACGCCGGTGGCGTTGCCCCCGGTTCCGTAGTGCAAAGAAGGGCACCCCGGCAGGGGTGCGTGAAGCCGGGCAGGCTCGATCGTATGGAACGACATCCAGCTCGACGTTTCACGCACCCCTGCCGGGCCCCCTGCCGGGGTGCCTTTCTCTACCCCTGCAAACCGGTGGCAACGCCTCCAGCGTGGCCACCGGCTTACCTTCACGCACGCCTCCGGCGTGCTTTCGTTAGGCCCCGAAACGTCCAATCTCCAGGGCCCAGCGTAGCTGGGCCCTACAGGCGAGTCTTCGCGAGCGCACCAGTGGTAACGATGCAGATCGCGATTCGTACTCGATCTGCGGATCGGACCCCTAAATCACCGCTCGACTTCGAACTCGTTGGCGGTCGACGGCAACGCGTCGTTGAAGATGATGGCGGTCTCGGCGATCGGGAAGAGAACGACGTGATTCCGTCCCTGGAAGTCCATGACGATCTCGTAGTAGCCGATGTCGTTGATGGCGATGAGCGTGCCCGGTTTGCCCTTCAGTTCGAGCGTCCGGCTGAAGATCGATACTTTCGACGGGATTTCCATTGCCCGTAAGGGTAGGTTGCGCGGGATGCGGAGTCAACGGTGTGTGAAGGTGTCGTCGGTGGTCAGTGTATTAGTAGATCAGTGGATCAGTGGATCAGGACACGACACGCCGATCCACTCAGTCGTACCGCTTCCCGAAGAGAAACGCCACGCCGACGCCGAGGAAGTAGAGCGCGATCATCGGCAAGGCGAGCATGGTCTGGTTCACCATGTCGGGTGATGGGGTCAGGATGGCTGCGATGATGAACGACAGGACGATGGCCCACTTGGACTTCTGCAGCAGGAAGGCCGGCGTGACGACGCCAAGGCGCGCCAGGAAGAAGATGAGAATCGGCGTCTCGAAGACTGCCCCGGAGGCGAGGATCAGCGTGCTGGCGAATGAGAAGTACTCATCCACCTTGATCATCTGCTTGAACTGTTTGCCTGTCTCGACGAAAAACGCGCACGCGCCGGGGAGGATGACTCGGTAACCGAAGTAGCCGCCGAGGACAAAGAAGAGCGTGGCGAAGATGATGAACGGGGCGGCATAGCGGCGCTCGCGCTTGTACAGACCGGGCGAGATGAACCGCCACACCTGCCACATCAGGATCGGCGAGACGGCGAAGATCGCCGCGAAGAACGCCACCTTCATGTAGAGCATGAAAGGCTCTGTCAGGTGCGTGTAGGCGAGCTTCTGATCGCCCTTGGGAAGGAACTTCGTCAGCGGCGCCTGAATCCAGGCGAAGATCTTGTCTGCGAAGTTCCAGCAAGCCAGGAACCCAACGGCGATGGCGATGATCGAAACGATCAGCCGTTTGCGCAGTTCCTCGAGGTGGTCGAGAAACGACATCTTCCGCAGCTCGCCTTCGCGACTCTCGGGCGCCTCATCGAGCGGTGGGGCGTTGTCGGTGGTTTCGGCCATCGGCTAGGCGGTGCGGTGCGGGTTCGTTGTCTCGGGAGTGAGGTCAGCGACCGGAGGAGGCGGCTCGGCTGGCTCACCTGGGTGGACTTCGGCGATCGCCGGCGTTTCCACGAGAGCTGGCTCGCTCCTTGATACCGACTCATGCACGGGGATCGTCGTCGTGGCCAGTTGCTTCAGTTCCTCGATGTGGACTTCGCGCTCGATCGTGTTCTTGAAGTCGTCGGTGGCCTTCTTGAACTCACCCATGGCCTTGCCAAGAGTGCGGCCGATCTCGGGAAGGCGCTTCGGGCCGAAAACGATCAGGGCCACGATGAAAATGAGGATTAACTCCGGGATTCCGAGCGAACCGAACATGACGACCTCTCCTCTGACTGATACGGCCGCGTGAACATCGCCGGGCTGTCGAATACTCCGCGCCTATAATGAGTTCTGCAACGTGAAAATCAGGCGATCAAAGACATGACCAAGATACTAAAGACAAAGCAGTGGACCTTTTCGTTGACGCTCGCCGCCGCCATCATCGGAGCGACGCTGTTCGGTGGATTCTACGGCAATCGCCTCTTCGGCTCGCCAGTTCAGACTGACGTGCAGAAGCGGCTCAAAGAGTACACGGATCTCCTCGCCGCCGTCACGGCGTGGGCGCCGGAGGACGTCGGCTCCGACAAGTTCGTCTACTCCTCGATCGACGGGATGCTCCGGACGCTCGATCCGCACACCTCCTTCCTCGAGCCGAAGGAGTACGCCGACATGCAGGATCGCCAGAAGGGGTCGTTCTACGGCCTGGGCATCCTGGTGACGAAGCGGAACGATCAGGTCACGGTCATCACGCCGCTCGAAGGTACGCCTGCCGCGCGTCTCGGTATCCGCGCCGGCGATGTCATCTCCGAGGTGGAAGGGGTCTCGACGAGTGACCTCCCGCTCGACGACGTCGTCAAACGGCTCAAGGGTCCGAAGGGCACGACGGTTCACATCAAGATCGTCCGCGTCGGGATGAAGGAAGCGATTCCTCTTTCGATCGTGCGCGCCGCCATCCCGACGAACTCGATCTCGAACGTGCTGATGCTGAAGCCTGGCATCGGCTACATCCGGATCAAGGACTTCACAGCAACGACGGTCCGCGAGCTCGACGAAGCGATCGACAAGCTCAAGGGGCAGGGGATGCAGAAGCTGGTCCTCGACCTCCGTCAGAATCCGGGCGGTCTGCTCGACGCCGCCGTCGGCGTCTCCGATCACTTCCTCGACAAGGGACAGATGATCGTCTACACCAAGGGCCGCACGCCTGACTCGGCGCAGGAATACCTGGCTCCCGGCAAACACCAGAAGCTCGACATGCCGATGGTGGTCGTGGTCAACCGCGGAAGCGCCTCGGCTTCCGAGATCGTCGCCGGCGCTCTCCAGGATCACGACCGCGCCATCATCGTCGGCGAGACCAGTTGGGGCAAAGGCCTCGTGCAGAGCGTCTACACGCTGCAGTACGGCGCCGGGCTGGCTCTGACGACATCGAAGTACTACACGCCGTCGGGCCGCAACATCCAGCGCGATTACACCTCGTTCTACGACTACTACGTTGCCGACGACAGCGAAGACGGCAGCTCCTCCGAGATGCCGCTCAAGGACCGCAAGAAATTCACGACCGTCACCGGCCGCATCGTCTACGGCGGTGGAGGCATCACGCCGGACATCTTCGTCAAGCCGGCGCCGCTCTCGCGGACGACGCAGCTCCTCGAAGTGCGCAGCGCGATCTTCAACTATGGCGTCGACTACGTCGCCAAGCATCCCGGCGTGACGGAAGAAGTAGCGATCACTCCGATGATCCTCGACGACTTCGTCCGCTTCGCGGCGGACAAGGAAATCGCCACGCTCTCGGACATTCACGAGGCGCTGGACAAGCCGAACGACCTCGCCTTCGTGCAACGTGCGCTGAAGGCTGAAATCATCGCCGCGAAGTTCGGATTCGACGCCTCGTATCCGTATCGTCTGCAGGGCGACAACCAGATCGCGAAGGCGGTCGAAGTCCTGCCCGATTCAGAGAAACTGGCCGAGAAAGCGGCCGCACTTCATGGAGCACCGGGCTCGAATTCGTCCGATGCCGGCACCCGCGCGGCACAGGCGCTGCCGCACGGAAAATAGACTGCAGTCGTCAGACCAGAAATTGAGTGTAGGGCCGCCGCCCTCGGCGGCCCTGTTTTCATCCGCGCGAAGATGGCCGCCGAGGGCGGCGGCCCTACACATAGACTTACTGTTGCGCGACCATGTGAGCCGCAACTTTCCTACCTGCGCGCTCGCTACTTGCTACACATCAGACGCGGTGCTAACGTGTCGCCGCTTTTGGCACTGGAGATTCTCGAGTTATGCCTGATCTCGGAAAGAAGTACACCTGCTATAGCTGTCACACGAAGTTCTATGACCTCGGCAAGCCTGTTCCGACATGCCCGAAGTGCGGCGCGGACCAGCGCGATGCCGATGAGGCGCCTCTCCTCCCCGCTTCGCGAAGCCGTGCGCGGGCCCCGGTAGCGGTGGTGGAAGAGCCGGCCGATGAAGAGTTCGGAACGGAAGCCGAGGTTGTTCCTCCTACCGGTGACGAGGATGAGGACATCATCCCCGAGGCCGACCGGGAAGAGGAACCTGCCGACGAAGAAGAAGACGAGGATTATTGAGCGGTTGGAAAGAAGGACTCAATGGGTAAGTTCGTATTGCTTGGGTGTCTCGGAGTCCTGATACTCGTCCTCCTGATCGGCGGCGGCTGGTTCATCAGCGCCCGTAATCACATGATCGATCTCGACCAGAAAGTGGCTGCGCAGTGGTCGCAGGTCGAGAGCGACTATCAGCGCCGTTACGATCTGATCCCGAATCTCGTGCGCACCGTACAGGGTGCCGCAAACTTCGAGAAGTCGACGCTGGAAGCAGTCATCGGGGCACGCTCGCGCGTTGGCCAGGTGCAGGCGCCTGCCGGGGGTGCGCCCGGAACGCAGTCCACCCTGCCGAACGATCCGAATGCGATGTCGCAGTTCGCACAGGCGCAGGAGAACCTCAGCGGCGCGCTGTCGCGCCTGCTCGTGGTTGTGGAACGCTATCCCGATCTGAAATCCAATCAGAACTTCCTGGAGCTGCAGTCGCAGCTCGAAGGGACGGAGAACCGCATCTCCGTCGAGCGGCGCCGCTACAACGAAGTGGCGCAGGAGTACAACACGACGATCCTGCAATTCCCCGGCAGCATCGTCGCCGGCATCAGTAACTACAAACCGAAGACATACTTCCAGGGCGCGAAGGGCTCGGATAAGGCACCCGAGGTCAACTTCAACTTCGGCAATACCGCCCCCGCCACGGGCACGCGATGAACGTCCGTCGCAGCGTGATCGCGTTCGTCGCGATCACGCTCATCGCCACCGCCGCGCTGGCGCTCGACATCCCGCCGAAACCGACGCAGTGGGTGAACGACTACGGGACGCACATCCTCAGCGAGTCGCAGGTCCAGCAGCTCAACGAGAAGCTGGAAGCCTTCTACAAGCGCTCCGGCGTCCAGTTCCTGATCATGGTCTTCCCTTCGCTGGAAGGGGAGGACGACCTTGGCTACACGAACAAGGTAGCCAACGTTTGGAAGGTCAAAGACGACAAGGCGCTGATGCTTTTCGTCTTCATGAAGGAGAGGAAGACGCGGATCCAGGCCGGCTACAGCATGGAGCCGGTCATCACCGATTCGTTCTCGTCCGATGTCGTACACAGCACGATCCCGCCGTTCTTTCGCGGCGGTGACTATGCCGGCGGGCTGAATGCAGCGGTGGACCAGATCGCTGCGAAGATCGATCCGAACTATCAGGGGACGCAGACGACCCACGCTCCGCCACCACGATCGGCGCGATCGTCCCAGGGTTCGTCCGCCAACGTGATCTTCCCAATCATCCTCATGCTGATCGTCTTCTTCGTGCTGGTTCCGTTGTTCCTGCGCGGACGGCGCACCGGCGGCTGTGGCGGTTGCGGCGGCTGCATCTGGCCGATGTTCCTCGGTGGCTGGGGCGGAGGCGGCGGCACGACGTTCGGTGGCGGTGGTGGCGGCGGCTGGAGCACGGGAGGCTCGTGGGGTGGTGGCGGCAGCTCGTTCGGCGGCGGCGGCGCGGGAGGTGGATGGTGAACCAGAAAGAGTTCCTGGCAATGCTCGACCAGCCGCGCATCGTGGCCGCCGCCGGCGCCGCTGAGCGCGAGACGTCGGGCGAGATCCGCGTACACATCCAGCCGAAGGCGAGAGGCGGCGATGCCCGCTTCGTCGCGGAGCGGACGTTCGAGCGCCTCGGAATGACGAAGACAGCGCTCCGCAACGGTGTGCTCCTCTTCATCGCTTCCGAAGAGCGCAGTTTCGTGATCCTCGGTGACAAGGGGATCAATGAAAAGGTTCCCGCCGGTTTCTGGGACGAGATCGCAGCGAAGCTGACCACCCGTTTCAAGAACGGCGAGCTCACCGAAGGCATCGTCGAGGCCATCAACGCGGCAGGCCACCAGCTCGCGTCGTATTTCCCTCGCGCCGCCGATGACGTCAACGAGCTGTCGGACGAGATCGACGTCAGCGAGGAGTGACGTGGCGTCGTCGGTGTTGATCGCCCTCGGTTCGAACCTGGGCGATCGTGTCGTGTTCCTCCGCCGCGCCATCGACGAGTTGCGCCGCGTGGTACACGTAGTCCGCGTCAGCAGGGTCGTGGAGACGGACCCTGTGGATGCTCCGCCGCCGAAGTACCTGAATTCCGTTGTGGCCGGCTACACCGATCTACCCCCCAGGCCGCTCCTCGATGCTCTTCACGCGATCGAGACGCGCCTCGGCCGCCGCCGCACCACACGCAACGCACCTCGCGTCATCGACCTCGATCTCATCCTCCACAGCGCCCATCTCGTTCGCACGCCGTCGCTCACGCTCCCGCATCCCCGCTACCTGGAAAGGGAGTTCGTGCGCGGGTTGGCGCACGAGTTGAAGCTCGGGTGGAGGGATCCGGTGACGGGGGTTGAGATTTAGCCGCTGCTATCGCGTCGCCACGCTCCCCCCGCTGAGTGTCGTGTGCACGTGCGCCTGGTATGTCGGCATCGCGCGTGTCAGCAGGGGGTAGGGGTTGACCATCTCGTCGTTCTCGTTGATGCCGAAGTGGAGGTGCGACGGGGTGTACCTGGCGTTGCCGGTGTTGCCAACGAAGCCGACCAGATCGCCGGCTTGCACTTCCATTCCTTCGTAGAGCCCGGGCGCCCACCGGTCGAGATGCGCGTAGTAGAACGATGCGCCGTTCTCCGTCGTCAGCCAGATGCAGTGTCCACCGAGCTTTTGATCGCCGATGAAGCTGATCACGCCATCGACGACAGCAACGACTTCGGTACCCTTCGGAGCGAAGATGTCGATGCCTTTATGAACCCGTGCGCCGCCATCGCGCGGGGCGTGCCAGCTATCGTCGAGCATCGATGCGCGGACACCGACCACCGGCAGCCGCAACGGCATTCGCGAGATGGGAGCAAACATCGCTTTCGCGCGCTCGTTGAACTCGCGGTCGCGCGACTGGGCGCTGGCTGGCGCGGACGTCGTGAGCGGGATGCTGGCGATCTCCCGGCTGTTGTAGCGGTTGAGATCGATGCGCATCTGCGCCTTGAGCTGGCTCCAGTCGTCATCCTCGGACGGTAGCGATGCCGTGGTTGCCGCAGGCTCAGCCTTGGCGATCCGGTTCGGAGCGATCGAGGCGCAACCGTTGAGGGCGAAGAGCACGAAGCCGCAAAGCACGCTGAACGTGCCAACCCACCCACTGCGAGCGCGAAGAGGAGTCATCTGGGGTCCGAGGAACGAGCTGGAGTGTAAATAATTTCTGACGCTATGTAAAGAGTGAGGTGTACGCAACGATGAACCCGATTGCGAGACCTCACGTGTCGAGCAAGGCGTTTCGCGTCGTTAAAGTTAAAATGAGACAAGCTCTGCGCAAACAAGCCTGTCATTCCGAGCCGGCGAAGCACGGCGAGGAATCCCCAGCCGGTAGCCACCCTCACGCCCGCGGTTTCAGCTGGGGATTCCTCGCCGCGCTTCGCCGGCTCGGAATGACAGGTCTACGCCGAGGTCTACGCCGCCGGCGCTACGTGCGCTACGACCTTCTCGCAAACAGCACATCCGCGAACTCATCCACGCGCCGGACGGCTGAGACTTCGACGTCGGCGCGGATCTCGGCGGCGTTTGACTGGGGCATGATGACGCGGCGGAAGCCGAGGGCGGCGGCTTCGCGTGCGCGAAGGTCGGCCTGAGAGACGCTGCGTACTTCGCCGAGGAGGCCGACTTCGCCGAAGACGACGACGTCGTGGGCGATCGGTATATTGCGCTGTGACGAAATCAGCGCCGCCACGACGCCGAGGTCGATGGCCGGCTCATCGATCTGCAGGCCGCCGGCGAGGTTCGCATAGACATCGCTCAGCAGGAAGTTGCCGCCGTTCTTTTTCTCGAGGACTGCCAGCAGGAGCGATACGCGATTGGCATCCATGCCGATGGCCATGCGCCGCGGCGACGGAAAGTGCGTCGCCGAAACGAGCGCCTGTACTTCGATCAACAGAGGTCTGGTCCCCTCCACTGCTGCCACGATCGCCGATCCGGCGGCGGTGCTTCGCTGCGAGATCAGCGCAGCCGAAGGGTTCGGTACCTCTTTGAGTCCGTTGTCGTGCATCTCGAAGATCGCCACCTCGTTGGCCGGCCCGAAGCGGTTCTTGTAGGCACGGACGACGCGATAGTTCTGAAACTTCTCGCCTTCGAAGTAAAGAACGGTGTCGACGATGTGCTCCAGCGACTTCGGCCCGGCGATGGTCCCTTCCTTCGTGATGTGGCCGATGAGGAAGATCGGGATGGAGAGGCGCTTGGCCGCGGTCATGAGCAGGCCGGCGGAATCGCGCACCTGACCGACTGAGCCAGGCGTCGAGGCGCTCGTGGACGTGTGGACGGTCTGGATCGAGTCGACGATCACCGCCACCGGTTTCATCGACTCCGTCACCGCGATGATCCGTTCGATGGATGTCTCGGCAAAGAGTCGGATGTTCTCGCTGGTCGTGCCGAGCCGGCGGGCGCGGATCGCGATCTGCCGCGGCGACTCCTCACCAGAGACGTAGAGCACGATCCCGTCGCGCGCGAGCTGTTCGGCTGCCTGAAGAAGAAGCGTCGACTTGCCGATGCCCGGCTCGCCGCCTACGAGTGTGACCGCGCCTGAGACCAGACCTCCGCCCAGGACGCGATCGAGTCCGGCGATGTCGGTCGAAGTACGGGTCGCGGTGTCGCCGTCGATTGCGGCGATCGATACCGGCACTGCTCCTGACGCCGTCAGGACCGGCGCGAGCTGCTCCTCGCCGTACGAGTTCCAGGCATTGCATTCCGGACAGCGGCCTAGCCACTTCGGAGACTGACTGCCGCATTCACTGCAGGAGAAGACTGCCGCTTTTTTCGCCACGTTGAAGCGATTGTAGCGAAGCGGTGCGCTTGCGCCGCGTGCGGACCGCCTCTGCTCTCGGCGGCCGGTCCCCGTCGTCTACGATCCGTAGATCACGGCAGCCTCTTTTCGGCGCGTGCGATCTCGGCAGCCTGGCCGAGCGTAGTCATCGGCTCGGAGTCCTTCTGCAGTACTCCGGAACCGTAACCGGACTTCGTCAGGAAGTTGAAGCGTACTTCCTGATACCTGATCCCTTTCGGGATCCGGTCCTGCCGATAGACCCACGACTCGCGTGTGCCGCGGGTGTAGGCCTGGTCGAGATTGTCCTCGGGGCGCTGGCCCGACATCGACGCGAAGGCGGCATTGCTGGTGGAGTTGCTCGAGTGTACGGCCTTGTTGATGTCATCGTTGCCGTTGGCGCGTATCGAGGCCAGGGCATCGTCGGAAGTGCTGAGGTTTGCCGTCGCCACGTACGTCGGTGGCCCGAGAAACGCGAACACAGGCGCGCGGTCGCTGTAGCGCCCCGCCTGCTTCTCGGTGGCGAATACGGAGTCGGCGAAGGCGACGCGGCGCTCGAATTCGATGCGGAGCTCGTTGACCTCGGTGGCCGGCGTCGGATCGAGCTGTTTCCAGAATGCTTCGACGAACGCGGTGCGCTCCGCGTTGGTGGTGAAGGTCGAATACTCCTTCTTCTGCGCCGGGGTCAGGAGGTAGCGAACCGGACACTCGATCCACCGCTCGTCGGCGGCGAGCACCCAGGAAGGAGGCGGCTGCAGGAACGCCGCATATGTTGCGGCCATCGTCGAAGAGCGGCCCGCGGCGTCTTTGCGGGCCTGTTCAAAGAGATCGACGGTTGCTTTCGGGTAGGGCGGAGAGGCGATGGTGGCGGTCGGGATGTAGCCGAGGTAGGCGATGAAGGCGTCCTTCGCCTCCGCTTTGCGGCCGAGGGCGGCCAGGTTCGCGCCGCGGTAGAACGTCACCACGGGCATGAGCTTGACGCGGCCGGCGGCATGTGCGGGCTCAGCGCTCGTTGTGTCGAGCAGCTCGAAATCGGCGAGCGAGCCTTTGTAGTCGCCGGCGGCGAACCTGTCTTTGGCTCGTTTGAACAGTTCGGGGAGCGTCACGTCCGCCGCTACGACGGCGGCGGTGGAAACCAACAGCAACGTACAGCAAAGCACGCGCAATCGATTCATCTTCTTGTCTCCTGTTCCCTGCTGACCGGCTTTCGAAGTTTACTGCAAGGTCATCCGGCGGGCGTCAGCTCGCCCCGCAGGTCGCGCTGCATCTCGCGCTTGACCTTCTCCACACGATAGCCGCGGCTGAAGAGGTAGTAGAGCTTCGCCAGCGCCGCCTCCGCCGTCATGTCGAATCCGCTGATGACGCCGGCGCGCGCCAGAGCCGAGCCGGCAGCATACTCGGCCAGATCGACCGTCCCTTCCAGGCACTGGGTGCAGTCGACGATGACCACTCCCCGGCTCGTCGCATCCGACAGCGCCGCAAGGAACGCGGTATCGTGATCAGGCCCGTTGCCGACGCCGTACGCTTCGAGCACGAGCCCTTGCAGCGGCGGACGCAGCACGTTGCGGACGAGCTCGGGCGAGATGCCGGGAAAGAGCCGCAGCGCGCTGACCACCGGGGAGGCCAGCTCTTCAACGCGCATCTTCTGGCGTCCTCGCAGCTTCCGCACGAGATCCCAGTTGATATCGATGTCGATACCGACGGTTCCCAGCGGCGCGACATTCGGCGAGGCGAAGGCCGCGAATCCATCAGCGCTGACCTTCACCGCACGGCACCCTCGCAGCAGCCGCCCTCCAAAGTAGAGACAGACCTCGGGGATGTCATAGTTCGCGGCGATGAGCAGCGAGGTGATGAGGTTCTCGCGCCCATCGTTGCGTACTTCGCACAGCGGGATCTGCGAGCCGCTGACGATGACCGGCTTGCCGAGTCCGTGCAGCATGAAGGGGAGGGCGGAGGCCGTGTACGCCATCGTGTCCGTCCCGTGCAGCACGACGAAGCCGTCATAGTCGTCGTAGTGGCCGCCAATATCGCGCGCGATGGCCACCCACTCCTTCGGCGTCATGTTCGACGAGTCGAGCAGCGGCTTGTACTCGTGGACGTGAAAGAGCGGCATCGACGGATGCCGCAGCTCCGGCATCTCATCCATCTGCTCCTGCAGATAGCCGGAGGCGGGCAGGTACCCAGCGCGTGTGCGCTTCATGCCGATGGTGCCGCCGGTGTAGGCGATGTAGACGCGTTTGCGCATGGGAAGGGAATGTTACGCCGGCGTCCGTCCAATCGATGAGGAGGTCGAGAATGGCCGATCCGAAACAGCTTAACGAACACACCCGCGCAGCGGTGATCGTTGGTAGCACCGTTGCCGGCGTGTTTCTCCTTCTCATCCTTTCCGCCTGGGTTGCAACGAGAATCCAAAATGACGCCGTTGCCCTTCCGTTCCTCGTCATCATTGGTCTCGTGTCGCTCCTCGGCGTTCTCGCTGTTATGGCGATCGCCTTCAAAACCGTACGCCTCGCGAATCAGACGCAGGCGCTCGGTCTCCCGGAGGGAACGATCCGAGCGGTAATCGCGCTCAGCCTCATTCTCATCTTTGCCGTAGTGACTGTTTATCTCTTTTCGGACCTATCGCCCTCCAGCGAGGCCGAAATGGCGGCTGCGGTGAAGAAGTGCTGCGAAATCGCGGCAAGCAAGACGGATACGACCGCTAGCCCTACCAATACAACGAGTACGACCAGTACCACCGATACGACCAGCACAACAGGTACGACCAGCACAACAGGTACGACCGGCACGACCGGCTCGACTGGAACGACCGGTACGACCGGTACGACCGGTACGACCGGTACGACCGGAACGACGCCAGCGGAGAAAGCAGCAGCGGAGAAGGCAGCAGCAGAGAAGGCGGCTATGGAGAAGGCAGCAGCAGACAAACTGGCCAGCCTGCGAGCCCTGACTCCGGAGGAGCAGCAGCGCGCGAACCGTGCGGCTGCAGCGCAGGACTTTGCAAAGCAGTTGCTCATCATGCTTGGAACGCTCATCACTTCGATCACGAGCTTCTACTTCGGCTCAAAGTCGGCAGGCGATGCGTTCGGCGGGCGAACTGCTCCAGGGACGCCGAGGCTGACAGGAGTTGACCGTAACTCGATTCCAAGTGGTGATCTGCCAGCAGTCGTCACGGCCCAAGGCACCGGCTTGCAACCCGCTCAAATCGTCACGCTTCGCAACAGCGCGAAAACGGAGGTTGGCGCAACCGGCGTCTCATCAAGCGATGTTGCTGTTCACTTTACGGTCCCGAAAGGAACGATTGCTGATAAATGGGATGTCATCGTGAAGACAAGCGATGGCGGCGAGGCGACTTTGCCCGGCGCCATCACCATCACTTGACTACCCCCTTCACCACCACGCCGTCCTTCATCACGAACGCAACCCGCTCCATCACCTTGATGTCATCGAGCGGGTTGCCGGGGACGGCGATGATGTCTGCAAGCTTGCCCGCCGCGAGAACGCCGCGGTCTTCGACGCCGAGGAGGGCGGCGGCGACGGTGGTGGCGGAGCGGAGGGCGGCGGCGGGGGGCATGCCGAGGCCGGTCATGAGGGCGAATTCGCGGGCGTTCAGGCCGTGGGGGTAGACGGCGGCGTCGGTGCCGAAGGCGATCTTGACGCCGAGCTTGAGGGCGTTGCGGAACATGTCGCTGCGCGCGGCCACGGCGGCCTTTGCTTTCGCGGCGATGGTGGGCGGGAACTTATCGAGCCTGCTGCTGAGCCAATCGCCGGCCAGAAGTGTCGGGACGAGGTAGACGCCTTTGTCGCGCATCATCGTCAGCGTCTCCGGCTTGATGAATGAACCGTGCTCGATCGAGTCGACGCCTGCCATGACCGCCATCCGCGCCGCGGCATCGCCGTGACAATGCGCGGCCACTTTGCGGCCCCAGTGATGTGACTCCTCGACGATGGCGTTCATCTCATCCTGCGACAGCTCGGGGGCGTCGACCGGATCGGAGAGTGAGAGCACGCCGCCCGAGGGCATGAATTTGATGACGTCGGCGCCGTACTTGATCTGGTAGCGAACCGCTGCCCGGCACTCCGCGGGGCCGTTGCAAACGCCGTCGATCGGGCCGAGCGGCGGAATGCCTTTCGAGGGTGGAATGGGATCGCTGTCGCCATGTCCGCCGGTGGCGCCGATGGCGTGGACGGCAACGAGCATGCGCGGGCCGGCTGTCCAACCGTTGTTGATGGCGTTGCGGAGGCCGACGTCGATGTAGTCGCTCGCGCCGACGTTGCGCACCGTAGTGAAACCGGCGTCGATCGTCTTGCGCGCGAACGTCGTCGCCAGGATGGCCTGCTCCGCCGGCTGGCGCATCAGGTCCTTGAAGTATTTGAAGTAGTAGTTGTCCTCGGTCTCATCGGTGAGGTGGACGTGGGAGTCGATGAGGCCCGGGAGCAACGTGACATCGCCGAGGTCGATCACTTGTGCGTTCGCGGGGACCTCGACGTTCGCGCCCGCGGCGACGATGTGGTTGCCTTGCACGACCACGACGCCGTTGCGGACGACGGCGTCAGACGTGCCATCGAAGAGACGCGCCGCGCGAAGGACGATCGGCTTCGGTGTTGCCGGAGGCGCGGTTTGCTGGGCTGCGACTTGGGAGGCGGCGAGGAGAATGGCGGCGGCAATCGTTCGCATGGCGGAAAAGTAACACAGCGCATCTGAAACCTTTTCACTTCATATACGAACTGCTTCGTACAAATAGGCAGGGCCGCCGCCCTCGGCGGCCAACGCTGTTCGAACAAGGCCGCCGAGGGCGGCGGCCCTACACAAACGCGGCCCAAAAAAACGCGCCAGTAAGCAATCGGCAGCGATGCGCGGTAGAGGTGAACGAGATGAGACAACTGCGGCGGTGGACTAACTTTCGTTTTCGACCCACGTCTCAACGAGCTATGAAGTCAATCGGCCGGGTGATCTGGTTCAGCGTCGTGGTCTGTCTATCCATCGCCCTACACGCCCAGACGCGCGAGCCGCCGGCGACGTTCGACATCAAACGGGCCACGGGGCCGATCGCGATCGACGGCAACCTTTCCGACGCTGCATGGAAAGACGCCTACCGCGTCGATAAGTGGTACGAGACCAACGCCACCGACAACACCGAGCCGCAGGTGAAGAACACGGCCTGGATTACGTACGATGACCACTTCTTCTACGCGGCCTTTCACTTCGAGGATCCGAATCCGGAGAGGATCCGTTCGCCGTATGCCGACCGGGACAACGTCCCCAGCTCGACCGACTACGCGGGCGTCATTCTCGACACTCGCAACGACGGGAAGACGGCCATCTTGTTCCTGTCGAATGCGCGCGGGATCCAATACGACGCTGTGAGCGACGACACCAGCGGCAATGAAGACAACTCGCCTGACTTTTTCTGGGAGTCGGCGGCGAAGATCACGAAGGAGGGATGGGACCTCGAGCTGCGCATCCCCTTCTCGTCCCTTCGCTACAAGAAGGCCGATCCGCAGACGTGGGGCATCCAGCTCTACCGCAACTATCCGCGCGACCGCCGCTATCAGTTCTTCGCCAACAAGCTTCCGAAGGGCGGCAACTGTTTCATCTGCTTCGAGAACAAGATCACCGGTCTGACCGGGCTGCCCGCGGGAGGCCACATCGTCGCGGCGCCGTACATGACCATCAAGGAGCAGGGCACACCGCGCGGCAACACGCTCGGGAACCGGCTCGTCAACGCGCCGGCCAAGGCGGACGCCGGCCTCGATGTGAAGTGGACGCCGAATGCCGACAACGCCATCGACGGCACGTTGAACCCCGACTTCTCGCAGGTGGAGTCAGACGTCGCGGCGATCTCGACGAATCAGCGCTTCGCGATTTTCTTCTCCGAGAAGCGGCCGTTTTTCCTCGAGGGTGTCGAGTTGTTCAACACACCCATCCAGGCGGTCTACACCCGAACGATTACTTCGCCCCGGTTCGGCCTCCGATCCACGGGCAAGTTCGGCGATAACGACTACACGGCCATCGTTGCCCAGGACCGTGGCGGCGGGCTGACGATCCTCCCGGGAGTGAATGGCTCCAACTTCGCCAATCAGGATTTCAGCTCGACGGTGGCCATCGCTCGCATCCGGCACAATTTCGGCCTCTCCTACGTCAGCCTTCTCACCACGGTCCGCGAATCGGAGGGGAGCGCGCACAACCGAGTGCTGGGTCCCGATTTCCAGTGGCGGATCAATGACAAAGACACGGTCACAGGCGAACTGCTCTTCAGCAACACGAAGACGCCTGACCGGCCGGACCTGGCGTCGGAGTGGAACGGTCAGACGTTGAATGGACATGCCGCCGACCTCTCGTGGTCGCATTCGACGAAGCACCTCGATTGGTACACCGAGGCAAAGGATTTCAGTGACAGGTTCCGAGCAGACAACGGTTTCGTTCCTCAGGTCGGGTTTCGGGAGAACTATTTCGAAGGAGGCTACACGATGCGGCCGGCTACCGGCTTCGTCAACCGCATCCGTCTGTTTCTCAACGGCGACTACCAGTCAGCGGCCAACGGTGATCTCCTCTTCCGCGACCGTTCGGCCGGCATCGGCTTCGACGGCAAATACGCCTCGAGCACGCGGCTGCGTTTCTCCATCAACGGTGTCCGCAGCGGCAACCAGGTGCTGACGCGGCATCAGCTTCTGTACGCGACGCAGTTCACGCCGTCTCGGGTTTTTCAGAACATCTCTCTCAACGGCTCCGTTGGCCAGGACGCCGACTTCTCGAACACGCGCCTGGGGCGCGGTGCCAGCGTCCGGCTCAGCGGCATCATCCGGCCCACCGATCATCTCGAGCTGCGCGTCAATCAGAGCCTGAGCTGGCTGAATGTCGATCCACTGCCTGGACAGATCGCATCGAGCGGCCGCCTCTTCACGGCGCAGGTCGAACGTCTGCGCGCGACCTATACCTTCGACGCGAAGATGTACGTACGCGCCATCGTGCAGAACGTCCGGACGAACAGCAACCAGCAGCTCTTCCTCGATTCGATCAATCAGCACAGAGGGAACGTGACGTCGTCGCTCCTCTTCGCCTACAAGCTGAACTGGCAGACGGTGCTCTTCGTCGGGCTCGGCGACGAACGCGATGTCGACGTCGCTGACAACAACAAGCTCCGGCCGGGCAGCCGGCAGTTGTTCATGAAGATGTCGTACGCGTTCCAGAGGTGAGGAATCCAGAGAGACGATTGATCCGCAGATGACCCAGATGAAAACAGATAGGTGTTTCTATCTGCATCCAATCTGCGTCATCTGCGGATCGCTTCTCGTGCGACTACGTCGTCCGCTCCGGCGCTGGTGTGGGCACCGGCGGCGGTACCGGCGTCGCGACATCTGTCGATGGTCCTGAGCCGGGCGCGATGGTCATCGTCTCACCGGGGCTCTGGTCGGGGTAGTACTCCTTCATCTTGAGGTAGTCGTTGCCGGTTTCATCGCGGAGGATGTCGTTCACTTCCCACCCTTCCAGCGTCTCGCGCTCCAGGAGCTTGCGGGCGACGCGGTCGAGGGAGGATTTGTGTGTGGTGATGATCTCTTTGGCCTGGTTGTAGGCCTTGTCGAGGATGCGCTTCACTTCACGGTCGATCTCCACAGCCGTGGCTTCGGAGAAATCCTGATGCTGCGCGAACTCGCGGCCGAGGAAGATGGCCTCTTCCTTCTTGCCGAAGGTGACCGGACCGAGCTCCGACATTCCCCATTCGCAGACCATACGGCGCGCCATCGCAGAAGCACGTTCGATGTCGTTGCCGGCACCGGTGGTGATCTCGCCGATGAAGATCTCCTCGGCCAGGCGGCCGCCCATCAGCACGGCCAGCATCGCCTCGAGGTAGCGCTTCGAATACGAGTACTTATCCTCGACCGGCAACTGCTGCGTAAGGCCGAGCGCGCGTCCGCGAGGGATGATCGTGACCTTGTGCAGAGGATCGGCCGCAGGCAGCACGGCGGCGACGATAGTGTGACCGGACTCGTGATACGCGGTGTTCGTCTTCTCGCGGTCGCTCATCACCATCGACTTCCGCTCGACACCCATGAGGACCTTGTCCTTGGCGAATTCGAAGTCGATCATCTGGACTTTCTTCTTGTCGTAACGCGCGGCGTTGAGCGCCGCCTCGTTGACCAGATTGGCCAGGTCAGCGCCGCTGAATCCCGGTGAGCCTCTGGCGATGACCGACGCATCGACGTCCTCGGACAGCGGAATCGTGCGCGTGTGCACGCGGAGAATGCCTTCGCGGCCTTTGAGGTCCGGCAGGTCGACGACGACGCGGCGGTCGAATCGGCCGGGACGGAGCAGGGCAGGGTCGAGGACGTCAGGCCGGTTCGTGGCCGCGACCAGGATGACCCCTTCGTTCGACTCGAAGCCGTCCATCTCGACGAGGAGCTGGTTCAGCGTCTGCTCGCGCTCATCGTGTCCGCCGCCGAGACCTGCACCGCGGTGGCGGCCGACGGCGTCGATCTCGTCGATGAAGATGATGCACGGCGCGTTCTTCTTTCCCTGTTCGAACAGGTCGCGGACGCGCGAGGCGCCGACGCCGACGAACATCTCCACGAAGTCGGAGCCGGAGATCGAGAAGAACGGCGCGTTGGCTTCGCCGGCGATGGCGCGGGCCAGCAGCGTCTTGCCGGTGCCAGGAGGCCCCATCAGCAGAACGCCTTTCGGGATCTTACCGCCGAGCTTGGTGAACTTCTGCGGCTCCTTGAGGAACTCGATGATCTCGTGCAGCTCGATCTTCGCCTCGTCCACGCCAGCGACGTCTTTGAACGTCACCTTCTTGGCGTTGCCGGAGAGGAGCTTGGCCTTCGACTTGCCGAAGGACATGGCCTTGTTGCCGCCGGCCTGCATCTGGCGCATGAAGAAGATCCAGAGACCGACCAGGAAGAGGACCGGCGCCCACCAAAGGAGGTTAGTGAGGATGCCCGCGTCCGCGGCATGTTCGACCTCGACCTTCACGCCTTTTGCGCGAAGCTGGTCGATCATGCCCGGGTAGTTGGTCAGGATAGTGGCGTGAAACTCTTTCTTGCCGCCGGGGGCGGTTGTTTTCGTGTCGCCGTGGACGTCATCTCCGCGAATCGTCACGCGCTCGACGACGCCAGCATTGACGCGGTCGAGGAAGTCGCTGAACAGAATCGTTTCGCTCGTCGCTTTGGTCGTCTGGAACAGGCTCCACAGCAGGAAGACCAGAACGATGATGACGACCCAAAGGAGCGCCGTTTTAACCGTCGAATTCAATGAATGCCTCCAAGAGTGCACGCTGATGCTGCGGCGTGCTGTGCATAACCGGGTCCCACAACGGGAGCGGTGGCGGTGAAATTCTATTTAACGGTGACGAGGTAGGGGAGGTTTCCATGGCGTCCTTCGATCTCGAGTCCGTAGCCCGCGTAGGCCACGTCTCCGCCCTGAAACGCGCAGAAATCGACGGTGAGGTCGACGGTGCGCGCGTCAGGCCGGTCGAGGAGCGCGACGAGCTTGAGGCTGGCCGGGCGTTTCTGACGAAGCTGCGTCAGCAGGTAGGTCTCGATGACGCCGGTGGCCACGACGTCCTTTACGACGTAGACGTTGCGTCCCTGGATGTCGATCCAGCTCAGGTAGTCGATCTCCATCGCCGAAACTGGCGTTTCGGATACGTCCCGCACGACGTCGATGAAGCCGTAGCCGGCATCCCCTTCGATGCGGCGCAGCAGGTCGGACAGGAAGCACGATGCCCCTTTGAGAATGCCGAGGAGGAAGAGTGGCGACTGGCCGGCGTCGTCGCGAATCTCCGCGGCCACCGCGGCTACCCGCTGCTCAATCTCCCTGGCGCTGAACGCTTTCGTGATCTTCTTCAATCGCGACCTCGTACAGATCGGCGGCCTCGCCCGTCACTTTGAACAGCTCTGAGACTTCGACGCCTGCCACCCAGGCTATCGTGTTTCCCCACAACAGAAGCGGGATGCGGTCCCGCGATGTTACGGGAATCTTACGATCAATCAGGAGATCCTTCACCTTTTTGTCATGGGTCATGCCCAGGGGGCGGAACCGGTCTCCCTCGCGGCGGTTGCGGATGGTGAAGTGCGGAGTGGCGCCGGTTGGGAGTTGGATGAGCTGGTTGGAGCGTCGCTGCGTTGCCGGGTGGATGTGGATGGTGGTGGCGATTTCGGGGATGTAGACGTCGTTGCCGGCGTCGATCCCGACCTCAAAGTGTGGCGTCGGCTCCTCGGTGTCGCGGCGGCGGAGGACGATTTGATCCCCGTCCTTCAGCAACTCGAGCGACTTCGTCACGGAGGTTCGTTTGTGTTCCTGACCCAGCCGTTCCAGATCCGCCGCGGAGATATCGCGCGCATCGGGATCGAGCCGGCGGATGTGACGTAATAGCAGAGCCTGCCGCAGCCAGGCATCGTCCGGCATCGACCGGAATCGCGTCTCGACGTCAGACGCGATGACATCCTCGGCTGCATCGATGGCTCGCTCGAGCACCGGCCACTGCTGCCGCGCCTGATCGGCGACGGCGGCCAGATTTTCGATGACGCTGGCGTCGAGCTCCCGCAAAACGGCGCGGACGCGATTGCGCAGAAAGCGCGGATCGGCATTCGACCGATCGAAGCGGGGAGTGATGTTGCGCTCGGTGAGAAACTGCTCGATTTCAGCCCGCGTGACTTCGAGCAGAGGACGGATCACGCCGTCTTCGCGGACGGGATGAATTCCACGAAGGGCGGCCGCACCTCCGCCCGTCATCAGCCTCATCAGCACCGTCTCGGCCTGATCGTTCTTCTGATGCGCTGTGGCGATGAGTGCCATCCCCGCGATCTCATGCAGCCGGACATGCCGTACTTCTCGCGCTGCCGCCTCGATCCCGCGATGCCGGATAGCCTCCTGATCGAGCTGCCCGCCGGCGATCCGCAACGGGATGTCATATCGCGCGCAAAGCTCCCGAACGTACGCCTCGTCATCATCCGATTCGGCCCCACGAAGATGATGATTGACGTGCGCGGCGCGGACGTTGATCCCCTCCATCTCCACCAGCCCGATGAGCAGAGCCGTCGAGTCGACGCCACCCGAGACTGCGGCGACGATGGGCCCGCCGATGCCGTGCACGGCGAAAAAGCGGCGGATGGCAGGCGTCACCACGTCGCAAGCGTACAGTGAGTGGTGGATCAGTGGATCAGTGGATTAGTGGATTAGTGATCAGTGGATTAGTGATCAGTGGATCAGTGGATCAGTGCATCAGTGGATCAGACCGAGGCAGCCTGGTCCCGATCCACTGATCACCGATCCACTGCTTACCACTGACTTCTAATTGTGCTGATGTTCGACTTCGACTTGACGATGGTCGTCGCGGCGATGTCGATGACGTGGCTCCCGCCGGCTGTGAAGTCTCTCCTTGCGATGACTACGGCAGCATCACCATCCGCGGCCGATGAGGACGAATCCGGCCCAGTGGATTGGCTCCGCGTAGCGTTTGTCGCGCAGCATGGACAGTTGTGCTTCACGCAGAGCGTCGGTTGCGGCGCGCGGATCGAATGCACGGCCTGGCCCGGACCGGCGCGAATTCGCCAGCCGTCTGTGAAACGCGATCATCAGTTCGGCCGTGCTGTCCAATACGTCGGTCTGCGCGACGACCGCTGCCGGACATCCCGCGGCGAGCAATGCCCAGGACATACCGAGCACGCCTTCGCCGCTGACGTCTCTTCCGCGGCCTGTTTTGCAGCCGGAGAGAACGACGAGATCGGCATGGATGCCGAGGCCGATCCACTCGCGCGCTTCGAACAGGCCGTCCTCGGATCCGCCGGGGGCGAGGACAACGTGCGAGTACATCGGCTGGAGGTTGTCGAAGCTGCCGTGTGTGGCCAGATGGATCATCCGGAATTGAGGTGCCAGTGCCTTGAAACGCCACTCGGTGGCGGCTGCACCGGTGAGCAGTTGCGACGTGCTGCCGTAGATCGACGCGATGGTGCGTGCTTCGCGTTCTGCCCCTGGCAGCGGACTGAGTGTGACCCCGCCAGTGCTGGCACTGGCTGTGGTCCGGCCGAGCGAAGGATTGCCGATCGCCAGCATCGCCCTCGGCGCGGCATCCGAGGGGTGCGACGCGTACCACGTCAGCACCGCGGCAGACGGTGCGTAGAATAGCGGATGGCGTTCGATCAGGTACCGTCCGTCGTCATCAAGCAGCGCCTGAAACGGTAATTGCCAGAGCGAGCTGTTGGGAATGAGACAGATCGTTTTGCCACCGCGAAACGATGACGCCACCGGTTTCAGGAGCAGGTTGTAGAGCTCATGCGACAGTGCCGGCAGCGCGGGCGCGGAACCGGCCAGGAGCTCCACGAATCGCGATACCTTCCGATTGAGAGTTGCCTCATCCGTGTGGATTGCGAGAATGCGCGGCGGATGATCGCGCGAAACGGCGATGACCCAGATATGCTCTCCGACGACGGCGTACTCGATGATGACGCCATCCGCGGGGATGTTCCGGCGGAGCTCATCGACGTTCGGCAAGGGTGGATCGTTGCGCGCCAGCGCCGGCCCAGAATGGTCGCGGAACAGACGCGATGTGAGCGCATCCCGCTCCACGCGCGCTCGTTTTACGGCGCCGGTGAGCTCCGCGACATGCCTGCGATCGAGGCCCGGTTCGCCTCGCGCGCGAAGCAGCTTCTCGTTGACGTCGCGCAGACGATGCTCGATCAGTGACTGTTCGCCGCGCTCATGCTCCGTCAGCTCTGAGTCGGGAACGGTGCGGCCAAGCGAGAGAAAGGCCAGGAGCGCACGCGAGCGCGCACGCTCTTCCCACGCAAGCGCCTCGGACGGGTCAGCCGGCGCAACGAGCCAGAACATCTCATGATAGAGGATGCGCTTGTCTTGAAAGAACGACCGCTGATCGGGGCTGCCACCGGGCATCGTCGCGCTGATCCCCTCGACGGTCTCGATGGCATCCAGGTAAGCGGCTTTCGCTTCGGCGGTCCGGCCGAGACGGCCCAGGGCATACCCCTCGTCGGCTCGAGCGCGCCAATACACCTCACCGTCGTTGAGCGATTTCGCCAGGCGCACGGCCTCGTGGTACAGCGGAAGAGCTTCGAGGTTGCGGTGCCGTCGCGCATACGAGTTCCCAAGTGTCTGCGCGGCGAACGCGGTCAGCCTCTCGTCGCCAGCATCGCGCGAGGCCTGCAACGCGAGGAGTGCCAGACGCTCGGCCAGTCCGAAATGGCGCTGCCGCAGCGCCATTTTTGCGCGGGTCACGTCGCGGTACGCTGCGATTCGCACGTCGGGATGTCCGGGGAGCAGTTTGTCGATCTGGCGGAGCGTCGCCTCGGCCCGCTCGGTATCGCCGGCTTCCGTGGAAACCTCGGCGAGGTTGCGGAGATTGCGGATGACCCCCAGTATGTTGCCGGTCTTTCGATACAGCACGATTGCTTGTTGCAGATAGAGCGCGCTGAGCTCGTAGTCGTTCAGCCGGTTGTAGACCAGGCCGGTGTTGGCGAGCGCGGCGGCGTTGATCAGCAGATCGCCGGCCCGTTCTGCGTGGGTAGAGGCGTCGTCATAGTGACGTAGCGCCGATGCCAGGTCGCCGGCGTGCTGCTGGCGGTTTCCGAGGATGAGGAGCGCGGTCGCGGCGATTCGGTCGTTACCGATCGCCAACGCCCTTTCGAGCCCTGAACTGACGGCGGACATTCCGCCGGCGTCATCGCCCTTGATCATCGTCAGTGTTCCGATGCCGGTGAGCGACGCGGCTGCGGTCTCCTCATCGCCGCCGCTCTCCGCAAGATGAAGCGCTGACGTGTAGTCGAGGAGCGCTTCATCGATGCGGTCCTGGCCGTCGCGCGCACGCCCGCGAAGCCAGATCGCGCGCGCCGCGGCATCGTCGCTGCCGCCGTCGTGGGCGACCGCCAAGGCCAGCTCGGCGATCGCTTCGGCGCGTGCATAGTCTCCGGTGACGTCGATGGCGAATCCTTTGTCGGACAGTTGCCGCGCCAGTTCGTCGCGGTCGGCGTCCGGATGCGCATCGAGGAGTGCGTCACGCTCTGCGGCGGTTCGGGCCGCGATCAACGCATCTGCCAGCGCAGCTTCGGCGATATCGATTCGCGTAGCGCGCGAAAGGCCCTCGAGATGAACGTCCCAATTTGCCGGTAGGGGAACGATGGCGTGGCTTCCGGGCAATTCCGCGAAGCCGTCGATGATCACGCGTACGCCGTTCGTGGCATCAGATCGTTCCGCGCGCGCGCTCCTCACATAGATGCACGTGTACCGCCCCTTCAGCGCGGCGACGGATGATCGCGTCAGCATCGTTTGAACGGCCGCCGCGGCAGTGCGTTCCGCCTCCTGAGCGGCCGCGGAGCTCGACACTACGAATGCGGCGAGTAGAGCGGCGGTGGCGTTCAGATGTTTCATGCGCACAGGGAGGACGCCGGCAGGCTGAGCGACGATAACAGTTCGTGAGCATTCCCGGTGAGCGAGACAGTTGGTGAGGGCGGGCTGCTGCCTGCGGCCCGCCCTCGATCCGATGGGACTAGGAGATTCCCTGCCACACGTGAACACCGCCAAGTTTGAACGTCACGTTCGAATATGCCTCGTAGACGCTGATCTGCACCTTGATGGTCTGACCAGCCCACGACGGATGGTATCCGAGGCTGATGTTGTGCGACTCGCAACTGATCGTTCCCGGACCGCCGGTGTAGGTCGCCACATGCAGGAGCGGGTAACCCCCAGCGTCGAGGATGTCGATGTCGAGCTCATCCTGCCATGTCGCGTGTGGGTCGTTGAGGTCGATCACGTAGTCCATGTAGAAGTAGCTGCCACCGTGATCGGCAGCGAAGCTCTGGTAGACCACGCCGCTGCCCCCTCCGCTGAAGAGAGCCGTGGGCGAACACGATCCGCTCGTCAGGTGCGAGGCGTTGCCGCTGTACGTCCAGCACGACGGGCTCATGCTCGTGTTCGGCTGATCGTCATACGAAATCTCGCAGGTAGTCCCGGGACCGGGACAGAACGTGCGTCCACACGATCCGAACACTGGGGCTGTAGCGAGGGACGGAACCAAAACTGCGGAAATCAACAAGTATCGCGCGATTGATCGCATATAAATCCTCCACTATGGGAGGACGGCGGCCATTTGAAGATATTGAGGGTGACGTTGCTTTTCACGCCGATTTCACAACATAGGCGCCTATCTCGGGCGAAAGGGGTGGCTGGATCAGGCGCCGGGGAGCTGTCGCAGCAGCAGGAGGAGGCGGGGCCCGATGGGCCGCGGTCGAAGCCGAGCTGAACTGCGACGTAGTGCCGGAGCTCGGATTCGCGTAACCTATCCTGACAACCGGAAGGGGTCTTTCATGAAACTCCAGAATGTTCGTGTTCTTGCTCTGCTCGCCGGCTTGTGCCTGCCACAATCCGTTCTCGCCTGGAATGGCTCGAGCCATGAGTTGGTCGCAGGAATTGCCTGGGACAACATGACGCCGGCTGCACGGCAGCAGTCGATCGCGCTTCTGCAGAAGGCCCCCGCGGACGCCTGCCTTCTCGATATGTTGCCGAACGACGCCCGGCCTCAGGAAGTTCGGGAGCGCGAGTTCTTCATGCGCGCGGCGACGTGGCCGGATGTCATTCGGAAGCGCGATCCGAATGACACGCGCCCCTGTACGAAGTTGAGTCAGCCGTCCTGGCACTTCAAGGACCGGTTCTGGGCCGGAGTCTCCGGCGCCGGCGCTCCCAAGGATCGCCTGGACATTCCGACCCCCGCTGTGAACGCGGTCGAGCGCCTGGCCGCGTTTCGTCACACAGTGTCATGCGACAACGCCCCGTGCGGTGTCAACGGAGACCGGGCGATGCAACTCGCCTGGATGCTGCATCTCGCCGGCGACATTCACCAGCCGCTCCATACCGCATCGCGCGTCACGACGTTTCCCGGCGAGGAACAAGGCGATACCGGCGGAAATCACTTCCTGTTGGGTACAGGCCAGAACCCTCCGAAGCTGCATGGTTTCTGGGATGGAATCATCAGCAACTCCGTTCCCCGGCTGGCATCGGAGGCCAGCCCCACCAGCATCGAGTATCTCGATCGCGTCATCGGCATGATCGTGCATGATCATCCGCGCGCGGACATGGCTGCCGGACTGAAGTCCGGCCAGTTTGACGCGTGGTCGATCGAAGGATTCGAAACCGCGAAGAAGTCCGTTTATCCGGCCACGTTGCAACGCGGTCAGACGCCGGGCGACGCCTATCGTCAAATGGCGTTCACGGCCGCTGATGAAGCGATCGCACGCGCCGGTTACCGCCTGGCGGACGTGATCGAAGTGATGCTGGCGAAGCCACAGGGCATCATCAAAACAGGACTTCCGGTTCCAAGCCATATCGTGATCGTGATCGACGAGAACAAGAGTTACACCAACATCATCGGGTCGTCGAACGCGGTGTACATCAACCAGCTCGCGTCACGTGGTGCGCTGCTCACGAAGTTCTACGCGTCGCATCACCCCAGCCAGCCGAACTACATTGACTTCTTCGCCGGCGGCACGCTCGGCGTTTGTGATGACACCTGTCCCATCGGGCCATTCAGCGATCAGAACCTCGGCGCGGCCCTGATTGCCGCGGGCAAGTCATTCGCCGGCTATGCCGAGAACCTTCCGGCCTCCGGCGCGCGCACGACGTGCAACGACGCCTTGTTCGCTCCGAAACACTGTCCCTGGGTCGATTTCTCGAACGTACCGTCATCCGCGAGCATCGACTTCAGCCAATTCCCCAAGGATGCCGCAGGCTTTGCAACGCTGCCTGATGTGACCTTCGTGATCCCGAACCTGGTGAACGACATGCACAACGGCAGTCCCATCGGTGCCCAGGTGAAAGCCGGCAACGACTGGCTGAAGACGAATATCAAGAAGTATGCCGATTGGGCCGAGACCAACAACAGCCTCCTGATCGTGACCTGGGATGAAGACAGCTCGTCGTACACCACCAACTGCCCGGCGAAGGTGATCACCACCAGGCCTCCGAAGAATCACATTGCGACGATCGTCATGGGCCAGCCCGTGATTCACGGAAAGAAAGCCTCGACGACCTATACGCACGCGGATCTCCTGCGCACGATCCTCGACATCTACGGCATCACCCCGTTCGGCGATGCCGTGACGGCGAAGGACATCACGGGGATCTGGAAGTAGGCAACTCACAAGTCCGGATCGTTGGATCGTGAAACCGCACCTGTTCGTTGCTCTGGCGCTCGTCATCGGATTGGCGTACATCTGCGTGACGCCTCCGTTTGAGGTGCCGGACGAGCAAAACCACTACTGGCGGTCACTGGCGATCGGCCACGGGCATCTGTTGCCGGACCGCGGTCCCGGCACCACGACAGTAGTCAAGTCGACACAGAACTTCGTGTGGGTTCTGGCACGCACTGAACCTCACGAGACGCTCGCGGAAAAGCTGCGGGCGATTTCGGCGTTGCCGTATGACGGGGCGGCCGGCGGGACTGTCCGTTACGCGGCGTGGTACACGCCGCTGCCGTATGTTCCGCAGGCGCTGGTAGCGGCATTGCCGCTCCGTCCAATGACCACCTTTTACGGTGGGCGCGTGGCAAATCTACTCGTCGCGGTGACCCTGATCGCCTTCGCTCTCCGTGCAGCGCCGCAATACGGCGGCCTCTTCGCATCCGCGGGGTTGTTGCCTATGTCGCTTTACGAGCTTGCGTCGTTGTCCGCCGACGCGATGACGATTGCTTTGGCGTCGCTGTTCACCGCGCTTCTTCTGGCGCCCCCGCGGCGTATATGGATCGTCGCTGTCGTTGGCTTCGCCCTGGCGCTCTGCAAGCCGGCATACTTCCTGATCGCCCTGCTCGGGTTGGTGGCTGGGTTTCGCTGGCGCGATCGGATTGCGATTCTAGGCGCGGCCGCGGCTGGGACCCTGCTTGCTCTTGTTGCGGCCAGCCGCGGCGCGTACAACCCGCGCGCAGGCTTGCCAGTCGGCGCCGCGGCGCAGATTCGGTGTATCGCCTCCGATCCCGTGCATTTTGCGGGTGTTGCCTTGCACGACGTCGTCAAGAACGGCCGTTTCTACATCGAAGAAATGATCGGACGCTTCGGCGCCAACAGCCTCGAGCTCTCGCCCTTTGTAATCACCGTCGAGATCATCCTATTGGCCGCCGCCGCGCTCACAGCCGGCGCATCGCTGCATCGCCGCGTGCGGGCGAGCGCGATAGCGATCAGCATGATGACCTTCGCAGGGATTCTTCTCTCGCAGTATCTGATCTGGTCAATCGTATGCAGCGACGAAATCGAAGGCGTGCAGGGCCGCTATTTCCTGGAGATCCTGCCGCTGTTCCTTGCCGCGATGACGCTTCCGCTAAAACGATGGCGCTTGAGTCAGTGGGTCATCGCCGGCGTGGCTCTCGTTTGCAATGCAGCCGCGCTGCATACCCTTCTAGAGCATTATTGGTAAAGATCACCGGGAAGAAGCACTGCGGCCTCGCAGGGCACTGTTGCCGGGCGTCATACCCAGCGGACCGGCGTGGTGTCGAACTCGGGGGGATGCGATAGTCATCATCTTCGTGAGGCTTGGCGAAGCCGCTGCCCAAATCGGACGTCCCGCCGGTCCGGGACTCCAGCATTCATCGGTCGACGGTAGGAAGTGTGAGGCGGTGCCGGCAGTCGAACATGTGACCGGCGCTCATGCTTCGGCGCTCGCGAGAAATTACCGTGGTCTGCTCACTAAAACTGTCCACTGGACTGTCACGACAGTTGTGCAGTGCGCGCTTGGAACGCCCGGTGGTGGCGCGCGCCACGGAACCGACGGCATACCGCAATTTCCGGCG
>JBBRNB010000082.1:0-31295 GCA_038230535.1 Thermoanaerobaculia bacterium
CGAAAAACCCCGCGCCGAGCGCGGGGCTAAATTGTTTCGCGCGCCTTCGCGCGCAACGTGCCACGACCGGCAACCGATCACCTTGGTCATGTTGCTGCCTCAGGTTGAGAGATACCGGGAAAGCCGCATAAACCCTGGGAGTTTCTTGGAAGGCTGCCGTAGCCGCGTGGTGGTGGGAGGGTGGAGCGGGCGTAGGACGCCGAAGGCCTCCCTCCCTTGTTGCGCGTAGGGTTGGGGGTATCGAGGTTGCGAAGTCCCCCGTTCCTCCCGGCCTGCAATTGGGGGGTCCTTCGCCGTCCTCCGCCGCTCCACCACTCACTCCCCCACGCGGCTACGGCAGGCTCAGGATGACAGGTATGTGGGAACGCGCGATTTCTTCACACCCTCTCAGAATGACAGGAAATACAGCGCTCATCGTCATTTCAACGCCGCAACAGGCAGCCGCAGTGTGGCGACCGCACCACCCCCCTCCCGGTTCTCCAACGTCAGCGTTCCGCCGTGCGCCTCGGCGATCTGGCGGCTGAGGACGAGGCCGATTCCGGTGCCGTTGGGTTTGGTGGTGAAGAAGGGGACGAAGAGGTTGGTGGTTCCGCCGAGGCCGTGGCCTTCGTCTTCGATCTTGATGATGATTGCGTCGTTGGTGGTTCGCCAGCGGATGGACACGCTCCCGCCGGTTTCGAGCGAGGCGTCGGCGGCGTTGCGCACTATATTAATGAGGAGCTGTTCGATCTGATCGGGATCGGCGTCGAGGACGATGTCTGGTCCTTCGTCGACACGGACGGTCACGCGCGTCTCCAGCGCGGCGACGTGGGAGAGCAGCTCGCGGGCGTTGAATGCCGATCGTTGTGGTCGAGGGAGACGGGCCAGTTGCGCGTAGGCGCGTGTGAAGCGGGTGAGAGCGTCGGCGCGGCTGGCGATCACACGCATGCCGCGCGCGGCGTCTTCGCGCCAGTCGTCGGGGAGGGGATCGCGTGTGACGAGTTGCGCCATGCTCGCGGAGATCGACTTGATCGGTGCAAGCGAGTTGTTCAGTTCGTGCCCCAGGACACGCACGATAGAGCGCGCTTCGGCTCAAGCCGAGCGCACCGGCGGCGCGGCTGACGTTTCCTTCGTGCCGGACGAGCGCTTTTCGGATCAGCAACGCTTCGACATCCTCGAGACTCATCTCGTCGATCTTCTGCTCGGGCGAAGCCTGCAGCCCGAGGTCGCTGCGGCTGATGGTTTGACCTGGCGCCATCAGCACGGCGCGCTCGACGACATGCTCGAGCTCGCGGACATTGCCTGGCCACGGATGATCGAGCAACGCCTTCAGCGCCCCGGCATCGAAGCCGGAGACGTTCTTTCGATACCGCTTCGTCTGCAGCCGGAGAAAATGTGTGGCAAGCAGCGGGATGTCGTCGCGCCGCTCGCGCAATGGCGGCAGCCGGATTTCCACGGTGTTCAGACGGAAGAGGAGATCCTGCCGGAAGCGGCCCGCGGCGACTTCGTCCTCGATCGAGGCGTTCGTGGCGGTGATGAGCCGGACGTCGACCTGGCGTGTCTGTGAGGAGCCGACGCGCTCGAGCTCGCCGCTTTCGACGACGCGCAACAGCTTGGCCTGCTGCGGCAGGGGCACGTTGGCGATCTCGTCGAGGAAGAGCGTGCCGCCATCCGCCAGCTCGAATCGTCCGGTGCGGTCGCTCCGCGCGTCGGTGAAGGCCCCTTTGACGTGACCGAAGAGCTCACTCTCGAATACACCGGCGGAGAGTCCTCCGGCATTCACCGACACGAGAGGCCGTGCGCTTCGTTTCGACGCCGAATGCAGCAGGCGTGCGACGACGCCTTTGCCTGTGCCGTTCTCACCGCGCACCAACACGTTGGCATCCGACGGACCGACGCGGCGGATGATGTCGAGCACCGGCCGCATCGACGCCGCGCCGGCGATCATGTCGACAGCATCGCCGCTGGTGGTAACGGCGTTGGCCAGTGAGGCGTTGATCCGCAGAGCTTGTCCGAGCTCGATCTGATTCCGGACGATCGTCAGCAGCCGGGCGTTCTCCCACGGCTTCTGCACGAAGTCGCGCGCGCCTTTCTGCATTGCCTCGACCGCCAGCTCGACTGTGGCCCATGCCGTCATGACCACGATGGGCAGCGCGGAATCGTACGCGTGCAGTTGCTCGATCAGCCCGAGCCCCTCGGCGCCGGAAGTGGTGTCGCGGGTGTAGTTCAGATCGATCAGCAGAAGGTCGAATGCCCGCGCACCGGCCGCACGTATCACCGCACTGGGCGACGTTGCGCTCTCGACTTCGAAGCCTTCCGGTTTGAGCAGCAACCGAAGAGCCTCGAGCACATCGGTCTGGTCGTCGGCGATGAGGATGCGGGGGTGCATTGCTGTTTACTGGGTGGGTTGCTGGGTTTGGTTACTGGGTAGCTGAGTTGCTGAGTTGCTAGGTTGCTGGGCTGAGGATAACCCGGTGTTTAGAGGTGGATGGTGAACCGGAGACGGTGAATGGATGCGCGTTCCCACATACCTGTCATCCTGAGGCTGCCGCAGCCGCGCGGGTGGTTCGGTGGGTGGAGCGGCGGAGGACGCCGAAGGACCCCCCAACTACAAGCGGGGAGGGAGGGGGACTTCGCAACAAAGAGCCCACCACCCTTCCCGCAACAAGGGAGGGGGTCCTTCGGCGTCCTCCGCCGCTCCACCACCCAACCGCCCACGCGGCTACGGCAGCCTCAGGATGACAGGTATGTGGGACGCCGCGAGCCCTTCACAACTTCGTCCACTCCGCAACCCGAAGACCGTGTCAGTCATACCTTATCGCCACCATCGGATTGACCCGTGACGCCTGTCGCGCGGGGACATAACTGGCAACCAGCGCAACGGCACCGAGGGCGATGCAGATGGCGGTGAGCGTCATCGGGTCGCCGGGGGCGACTCCGAAGAGAAGACCGCGCATGACTCTCGTGGCGGCGGCAGCGGCAATCAATCCCGTGCCGATGCCGATGACGGTGATGCGTAGCGATTGTCGGAGGATGAGGCGGAACACTTCTGGGGCCTGTGCGCCGAGGGCCATCCGAATGCCGATCTCGGATGTTCGTTGCGCGACCGAGTAGCTCATGATGCTGTAGATCCCTACCGCGGCGAGAGTGAGTGCGAGAACGGCAAGAATCGTCAGGACGATCAGCGTCACACGCCGTCCGGCCAGCGAGTCTGCGCGCATCTTCTCCACCGTCGAGATCGAGAGGATGGGCTGGAGCGGATCGATCCGCCGGATCACGGTCCGAACCGCGGGCGCGATCGAGGCTGCATTCGCTGTACGGATCACCAGAAACATCCTCAGCGCAGTGGAGTCCGCCTCCGGGACGTAGACGGTCATCTTAGGCGTCTGGCTGAGTGACTCGAATCGGACGGCGCCTGTCACTCCTACGATCGTGCGGGGATGAATGATCTTGCCCTCATGATCGATCGAGAGGTCGATCTTGTGCCCGATCGGGTTTTGTCCGGCGAAGAACCGTTGCGCCATCGTTTCGTCGATGATGATGGCCTTCTCTCCGGCAGGACCGTCATGGTCTGTGAAGTCGCGGCCGCGCAGCAGTGGCATGCGCATGGTGTGGAAGTAGCCCGGCAGGATGTTGACGGTGATGGCGACAGGATGATGGCCGGGAGCGAACTCAGGCTGCCCCATGATGTCGAACGAGTAGTCAGCCTCGGTGGGGCCGAGCGGAAGGGCGTTGGCGGCGCTGATGCTCTCCACGCCGGGTAACGCGCCGAGCTCGCGGGTCAGCCGCCGGAACAGCTCGACGATTTGTGCATCTTCTTTGTACGCCGAGGGCCGCGCGCTCACCTGGACTACCGCGACGTCATGGTGGTCGAACCCGGTACCTACGTTGATCAGTTGGACGAAACTTCGGATGAGCAGGCCGGAGCCGGCAAGCAGCACCAGCGACAGCGCGATCTCGGCGGCTACCAGAGTGTTTCGCAGGCGGCCACGCGTGCGGCCTTCGGTCGAGCCACGGCTGGCGTCGTTCAACGTCTCGGTGAGGTTTGTTCTCGATGCCGCGATTGCCGGAGCGAGTCCGAAGATGATGCCGGTGGCGAGTGAGAGCGCGAGAGTGAAGAGGAGCACAGGCGTATCGAGGGCGATGGAGTCGAGGCGGGGAAGGTCGCGGGGAGCGATGGCCACGAGCAGATCGATGCCCCAGGCGGCGACGAGAAGGCCGATACCTCCGGAGAGAAGCGAAAGGATCACGCTCTCGGTGAGCAGTTGCACCACGATGCGTCCTCGGGTGGCCCCGATGGCGCTGCGGATGGCGATTTCGCGGTGCCGAGCCGTGGCGCGTGCCAGAAGAAGGTTCGCCACATTCGCGCAGCCGATGAGGAGCACCAGCAACACCGCAATAAATAGGATGAGCAGCGCCGCACGGATGTCGCGCGTCAGCCATTCCTGAAGTGACGACGCGGCCATCCGCAAGCCTGTGTTGTTGTCGGGATACTGATGCTCGAGACGCCGCGCGATCGTATTCACATCGGCGTTGACCGCGGCCAGCGACACGCCTGCCCGCGCCAGTCCGATCGTGTTGAGGAACACCACTCCGCGATGGGTCAGAGTTGCGGAATCGAGCGTGGGGTTCAGAGGCATCCAGAAGTCATTGCTCTCTCCGTCAATCGGGAACTGCAGTCCCGGAGGGAGGATACCGATGACGGTGCGGGTCTTTCCGGCGGTTCCGAAAGGGATCTGCCGCCCTATGATTGTTCGATCAGAGCCGAACGACCGCCGCCAGACCGCGTCGGAGAGGAGCATGACCCGAGGTCCGCCCAGCCGGTCATCTTTTTCATCGAAGGCGTGGCCGAGCTCTGGACGCACTCCAAGGATGTGGAAGGCGCCGGCATTGATCGTCGTGCCGTGCAGTTGCTGCGGCTCGCTTCCGATGTAGAGGAACGACGTCGCGCGCTGGTACGCGGCGACGCCCTCCAGAGTCTTCGACTGCGCGCGCAGGTCGGTGATGTTCGGCCACGACATCTCGGCTGCGCCGGCGGCCGTGTACTTGAGCGAGTTGTAGCCGCCGATCGTGACGATGCGGCCTGCATTGGGATAGGGGAGAGCCTTCAGAAGGATGGCGTTGACGAAGCTGAAGATCGCGGTGTTTGCGCCGAGGGCAACGCCCAGCGTGAGGATGGAAACCAGTGCGAACGACCGGTTCCTGGTCAGAGACCGCAGACCGAATCGGAGATCGAGAATGAACTGACTCATCGTGCCTCCTTACGCGACGGCGAAGCCGCTCTGCGAGAGCTTCTCTTCCGCGGCCCGCTCGTGTGTATCCTCGACAACCCGCCCGTCGAACAGATGAACAGTCCGGCTGGCGTAACGGGTGAATCGGGGATCGTGGGTGACCATGCAGATCGTGGCGCCTCCTCGATGCAGCTCGCGAAGCAGATCCATGACCGCCTCGCCATTCTTTGAGTCGAGGTTCCCGGTCGGTTCATCCGCGAGCAGGATGGATGGCTCTCCCGACAACGCGCGCGCAACAGCGACACGCTGCTGCTGGCCGCCAGAGAGTTGGGCCGGAAAATGTCTGGCACGGTGCGCCATGCCGACGCGCTCGAGCGCCGTCTCCACCTTCCGCTTCCTCTCGGCCGACGGAGCACCGCGATACGCGAGCGGCAACTCCACGTTCTCGTAGACATTCAGATCGCCGATCAGGTTGAAGGACTGAAAGATGAAACCGATCTCGCGGTTGCGAATCCGCGCACGCTCGGGGGCGCCGAGGCGCGCCACTTCGTGACCAGCCAGCGTGTAACGGCCCGAGGTCGGCTCATCGAGCAATCCGAGGATCGACAGCAGCGTCGATTTCCCGCAGCCGGAGGGGCCTCCGATGGAGACGTACTCACCTTTGTTGATCGTCAGTTGGATGCCGGTCAGGGCGTGCGTCTCGAGCTCGTCGGTGAAAAAGACTTTGTTGATGTCGTGGAGGCTGATGAGTGGTTCGTTCACGTTGTGGTCCCTCGTCATTGAATGCGGATGTGATCGGAGCGATCCCAGGCGCTGGAATCGGAAACGATTACCTGGTCGCCGGGTATGAGCCCGGAACGGATCTCGATGGTTGTGGCCGAGGCGCGGCCAAAGACGACTTTCACTTTTTCGGCGCCGTCGCTGTTGCCGGTGACTTTGAAGATCGTCCCCGTAGCGTTCTCCGGCGCGCTGCCCGGACGTGCGACGTAGACAGCGTCCGGAATGCGATTGAGCTCGATGATGGCGTCGACCGAGAGATCGGGCCGTGCGCCGGAAGGAAGAGCGCCGTCGATGCTGAGATCGACCGTGACGGTTCCCTCCCGCACGGCGGGATCGATGCGGGCGACGTGTGCTGCCACGACGCCGTTGCGCGTGTCGACAGTTGCCGGCTGCCCGACCTTGATGTCTTTCGCCATCGTCTCCGCGATCCGGATCTCCGCTTTCAAACGGTCGGGACGGGCAACGCGGGCGATGGTGGTGCCGGCGGTGACGCGCTGCCCTGTCTGCACGTCGGCCTGCTGCAGTACGCCGGCGATTCCGGCACGGACGCGAAGCGCATTCACGCGGGCCTGTTGCAGCTCGTACATTGCCCGGCGCTGTTCCACCTGCGCGCGTGTGGCAGCCAGCCGCGATTCCTGCGCGTGCTCGGAAACGCGGAGCCGCTCCTGCTCGATGGATACGCGCTGCTCCAACTCGTCTGCTGCCGTCTTCGACATCTCGCTGGTGATGTGTGCGGCCAGTCCCTGGCGTGCAAGCTCGGCGTCCGCATCGGCGCGAAGTTGCGCCTGTTTGAAGTCAGCGCGTGCATGAGCAGCGGCGGCCTGGTGATCGAGGCGCTCGTTGTCGAGTTGTGCGCGCAAGGTCTCGTGTTCGGCTTCCGCCGCCCGAAGCTGCCACTCGGAATCGCGGGCGCTCTGTTGCTGCTGGTCGTTCGACAGCTCGACGATGACTGTGTCTGGCGCAACCGTGCTTCCCGCCTGCAACAGCACGCGTTCCACGCGTCCGTCCGTTGGAATGGCGATCAATCGAACTTCCTCGGGTATCAGCACGCCGCTTCCGCGGACGTCACGCAACATCGGCCCGCGGCGGACGGTTTCGATCACGATTCCGTTACGTTCGACCGTGGGCGCGGCGTTGCGCAACCGGGAGAGACCGAAGGTAGTGAGCGCGATGACGATGACAGCGCCGGCGATGGCGATACGTCTGCCGAGTTTTCTCTTCGAGTTGGCGGTACGGGCGACATCCATCGTGTTATCGCTTTCGCAAGCGCGCTGCCGAATCATCCGAATCGCTGCAAGTCAACGCATGGTCTGGAGTTACCTGCGCCGAGGGCTCACCGTTGCCAAGTGCAAAGTGTCCGTTTCCGGGATTCCGCTGTCCGCAGGCGAACATTCGCTACAATCGTCGCGATGCCCAAGATCACCGCCGAGATTCCTGGCGAGCTGTCTCGTCAGATCGATCGCATGATCCGCGATGGATGGTTCCCGGATCAGGAAGCAATCGTGCGCGAAGCGCTTGCTCAGTTCGTCGATGCGAAGTCGTTCCTCGGCGATTCGCCACGCATGCTGCACCGCTTCGCTGCAGATGCCCTCAACGACTCCAAACCCGAGGTTGCGCTCAAGTTCGTCAACCGCGGGCTATCGCTCCTGCCGAAACAGGACGCGACGGATTTTCATCTCTACCAGAGCCTCGTCGAGCTTCGCGTCCAGATCCTCCTCGTGCTCGACCGCACCGCCGAAGCGCTGACCACGTTAGAGGAGGCTCGCGAAATGCTTCCGAACAATCCGACGGTTGCGAAATGGATCGCGCGGTTGAAGAAGTGACAGAGCTCTCACCTCGAGTTTCGCGCGAAGCGCTTTGGAGTGCGGTGGCCGCAGCCACCGCTTTGGTAGGGTGGAGGCCTCGTAGTGAACCTCAGAAAGCGGTGGCTGGCGCCACCGCACTCCAAAGCGCTTCGCGCGAAATGACTCTGCCAAATCACTGACCACCAACCCATCCCCCATGCGCCATCGTTACTCTTATCTCGATCCTGATCTCATCCGCCAGCTCCTGGCCGAGATGGGACTGCGGCGTCTCTTCAATCATCTGTTGCTGCAGAGCGGAGGTGATGTGGATGAGGCGATGCGCTGGATGCGGGCGCTGCAGGAACGGGGGTACATCGATCCGAATGCCGACCTCGATGCCTTCTTTGCGCGGCTGATGCAGGACAACGTCATCGGGCAGGATGCGGATGGCAATGTCGTCCTCGGCGCAGGCGGTGAGCGGCAGATCCGCCGTGACGCACTCGACGAGATCTTCGGGGGCTTGCAGAAGTCGATCAGCGGATCGCATTCGGTGGCGTCGGCGGGGCAGGGGAGCGAGCGCCTTACCGAGACGAGGCCGTATCAGTTTGGCGACGATCCGATGGGGATCGATTCGATCCGCTCGTTGCAGAACGCCATGAAGCACACCGATCCGGCCGACGCCATTCTCATGGCCGAGGAGGATCTGGAGGTGTTCGAGACCGAGCACAACTCGAGCTGCGCTACGGTGGTCATGATCGACATCTCGCACTCGATGGTGCTCTACGGCGAAGACCGCATCACGCCGGCGAAGAAGGTGGCGCTGGCGCTGACGGAGCTGATTCTGACGAAGTATCCGAAGGACTCGATCGACGTGCTGCTGTTCGGAGATGAAGCCACCGAGGTGCCGATCTCTGAGATCCCGTACGTGCAGGTCGGGCCGTTTCACACGAACACGAAGGCGGGGCTGGAGCTGGCGCAGCGCATCCTGCGGCGGCACAAGCACAACAACAAGCAGATCTTCATGATCACGGACGGCAAGCCGTCGGCGTTGACGGAGAACGGCCACCTCTACACGAACTCGTTCGGCCTGGACATGAAGATCGTGAATCGAACGCTGGAAGAGGCGGACCGCTGCCGCCGTGCGAACATCCCGATCACGACGTTCATGCTGGCCACGGATCCGATGCTGGTGAACTTCGTCGAGCAGTTGTCGAAGATCAACCGCGGCCGGGCGTTTTACTCCTCACCAGACCGGCTCGGTGAGTACATCCTGGCCGACTACATCCGGAACCGGCGCAAGTTCGTACACTGAGCGTCCGAGGCGAAATGTTGAATGTTGAATGTTGAATGAGAGGACCGGTGTGCGGCGGGTCCATTCAACATTTAACATTCAACACTGAACATTCAACATTTGCCTCTCCTTTCGTTCACCGCTTTGTTGCATGGCACGGTTTCGTCCTCCGCATACCCGTAGTCGAACTGTGACGGGAGGACAGACCATGTTTGAGACATCCGTTATCCATGCCGAGGTCGTCGCCGAGAGGCGGTTTGGATTGTTGTCGGTTTCGTTTGCCGCGCACGGGCTCATCGTCATCGCCATCCTGGCGGCGAGCATTCGTACGATCGAGTTCCCGAGGAATGCGCCGAACGAGTACGCGATCCCGGTCATCGCGCTTCCGGTTTCGATTCCACCGGCACTCGGTACACCGAACGGTGGTCACAAGCAGACCACACCACCTGCTCCGGTGAAGCAGACAGTGGTACCAACGGCGAACCTGGCGCCGAACACACTGCCGGACCATACCGAGACCGTGCCGGCTGCAACATCGACCGGCGATGCGACCACCACCAGCGGTGGTCCGGGCTCCGATCAGCCTCTGGGTGTTCCCTGGGGCGATCCGCACGGCGTCGGCTCTGATGGTCCGCCAGCGACGACTCCAACTACCGTCGAGCCGGATGTGCCGCTTCACGTCGGTGGCGAAGTCAAAGCGCCTGTCGTCATCCGCCGCGTCAGTCCGCTTTATCCGCGTACAGCGCTTGCCGCGCACATGAACGGTACAGTGATCGTGGAGTGCATCATCGACAAGTCCGGGCGCATCCGCGATGCGCGCGTGGTCAGCAGCACGATGTCCCTCTTCAATCAGTCTGCCATCGACGCCGTGCAGCAATGGCAGTTTGCGCCGGGATCGCTGAAAGGCCAGGCAGTCGACACGATCTTCGATCTGACCGTGACGTTCAAGGTGACGTCGTAGTTGTTTGGGTTGCTGGGTTACAGACCCGGCAACCCACATCTTTATTAACTCCCACCGCATTGTTCATTCCGAAGTCGATCGTCTGTTTCCGTGAGGGGTATATGCGGCACTACACTCACGTCAGTGACCCCTCTGCTCTTCGTCCTCACCGTTGCCGCGGTCTCGCTTCTGGCGGGATTCCTCGGATCGTTGCTCGGGCTCGGCGGGGGGATGATCGTCGTACCGGCGCTCACGCTGTTGTTGCACATCGACATCCGGCTGGCTATCGGCGCCTCGATCATCTCCGTGATTGCCAGTTCGAGCGGCGCGGCGGCGGCCTATGTGCGCGACGGATTGGCTAACCTGCGCGTGGCAATGTTCCTGGAGCTCGGGACGACGCTCGGCGCGATCACCGGGGCATATCTGGCCGGCATCGTTCAACCTCGTTTCCTCTACATCCTCTTCGGCGCCGTGCTCGGCTATTCGGCGATCGCCATGCTGCGGAGGAGGCGCGTGACGGAGGTGCGTGAGATCGGACCGTTGACGATGAGACTGAAACTCGGCGCGTCTTATGTCGATGAACGATCGGGCGAGAACGTCGCATACCAGCCCGCGCGCGCCAGTTTCGGACTCTTTCTGATGTACATCGCCGGCAGTGTCAGCGGTCTGCTCGGCATCGGTTCAGGGGCCTTGAAAGTGCCAGCCATGGATCTGGCGATGGGATTGCCGATCAAGGTCTCGACGGCTACCAGCAACTTCATGATCGGCGTGACCGCCGCTGCGAGCGCGGGACTCTATTTCTCGCGCGGCCAGATCGATCCGTTCATCGCCGCGCCGGTCGCTGCCGGGGTTCTGGCCGGTGCATTCCTCGGCTCCCGCTTTCTCGGGCGGGTCACCAGGCGCGCGCTGCGTGTGACGTTCGTCATCGTGCTCATCGTCGTGTCGCTGCAGATGCTGCTGAAAGGGATCAGGGGATGAGCAGCGAGCCGCAATGGGTCGATCGGATGATCGCGTACGTCCTGCGCGGCGGCGTGACGATCAGCCTGACCGTTGTCCTGACCGGGCTTGTCATCACCTTTCTGCATCATCCCGAGTATTCCCGGTCACGTCCTGCCCTCGGCGCGCTGACGAATCCAGGTACCAGTTACCCGAGCTCGGTCGGTGCGGTTGTGGAAGGTGTTCGCGAAGGTCGCGGCCAGGCCATCGTCACGCTCGGCCTTCTCCTGCTCATCGCCACACCCGTGGCTCGTGTGGCCGTGTCGATCGCCGTTTTTGTCATCGAGCGCGACCGGCTCTACGTCGTCATCACCGCGTGCGTTCTCGCTCTTCTGCTGTTGTCCTTCGTTCTCGGTGCGAGCGGGTGAGAACAAATCGGGCGGCCACCAGGGCCGCCCGAAATTGTGAGGCGCTCGCAACTAAATGTCCGGCTCTCCGGGCAACAGCTTCCTCTTCAGGTTGTACGTGATGCTCCTGTTGGTATCAGTGGTTCGTTCAATTGTTTTGGTTTGCAGAAGCTAAAGTGGCCGCGGCCGCCGCCACCTCACGTTGCTCAGTCATGACCGATTGCAGGATGTACGCACGACTGTTCGGAGTGGATGTATGTTTATTGAATGCGGTGGTTGGAAGGTGGTGCTCGGGTGCTGACCTGACAGCGCGTCGTACAGCGAAGCGTTATCGAGTCAACGCCCGATAGCGCGTCAAATGTCTCACCGCCCCGGCCTTGTCGCCCTTTCGCTCCAGGATTCCGGCCAGGTTGTAGTGAGCGTCGGGATTGTCGGGATCGAGCTCGATGGCGCGGCGATAGGTGTCGGCGGCTTCCGGCAGGCGTCCCAGATCGTCGAGTGCAACGCCGAGGTTGAAGGCGGCGACGGAATGGGAGGGATCGGATGAGAGCGCGGCACGGTAGTGCTTCTCCGCCTCAGCCGCGGCACCATCCTCATGCAGCAGACGGCCAAGGTTTACATGGGCATCGACGTGTTTTGGGTCGATCGCGATGACCTTTTCATATGCCGCGCGCGCCTCGGCCGGATCACTCAGCTCGAGATCGGCCGCAAGCTCGTACCAGGCCTCGGCGTCGAGATCATCGTTCTGCCGTGCTTTTGCTTCTCTCGCCGCGGCAAGCGCGATCGGCTTCGTCTTCTCCGCGATCTCGTCGACGGAGAAGTCGAACAACGACTGACCCGACTCCGGATTCCAGACCGACTTGCCGTCGCGAACGACGACCCGTTCGCCGTCGGCGGCGATTCTCACGCCTGCGATCGACCGCCCCTCCGGCAACTGCTCGCGGACGCTGGCCAGGACACGGCGGATCTTCCGGGTCGGTATGTGTGCCGCTGTCAGCTCCCCCGCGGTGCGGAGGATGACCAGGTCTTGAAACCCAAAGCGCAGATCGCCATCGTCATCGCGCTCAGGTGACAGAAACCCTCGCGCAGCCCAGTCCCGAATCTGTCCCGCGGAGAGCCCGAGCATGGCCGAGACTTCCCGCACAGAGTAGGACATGAGGCGATTTTATTGCACTTCGGGGTCTGCGCTTTGCGAGTTGTCTGCACTGCGTGCTTGGTCTGCACTTCGTGCGTTGTCTGCGCTTTGCGCGTGGTCTGCGCTGCGTGCTTGGTCTGCACTTCGTGCGTTGTCTGCGCTGCGCGCGTGGTCTGCGCTTCGCGCGTTGTCTGTGTTGCGCGTTATCTGCGCTGCAGGAGTTGTCTGCGTTGCACGCGTTGTCTGCGCGTTGCACGGGTTATTTGCGGGCGGCGCGTTGTCGGTTGTCTGCGGCCTGCGAGGCGCCTTGGTGCGTTCGCTCACGATCCCGGACGAACTCGATCAGGCCTTGCAGAGGGTCAGCGACACGGCGAATCGAACTTCGGAGCCGCCTCCACGTCTCGTCGTCGATGTACTCGAGCCGGTGGGCGGCGATCGTCTGGGCCTGAACCTCGTACAACGACCCACGGGCTTGGCTGAGAAACTGCCGCCATTCACCGGGAGACAACCGTCCCTGTCCTTCCGCGATGTTGCTGACCACGGACACAACTGCCCGCCGGAGTTGCTGCGTCAAACCGAATCGTTCGTCTCGCGGAAAGGCCCTGGTTGTTTTGTAGATCGCTACCATCAGATCGAGAGAGCGCTTGAATGTATCGAGATCTTCAAATGACTTGGTCATCGCGTTTTGCGGTGCTACGGAGAGGAACGAGAGCGATCGAAAACGCAAGAGGCGACCTGCCGGTCACTCGGTGGGAACCAAATCATACCACCCCACCAACAACGCGCGAAGCCGCAGACAACGCACGAAGTGCAGAAAACGCGCAAAGCGCAGACAACGCACGAAGTGCAGACAACGCGCAAAGCGCAGACAAAACAAAGCGCAGACCAAACGAAGTGCAGCCAACGCGCGAAGCGCATAAAACCCGCTACGCTATACAAATGACCACACCATCCGAGCGCCTCATGGCCCTCGATGTCTTTCGCGGGATCACCATTGCCGGGATGCTCCTGGTCAACAATCCCGGAAGCTGGGGAGCCATCTATCCGCCGCTCGAACATGCGCCCTGGAACGGATGGACGCCGACTGACCTCGTCTTTCCTTTCTTCCTCTTCATCGTCGGCGTAACGACGCATCTCTCGCTGAGCAAGCGCGATCCGACGACGCTGGTGTGGAAGATCATCCGCCGCGGATTGCTGATCGTTCTGGCCGGCGTGCTGCTGAACGCCTTCCCCTTCTTCTGGTGGGGGAAGATGGCCGGCATTCCCGATCCGGCGTTTCTTCAGCGCGTGGTCTGGCGCGCGCAGCATCTCCGCTTCATGGGGGTGTTGCAGCGGATCGGTTTGGCATACATCGGCGCGGCTCTGCTGACGCTGCGCACGTCGCGCCGGCAGCAGATCGCCATCGTCGTCGCCCTCCTCCTCGGCTACTGGATCGTGATGACTCTCGTCCCGGTCCCCGGCACCGGCTCGATCGGCTATTTCCTGCTCGATCAGCCGGAAAAGACTCTCGCCGCCTACACCGACCGCCTGATCCTGGGCACGAATCACATCTGGGTCTCGACCAGGACCTGGGACCCGGAGGGGCCGCTTTCGACGCTGCCGGCCATCGCTACTGCCATGCTCGGAATCTTCGCCGGACGCTGGCTCACCGACAAACAGCGGACGCTGCTGGAAAGGATCGCCGGACTCTTTGGCATTGGATGTCTCGGCATGCTTCTCGGAGAGCTATGGAGCTGGGTCTTCCCGATCAACAAGAACCTCTGGACGTCGAGCTACGTCGTCTTCACCGCCGGCTTCGCCTGCGTCGTTCTGGCGACCTGCCTCTGGATCCTCGATGTGTACCAGGTGCGCGGCTGGGCGAAGCCGTTCGTCGTCTACGGCCTCAATCCTCTCATCGCCTTCGCCGGCTCCGGCGTCATGGCGCGCTGTATCGACTCGCTTTTCAAGATCGATATCGGTGGGAAGAAGACCTCCCTGCATCAAGCCAGCTTCGACGCTTTCTTCGCCCCCTGGCTCCCCGGCAAACCGGCGTCGTTGCTGTGGGGTCTCGCCTTCGTCGGGCTCTGGCTGGGCATCCTTTGGCTGCTATACCGCCGTCACATAGTTGTGAAGTTGTAAACGGAGAGGCCTGCTTCGCGGTCGAATCAGGTATTGTTCAAGTGTTTGGTTGCAAAAACTGACTCCCGGGGAGAAAACGTGATGCGGAGATCGATTTTCACAGCCGTTGCCATGCTGCTGGTGGCCTTCGGTGCAGTTGCGCAGGAACAGGATCATTCGATGACGACGATGTCGGTCGTGGCGCAGGAGGAGCACCTTGCACATCTGCGCGAGCTCGTGGCCAGCATGTCGTCGCACGAACAGGCCATCCCTCAGCCCGCCAGTATCAGCTCGACCGCGGCGGTCAAGAACTTCACGATCACGGCGAAGAGCTTCAACTTCACCGTGTCACCGTTACCATTCACCGTGAACCAGGGTGACGTCGTCAACATCACGCTCACGGTTCCGTCGAACGACTCGTCATCGGTTGGACACGGCATCCTGATGGACACGTATATCGGAAACGGTCTCGACTGCCCGCGCGGGCAGAGCAAGATGTTCCAATTCACCGCTACGACCAGCGGCTTCAACGGCAATTTCGCGTTCGTCTGCGACATACCTTCCTGCGGCAGCGGGCATAGCAGCATGTCCGGGAACTTCACCGTCATCAAAGCCGCCAACCCGGCACCGGCGATCAGCAGCATTTCCCCCACTTCCGGTTCCCAGTCCGGTGGTACGGCCGTGACGATCACCGGCACCGGCTTCCTGAGCGGCGCGACGGTCAAGTTCGGCGGAACCCCGGCAACGAACGTCTCTGTCCCGAACGGGGCCACGATTACCGCCACCACTCCTGCCCACGCGGTTGGCAAGGTGGACGTAGTCGTCACGAATACCGACGCCCAGTTGGCGACGCTGGCTCAGTCGTTCACGTATGCGACCCCAATACCAACGGTCAGCAGCATTGCGCCAGCGACCGGCCCCACAACAGGCGGCACGCCGGTCACCATCACAGGGACCAACTTCCAGAGCGGTGCGACAGTGACTATCGGCGCTCAGCAAGCGGCGAATGTGACGGTGGTCAGTGCAACCTCGATCACCGCGCTCACTCCGTTCGGTCCGACCTCGGGGCCATTGGCCGTCGATGTCGTCGTCACGAATCCCGACACCACGAAAGTAACGGCCACCGGTGCATTCACCTACAGTGTGCCGCCGCTTGCGGTATTCAGCGTCACCCCGAACAGTGCCCTCCCGTCGGGTGCGAGCGGCGCGGCGCCTGTAGTGGCAACGATCTTCGGCGCCGGTTTCACCTCTGCCGCGACCGTATCCGTCGGCGGTGTCGCCGCGACGAGTGTCCAGGCGATCGATCCCGTGACACTTCAGGCCACCTTCGGGCCACTCCCTCCCGGCAGGTCCGACGTCGTCGTCACCGTGGGCGCCACGAGCGTAACCCTGAAGGGGGGGTTCTCGTGGCAGAACGCGCCGCCGAAGCGGAGAGCGACGAAGCACTGACGGCCACGGTTGAGCAAGGCGCCAGCCCTCCCAAAAATCGAGCCACCCTCTCCCCGCGCGCAGACGCGGGGAGAGGGAGACACGGACCCTGACCCTGAGCGTAGCGAAGGGTCAGGGGCAGTGCGGGTGAGGGGCGTGAACCAACTCCCTGCGAAACCACCCCCTCATCCGCCTTCGGCACCTTCTCCCCACAAGGGGGAGAAGGGCTCTCGATGGTTGGGCGGCGTGTCATTGCGTCATCGCGCGCGCATCTGTGTTCGCAGGCGATGACTGCCGCGCACGCCTCAAATCCTTCAATACAGCAAATACTTCGCCCGCCGTGCTTCGAACGCTGCTTCATCCTCCCGCCACATCGCCACGATCTCGGACAACGGCTTGTCCGCGCGAATCGCCTCCACCGTGGCTGGATCGCGAAGTAGCGGCAGCAGCTTGTCGAGTGCAAACTGCGACGGATACAGCCGGTGCAGCACGAGCGCGATGGCGACGCCGGTGGTGACTGGCCGCAATGCGTTGCGATCGGTGATGAAGAGCCGCACGCCGCCGCATCGCTGATTGGCGAAGATGCTCGACGACGGTGTGAGCTCCGCCGGCTCGAAGCGGATGCCGGGCAACGACATCGCTGTCAGCTCGCGCGCGAGCGCGGCGCCATTCACGTAGGGCGCACCGACGATCTCGAACGGCGTGCCGGTCCCGCGTCCAACCGACACGGCGGCTTCGATGATCCCGATGCCCGGATAAAGCGTCGCCTCGGTGAGACTGCGCATGTTCGGTGACGTGTTGATCCACGGCAGGCCGGCTTCATCCATCCACAACTCGCGCCGCCAGCGTTGCAGCGGAATGACGGTGAGATCGGCGCCGATGTGGCGCTCGTCGTTGAACATCCGCGCCAGCTCGCCAACCGTCATCCCATGGCGGACCGGCAATGAATGCCAGGCGATGAAGCTCTCATCGTCATGAAGCAGCGGCCCTTCGACCCGTACACCGCCAATCGGATTGACGCGGTCGAGGACGATGAACTTGACATGTGCCTCGGCCGCCGCTTCCATCGCCAGGCCCATCGTGGCGATGTAGGTGTAGAAACGCGCGCCAACGTCCTGGATGTCGAAGACGAGGGCATCGAGCCCCGCGAGCTGGGCGGCTTTCGGCTTCCGTGTCTCGCCGTAGAGGCTGTAGACCGGCAGGCCGCTGACCGTATCGGCCGAGTCGGCCACATTCGCGTCGACCGTTCCTCGGATGCCGTGCTCCGGCGAGAATAGTGCGACGAGCGTGACTCCGGGCGCGCTCCGCATTGCGTCAATCGTCGGGTTCCATGCACGGTCGATCCCGGTGTGATTCGTAATCAACCCGACGCGCATCCCCTGCAACGGTGCGTAGCGTTCCGCTTCGAGATGGTCGACGCCGTTGTTGGTATCCGCCCCGCCGGCGGTGAATCGCACCTGCCCACCGGTCCGCACGGGGAGCGCGCCAGCAGGCTTCTCATGCGCCACCCGCGCTGCCTCGGCTGATAGTGTGCCGAGGGCGAGCTGCAGTCGCAGAACGTCGCCGGTGCCGTTCGGGTGGACGCGGTTCGAGAGGAAGACATAGAACGTCTTCGAGAACGGATCGATCCAGAGCATGCCGCCGGTAAAGCCCGTATGGCCGAATGAACCGAGCGGAAAGATCTCGCCCCGCGGACGGCTGAATGAAGAGTCGAGATCGAAGCCCCCTGCCCGCCGCACCGCCACGTTCGCCGGCGACTCGATGGTAGTCATCATTCTGACCGTCTCCGGTTTCAGAATCGGTACACCGCCGCGAAGCAACATGCGGGCGTAGAGCGTCAGATCATGCACTGTGGTGAACAATCCGGCGTGTCCCGCCACACCACCCATCCGCCGCGCCGTCGGATCATGCACTACGCCTCGAAGCATCCCCTCGGGTGTCTGCTCCGTTGGCGCGATCCGGTCGGAACGCTGGCGTCCCAACGGCTGGCTCGGCGGCGTCCCGCCGCCGCGTCGAAACTCACTGTCCTTCATCCCCAACGGTTCGAAGATCTGGTGATGCGCAAACACGTCGAGCGGCTCTCCTGACACCCGCCTGACGATCTCCCCGAGCAGCTCGAAATTGATGTCGCTGTACCGGAACGTGTATCCCGGCCGCTGCCTTGGCTCCTCGGCGATGGCCATACGGATCGCCGTGTCGTAGCCGCTCCAGGGTGGGGAGAGGTCGAGATCGGGACGTAGCCCCGAGGTGTGGGTGAGGAGATGACGGATCGTGACCTCATCGCGCCAGCCACCATGAAACTCGGGGATGTAGCGGCTCACCGGCGCGTCGAGCTCGATCTGCGCGCGTTCGATCAGCAGCCAGACCGTCGGCGTCGTAGCCACTACCTTGGTCAGCGATGCTGCGTCGAAGACCGTATCCGCGGTCATCGGCTCGACGGCGGGCACCAGCGCGCGGTTGCCGTAGACCTTGTCGTACACGATGCCGCCGCGCTCCAGGTGAAAGACGCCGCCCGGAAGCTTGTGCGCGGCGATGGCCGTCTCGATCGTACGGTCGATCTCGCGCAGGCGACTGTCGTCGAATGTTGTGGTGTTTTGCATCGTGGTGCAGCCGAAGAGGATGGCTACAAGCGCCGCAATACTAAGTCGTCGCATGTTCTCGCTCCGGAATGAGTGCGCCGATGGCGAATGTCGTCAGCGATCCGATGACGGTGTACCACGGCCACGCGATCGGCGTCGCGAAGCGGACCGCGATGACCACAGCCAGCCCCACGCTCATCCCGATCAGCGCCGCGCGCGGGCCGCCGCGCCGGGCCGTGCCGAGCAGGAACACGCCCAGGATCGGACCGTTGATGAATGAGGCAACCGAGAGCGCTGTATCGACCGCCGAACGTGCCTGACTTCGCAACGAAAGCGCCACTCCGATTTGCGCCACGCCGGCGGCGACGGTCAACAAGCGTGAGACCCGCAGGTAGTGTGTATCGTCGCGTCCGCGCACAAGCGGCTGGTAGAGATCGGCCAGCGCCGTGGCGGCGATCGAGTTCACCGACGGCGATGTGGCCGCGGCCAGCACTGCCGCCACGAGCAGCCCCGCCAGACCGATCGGCATGTGGTGAATGATGAAATCGGGGAAGACTTCATCAGGTGAGTGAAACGGTGCCGCCGCGGCACCCGTGGCATACGCCGCCAGCTTCGACGGCTGGTAGTAGCCGAAGAGCAGCACGCCGATGAAGAGGAATCCGATGAACTGCACCAGGATGACCACGCCTGAGACGAGGAGCGCGAGCTGTGCCTTGCGTGCGCTGGTGGTGCAGAGGTATCGCTGCACCATGTACTGATCCGTTCCGTGGGTAGACATGTTGAGGAACGCGCCGCCGATCAAACCCGCCCAGAACGCGTACGGCCGCGTGAGCGTCAGCGCGAAGTCGAAGACGCGGAACTTCGAGGCCGCGCGTCCGGCATCGATCGCTCCGGCCAGCCCGTCGTGGATGGAATGGATCAGGATGACGCTGGCGGCGACCGCTCCGATGATGTAGACGCCGACGTGCAGGATCTCGGTCCAGACCACAGCTTCCATGCCGCCGACGGCTGTGAAGAGCAGCATGATCCCGCCAATGCAGACCACGGAGATCGCGGTCGTTGTGGTCCGATCGGTGTTCGGCAGAAAGGCATGCCATACCGACGACATCACCACAGACGTCAGCAGCAGCCGCACGCTGTCCGCCACCGTGCGCATCACGATGAAGAGCGAGGCGGCCAGACTCCGCACGCCATCGCCGAAGCGGTTGCGCAACAACTCGTAAATCGTCAGCAGATTCCGTTGAAAGTACGCCGGGATGAAGAGCAGGCAGATAGCCACCCGGCCGATCAGGTATCCGAGGACGAGCTGGAGGAAGGTGAAGTCCCCGCCGCGCGCATAAGCCAGACCAGGTATGGAGACAAAGGTGATGGCCGACGTCTCCGTCGCCACGATCGACCCCGAGATCGCCCACCACGGCAACTGCCGTCCCGCCAGGAAGTAATGACGCGTCGTCTTCTGCCGCTTCCTGCACCAGAACCCGATCGCAACCACAGCAGCGAGATAGGCGACGATGATGACCAGATCGATGCCGGACAAGTGCGCGGCATTGTAGGACGACGCTATGGCATTCGTATGCCCGCCTGAATGATCGGTAGTGGGTCAGTTTGATGTTACAGCCCACCGGCCTCCCGTGCTCAGCGACTCGCGCGCTTCGATCAGAGCAACCAAGTCCGACATGCTCCAGAGCTGATCTGTCACGCCTGCCGCCATCGCCGGAGTGCAGCGAATCGTCTGATGAATGCGAATGAAGTTGTAGTGAAAACATGTGCAGACTGACCGTGTGGCAGTGGTTTTCGAACTTTTTCGAGAAGGCGTTCGTCAACCGCGTGAAGCGGCGCATCCCCATTCGCATGGTCAGGTTCGCGCGCTCCACGTACGACGTGCTGATGTGCTTCCGCTCGGGTTCGCCCGCGATCACAGCGAGTTCCGTTCCCTTGATGCGACAGGGAGAGTAGCGGGAGTCTGCGGAATTGTCGTTACCGCTCGGGCCGTAGATCTTTGACAGCATCGCGTAATCGATCTCGCCGCCGAACGCTCCCTCAACCGCGTTGATGTACAGCTTCAGTCCGTCCGTCGTCATCTGAATCTTGCCGGAGAGACGCGAGGCGATGTCGTGGATGAACTGCTCCGCGTTGCGTTCGTCGCGTCCGCCTACGAGCCACGAAAAGCATCAGTTTGGTATCGCTGTCGATACAGGCCCAAGTCCACACGCTGCCAACCGTGAACGGCGTAGACTCGCGGATCGCCTTCGGGATGTTTTTGTCCTTCCCGTAGACGAACGACCAGATTTCGTCGCACTCCACCCGCTTGCAGCGTAGGTTGCAGAGAATGCCATCCTGGTACTCGGCAGCGACCTTCCGGCGTCCACGAGGAGCCGGAGGATGGTTCCCTTCGCTACGCCGGTCAGGCGCGAGGTAGAGCGAACGGAGTTCCCTCCACGAGGCAGGAGAGGACTGCGGCGCGGCGTTCGGGAGTCAGCTTGTTCATGAGACACTGTCTATACATTCGATGCACAAATTAAGGGAACAGTGTGGAGTTTGTGCAGCGAATAGCTATACACTCTTCCCATGTCAAGCGTGGAGCGAGAGCGAAAAGAACAGGTTGTCATGATGCGCTTGTCGGCTTCCGAGAAAGCCGGGTTCCGGGAAGCGGCAGAACTGGCAGGCGTCGGACTCTCAACCTGGATTCGCGAACGGCTCAGGCGCACAGCCATGCGGGAGCTTGAGGAAGCCGGGCGCACCGCGCCCTTCATCCGGCGACAGAAGTAAGTCAACGCCGGCTTGGTTTCGGGTGTAATCTTTGAAAAACAAAAGAGTAGGGGCACGCACTCATGGCGAAGGTGACTTTCACGATTCAAGGGCCACCGGGGGCAGTGACTCTGCATGCGTTTCTCGGCGCATTCCAGAACCAGCTCACGATCCTTAATGACCTAGACGCCGCCCTATCCCGCAAGCCGAATGGCTTGCTTGACTGGTTCGTGACTGATCTCCGCTTGGGCAGCTTGGAAGCCTCCATCCGAAGCGCCTATCGAGATGACGATGAACTGGCGCCGATGAATCATGACCGCACCGTAGCGCGGACCTATAGCAATGGGTTCCGCGTGATTGAGGGCGAGGGTCGTTCCCCCGAATATTTCGCGGATCGCGACCTGATGGCTGCGCGCCAGATGTTCCGGCTTGTGGGACGTGAGGGCGTTACCGGGTACGTCGTCAGAACCGACGACGCCGAGGACGCCGTCGAAATTACGCCGCGTGCCGCCGTTCATGTAGAGCAGCTAATCAAACCCGGCGAGCGCACGATAGGTGCCGTTGAGGGGCGCTTGGTGGAAATATCCATACGGGGTGCCGATCCGCGCGTGACCGTATATGACGATGTAACCAAAAAGGGTGTCAGTTGCTACTTTAGCGAGCAATTGAATGACGACATTAAGATGGCTCTCGGTAAGCGCGTATTCGTTCACGGCGACCTAATGTACAACAGACGCGGGGAGCCACACAAAATACGACTGGACACGTTTCGTGTTATCAGCGAGACGGCGCGACCCACATCTGATGAACTTCTCAGTTCTATAGATAATCTTACTGGCGATCTCACGGCCAAGGATTACCTGGAGCTCGTACGTGGCAACTAACACATATAGTGCGCCATATGTTGATTCCAGCGTTTTCATCGCTTGGCTTAACCGCGAAACCGTTGGCGGTGTAAACAGATTTGACATCGCCAGCCACGTCATTCGGTGCGCCGAACGTGGCGACTACACGATCTGGATTTCGGCCTTGACGTTGGCCGAGGTGCACAAGATACCGCGTGGCACTACAGCTCCATTGACGCGCGAGCAGGATGAAATGATTATCCGTTTCTTTCAGAACGATTGGTTTAAGGTATTGCCAGTTACGCGCGACATTGGTGAAGCCGCTAACAAGTTCTGCCGGGAATTCGCGATACTTGGCAACGATGCAATCCATCTTGCGTGCGCGTTGACTGCGAAATGCGACGTCTTGCTAGTTTGGGATCGACCACTAATTCGCAAGGCCAGCCATCCAGATATACGCATCGAAGAGCCGCAGATACTAGGTCAGCAGGTTCTGAATCTTAAGCCATCGCCGGCACCGCCCGTTGCGGACTCGCCATAAGTAGTTCGCCGGCTCAGAAAGACGGTAAAATTACGCACATGACGACGAAGCCGAAGACCAGAGCGGCGATCAGTGACCACAAAGGCAGAAATAGAAAGAGCCATCGAACTCGAAGCGTCAGGATGACCCCGGTCAAACCGATCAGAGAGATGATGTTCCACGGTCGAAGCAGCAGAGATCCGAGCCACAGGTGCTGAGAAGCAGTCTTTCCTGCCTGCGCAGCCTGGATGTATCAATCGAGCAGCTTGGGTGTTTTCTCTCCCGTGATCAACCGAGCCCCCCGTTGGAAGGTCACGTACGCCCACGCCCATTGAAGAATCACGAGAACGCGATTGCGGAAGCCGATGAGGAAGAAGACGTGGATGCTGAGCCATGCGGCCCATGCCATGAAGCCACTCAGCTTGAAGCGGCCGAAGCCGGCCACGCCGGCTGCGCGGCCGATGGTGGCCAGTGACCCTTTGTCGTGATAGCGGAAGGGGAGGGCCGGCTTTCCATCGATCATCCGCCCGATGTTCTTCGCCGTGTGAATCCCTTCCTGAATCGCGGCCGGAGCGACGCCGGGAACGGGGGAGCCGTCATCGTTCTTCGCCGCGGCCAGATCGCCGATGACGAAGACTTCGCGATGTCCGGGAATGCTGAGGTCGGGCTCGACGAGTACACGTCCGGCGGCATCGAGAGGCACGCCGAGGCTTCTTGCCAGCGGCGAGGCCTGCACGCCGGCGGCCCAGAGAACGGTGCGCGCCGGGAAGATGGTCTCGCCGGCGTGAACTTCGTGGTCGCTGATGCGCGTGACGATGGTGTTCGTCATCACTTCCACACCCAGTCCGCGTAGCTGCTCCGCTGCTTTCTGTGAGAGACCGGGCGGATAGGGTGGCAGGACGCGCTCTCTTCCCTCGAGGAGGATCACGCGAGCGCTCGACGGATTGATGCGGCGGAAGTCGCGGATCATCGTCTTCCGTGCGATCTCGGTGAGCGCGCCTGCCAGTTCGACGCCTGTAGGGCCGGCACCTACGATGACGAAGGTGAGCCACGCCTGTTGCCGCACTGGATCGCTTTCGCGCTCAGCCGCTTCGAAGGCTCGCAGGACGCGGCGGCGGATCTCCAACGCATCCTCGATCGTCTTCAGCCCTGGCGCGTTCTCTTCCCATTCGGGATGGCCGAAGTACGAGTGTGTGGCGCCGGTGGCGAGGATGAGGATGTCATACGCCAGCTCGCCATCCGCCAGCCGGACGATCCTGCGATCGGTATCGATGCTCACCGCTTCGCCCATGATCACGCTGACGTTCTTCTGTTTGCGCAGCACCGCCCGGATCGGCGCCGCGATGTCGCTCGGATTCAGCGCCGCCGTCGCCACCTGATACAGCAGCGGCTGAAAGAGGTGATAGTTGCGCCGGTCAGCGAGCGTGATGCGCACCGCCGCGCGCGCCAGCGTCTTCGCCGCGTACAGGCCGCCGAAACCGCCGCCGAGGATGAGGACTCGTTTATCGCTCACTTCCCACTCTTCCTTTCGAACTCCTCCCCGAACAGCGTCATCATCGACACCTCGCCATCCGCCCCAAGCCGGAACTGCACCGGCTCGTCGATGTCTTCGACGGTATCGATGGCGCTGAACGTGTCGTAGTTCTCGTGGACGAGCGGGATCGTGATCCGTTCCCAGTGCAAGACCAGCGCATTGTTGGCGACGGAGATCGTGGCATCTCCGAAGCCGTTGTTGTGGAACGTACCGGCGAATGCGGCGAGGTCGTGCGACTGCTTCGCGGCGGTGGCGCGTTTTGCAACGCGCTCGGCCAGTCTCGCATCCGCCTTCCCACCTTCGAATTTCTCGACGTCGAGCAACTCGCTGTTCCAGTCGCGCGCCGGGACGGCGAGGAACTGATCGAGGATGGTGTTTCTCAACGCGGCCAGCGCCGTTCCGCGGCCGATGTTCTCCAGGATCACGATGCCGAGGTTGCGCTTGGGGAGGAGCGCGACATTCGTCCGGAAGCCGTTCAGCGCGCCGGCATGTGCCACCAGAAGCTCGCCGTGATAGTCCGAAGCATTCCATCCGAGGGCGTAGGAATTGAAATTCTGGTCGGGGTAGAGCTGACGCGTGATGGCGCCGATCGGGATGATCGTCTGCGGCAAATGCGTCTCTTCCAGCGCCGGCAGCGATAGCAGCCGCTTGCCGTCGATGGAGCCGCCGGCCAGTTGGAAGCGAAGCCACTGTGCCATGTCATGAGCCGACGACTTGATCGTGCCGGCGGGCGCCAGGGCGTCGTAGTTGCGCATCGGTTGAATCGCCGCACGCTCGCTCTTCCCATCCCAGCGATGTCCCGTGGCGTGATCGGACGACGGCCAGCCGGCGAAGGCGATGCGCGATTCGGTCATCCCCAGCGGCGCGAAGATCCGTGTCTGGATCAGTTGCTCCCACGGCATCTTGGCCGCGGATGCCGCCGCTTCGCCGGCCGTGACGAACATCAGGTTGTTGTACTGGTAGGCGGTCCGGATCGGCTTCGAGATCTTCATCGTCCCGATGCGGTGGATCAGCTCATCCCGGCTGAAGTCGCTGTCATCCCACAGCTCGTCGTGCCGGGCCACACCGCTGCGGTGCGAGGCGATATCGCGCAGCGTGATGAGCGAATCGGTGCAGGCGTCGGAGACATGAAAGCCGGGCAGGTAGTTGCGCACCGGATCGTCCCACGACAGTTTCTTCTCATCAGCGAGCATGGCCATGGCCGTCGCCGTGAACGCCTTCGTCGTCGAGCCGATCTCGAAGAGCGTATCGGCAGTGACCGGCTGCGTCTTACCGGCCTCTTTGATGCCGTAGCCTTTGAGGAAGATCACGCGGTCGTTCTGCACGACTGCGATAGCCAGACCAGGCAGGTGCCACGCCTCGATCGCTTCCCTCACATCCTTGTCGATGACTGCCTCGGAGAGCTGTGCAGAGGCTGAAATGGAAATCAGAAATTGAAAGCAGAAGGCAGAAAGCAGAAGGCAGAAGTGCTTCGCTCGGCCACCAGGGCTTCGCTCGGCCACGTTTCCTGGTTGCGCGCCAATTTCTGCTTTCTGCCTTCTGCTTTCTGCCTTCATACGTGGCATTCTAGCCAACATGCTTCGCACTGCTTCCGCGCTTCTCGTACTCCTGACAATGTCCTGCGCCGGCCTGGCCATCTACGAGCAGCAGGCCATGGACACCCTCTACTTCGGGACGCAGAAGCCCGAAGGCGGCGTGGTGACCGATGCCGAATGGCAGCAGTTCCTGGCTGACGAGATCACCTCGCGCTTTCCCTCCGGACTGACCACCTGGGAGGCATCCGGCCAGTGGCGCGATGAGCACAACGTGATCGAGCGAGAGCGCACCCACATCGTACAGATCATCCATCCCGTGAACGGCGAGAACGAAGGCCGCCTCGTGGCGATGGTGGCCGCGTACAAGAAACGCTTCGCGCAGGAAGCGGTCTTTCGCGTGCGCACCGATGTGTGGATGCCGAGGTGATTTCCAGGAAAGGCTTATCCGCAGATTACGCAGATTCACGCAGATAAAACCTGCCTTGTCTCTGCGTCAATCTGCGTAATCTGCGGATAAGCCTTTCTGCCTCTCCAGCCACCATCAAGCGCTTCGCGCAGGAAGCGGTTTTTCGCGTGCGAACCGATGTGTGGATGCCGAGATGATTTCCAGGAGAGGCCAATCCTCAGGTTACGCAGGATGAAACAGATTGGAACGGGATCGCTGCTTCTATCTGCGTGTATCTGCGTAATCTGCGGATAGGCTTTTTGTGTGGCTCCAAGCCGCGGTGATTCTCGAAGAGAGGCTTATCCGCAGATGACGCAGATTCACGCAGATAAAACCTGCCTTGTCTCTGCGTTAATCTGCGTCATCTGCGGATAAGCCCTTCCGGCGCTCCAGCCACCAACGAGCAACATAGAACAACGTCCCAGCCCCCATCACGTACAGCCCACCGGCCTTCAGTCCCTTCTCCGGCGATGTGACGATGAATCCCCACAAGCCGAGCGCCACGATCGCCGGAAGTGGATAGAGCCACATGCGGAAGGGGCGGGGACGGTCGGGCTCGCGCCGGCGGAGGATCACGGCGCCGATGATCTGGGCCATGAACGGGATCACCGCTCGGATCGAGAGGATGGCCTGCAGGACGTGCCTCAGAGACAGCGAACAGAACACCGCAGCCACGCATCCCAGAAAGAGGATCGAGACATACGGATAGGCCTCGGTGGCGTGCAGTCTTCCAAAGATCCTGAAGAAGTTCCCGTCGCGCGCTGCGGCGTAGAGGATGCGCGAGTAGCCGAGCAAGAGGGAGAAGATCGATGCGAAAGCCGTCCAGAGGATCAGGATGGCGATCCATTGCGCGGCGCGCGCTCCGAGCAGTTCCGCCACGTAGTCCGCGACGACGGACGGCGAGGTCATGGCTTTCTTCATCGGCAGCACCGAGATGAGACAGGCGTTCATCACCAGGTAGATCACGCCGATGGCCAGAATCGAGATCACGATCACGCGCGGAATGGTGCGCTGCGGATCGCGCACCTCGTCGCCGATGTAACAGATGTTGTAGTAGCCGAGGTAGTCGTAGACGGCGAAGATCAACGCGCCGCCGAGGCCCGCGTAGCCGATGAGACCATCGAGGCGCGGCGCGCGCCAGAACAGGAAGGCATCGAGTTTGAGATGTGGCAGACCGGCGCCGATCACGATCGCCAGCGTCGCCAGGACGCCTGCCCAGAGCAGGATGGAGAACTTGCCGATCGATTCGATCCGGCGAAGGAGCAGCAGCGTCGTCAGGAGGCAGACCACCGACGCCGTGATGCCGATGTGATCGCCAATGGCGGGGACGAGCACTTTCAGATAGCTGGCGAATCCGATACACCCCGATGCCATCGACAGTGGCGCCGAGAAGAGAATCTGAAAGAGAAAGAGGAAGGAGATCAGCCGCCCGGCCGGACCGTAGGCCTGCCGCAGAAAGACGTACGAGCCGCCCGAGGCAGGCAACTCCGCCGACAGCTCGGCGGTGACCAGACCGTCGCTGATGGCCAGGAGTCCGCCCAGGATCCAGGCCAGCATGCCGCGGCCGCCGCCCATGGCCGCCAGGATGAACGGGATCGTGATGAACGGTCCGATCCCGACCATGTCGATCATGTTCAGGGCGATCCCTCGCCACAGTCCGATGTCCCTCCGCAACTCCGGCATGGCGGGGGAGTGTATCGTTACCCTGGGACCGCGGGCGTCCCGCCCGCTGTCGAATCTCTCGTTGAAGATGATGCGGGCGAGACGCCCGCGGTCCCAGGGGCGGCCTCGCCTTTGCACCGCACGCAACCGTTACGAAATCAAACCAAAGGCAGGATCATCGATGCGCACACGGTTTCTCTTCATCATCATTGCTTCAATCGCTCTCGCTCCCGCGCTGCTCGCGCAGACCGCGGCGCTGACCTATACCGCCGCCCTGACGGGAGCAAACGTCGTCAGCTTCCCCGGCTCCACCAACGGCTTCGCGAACGCCACGCTGACGATCAACGGCAATCAAGCCACTCTCGACGTCGCCACGCTCAATCTCCCGAACGTCACCGGAGCCTCTCTGTTTCAAGGAGCCGCGGGAACGAACGGACCGCTCGTCGTCACCTTCACCGATCCGAACAATTTCTTCATCAACGGCCGTTTCCACGGAACGGTGATCCTCGATCCAACCGTCATCGCTGCCCTCACAGCCACTCCGCAGAACTTCTACCTCGTCGTCTCGACGTCAGAATTCGTGGCCAACATCGTCCGCGGGCAGTTCGTCGACGCGAACACGCTCCACTTCGCCGGGACGATCTCCGGCACCAGTCCCATCTGCGCCGGCGGCACCGGAACGCCCGGTGCGGTCGGGACCTTCGTCTTCGACCTGTCCCCCGATCCCGGCGGCGCCACTTTCACCCTCCGCTACGACATCCTCACCACCGGCCTCGGCAACACCATCACCAACCTGCAGATCGGTGACGCACTCACCGGACCCGGCCTGATCAACTTCGGCATCAACATCCCCGCCGTCAACGGCCGCTTCACCGGCACCGGCACGATCACAGCCCCCCGCGCGCGCCTTCTGCAAATGCTCCCCGCCGGCACCCGCTTCACGGTTACGACGCCCGCCACCGGCGCAAACTGTGCCGCCGCTGGTCCGATTCAGACAGGTCACGAGATCTTCATCCCCGTAGCCGGTTCCGTCCATGGCATCGGCAACACGAACTTCCAAACGGATCTGAACATCTTCAACAACGCGCCGCAGGGACTGGCAGGTACCGCCACCGACGTCATCCTGCAATTCTTCCCGGCAGGTGCCAGCGCCGCGCTGGCCCAGGCCGCAGTCACGGCGACGATCGCTCCGCGCGGTATGGCCGTCTACCGCGATGTCTCCACCACCGCCTTCGCCGGTCAGATCAGCGGCACCGGAGCCATCCGGATTGTCACCGCCGGCAACATCCTCGCGAACGCCCGCATCTACAACAACCTGATCACCAGCGGCGGAACGTTCGGCCAGCACGCCGGAGGCCTCCCTCGGGTGCAGGCACTCTCCGAGGGCACCCTGGTCGGTCTCACCAACGTCAGCGCCGGCGGTATCGCCACCACCGCCCGCACGAACATCGGCTTCTTCAACCCCAGCGACACCCCCGCCACCGCCACCTTCGAGATGCGCGACGCCACCGGCGTCGTCCTGGCCACCCGGACGATGACCATCAACCCCTGGCAACAACTCCAGATGCCCCTGACCGGCGGCCTCTTCACCACCATCACCGCCGACGTCCCCTCCGCCTCGGTCTACTTCCTCAGCGGCACCCCGATCTACGTCTACGCCTCCATCGTCGACAACCAGACCACCGACGCCAGCTACGTCACCCCCAGTATCAGCTCGAACGGCGGTACAGGCGCCGGTTTCTAACCGACTCTATCTACGTCATCTGCGGACGGCTTTTTATCCGCAGATGACGCAGATGTTACGCAGATAGAACATGGCACGATGTCCTGCGTGAATCTTCCCGACGAGACGATTCCAGGATCGAGATCGAGCCTCGAATCTCTCTTCCAGGGATGAGCCTTGGTGACCCGACGGTGGCCGAGCGCGCGGATGAACTGCTGAACGTTTTTGGCGAGTGGTCTGTAACACCGCGACCCTGGACCACGAACGAACACGAACACGCCTCCGCGGTGCCCAAACATCCTGTCATTCCGAGCGAGGGACAGCGCAGGCGCTGCACCTGGGAAAAGAAACATGGTGCTGGCGAAAGCCGTGCGATTGCCGGTGTCGACGCGCGCAGGCGCGTCGGACAGTCTAGCCCCTGGCTCGGCCAGGGGTATTCGTCGTAGTGGATGTTTGCGGCCGCGAAGGCGGTCGCCACGACCGCGAGCTATCGTGCCGGGATCGTGTGGCGACCGCCTTCGCGGCCGCAGATTCCTCAACCACGAAGTACCCCGCGCCGAGCGCGGGGCTATATTGTTTCGCGCGCCTTCGCGCGCAACGTGCCACGACCGGCAGCCCCGATCACCTCGTTCATGTCGCTGCCCCAGGTTGAGAGATCCCGAGAAAGCCGCATAAACCCTGGGAGTTTCTTGGAAAGCCGGCGACGCTCCGGAAGGGCGCAGCGCGGCGAGGAATCCCCAGCTGCAACCAGGGCGAGTGGGAAACTGCCGCCGGCTGGAGGTTCATCGCTTCGATGCTCCAATATCGAGAAGCCTCAACTGAGAAAATCGCGAGAACGATTCGAAGTCGCGATCGAGCGTGAAGAGAGTTCCGCTTCTCAGGATGGTCATCGCCGCGATCAATGCGTCGAAGGTGGTTGCGGTGATGCCGCGCCCCCGGAGCAGGTTTACCAGACGTGCTGCTTCGATGTGATCGCGCTCATCAGCCATGATCCGCGGAAATCCATCGAGACTGTTCTGAAGGCGATTGAACTGGCGTGGATCGCGCACGCCGGACAAAATCTCCTGAAGCACGACGCCTGGGATTGAGAGAGGCAATCCCTCTTCTACCGCTGACCTAAATTGCAATGCCACCGCTGATGGCGAGTTGCCTTCCGCTCTTCGAAAGACGTGCGAGAGCACCGAGGCATCGACCAGGATCACCGTTTCGTCCGCGCCCGCTTGTAGTCAAAGGCAGGATCGAAATCGAAGGTACCCAAAGTCTCGAGAGCAGCCAGCCGCTTCCGCCGCTGGATGTACTCGGTCAGAGCATCGTTCACGGTCTCGCGTTTCGTCCGCTGCCCCCCGAGCCGCTTGGCTGTTTCGATCAGGTTGTCGTCGATTGCGAGGTTTGTCGGCATTGCTCCTCCGTGAAGTCTTTACACATCCATCTACACATCATATTCCAGATGGAAGAAGCCAACGCTTTCGCCCGCTGGAGCTGGTGTGAGAAGCGGTCGTCTCCGAACTCCCCAAAGAGGAAGCAGGCCCGCCCGAGGCAGGAGCAATGCTGAGGCCGTGCCGACGCGAAACCAGCCAACATTTCGCGCGAAGCGCTTTGGAGTGCGGTGGCCGCAGCCACCGCTTTGGGAGGCTGGGGGCCTCGCGTCCGACCGGCCTTTCGTAAATGAACATCCAAAAGCGGTGGCTGCGGCCAC
>JBBRNB010000083.1:0-31269 GCA_038230535.1 Thermoanaerobaculia bacterium
CCTGATCGGACCGATAGATGTCGCGCTGCTCGTTGCCGCGCGAGGTGACGTGATAGACGGCGCCGGGGAACTCGATGCGAAGTGGTCGTGCCATAACGCACCGAGGTTCCCTCGGATTGACGAAAACTCCGAGGAATCTCCATCGTGGAGCAAGAAAAGCACGAAAAGCGACCCAAAATCACCTCGGAATGGAAGATCGCTCTACCCGGTGGAGAGAGCAAGTGCTCAAACGAAAACAATAGCGCCGTCGGGAAGGAAAGTTGAGCGAGGAGCGAAGATGTGGCCCCCGCTTGCAAAGACTCAGAACAGCAAAAAGGTGTGGCCCCGATGCACCCCCATGTACCCACAAAGTTGCGAAGGTGTGGCCCCAGCCGTCAACTGAAGGAGTGGCCCCAACCAACTGAGCTTGGAGGACCGAAGGTGTGGCCCCAACCAACTCACGAAGGTGTGGCCCCAGCCGCCAACTCAACTTGGAGGACCGAAGGTGTGGCCCCAACCAACTTGGCCTGGAGGACCGAAGGTGTGGCCCCAACCAACTTGGCCCTGGCCCCAACCAACTTGGCCCCAACCAACTGATGACCCAAACCAACTGAGCTCCAACCAACTGAGCTGGGCGGCCCCACCCCAACTGTGAGCCCTACTCTCGTTCACGGTCGTTTTATCTAGTCCGCTGATACCCTCGCTTCATGAATCGTCTCGCGATGTTGGTACTCCTCTTCGCTCTCCCCGTTTACGGCGCTGACGAGTGTACCGTCGTCGCTGCTGTGAAGAATGAGGTGGTGCGGGATGCGGGGGATGCCAGGAACCTGGTTACGGCACCGCTGCGGTGGGATCGGCCAGCGTGGGCGCGCTTTGCGAAAGGAACTGCGGTCGTCGTTGCTCTCTACGCCATCGACCGGCAGACGTCCGATCGGGTGCAGCAGAATCGCTCGTCGACGTCCGATCAGTTCGCGAAGACGATCACGCCGTTTGGCGGCCAGCGCGCTCTCGAACTGTCAGCGCTGATGATCGCAACCGGCGCCGGCCTGCATGACTCGAATCTTCGCGACGCAGGCCGCGACTCGCTGGAGTCGGAGCTGTGGGCTGCCGGTGTCGTCACGCCTCTGCTCAAGCGTGCCTTCGGACGCGCCCGGCCGATTCAGAACGAGGGAAGCCACTCGTTCCATCCGCTCAACGGGCACTTCGAGAGTTTTCCTTCGGGACACGCTACCAATGCTTTCGCCTTTGCCACGGCCGTTGCCGGCCATTACGACGGCTGGGTGGTGCCAACGATCGTCTATACCATCGCTACCGGCGTAGCTGTCTCCCGAGTGAACGATCATGTCCATTTCCCCTCGGACGTCGTGGCCGGAGCACTCATCGGCCACGCGGTTGCCAAAGGGATATTGGCACGCCACACCGGCCGAAAGGTCGCATGGCAGGCGGCGCCGCTCATCGACCGCAAGACGGTGGGGATGATGATCACCATCGGCCCGGCGCGCCGCTGAGAGTCCGGAGGGTTCCTCGGATCGTCTATGTCGTATGCTCTACGTCCTACGTAGATCTGATCTGCCTCTCGCGGCATCGATACGAGGTGATTCATGAAGAAGGTTCTTTTCATCGCCTGCCTGCTGTCGACGTTTCCACTCATCGCGGCCGAGGAGCCTGATCACGAGATCCACCAGGAGCTCCGCGCGGTCCTGACCACGGTGACGAACGCGGTCAACAGCGGCAACTACGAAGCGATGCTTCCGGTTCTGAGCAAAGACATCCGCGCCACGCCGGTCAACCAGGAATCGTTGTCCAGCCATCAGGAAGTGATCGCTTACTTCAAGAAGTGGTTCGGGCCGGGCGGCTTCCTGAATCATGTCGAAATGACCCTCGATGCCGATGCACTGACTGAGCTTTCGCCTGACAAGACCTGGGGCATCGTGCGCGGCTCGGGCCTCGAGCGCTATATCCTCGCCGACGGCCGCCGGTACGACATCAAGAACCGCTGGACCGCGACCGTGGCCAAGGAGTCCGACGGCAAGTGGCGCTTGCGAGCCATCCACTTCGGCACGAACTTCCTGGACAATCCGATTCTCGATGACGCCAAGCGGGCGGTGGTGAAATTCGGCGTCGGCGGTCTCGCCGCCGGGTTGATCGTAGGGCTGGGACTAGGCTTCCTGCTCGGCCGCCGCAAAAAGTGAGCGGCCGGCCGGTGTCCCCATCGGCGGAGCAGGCTGAACGCCGTTGCGCCAGAGGCTCCAATAGATCTGCCAGAACGACGGCTGGGTAGCATCTTCATGGACGAGCCGAGGGAGCTGCGTCCAAGGGACACCCGGGTGGCTGTGGTGCGCGAGATGATAGTGATAGTTGAGCGCCAGCCATCGCACCGGCGCGAATACTTTCAGATTCCACGCGCCGTTCGTCACATCCCGCGCGCTCCAGGCGTGGTCGGCATACTGCAGTGCCGACCAATGCATTGCAAACAGCCAGTGCGCGAGCAGCCATCCCTGCCAGTGGAGGCCGAGCGCCCACCAGAGCGCGCCCTGGTAAACGAACGCGCACGCCATCTCCAACCACACTCGGCCGGGAGGCAATTGTGCGATCTCGCGGACATGGTGTCCAAAGCCCAGCGCAGGAGCAAGACGCGCCATGAAGAATCGGGAGCGGTAGAGCGGCGTGGCCAGAAGATAGACCGCATTCGAGAGAGGGATGCAGAACCAGTAGAGCCCGAGCAGGTTTCCGCCGTAGAGCCAGACATTGCGCACGAGTCTGGACTGCGTTGGCAGGTAGTAATCGTAGAGGTCCGCGTCTGTGCGGTTGCGCGCGTGATGGCCCAGGTGTGCCGTCTGCTGCAGAGTAAACGATGTCGGAAACATACAACTCGCGACGAATCCGAGAGCGTAGTTGCGGCTCGGCGATGCCGAGGCCACGCTGTGTACGGCTTCGTGCATCAGTGCAAAAGGGATGTTGTTCACGAAGGCAAACGCTCCCGCACCGAGCAGCACCGACCACCAGGGACCGTGACATGCCACCCAGAGGCAGGCGGATGTCGCCAGGGCAGAGGCGGCGAGGATGAGCCAGTTCAGACGCTCAGACATTTCTCTATTGTCTTATCGGTTGTCTTGTCATTCGGCCTCTCCACGGGACGCGTGCCCCAATGACCGTGGCGCCGGACCGACTGCCACACATAACCAGCCGGCGGCAAGACTAGAGAGAGAGCCAGGGCGAGAATGAATGCCGCGACATACAACGGCGCCGGCAGCCCGCCGTGTCTTTCGAGCCACTCCACAGTACCAATGGCGGCGCCATAGACAGCACCAAAACCACCAAAGAACCATGGCGCGTAGTCGAGGGCCACCTCCGCCGCCCCTCTTCCATCGGCCCACGGTTGGTTGTATACGCGAAGGAGTCCCGCCTGCAGCGCCTTGACGTCGTACAGATAGTTCCAGAAGCCGAGCAAAGAGCAGAGAACCAGCGCATACCTGACGATGGACCAGAGATCGCGCGCTGGCGCGGCGTGCACGAGCCACGCGAGCATCGCTGTCGACGATCCGAACACGAAGCCATGATGCGGCCGGAACCGGCCCAGACGAAAGCGTGTATCAAACTCCCATACTTTCAGAACATTCGTTCCGATGCCCGGCACGATGTAGGCCCACAGCACCGGCACCAGCCAGGCGACGATCGTGAGCTTCAGGTTGCCGCTGTACTCCCTGTACCAGAGCGCGAACGAAGCGGGAGCGAGGACAACCGGGGCAACGTACTGGTAGACCGACAGCGCCCTTCTCATCGCAGCCCGAACCGCATTCCGTGTTTCCTGGGGATCTCCTTTTTGAAGAGGAGTGTGTAGCGCCAGAAGCCCGCCATCCGCGCGATGGACCGCAAGTGCGTCTGCATATCGGAGAACCGGTGGAAGAGGGCGGGGATCGTATTGAAGCGGGTGCGGGCGGCGTGGCAGGCATCCGTCAATTCGTCCGGACTCATGAGCTTCGGTACGAATGCGGCGCTGTTGAAGCGGTATTGCGGATGGAGCCACCATTTGCCGTCATATAGATGGCGGCCTTCCTTCTCCAGCTTGTGATAGAGCGGCGTATTTGGATACGGCATCAGGATGTTATAGGCGGCCAGGGTGAACCTGCTTTCGAGCGCGAAATCGACGGTGGCTTCGATCGACTCTTTGGTGTCGTGGTCATACCCGAGGGTGAAAGCGGCCCAGCTCTGCATACCGTGCTCGCGAAGAACGCGCACTTCTTCTTTGTACTTGGAGAATCGTGGGATGTTGGGCGCCTTCCTCGATTCGCGCAGGCTTTCGGGCGTAATGGTCTCGAACCCGGTCACATTGCCCCAGTTTCCGGCGCGCTCGAGCAGCTTCATGAGCGGCGCATTGCGCGTGACGTCGAGACTGGCCTGGCTGACCCAATGCAGCTTCATCGGGATGAGCGCGTGGCAGAACTCGGCCAAAGCCTTCTGATCGCTGGCGATGTTGTCGTCGATGAAGAAAATGAACTTTCGATCCTGCGCCTCGATCTCGGCGAGCACGTCATCGATCGCGCGAACGTAGTGCTTCCTGTCGAAGTACTGACTTACCGCACAGAAGCTGCAGGCGAAGCGGCAACCGCGAACAAATTGCATCAGCGTGAGCGGCAGATACCCCTTGCCTCGGAACAGATCGCGCCGAGGCATCACTCTGCCAATCTGACCGACGCCCGGCGGACCCTGGTAACGAGGCTTGAGCCGTCCATGGCGGGCGTCCGCGACGACATCAGCCCAGATTGTCTCCGCATCACCCAGGAGGATGCTGTCTGCGTGAAGGGCGGCCTCATCCGGCAGCAGCGTGATGTGCATCCCGCCGAGGATTACCGGCACACCGCGCGCACGGTAATCAGCAGCAATCTCATAGGCACGGCGCGCTGTATAGGTCTCGACAGTGATCGCCGCAAGATCCGTAGGCTCGTCGAACGGAATGGACTCCATCCGATCGTCATAGAGCACGCATTCGACGTCCGGAGGCGTCATCCCCGCGAGCACGGCCAGCATAAGCGGCTCCATGCGCCCCTCGTCAACATACAGGCTGTGCTCCCGGCGGCCGATGTTTGGCTTGATGAAAGTGATCTTCATTGGTCACAGTCCCAGCAGGCGGTGTTGCTTCTTATAGATCTCGCGCCGCGAGATGACATTGGCGATGGTAGTCATGCCGGCCCGGAAGGGTGAGAAGAGAGTATCGGAGCGGAGGACCCGCTTACCGATGGACCGCCAACTATAGAAGCGACGGCGAGCCTCGAATACACCCTCGGTCAGCTCGCGGGCGCTCATGCCGCGCGGCTTGAAGATTGCGTCTCCGTAACGGTATTCCGGGTCGAGCCACCACTCGGGTGACAGGAGCCGCCCTTCGGCGAGCAACCGGTCGTACAACTCCGAGCCGGGTGTTGGAGTCAGAGGATTGAAGTTCGCGATCTCCAGACGCGACTCCAGCGCAAAATCAAGGGTACGCTCAATGCTCTCTTTTGTGTCGGCGTCGTAGCCAAAGACGAAGGTTCCATAGATGCCGATGTTGCGGCTGTGCAAGGCCCGGACGACACGCTCGTAAGAGCCGCTCACCTTGTTCCAGGGCTTCCGCATCTGTTTCAGACTGCCGGGCTCCAGAGATTCAAAACCGATGAGCACGTACGCACAACCCGCTGCCGCCAGCCGGTCGAGCATTGCATCTTCCCGCGCCACGTCAATGCTGATCTGACAGGACCAGCGGCGCTTCAAAGGTGCGATCGCGTCGAGGAGTGCAAGCAGATCCGGCTTTCGTCCGAAAAGGTTGTCGTCGACGAAGAAGAGCAATCGGCTCGAAGGGAGCGAATCGATCTCAGCGAGGAGCCCATCGAGGGGACGCACGCGCAGGCTCGTGCCGTAGAAATTATGGATGGAGCAAAAATCGCACGAAAACCGGCAGCCGCGGCCGTACTGGACGAGCTCCACAGGCGCGTAGTGTTTCCCTTCGTAGATCGATCGGTCCAACCGGTAATCGGTCAGCGGAGCATCGTTACCGCCTGTATAGCGGCGCTCCAGACGCCCCGCAGCGAAGTCCGCAAGCAGACACTCCCAGGGGCCTTCCGCGTCACCCACGACGACGGCGTCAGCATGCAGGAGAGCCTCGTCCGGCAGGAAGCTGGGATGGTAGCCGCCCATGACCACCGGCACACCACGCGCGCGATAGTCGTCGGCGAGGGCGTAGGCTCGACGTGCGGTGTAGGTCTCGACGCTGAATGCGGCGAGATCCGGTTCGTCACCGGTAGGCACCGGCTCGGCCTTTTCGTCGTAAAAGCTGACGTCCCAACCCGGCGAGCGGGCGGCGAGGATGCCCATCGCCAGCGGCGGCATCGCATCTGATGAGCGATAATCGCCGAGGTTCGGGCGGATGAGGGTCAGCTTCATAGCAACGCCGCCTCGGGTTGGGCAGGGCGGCCACTGAACTGCGGTGGATTCCCTTCAAAGCTCACAGCGTACACGCGCGCCGGGTACGGAAGAGGCTTCAGCTTCTCCACGGCGGCAACAAGCGGGTGCGCGGCGTGCAGTCCGAGGCTCGCCGCTGGCGTCTTACAGTGCGAGAGAAGGTCTTCCAGCAGGACGCAGGCATCGGACAGAGCCGATTCGGTCAGCGCCAGGAAAGCGATGAACACCTGCTCGAGTGCGTCCCCTTCGCGTGGCAACGGGATCCGGCGGAACAGTTTCGCGTAGAAGTTGTAGGCAAGCCGCAGTGAACCAATCGGGCCACGGTAGCGCCGGGCCACGATCTGCTTGAAGGCGCGCTGATCCCAAAGTGCGGCGACACCTCGAAGCTCGTCGTCATACGAATAGAGAAAGAAGTGCTCGACCCCGATTCGACGAACCAATTCATCGGAGAGCACCGGAGAGCACTGATACGCGGCCGCCTGCGTGTTATAGAAATGTACGATCTGAGGCAGATCCTCGTTGCCGGCTCGACGCCACAGGCCTCGCCTCTTCCCACGCGCGCTGGGCAGAGCGAACGTCAGATACTCGCCTTGCAGGTGATAGGCAGGAAGGCCGGCGACACGGGACTCGAAGAGCCTTCTCGCGGTCTGATTCTCTGCAGCGACAACTGTGAACCACCAAGGGACGGCAGCAGGAGCAAGGCGTCGTATCGAAGCATAGCCTTCGCGCAAATAGCGAATGCGGCGCCGATGTCCTGCATTCACGCGCAGACCGCCGAGGTAGCCGAGCTGTTCAGGCTGGCCATCGACATGAACCGTGACGACTGCCGCCGTGTACATACCCACCACATCACCCTCTTCCTCGGCGATGACAGCCCAGTCGTGACCGAAGAGGTTCATTCCTGCGAAGAACGACGGCTCGTGCTCGATCGCCATCTCGACCCAGGTGGGCATGCCGTTGTCGCGCACGAGGGAGCGCAGCAAGGCATCGTCAGCTTCCGTGGCGAGTCGGAAGGTTGTCATCAAACCTCCGGCCTTACGTTGAAGAGGACGTCGCTCATCAAGCCCTCTGCAGCGACGGCAATGCCGAGAGATGCCAGTCGCAGGTATAGAAACGCTGCAGGTGATGAGCGTAGAAGCGATAGCCGAGGTTCGCCGCGATGCCGAGAGGCTCGAGGCTTCCCGCCTTCCAGAGCCGGCGGGCGATGGCGCTGTATCGGTACACGCTCTTCCAGGCCCGCTCGTGACCGGCGGCGAGCTGCTGCGGGCTCATGTTGCGAGGTTGGAAGACAACGTGCTGGCCGTCGTAAAGCTCCCAGTCGCGGGTGAGGATGCGTCCTTCGCTGGCGAGCCGTTGATGCAGCGGCGTTCCAGGGAAGGGTGTCAGCACCGCGAAGCGTGGCAGATCGATCGCTGCTTCGATGGCGAAATCGACCGTGGCGTCGAACACTTCCAGCGGATCATGATCCAGACCGAACACGAAGCAGCCCTGGATGGCGATACCCAACTCGTGCAGGTGCGCGATCAGTTCCTTGTAGCCGACCGAGCCGTTGAACCGTTTCTTCGCGTCCTGAAGGCTTCCCGCCATGATGGTCTCGAGCCCGAGCAGCAATCCTCGGCAGCCAGATCGCGCCATCAACTCCATCAGTTCCGGATCGTGCGCAATCAGCACGGTCGAGAGTCCGAACCAGCGCACCTTCAGTGGGATCAGCGCCGTGAACAACTCCCTGGCGTAAGCCTTACCGGCGACAAGGTTCAGGTCGACAAACAGGATCCGCTTCTGACCCACGCGGCGGATGTCCTCAACGACCCAGGAGACCGGCTTCTGGATCTGGCGGCTGCCCCAGGCCGCCGGCGCGATGCAGAACTCGCAGTCGTGACCGCAGGAGCGCGTGGCCTCGAATACCGCCTGCGTGAGAAAGTTGCGCCCGTCGAAAAGCTCGCGGCGGGCGAAGGGCATGTCCGTCCGCTCCTCCATCGAGAAGTCGTGCGCCTGGCGATATTCGCGCTTCATCGCTCCGCGCGCGTAGTCCCGGAGAAGCTCGGGCCAGGTGTCCTCGGCATAGCCCACGACGATCGCGTCAGCGTGCCGCGCAGCTTCCTCGGGAACCAGCGTGACATGCGGGCCGCCCAGCACCACGGTCTTCCCCTGCGCGCGAAACAGATCTGAAAGCTCGTACGAGCGCTTCGACGTACCGGTAATGACCGTCATTCCAATGAGGTCCGCGTCAAGGCTTTGCGGGACGTCCTGAATCCCTTCGTCGTAGACCTCGATCTCCGCATTCAGCTCCGGCGGTACGAGCGCGGCCAGCGTCGTGAGGGTCAGCGGCTGATAGCGAAGCGACTTCCGGAAGATTCCGCCGCGGTGCCGATACAGCGGTCCTTTGGGTGAGATCAGCGCGATCTTCATGCTTGTTCTCCCAATCGCGCGGTCCATCCGCGCTCGTTTCGCAGTGACACCGGCTTCACATCACCTAACCGTACACCTTGCGCGGCCTGGGCGTCTGCATACTTGTCGAAAAGACGCCGCACCGGCATCAGCCGAAGCGCTTTTAGCTGTCCGAGCCGGCGGGCGTACTCATACTGCGGATTGTCGCAGAGCCGCCTCTCGATCTCCTCGATATTCGCGGGTGAGCCAGCTTCGACTGCCAGCAGGTAGCCGTTGCCTTCGGACTCCGGTATCAGCAACCGGAACCCCGGCACGTGCTCGAGACATCGGGCCACGAATGATTCGGTGAGCTTCTCGCCAACGAGGTCGGAGATGAGACCACCTCGTCCGATGAGCTCCAGGACGGGGCGGCCAAGGCCCGACAGTCCTTCGTAGCAGACCAGGTCTCCGGTGCGATACCGATACAAACCGCTCGCCGTCGTCGCCACAATCTCGTAAGTTGATCCCAGCGTGAGCTCGTCTTCGAGATAAAGCCGCCCTTCGCGTTCGAGCTCGAAGAATCCGTACGTGGTCAACGCCGGCCGGCCGTCGGCGTCAGGCACTGTGACCACGGTCTCCGTCGACAAGAGCCCCTTCGGCTGGAGATGCGCGTATGGCAATCGGGCCGCAAGCTCCTCGGCGAACGTCTTAGACGCGGCCGACGCCCAGCAGCTCACCACTTTGAGATTGGGCCACAAAGCCTGCGGCTCTTCGATCTCCTCCAGAAGCTGCAGTAGAAAGGTCGGACTCCAGACCGAGACCAGCTCCAGATCGTGAGCGGCAGTGAGATGACGCAAGGTCTCCTCGCGCCAGTGCACCACGTCCGCGATGCCCGCCACTTCGAACGGCACAGCAGTCACTTGCGAGAGCACCTCAGAAGCGGCGGAGCCAAGATAGGCGCCGTCCGGGAGACCTACCGGAACGCCGTTGATCGATTCCGGCTGGCGGGTGGCAGGGCTGATCGACAGGTACGCACGCCCGGTAATGCCATGAGCCTTCACTACGCCGGCGAGCCACGGCAGCAGAGACGACTGGAAATCGCAAAGACCGGCGGCCGAATAGGGAATGAGCTTCGCCCCGCCGGTACTACCGCCAGTGCGCTCGAAGGAGATGGGATGTCCGGTGAAGAGCACGTTCGCCTCACCTCTGCCGAGGCGCTTGATCCACGGGAGCAAGTCGTCATAGCTGATGACCGGCACTTTGTTGCGGAAAGCTTCCATGGTCCGAGGCGACCCGTAGCTGCGGAGGTACGCTGTGTGGGCGTTGCCTGCGAGCAGGGACGGAAGCCATGGCTCGGATGGCCGGTCTGGTAACACGAGGCGATCCCACGCGCTGGTAACCATCATTCAAATCACGAGGCTCGCACCACGGAGACACGGCACGACGGTGCAGTAGTTTCAGGGTGGTCGAAACCAGCCCTTTCAATCGAGAGTCCTTCTCCCCCGCGCACGGGGGAGAGAAGGGCTCTCAATTGGAATGAGCTATGAGGCTCCCAGTGCGGGTTGTTTCTCCACGGTGAAATGGTCTTATCCCGCATTCCCTGCCCCCGAGAACAAACGCAACGTCAGCGGTTTCATGTTGTGAGGCTCCATCTCGCTGAGGCAGACCAGCTCGTGGCCGCGCTCGAATCCGGGATTCCGTTTCAGGAAAAAACTCACCTCTTCCCTGCTCATCTCTTCAGGTGCGGGAAGGGCGATCTCGGACCTCAGGTGACCGCGCGATTGGCGAAACTCGACGACTCCCGTGGACGGGTTGTAGTCGTCCGGGTACATCTCCAGCGCGAGGGCGCTGGCGAGAGGCTCGAGGTCGCTCCGGTCGACGTTCCAATGGGGGTAAAAGGACCGGGCGAATAGATGAAGGTATCGAAAGGTGCGATGTCCTTTCACCAGCAGCAACCAAAACAACGGCATCTCCGGGTGCTGCTGCTTGAGCGCTCCCATCCTGCTGATCCAGTCGAACGCAAGCGCCTGCTGGCCCCAGTGAGCACGGTCGACCACCGTGTCTCCCGAATAGACGACGCGGATGCGTTGCGACTGCCACTCGCGCTCGAACACCCCGATGGTCGTAAATCCAACGAGCCGCGCCGCGTCATACAGCAGCAGGACCTCATCCTTCTTCGAAAGGTCGTGAAAGAAGAGTTCTTCGCTCGAGCCGTCGTAGGTGCTCAGATAGAGGCTCGCCATCTCCCGCCGAAGCGTTTCGCCCAGTGTCGATACCTCGGCGAATTCAGTGGAATACACGCTTTGTCCCATCCAGGAAGGGTGGTCTTTGACAATACCATGCGGGCTCTCGAGCCATCAGAACGCCTGCGTGGTCGAGATCGAGAACACACCGCCGCGGCGGCTGAGCGGGCTTGCGTTGAAGGCATACGCCCAATCGATCCTGATTAGCGCCGAGTCGATACGGGCGATACCGATGCGCAAGCCGATACCGGCATCGCTTTTCATGCCGCGGAACGGTCCGTCGACCGCCTGACCGGAATCGGCGAAAACGGCCACACTCGGTCCGAAGAGCTGCAGCAGTTCGTGGCCGAGGTACAGGCGGTGCTCGGCGTTCAAGATCAGCCGCCGGCTGCCCTCGAATGCGAAATCGGGATAGGCGCGCAAGCCGGTCCGGCCATCGGCAAGGAACTGCACGTCGCGGTCGAGCTGCGAGCCGAGGTCGAGGCGGGCGCGCGTAACAAACGCCTGTGGATAATGCGTCTGGAATCGAGTGACCGACCGGACGTCGAGCGAGACAATCGAATTGCGGTCCCGCGGAGCGCGCGTCGATGCGCTGATCAGGCCAGTGACGAATGAGTGATCGCTGAAAGCGTAACCCATCCCCTCGCTGGCGCTGAGACGCCAGGTCAGCGGCGAGTTGCCGGAGCGGCGCGGCGAGATGGCGGCATGCACGCTGGTGAAGACCCCGAGGTTGAAGTCCTCCTCGCGCAGATCGCTGTCGACGTAGTTGAGTTTCAGGAACCGGAAACCGGTCGACTCGTATCCCGCATCGAGGAAGCGGAAATGACGCGCTGCGGGAATGGCGTCGAGAGGACGTTGCTCGATGCGCGAGAACGAGTCGTCCAGCAGATCGAAACCTGCCACGATGCCTGACGATCCCTTCTCATCCGCGTGCAGGACGTGCGACCGCGAAAACGACAACTGGCGATGCTCCTGGCGGAAACGGGCGACGACGTCCCCGCGCTGATAGATCCGCTCATCTCGGAGCAGGTGGTCGAACAGAAAGCTCGCAGACCACGGCGTCTTATACGAGAACAGCGGCCTGTCGAGCGCGAGCTTCTCCTCGTTGCCGTCCGAATTCTTCGAATAGAACGTATCCAGACTCCAGTACGGACCGAGCGCCGCCGGATGCAGGAGCTCGATCGTGTTGCTGTTCCGTTCCACACCGTGATCGAGGTGCAGTTCCAACTCGCTGCCGGAGCCGAAGAGATCCTTTTGGGTGACGTCGAAATCGTAGCTGGCGATGCCTCCGTCGTTCGAGAAGTCCCCGTTGACGTCGGTCGTCCACTGATCCTGCGTGGTCACCGTGACATCGACGACTCCGTCGTGCGGGGGCGAGGCGGTCACGGAGGCGCTCTTGAGAAAATCGAAGAGGCGCAGGTTGCGCTCTGTCTCGGAGAGAAGAGCCGGATCGTAGGGATCGCCTTCATGGAAAAGAAGGAAGCGGCGAAGCAGCGCGACCCGGGTCTGGACATGGAGGACGTTCAGAGCCCGGTAGAAGGCGCCGTGCGCAACTTCCGCGGCATCGAAAACAGGGATGGCTCTGATCGTGATGCTTCCGACGCGCAGCAGCACATCGGCGTGAAGCAGGCTGCTCGACGAAAACACGACGATGATCAGCGCGGCCCTGAGTAGCCTCAGCCCGCAGCACGCATGCCCGGCCTCGGAGATTGAGCGCTCACGAGAACTGCCCGCGCGGATGTCAGCGGGGCGACAGGTCAAGGTTCCGCATCCAGCTCATTCGCATGATGATATCGGGTTGGAACGGCCATCGAACCGTCGGAACAAAAAAAAGAAGCCCGGGCACCTGGCCCGGGCTTCTCGAAGGCGAACCTTTGGGGCGTGGACTACTGGACGCAGTTTCTCGCCGAGTTCGAATACTCGGGCTGGTAGCCGAATCCGTTCGAGATGAACAGGCCGGTCCATGCGCACTTGTCATCGGCTTCGAAGCCCACGGAGTCCCACCACGCCGTTCCGAGCGGGTCGGTGAGCGCTTCGCGGGTCTCGTGAATCATGAAGTGATTTGCGTTCTGATTCGTGCTGAAGCCGGAGGCCGAGCAGCCGCTGCAGCTCGGGAACGGCTCGATCGAGTACTTCGCGTTGGTCGCGAGATGTGTACCATCGCCGCTGCTGTGATACGCGCAGTACTGAAGGTTCGGTCCGCCGCAGGAGGTTGCTCCGCTGCCATCATCGGAGTAGTAGCCATTCGGGATGAAGACTTCGTAGATCGTGTTTGTGTCGGCCGGGTTGAAGCCCACTGTGCGGGCCACTTCCTGCTGCACCATCACGTCGGTAACGCGATGAGAGGAAGGAGGAACCGAGTCGAACACATCGGCATGCGAGCCGGCGAGCGTGGTCTCGTTAACGCCGTACTGCGACAGCATTCCCATGTGCGAGACCATGCCGGTCGAGCGGAACGACTGCGCGTTCGATGTATACGAGGACGAAATGCTTCCCCAGAAAATACAAACGACCTTGCCGCCGTTCATGACCGGACCGCCATGGTTGATCAGGTTCCCACTGCCGGCAGCGGCACCAGCCCTGTTTGAGGCGCCATTGCCATCGTCGCCACGATCGTCTCCATTGGTCTCGTGATGTCCCGCCCTCGGGTTCAGTTCATTTGCCTTCTGCTGAGCCATGGCCGATGCGGCGACAAGTGAGAGTGACGCTACTACGATCAAAACTTTCTTCATTAGATTCCCTTTCTCCCTTTTTTGGGTTGCCGCCTACTTGAGCACGCTCTGTGCCGCAGCAAAATCAGCAGTAAGTCACTGAAAACAATGACTTGTGATTTGGACGGGGGTCAATAAAGACACCAAACAGTCATGATTCAGCCAAGAAAACATGACCCATGGCGCAACAAATGACCCAGTTTTGGAAGGTGGGGATACCACGAAGGTGCTGGCTGCTGGCTGTCAGGTCTGCCCAAAGCTTTCGCGAGGACACTGAGAGCCCGCAACGAAGGCGCCTTCCGCAGCCAACTCGGATCGCAAGCCGGCCGCGTGAGCCGGCGTCATCAAGCCGAGGGGCGCGAAGCGGGGTCGCCATGAGATGGCGACCCTCGCTTCGATCAATAACTCTCTCTACCGGTGATGATGACCGTGGGAGCCGCCGTGGAAGCCGCCGTGGAAGCCGCCATGGAAACCACCACGGAAGACGGATCCAGCCCCGAAGCCGAGGAAAAAGCTCGAGCGGTAAAAGAACGGATCATAGTAATACGGATCGTAGTAGTAGCCTGGGTAATAGCCCGGCGCCGTTACGACGACGCGCGGCGAGGAGTAACTACGGTTGCGGTAGTCACGGCGATCGCCAGCCGCATCGACGAGAGCCTTGATCGCAGACTTCGGCACGTTGGCCTCGGTCATGGCGATGACGTCATCGCCGGTGACGACGATTCGCGCGTCCGTCTTCTCGATGTACTCCAGGATGGTGTCCTCGGCGACTCCGGCCTTGGTCATCCGGATGACTTCGTCGACCGCGTTCCGCTGCACAGCGAAGAGCGGTGCGGCAACGAGGAGCAGGAACAGAGCGGCGACTGCATGGATGATGCTCTTTTTCATGGTCTTCCTCCGGTTCGAGTTTCTACAGGATAACTCTCATGCGACGGTTGAGCCAGCACCGGATCGAAGCCCGCTGAGAGAAGGGGCGCCTGCTGAGCGGAAGACCGTCCAGCCTGCTCTCCTCGATCGAGGACAGAGCGTCCGCGAAAACGGGCAACCGTCCTGCTCGGAAATCGCGTAGGCTATGACCCCATGGTCAAGCGCTTATTTGTGGTAACGATCACGCTCCTGGCGGCTACGATGGTACGGGCGCAATGGTCACAGTTCGGCAGCAATCCCCAGCACACCGGAAACGCCGCGTTGGCCGGCCAGCCACTCGCCCACGTACTCGCCGACTTTATTCACGATCCGACCGCCCCCGATCAGATCCTGACCAACGGCGATCTGCTCGTTCACTACCCGGCGCCGCTCCTCGACGGCGACGACGTTTTCATGTCATTGAAGCAGCGGGCATTCGTCGGGCCGGCTTTCCCCATCACCGTCTGGAGCGTCCATCGGATGCACTGGGAAAACGGACAGCTCGCTGACAAGTGGTCGGCCACAACCGATTGGGTCCCAGTCCCGGACTATTCCGATTATTGGGAGCCGGTCTTTCAGCCGGTTCTGGCCAACGGCTTCATCTTCGCCCCCGCCGGGGGCGGGACCCTGGTGCAGATCGACCGGACCACCGGCGCGGTCATTCGCCGTATCAACCCCTTTGCCACCGTTGACCCGCGGACCTACGTCTCTGGTCCGCCCACGGTCGATTCGGCCGGCAACATCTTTTACTGCGCTTTCAGTACGCAAGCCTCCGGTCCCTGGAACAACGACGTGACCGGGGCGTGGCTCGTTCGCGTTGCGCCGGATCTGCACATCGCGATGGTCCCGTTCTCGACGCTGGTTCCAAACGCGCCGAAGGCGGCCGATCTCTGCACGTACCGGTTTTCCCCCGGGTCGGCGCGCATGCCTCCAACGCCTCAATCGGTCGCGCCGTCGATCGTCTGCGGTTCACAGCGGCCGGGGGTGAACAGCGCACCTGCTGTTGCCGCAAACGGAACGATCTACATCGTCAGCCGTACCCACTTCAACGACTTCTGGTCCTATCTCGTCGCCGTCAACCCCGACCTCACACCGAAGTGGGCCACATCGATGCGGAATCGGTTCCACGACGGCTGCAACGTCCTGCTCCCGCCGAACGGCACCAACGGCGGCTGCCCCGATGGAACGGCCACCGGCGTCGATCCCTGGGACAATCAGCCCGGCTCCGGCCGTGTGATCAACAACTCCACCGCTTCGCCCGTCGTGGCTCCTGACGGAACGATCATCTACGGCGCGTACACGCTCTACAACGGCGATCAGGGGCACCTGATGCACTTCGCCGCGGATGGCACCTATCTCGGCGGGTACCCTTTCGGCTGGGACACCACACCGGCCATCTGGCAGCACAACGGCACCTATTCCATCGTGACAAAAGAGAACCACTACGACAGCAACTTCAGCGTGCCGGGCAATTTCGTCACGCAACTCGATCCCGGTTTCAAGGTCGAATGGCAGTACGCCAATCCCTCGAGGACAGCCTGCATCCAGGGAGACTGCGTCGACCGGCCATTCGGCTTCGAGTGGTGCGTCAACGCGCCGGCCATTGACACGAACGGTACCGTCTACGCCAACGCCGAAGACGGGATCCTCTACGCTATCGCCCAGGGCGGCGTCCTTCTTGACCGCCTCGCAATGGGAGGACCGCTCGGCGCGGCGTACACCCCGGTAGCCGTCGATGCAAAAGGACGCGTCTACGCACAAGTAGGTGGTCACCTCATCGTCGTTGGCGGCGCCTTTGCGAGGAGGCATGCTGCTCGATAGGGTGGGAGCAACACCAACACAACCTACAGAATAGGCCGTCCGCCCACGCTGTTGCCGAAACCGGTCCCGCTGCAACATTCGCAGCGCAAATCCGTTGAAGCCTGACAGTCCAAACGCCCGGGCCCTGGCCCGTCTGGAGTGAAGTCACATGACCGCAGTCCCATTGTCATCTCTCAACAAACCGAAGCGCTCACGTAAGAAGCTTTGGATCATCGGCATCATCCTCATCATCGCGATTGCGGCCGTCGCCGCGGGCATGGCGAAGAAGCGCGAGAAGCCGATCCCGGTGACGACCGACAAAGCGTTCCGGAAGACGATCACGCAGCTCGTCACGGCCACGGGCAAGATCCAGCCTGAGATCGAAGTCAAGATCTCGCCCGAGGTCTCAGGCGAGATCATCGAGATGCCGGTCAAAGAAGGGCAGATCGTACACAAAGGCGAGCTGTTGCTGCGAATCAAGCCGGACGCGTACCGCGCCCAGGTGGAGGAGCAACAGGCCGCGCTGAGCAGCGCGCGGTCCACGAGCATGACGCAGAAGGCGCAGCTTGCCAAAGCCGAGGCCGACTATTCGCGTTCAAAAAACCTCTTCGCCTCGCGGCTCATCCCCGAGTCTGACCGCAAGGCCGCGCAAACGACCTTCGAGATGGCGCAGTCGGCGCTCAACGCGTCTCAGTTCGACGTTCAGCGTGCCGAGGGTGCTCTTCACCAGATCAATGACTCTCTTTCGAAGACGACGATCGTGGCACCGAACAACGGTTCGATCAGCTCGCTCACCAGCCGGCTGGGCGAGCGCGTGGTTGGCACGAGCCAGTTCGCCGGTACGGAAGTCATGCGCATCGCCGATCTCAGCAACATGGAAGCCCGCGTCAACGTCAACGAGAACGACATCGTCAACGTAAAGGTTGGAGACATTGCCCGCATCAGCGTCGATGCCTATCCCGACCGGAAGATCGCCGGTGTCGTACGCGAGATCGCCAGTACCGCCACGACGAACAACGCCGGGACTCAGGAGCAGGTCACGAATTTCGAAGTCAAGATCCGGGTATCCGACAGGTCGGTGAAGCTTCGCCCGGGCATGAGCACGACGGCTGACATCGAGACCGACACGGTCAAGAACGTCATCGCAGTCCCCATCCAGAGCGTCACCGTACGCAGCAGCGACAGCAAACTCTCCCCCGAGGAGCGCGAGAAGCAAAGCGCGGAGAGTGTGGCCAAGGACGAAGACAACAAGTCCGAAGTCTCGAACCAGACGCTCGAGAAGCAGAAAGAGCGTGAGCAGCGCGAGAAACTGCAGCGCGTGGTCTTCCTCAAGAACGGCGACAAGGTGAAGATGCAGGTAGTCGAGACCGGAATCGCCGACACGAACTTCATCGAGATCAAGAGCGGTGTCAAACCGGGTGACGAGGTCGTCTCCGGCAGCTACACCGCCATCAGCCGGAAACTGAAGGACGGAGCGAAGGTGGAGATCGAGAAGCAGAAAGTGTAGGTCCCGATGAAAGACATCACGATCGAGCTCACTGAAAGTTTCCGCATTGCGTTCGGACAGATCCGGGTGCACAAAATGCGCTCGATCCTCACCGCGCTGGGGGTAATCATCGGCATCATCGCTGTCACGCTGATGGGATCCGCCATCGGCGGCATCGAGGTCGGCTTCGAGCGGAGTCTCTCGGTCATCGGCGACGACATCCTCTATGTCGAGAAGTGGCCCTGGCACAACGTCGACGACTGGTGGAACTACCGCAACCGGCGCAAGATCGAACCGCGGCACGCCGACGCTCTGAACCGTCTCATCGAAGCGACGCCGAACTCGCAGCTCGTCACCGCCGTACCGATTCTGGCCACATCGAAGAGCGTGAAGTACGGCGACAACGAGGTTTCCGGCGTTCTCGCACAAGGAACGACGGATGAGTTTCTGGTCCTGGCGCCCGCGTCATTCAAAGAGGGCCGCTTCTTCACAGCGGTCGAGTCACGCGGCGCCCGCAATGTAACCGTCCTGGGATACGACGTAGCCGACGCGCTCTTCCCAAAGCAGTCGGCGCTCGACAAGACGGTGATGATCGGCGGCAGTCCTTTCCGCGTCATCGGCGTCTTCACCAAGCTCGGAACGTTTCTCGGCCTCTTCAGTTTCGACAACGAGTTGGTCGTCCCCATGTCCGCCTTCATGAAGACGTTCAGCTCGCGCCTCAACTCCTCCATCCGCGTCAAGGTGAAGAACAGGAATCGCCTGGCCCAGGCGCGCGATGAGCTGACCGGCGATATGCGCCGTGTGCGAGGACTGCGCCCGGAACAGAAGGACGACTTCGAGATCAACGCCCAGGAAGGGCTGCGCAGCACGATCGAGCCGATCAAGGCCGGCATTGCCGTCGCCGGACTCTTCGTGACCGGGCTGGCGCTCTTCGTCGGTGCGATCGGTATCATGAACATCACTTACGTCAGCGTCAAAGAGCGGACTCGGGAGATCGGCACGCGTAAAGCGGTTGGCGCAAGGCGGCGGACCATCCTGCTGCAGTTCCTCGTCGAAGCGATCTCGATCTGCCTCATCGGCGGTGCTGCCGGCCTGGCGCTCTCCTTCCTGATGTGTGCCGGCGTCGCGGCGGCCTTCCCGTCGTTTCCGATTCAGTTCTCGGCTGGACTGGTAATCACCGGGTTGATCGTCTCCACGATGACCGGCATTTTCTCCGGCTTCGCCCCGGCGCTATCCGCATCGCGGCTCGATCCGATCGAGGCGTTGAGGTATGAGTAGGGTCAGTGGATCAGTGGATCAGTGGATCAGTGGATCAGTGGATCAGAATCGGTGGACCAGGAACCAGTTGATCGGTGGATCCAGTGGAGCTGGGGGCATTGGTCCTGATCGACTGATCCACTAATCAACCGTTCACTAACAGCACAAACCAAACACACATGTTCCTCACCGAAATCTTCAGAATGGCCCTCGGCTCGTTGCGGACGAACAGGCTTCGCTCCGCGCTGACGATGCTCGGAGTTGCCATCGGCGTCTTTTCCGTGATCGGTGTCATGACTGCGCTCAGCGTGATTCAGGGATCGATCGAGTCAGGCCTCAGCTTCCTCGGCAGCAACATCTTTCAGTTCGCCAAGTATCCAGTCATCAACACTCGTGATCCCGAGGAGAAGTTCGCCAACCGCCGCGACATCTCTCTCGATCAGGCGAATGATTTCGCTCGCCGCATGGAGGGTCAGGCGAATGCCATCGCCTTCAAGGTATTCGACGGCGACAAGACCATCGGCGTCGGCAACGTCACGCTCCAGGGCCGAACCGTGGTCGGAACGAATGAGTTTTTCCTTGCCGCCAACAGTTTCTCCATCACCTACGGCCGCAACATCTCGCGCGACGATGTCGATCTCGGACGAGCCGTGGCCGTCGTCGGCACGGGCATTCAGAAGAAACTTTTCCCGAGCCAGAACCCTTTGGGCAAGACGATCAAGATCAACTCGAAGCCATACATGATCATCGGTGTGCTCGAAGAGAAGGGCGCGTCACTCGGGCAGTCGCAGGACGACTACGTACTCGCGCCGATCACGAAATTCCTTTCCGATTTCGGCCATGAGCACCGCACGGTCAACCTGGCCATCCAATCGACCTCACAGGCCACCTACAACGACACGCTGGACAAAGCGATCGGCGCGATGCGCGCTGCCCGCGGATTGAAACTCGGTCAGGACAACGATTTCGAGGTCTACTCGAACGACACCCTGGTCACGGCGTTCGCGCAGATCGCGGATACGGTGCGCGTTGGGGCCTTCGTGGTCAGCGTCATCGCCTTGCTCGCGGCGGGCATCGGCATCATGAACATCATGCTGGTCAGCGTCACCGAGCGGACGCGGGAGATCGGCGTCCGCAAAGCGATTGGCGCGCGCAAATACGACATCATCAAACAGTTCCTGATCGAGGCAGTGCTCCTCTCCGAGCTCGGAGGACTGGCGGGCATCCTCAGCGGTGTCATCGGCGGCAACGGCCTTGCCGTCGCTTTCGACATGAGCATGGTCTTTCCCTGGTTCTGGGCCATCACCGGCCTCGTGGTCTGTTCCGCGATCGGCATCGGATTCGGCTCCTACCCGGCGTGGAAAGCGGCATCGCTGCATCCGATCGAAGCACTCCGCTACGAGTAACCAATCCTGGAATATGAACAGGGTGGAGTGATTCCCCTCACAACATCCGGGGTGATGGAGCGCATAATGGCCATGTCCGATCTATTACTGGAGGTTCTTCATGAAACGTGGGGCTCTCTGTCTGCTCTTCCTGCTCGTGCTCTTTCCAACGGCGGCGTTCGCCGACTCGCTCGATTCGATCACACCCTCCTCTCTCTTCCTCTTCGACACGGAACAATTCGTCACTCTTCAAGGCACAAACCTGTTCGGCAGCGTTGACACCCATATCGTGATCAACGGTCCCGCGGGGATCTTCACGCTGAGCAGCAGCGGCGGATCCCATGACCCAGGCACGGGGATCGACACGCTTTTTCTGGCGATCCCTGGGGAGGTCATGGTCCAGCAAGGTCATTACCTGGTGACGGTGCTGGCCAACGATGGTGCGAACGTACGCTCGATCGGACCCAACTTCTTCGATGTGATACCACGGCAGGTTCCTCCGCAAAACCCACTGATCTTCGTCCCGGAGAACGTGTTCGGAGAGGCGGCTTCTCCGTCCGGCGCGAACGTCTTTTTCGATGTGAGCGGATTCAGCTTCGTTGATCCCACGCCGCCGGCGATCAATTGCGGCGGCCATCCGTCCGGCTCTCTCTTCCCGCTCGGAACGACAACCGTCACGTGTACGGCCACCGACAGCTTCGGCGCGGCAACCGCCAGCTTCCCAGTGATCGTGACCGATACCACGCCACCCATCCTGCAAGTCTCGGACATCATCAGCGGCTCGCCTGTCGTGACCTTCTCGATTACGGCGACGGACAACGTTGACAGTTCCGCGAGCCTCGTCGTCACGTGTACGCCACCGTCCGGTTCGACCTTCCCCGCGGGGACGACGCTTGTCCAGTGCCATACCCAGGACAGTCACGCCAATACTGGCAGGGCCTCGTTCAAGGTCACGATCATCGGTGGCGCCAACGCTCCAGTGCTGACGATGCCAGCGGACATTCTGACCGAAGCGACGTCACCTGCCGGTGCGCCGGTGACTTTCGTTGTGACTGCGACCGACAACGCCACGATCACCTGCACGCCTGCCTCAGGATCGACATTCGCGCCGGGCCTGACAAGCGTCTCCTGTTCCGCGACCTCGCCTGGAGGCACCTCAACGGACAGCTTCAAAGTGACCGTCGTGGATACGACGCGTCCCATCCTCACCGTGCCGGCAGACATCAACACCAGCGCCACCAGCGCGAACGGCGCCGTCGTTACATTTACGGTGTCGGCAATTGATCTCGTGGATGGCGTCCTTCCCGTGAGTTGCAACTTCCCCTCAGGTTCCACGTTCGCGATCGGAACTACAAACGTCTTTTGCAGCGCCACCGACGCGAGTGGGAATTTTGGCTTCGGCTCGTTCACGGTCACCGTGTCGAACGACACCACGCCGCCCGTTCTCTCGCTGCCTGCGAACATCACCGCCGAGGCCACCAGCGCGGCAGGTGCGGTCGTGACCTATGTGGCTACGGCAACTGACGCCATCGACGGTCCTGTAGCGATCACATGCAGCCCGATCTCGGGCTCGACATTTCCGATCGGGATTACGACCGTGCAGTGCAGCGCCTCTGATACGCACAACAATGCCGCGCTTGGCTCGTTCATAGTCACAGTTCGCGATACAACGCCGCCGGCCCTGTCGCTACCAGCGAACATCACCGCTGAGGCGACGAGCGCCAGCGGAGCGGTTGTGACCTACACAGCGACGGCTACTGATCTGGTCGATGGCTCGCGGCCGGTGACATGCGACCACGCCTCCGGCTCGACGTTCCCGATCGGCTCGACAACCGTACAGTGCACCGCGACCGATACCAGCGGCAACACGGCGCATGGGTCGTTCTCGGTGCTCGTGCGCGACACGACGCCGCCGGCCCTGTCGCTGCCGGCGAACATCACCGCTGAGGCAACTAGCGCCAGCGGAGCCGTTGTGACTTACACCGCGACGGCTACTGATCTGGTCGATGGCTCGCGGCCGGTGACATGCGACCACGCCTCCGGCTCCACGTTCCCGCTCGGTTCGACGACCGTGCAGTGCACCGCGGCCGATGCGCACAGCAACACCGCGCACGGCTCGTTCCTGGTCACCGTCCGGGACACGACACCGCCGGTGCTCTCTCTGCCAGCGAACATCACCGCCGAAGCGACCAGCCCGAACGGTGCGGTTGTGACGTATACGGCGACGTCAACCGATCTCGTCGACGGCTCGCGGCCGGTCACCTGCGATCACGCTTCCGGCTCGACCTTCCCGCTCGGCTCGACGACCGTCCAGTGCACCGCGACCGACACGCACAACAACACGGCACAAGGGTCGTTCACGGTACTCGTCCGCGACACCACACCTCCTCACATCGTGTCGATCACGGCGTCGCCTAACTTCATCTGGCCGCCAAACCACAAATTGGTGACGGTAACGATCACAGTCATCGCCACCGATGCCGTGGACAATAACCCGGTCTCGCACATCGTCTCCGTGCGCTCGAACGGCGACGCCGGCGAGGACGACCATGGCGGTGACGACCACGGAAATGGAGACGATGAGCTGCAATGGAAGATCACCGGTCCGCTCACGGTGCAGTTGCGCGCCGATAACGATGACCACCGCGTCTACACGATCACGATCGAAACCACCGACTTCAGCGGCAACAAGACGCAGGGGACGGTGAAGGTGGCTGTGGCGAATCCACACGGCCACGCCTCTCACTGATTCTGCCGATCACCGCGGCCGGGCCTTCCGGCCGCGGTGATCCCGTCAGAATCAGAACGCCCGCTTGTAGGTGAAGAAGAACGCCTTCGGCGCGCAGTTGCGGATCGGCGGCGCGAACCGGGCGTCGCGGACTTCACGCTCAGCAATCGAGGCAAGCCCGTCGTCATGTGTCTCGTTGGAGACGACGCGCGTCGAGGTGACGATGCCTCTGCCATCGACGCTCGCTTCGATCACGACCATGCCGTGCTTTCCACCCTCGGAGAACGTGGGCTTGGGCGCAGTGACGAACGAGTAGTCGCTGTCGGGCTGGCAACCACCGCGGCGCGGACGGGCGGCGGCACCTTCCCGGACGACGAGCTGCGATGACACCCAGCCGCTCGCCCCGTCATTGAGCTTTACGCGCAGCCAGTCGCCCGCGTCGGAGAGGAGAGTCAAACGCTCTCCTCGCCGGACGTGCCCGACGATCTCGGCCGAGACCGACGCTTCAGCGCGCACATTGAGCGTGCTGACGTTGACACGCACCGTGCCGATGGTGGCCGGCTCCTCCGGCGACCTGGGCGTGGGCGCAGGAGCAGCCGGCTGCGGAACGGGCTCGGGAACCGGAGCGGGGGTGTTGCCGCCACAACTCGCGAACAGAAAAAGGCACGCCGTGACGGCGAAGCGATTCTTCACGACGACAGCCGTTTCACGAGCACGTAGAGGAACTGCACGCTCTCGTAGAAGGAGTCGATGCGAACCCGTTCGTCTTTGCCGTGAGCCCGGTTGTCACTCAATTCTCCGAAGAGACCCGAGACACCATACGTCGGGATACCTGCATTGCGCAGATAGAGGCCGTCGCTGGCTCCGGCCGCCATCAGCGGCAGCACGGGCGTACCGGGCCAGAATTCATTCGTGACGTCGGCGATCGGCTTCATGACCGCGGGCGTGAGCGGCGACGGCACGCTTGGCTTCGCCTTGTCGATCCATGTGATCTCGATGCCGGGGTCATTCAGCACCCTGGCGATCGTGTCGCGTACGGCGTCGGCGGACTCGCCGGGCAGCACGCGGCAATTGACCGTGGCTTTCGCAATCTGCGGCAGCGCGTTGTCGGCGTGGCCGCCTTCGAGGCGCGTGGCCACACAGGTGGTGCGCAACTGGTTGTTGTACGCCGGAGTTTCGGAAAGACGCGCGGCTGCGGCGGCATCTCCCCTGCCGACGGCTTTCATGTCGGCGGCAGTCTGTCCCTCTTCGATCGCCGACATGCGCTCGAAGTACGCCCGGGTCACTTCATTGAGCGTGACGGGAAACTCATACTTCTCGAGCCGCACCAGTCCGTTGGCCAGTTGATAGATGGCGTTGTCTTTGCGGGGGGCGGAACTGTGCCCTCCCTTGTTGTGTGTCTCCAGCCCGAAGGTGACATAGACCTTCTCGCTTGCGCCGACACCGTTGTAGAGGCGCTTGCCGTCCTCGAGCCGGCCGGAACCTCCTTCATTCAGCGCAAGGGCCGCGTCGATGAGGCCGCGATGTTCTTTGAGGAGCCAGGCCACGCCGTTGTAGTCGCCGCCGGTCTCCTCGTCCGAGGTCAACGCCACGATGAGGTCGCGGTTCGGGATAAACGCCTCTTGCTTCAAGCGGATGAGCGTGGCGATCCAGATCGAAGCCATCGCTTTGTCGTCGCCCGAACCGCGGCCGTAGTAGTAACCATCCTGCTCCGTCAGGACGAACGGATCCAACGACCAGTCTTCGCGCTTTGCTTCGACCACGTCGAGATGCGCGAGGAGCAGGAGCGGCTTTTCCTTGCCGGTTCCATGCAGCCGCGCCACCAGGTTCCCCTTGCGCGGATTCGGTGCCAGCACCTGCACGTCCGCCGCCGGGAACCCCGCGGCCTTCAACCTTGCCGCCATCGCCTCGGCTGCCGTGGTGTTGTTGCCGGAGGAGTTGGTGGTGTTGATCTCGACCAGCTCCTTGTAGATGTCGAACGCGAGTTGCTTCGTCTTGGGGTCGAGCGCTGGCGGTGCCGCTGCAACCGAGGCCGCGACGGAAAGGGCGAGAAGACAGAGGGGCACGAGTTTCATGGCGGCGGATTGTAGCGGACGGGGAGTAGCGGCCGCAGGAGACGGCGTTCCAGCACGAGTCTCTGCCATGCGTCCGATCGGCGGGGCAACCGGCCGGATCGGAGGTCCTCTGGGGGCACTTACCCGTCTCGATCGGAATGATCGCTGCTCATTCCGTGCGGGTGCCGCCAGAACGGGTCAATGACCTGAACCGTCAGTTGATACAGGAGGCGTCCTCTTTGAAGGACATGAGTGTCACTTCAAAGGACAGTAGTGTTCCGAAGAATGCTCCGAGTGTTCCGAAGAATGCTCCGAGTGTTCCGAGGAATGCTTTTAGTGTTCCGAAGAATGCTTTGAGTGTTCCGAGGAATGCTCCGAGTGTTCCGAAGAACGCTCCGAGTGTTCCGAGGAATGCTCCGAGTGCTCCGAGGAATGCTCCGAGTGTTCCGAGGAATGCTCCGAGTGTTCCGAAGAACGCTTCGAGTGTTCCGAAGAACACTACTGTCCTTCAAAAGGGACGCTCTCGGTCTTGCAAAGAACGCTCCGAGTGTTCCGAAGAATGCTTCGAGTGTTCCGAAGAACACTACTGTCCTTTAAAAGGGACGCTCTCGGTCTTCCAAAGAAGACTTCGAGTGCTACGAAGAACACGCTGTTCTTCAAAAGGACGCTCTCAGTCTTCCAAAGAAGACTCCTGAGTCATCGGCGAACGCTCCTCCGAACGTCGCGGGTGCTGGTCGCGATTATTCCCGGAACGGTCGTCTTGCCTGAGAGCATGCCCGAAGCACTCCGGTCAGACGAAGTAGTCGGAAGTGAACAGGTTGAACATCGCACCACGACGGTGGCGCGCTTGGTTATTTGCTTAGGTCAATCTCTACTTTAGAGCGTCCGCCCCACGGCCGGGACGATGATACGCAGCTCGTCCATCAGACGGGCGAACTGGTCGGGGTAGAGCGACTGCGGGCCGTCGCAGACGGCTTTCTCGGGCTCGTGATGCACTTCGATGAGGACGCCGTCGGCGCCGGCGGCGACGATGGCGCGGGCCAGCGGCATCACCTTCTCGCGCCGGCCGACGGCGTGTGACGGGTCGGCGATGATCGGCAGATGGGAGAGCTTGTTGATGACCGGGATGGCCGAGATGTCGAGGGTGTTGCGCGTATAGGTCTCGAACGTGCGGATGCCGCGCTCGCAGAGGATGACGTCGTAGTTCCCGCCTGCCAGGATGTACTCGGAGGCGAGCAGCCACTCCTGGATGGTCGCCGACATGCCGCGCTTGAGCAGCACCGGCTTGCGGATCTGGCCCAGCGCTGACAGCAGGTTGTAGTTCTGCATGTTGCGCGCGCCCACCTGCAGGATGTCGACGTAGTCGAGCATCGTCTCGATCTGGCTGATCTCCATGACTTCGGAGACAGTGGCCATATTCGATTCGTCGCCGGCGGCGCGCAGAAGCTTCAATCCCTCCACGCCCATGCCCTGAAACGCATACGGCGATGTGCGCGGCTTGTAGGCGCCTCCGCGCAGCACGCGCGCTCCGGCACGGGCCACGCGCCGGGCGGTCTCGAAGAGCTGCCTCTCATTCTCGATCGTGCACGGACCGGCCATGATCACGACGTCACTGCCACCGATCTCGATGCCGCGCGTCTTCACGATCGTCTTCTCACGCCGGAACGAGCGGCTGGAGAGTTTGTACGGCTCGCTGACGCGGACGGCTTCCTGGACGCCGTTGATGACCTCGAGCTCCCGCGGATCGATGCTGGCGACGTCGCCGACCACGCCGAGGACTGTCTGATCCGAGCCGGTGGACCGGTGTACATCGAAACCGCGCTCGCTCAGGAGGGCAACAACATGCTCGATGTCGGCATCCGAAGCGTTCTTCTGCATCACAATGACCATTGGGTTTCTCCTTGATGAGGGGCTTGAAGGATGAAGGCTTGAAGGATGAAGGATGAGCTCAGGCTGTCATCCTTCATCCTTCAGAAATCCCCCCGACTCTCTCGCAGCCTGCCGCTCCACGTGCCTCGATTCATCGATGATGCGTTCGAAAAGACGCCTTACCGTGACCGGGTCGAGCGGGCCGTCAGACGTCCGCTCCACGTGCAGCAATACCTGCTTCTCGCGCTCCGGCACATAGACCGGAAGACCGAGAATCGGCTTGATCTCACCGATCTCGATGGCGTACTTCGCGCGTTGGTTGAGCAGCCGTACGATGACTTCGTCGATGCGGTCGATCGCGTCGCGTAGGCGGGAGAGGTCCAGTTCTGCGTCCAGTCGATCCATAACAAAAAACCTCTTCCCGCGCGGGAAGAGGTTCGGATCGACTCATCGGTCAGCGCCCCTTCTCGCGGGGCGCAAGAGCCCCTCGCTTACGTAAAGTATCCGTAGCAGCAATACGTGTGGCGAAGGGCGTTGTGTTTCATGTGGCGCCGCGAAGAATAGGGCGGGAAGTCATGGCTGTCAACGTTCCGGTTAAAGCGGATCAGTGAACATCCGTCGAGCTTTCCCCAATCGAGCCACCTGCTCCCCGCCCGCAGACGCGGGGAGAGGGAGACACGCACCCTGAGGCTACCGCGGAGGCTCGGCGTTGCCGGCAACCAGGACGTGTGTTCCATGAACCGGGGGGGCCCCCCCCTCCCAAAGCGGTGGCTGGGCGCCACCGCACTCCAAAGCGCTTCGCGCGAAATGATGTGGACAATCCTCGCCAACTCTGAACAGGTTTCGCGCGCCGGAGGCGCGCTTTGGAGTGCGGTGGCGCCCAGCCACCGCTTTGGGAGGGGGCCCCCCCGGTTCATGGAACACACGTCCTGGTTGCGGGCAACGCCGAGCCTCCGCGGCAGCCTCAGGATGACAGGTATGTGGGACGCTCCGTTTCTTGCACGAGCTCTCAGGACGACAGTACTTCGGCCCCGCGCACACTGGTAGCTCATCAAGTCCGATCGTATGTTCGACTCACCCCAGACAAATCGACGACGCAACCCGAGCTCTCCCGCGCCAGCGCAGCCGCACGCCGCAGACATTGACCGTTCGTTAAATCCACAGCCCCGGCCCTGCACTACAATCTCCCGCACGATCCTTGCCGTGAGGAGGGCTGTTTGAAACAAAACATTCGATTCCATCTCAACGGGAAACCGGCGTCGCTTGATACGGAGGACGATCGGACGCTGCTCTGGGTGCTTCGCGGCGATCTCGATCTCACCGGTACCAGGTACGGCTGTGGTGAAGGGCTTTGCGGCGCGTGTACGGTCGCCATCGATGGAGTGGCCGTCCGCTCGTGCCAGACGTCGCTCTCTCAGGTGAAGGGGAAGAACGTCGTCACCGTCGAAGGACTCGAGCGTGACGGGCATCTTCATCCGCTGCAGCAGGCCTTCATCGATCACGGTGGATTCCAGTGCGGCTACTGCACATCGGGGATGCTGATGAACGCATGGGCCTTCCTGCAGAAAGAAAAGCATCCGTCGCGCGATGCCATCGTGCAGGAGATGGGTGGGAACCTCTGCCGGTGCGGTGCGCATCAGGGGATCATCGCCGCCATCCAGGAAGCGGCTGGGAAGGGAGGTGCGCGATGAGAGAGCACGCAGACCTTCATGCAGACGATCTTCATCGCGAACTGCTCTTCTCCGAGCCGGCGGGGACGCTCCCGACGACACGCGAAGGGCTCGGTTTCACGCGCCGAACATTCTGCCAGTTGCTCGGTGGCGGGATCGTCGTACTGATCACCACCAAACCGGGGAAGGTGTTCGCACAGCGGCGCGCGTACCCGGAGGATCTGAATGCCTATCTGCGCATCGACGAGAACGGAGCGGTGACGCTCTTCTCCGGCAAGATCGAGATGGGGCAGGGAGTACACACCTCGCTGGCGCAGATGGCAGCCGAGGAGCTGGGCGTCTCGCTCGACAAGATGACCATGGTGATGGGCGACACCGATTCATGCCCGTGGGATCAGGGGACGTGGGGGTCGCAGTCGACTCGGTTGTTCGGCCCCGCGGTCCGCGCCGCCGCCGCCGAGGCGCGCACGGTGCTGATGAACCTTGGAGCGAAGAAGCTCCAAGTGTCGCGCGACAAACTCAGCGCTGAAGACGGCGTCATCTACGTCGCCGGCGACAAGTCGCGCAAGGTGACCTATGGCGAGCTGGCGAAAGGGAAACAGATCGCCCGCCTGGTCGACGAAAAGGCCGCTCTCCGTTCACTCAAAGAGTTCAAGGTGATCGGACATCCGGCCAAGCGGATGGACGGACACGATAAAGTGACCGGCCGCGCGAAATACGCCGGCGACATCCGCCGTCCGGGCATGCTCTACGCGCGCATCCTGCGCCCGCCCTCGCATGGTGCGACAAGGAAGTCGCTCGATACCTCTGCCGCCAAAGCCATGGAAGGCGTGACGGTCGTGGAGAAGGACGACCTCGTGGCCGTACTGCACGCCGATCACGAAGCAGCCGGCAAGGCGCTCGCGCTGGTGAAGGCAGAATGGGATCAGCCGGCAGCCGCGGCGTTCGACACCGAATCGGTTGGCGACTACTTCCTCGCGCACGGCGGTGAGGGAGAATCGCGCGCGTCGAAGGGCAACGTCGCGAACGTCACCGGAAAGCTCGTGCAGTCCACTTTCCGCACCGGCTATCTCGCCCACGCGCCGATGGAGCCGCACACCGCCATCGCCGAGCTCAAAGACGGCAGGATGACGGTGTGGGCGGGGACGCAGAGTCCCTTCGGCGCGCGGACGCGCATTGCCCAGACCCTTTCCATGGATGAGAAGAGCGTCCGCGTGATCACTCCGTTCGTCGGCGGCGGATTCGGCGGCAAGAGCGCCGCCAATCAGGCGGTGGAGGCGGCGAGGCTGGCGCAGATCACCGGCAAGCCGGTGATGGTTGCCTGGACGCGCGCCGAGGAGTTCTTCTACGACACGTTCGGTCCCGCGGCAGTGGTGAAGGTCAATTCGGCGGTCGACGATCAAGGGAAGATCACGAGTTGGGACTACCACGTCTACGCCGCCGGCGATCGCGCAGCCGAGGTGCTGTATGACGTGCCGAACGTCAGCCTGAAAACGTACATCGGACGCGGCGGACCGAAGGTGCATCAATTCGCAGTCGGTCCGTGGCGCGCTCCCGGCGCGGGAACGAACGTCTTCGCCGGCGAATCGCAGATCGACATCATGGCCGCCGCCGCGAAGATCGATCCGCTGGAGTTCCGCCTGAAGAACGCGACAGATCCCCGCCTGCGCAAAGTGTTGAAGGCTGCTGCCGATGCCTTCGGCTGGAAGCCCGGACCTGGTCCCTCGGGACAAGGACGCGCCATCGCCGTCGCTTCCGATGCCGGCGCGTACTGCGCTCTGGCCGCCGAAGTAACCGTCGACCGCAAGACCGGCGAGATCAAGGTCAAACGCGTCGTCGCCGCCCAGGATATGGGCATCGTCATCAACCCCGCCGGCGCCAGGATGCAGATGGACGGCTGCATCAACATGGGCCTCGGCTACGTGCTGAGTGAAGAGCTGAACTTCAACGGCGGCACGATCACCGACAAGAACTTCGACACTTACGAGATCCCCCGCTTCATGGCCGTCCCGCACATCGAGTCCATCCTCGTCCCGAACGACGACCTCGCCCCACAAGGCGGCGGCGAGCCCGCCATCGTGCCGATGGGCGCCGTGATCGCCAACGCAGTCTTCGACCTCACCGGAGTCCGGATCTACCGCTTGCCGATGACCCCAAAGAGAGTGCTCGCCGCGATGAAGGGGTAATACTGCCGCGATGAAGACGTAGCCCCTGTCATTCCGAGCGAAGGACAGCGCGCGCGCGCTGCACCTGGGAAAAGAAACATGGTGCTGGCGAAAGCCGCGCGATTGCCGGTGTCGATGCGCGCAGGCGCGTCGGACAATGTAGCCCCTGGCTCGGCCAGGGGTAATCGTCGTAGTGGATGGTTTGCGGCCGCGAAGG
>JBBRNB010000084.1:0-31082 GCA_038230535.1 Thermoanaerobaculia bacterium
CAGACAACGCACGCAGTGCAGACAACGCACGCAGTGCAGACAACGCACGCAGTGCAGACAACGCACGCAGTGCAGACAACGCACGCAGTGCAGACAACGCACGCAGTGCAGACAACGCACGCAGTGCAGACAACGCGCGCAGAGCAGACAACGCGCGCAGCGCAGAAAAGCAGACAACGCGCCGAAGGCGCAATATTCACACCCGCCGCCGCGCCTTCGCCGGCACCCGCTCCGTCTCGACCCATGGCTCGATGCCCGGCACGGTGCAGCGTGCGATCTTTTCGCCGAGTACTTCTTCGATCTGGCGAACCATCGGTACGTCCTGCCATGACGCGATCGTCGAGACGATGCCGAGCGCGGCGCCGCGGGCGGTGCGGCCGGCACGGTGCACGTAGTCGTCGCTGTTCTCCGGGATGTCGAAGTTGATGACGTGCTCGATCCCCGGGACGTCGATTCCGCGGCCGGCGATGTCGGTGGCGACGAGGATGCGGTGCTGCCCCTGGCGGAATCCGGCCAGCGCTTCGACGCGGCGGCCCTGCGAGCGGTCGGCATGGATGCGCGATACCGGGTGTCCGCGCCGCTGCAGGATGTGGTACAGCCATTCGGCGTCGATCTTCCGCCGCACGAAGACCAGCGTGCTCCCCAGCTCTTCGGTGAGCAGGTTGATGAGGCAGTTACGCTTGTCCTCTTCCTTGACCAGGTACAGCCGGTGGGTGATTCCGACGGCGGCGCCCCCCTCGGGGGTGATGTCGATGCGCACCGGATTGCGCATGAACTCCTTGGCGATCATCTCGATGGAGTCGGGCATCGTGGCCGAGAACATCATGGTGCGGCGTTGGCGCGGCAGCAGCCGGAGGATGTCGCGCATCTGCGGGAGAAAGCCGAGGTCGAGCATGTGGTCGGCTTCATCGAGGACGAGCTCTTCGATGGCGTCGAGCTTGACGTGACGCTGTCGCACGTGATCGATCAGGCGTCCCGGTGTTGCCACGATGATGTCGGGCTCGCCGCGAAGCGCATCGGTCTGCGGCTGCATCTTCACGCCGCCGATGACGCAGGCGGTCTTCAGCTCGTGCTTGACGCCGAAGACGTCGAGAAACGCTTTCGTCTGCAGCGCGATCTCGCGCGTCGGTGAGAGGATGAGACCGCGCACGCCGCGGCCGTGCGTGAGGCGTTCCGCCAACGGCAGGCAGAACGCCGCGGTCTTGCCCGAGCCGGTCTGCGCCAGACCGATGATGTCCTGTCCTTCGAGCGCGAGCGGGATGACGGCGGCCTGGATGGGAGTCGGATACTGAAAACCGATCTTCGTAACGATGTCGAGGATCGGCGCGCTCAGGCCGAGGGAGGTGAAAGGCTTGTCGGTCAGTGAGACCGGGTGTTGCGGGATCGCTCCAGAGAACATTCAGTGAAACACTTTCCTATAAACCGCGACGTTGATCGCGATGACGAATACGGCGATGGCGAATTCCATCCCGCGAGTGAGGCCGTTGGGGTAGATCACGCCGAGGAGATGATGGGCGATGAAGCCGTCATCATACCCAGAGGCGCCTGCTCTGCGAAGGAATGCATTCTCGATGACCGTGAGCGGACATACCCAACCGCCGATCTCGATCATCGCTCCCCAGATCGCCGCGGGCAGGTGAACCCACTTCAGAACCGGCCAGCGAAGGACGAGAAACCCGCCCAGGACGACGAAGAGAATGAAGCAGAAATGGATGACGACGACGGCGGTGGCGAGGTATTGGTAAAGCATCTGTTTGCGGGAAGCTACGGGCAAGGGAAGAGGGACGAGGGATGAGTCCGCCGGTTCGGTTGTTCCTCGTCCCACTTCCCTCGCAGCTTCTACGCTCACCCTATACTTCCGCGCCATGAAACGGATTCTTCCCTTCGTTCTCTTCCTGGCCACATTCGGCGCTGCCGCTGACGAGCCCAAGCCGGTTCATGTTTTGGTGGTGGGGACGACTGACTTGCACGGCTGGTACGACAGTCATCACGACTCGCGTACGGCCCCTTCCTACGGGGGGCTGCCGCTCATCGCCGGGTATCTCGAGATCCTTCGCGCCAATCATGGACGTGTCATCGTCGTCGATTCCGGCGATCTCTTCCAGGGGACGCTCGAATCGAACATCTTCGAAGGGGAGCCGGTGGTGAAAGGGTACAACGCCCTCGGCTACGATGCCGCGGCGGCCGGCAATCATGAGTTCGACTTCGGCCCCGTAGGACCCGACTCCGTGGCGCATCAGCCCGGCCAGGATCCCCTCGGCGCGCTGAAGAAGAACACCAGGGATGCGAAGTTCCCCTTCCTCGCAGCCAACCTCACCGAGAAGAGCACGGGCAAGACGCCGGCGTGGGCGAAGCGCTACACGATCATCAACGCCAACGGCGTCAAGGTCGGCATCATCGGACTGGCTGCACCTGACACGCCGAATACAACGACAGCGGCGAACGTGGCAACGCTGAGCTTCGGCGAACCGGTGGCCGCGACCGTGAGCGCGGCGAAGGAGCTGCGTGCCGCCGGCGTCGATGCGATCATCGTCATCGCCCACATTGGCGGCCGCTGCAAAGATGTCGAGACGAATCCGGAAGATCTTTCGAGCTGCGAGAGTGACCAGGATGCGATGCGTTTTCTCAACGCACTCCCGAAAGGGACGATCGATGCCTATTTCGGCGGCCACACGCACTCGCAGATCCGCCACTACATCAACGGCGTGCCGTCGATGCAGCCGTCGCCGTTCGGACGCGACATCGCCATTCTCGATATGACCATCGACTCAGCGGCGCACAAAGTGTCGAAGACGGAGATGTCGCCTCTGACGATGGTCTGCGCACAGGTCTACGAGCACACGATTACGTGCGATCCGAAGAAGGCGCCGGCCGGCGCGCCACTCGTGCCGCGAATGCTGGAGGGGCGCGTGGTCGCCGAGCTGAAGCCTGTCACTGATGTCCTGGCGCCCTATCTCGCCAGGGTCGCGGCGAAGAAGAGCGAAGACCTTGGCATTCGCACCGCAGACCGTTTCAAGCGCGCCTATTACCGCGAGTCGCCGCTCGGCGATCTGCTGACCGGCGCGATGCGCACGTACATGAAGACCGATATCGCCTTCCTCAACTCCGGCGGCATCCGCGCCGATCTGCCGGCGGGACCGCTCCTTTATGCACACATGTTCGATGTCTCGCCTTTCGACAACTTCCCGGCGGTGGTGACGATGACCGGCGCACAGGTGCGGCAGATGCTGCAGATCACGTCGATCGGCGGCGGCCGCGGCATCCTGCAGACGAGCGGACTTCATTACACGCTCGATGAAACGCGCGACGCCGATAAGCCTCCGGCGCAGCGGAATCGAATGACCGAGGCGACTCTGGCGAATGGGCAGCCGCTCGATCAGGCTGCTTTGTATAAAGTGGCCATGGTCGACTTCCTGGTTACTGGTGAGGGGCTCGGGCCGCTGATGAAGCAGATTCCCGCGGAGCGTATCAGGATCGATAACACACGCCCCATCCGCGAGCTCCTGATCGACGCTCTGAAAGCGATGCCGCAACCTTTGGTTCCGAAGGTGGATGGAAGGATCGTGGTGTTGAATCCGGTGGGGAGCGGGGAGTAGCGGTTCGAGTTGTGGGTCTCGGGGTCTCGGGGTTCCCTGGTTGCCGAGTTGCATGGTTACTCAGTTGTTCAAGCTCGCGCGAGCCTGACGACATAATGACCGGCAACTGACAACCCTGAGACCCGGCAACCCAGAAACCACACACCCACCATGACCACCATCATCCTCTTCGGCGGCCGCAGCGATGAACGGCACGTTTCGGTAGCCTCGGCGCAGAACATCGTCCGAACACTTTGCGCACCGCGAGACCCTGTAACCGCGAGACCACGAGACCCAGCAACGCAGCAACCCGGCAACGGAGCAACCGCCGTTCCCCTCGCCTGGTTCTGGGCACTGAACGGCGCGGTGTATGACGTGAATCTCGACGAGCTGATTGCGCATCCGCGGCCGTTCACGGACGACTTTCAGCCGTCGCGTCCGGCGATCTGGCCCGATCTGGAGATGGCGCTCGATACGTTGCCGGTCGACGATCCGGGTTTCCTGCTGGCCCTGCATGGAGGAGAAGGGGAGAACGGTACGGTGCAGCGGATGATGGAGGCACGTGGCATACCTTTCACCGGCTCCGGCTCAGCCGCGAGCGCCGCAGCGTTCGACAACGATCGATGCGACGACGTTGTCTCGCGCTGATGGTACGCCTCCTACCCCGTCCGCGCGCGATACGCCATGTAGGCGAAGATCGCCACGACGATGAAGAGGAATACGCGGCCGATGCCCATCATCCGGGTGTGGGCGACGTGGCGCGTTCCCTTCGGTTTGATGCCGGTGACGGCAGCGACGGCGACCAGGAGTGCGGCGAGTATGAGCCAGGTGATCCACGACATGTGCCGAGTTATCGCAAGACGCGAGCCACGTCAGCGCATGCCAATCCGCTGCTACACTGCCGGGCTCGAGTCTTGCATCCTGCGAATGGCTGATTCTGATGTCAGGCAGTCGTTCTCCTGGTGTACCGGCGATACCAAAGTCGTGAACCGCGGCAAGGGAGACAAGATCTTCATCAACACAGCGGGCGTAGGGATCATCGAGCGTCCGGTGCGGATCTCCGCGGACGGCGCCCGGCCGGGCGACTGCGTCATCGTCAGCGGATTCATCGGCGATCACGGCACTCTTCACCGACTACGTCGTCCGGTTGATGAAATACGTCGAGTTCATGAAGAAGGTCGTACCGCTGCACGACGACCTTTTCGACTTCTTCTATGAAGCATTGCGAGAGAAGCGCTGTTGCATGCGCGGTCCCGTAGCCGAGCCGGGCCATGACCGCGGTGACTCGTCCACTCGCCGCTGCGATGACACCTGCTGCGATGAGAAATACGATCGTCGCCGCGGGCGTCCACATCGGCTGCAACGCCAGTCCGCCGATCGTCAGGACAATAAACGCCGTGAACGTCCAGACTGCCGCTCCGCGCAGATAGCGGACGAGGAAGATCGCCGCGGCGGCGAAGAGGACGGATGCGCTGAGGGTTGCCGACGCCAGTCCGTTGAACGCGGAGAACACCATCGCCAGCACGCCGGCGAAGTCCAGCGCCTCGGGTGGGTAGTGCCGCGCCAGCCGCGGGCTCACGATCAACAACAGCATGCCCGCCGCAAGCAGTGCATAGACGTTCGCCGGCTCGGGAGCGTGGAGAATCAACCAGCCGCCGGCAACCGCCAGGATCAGGATCAGCGGTGCGGCATACGAGGTCAGACGGAGGAGGAGATTGTTCGCCACGAAGCCGCGCAGTGTCGAGGCGATCGCGGGGTAACGCCGCCGCCAGGAACTGACCGCGAGCAGGCCAACCCCGGCCTCGAGTAGCGCCAGTGTGGTTGCCTCGCGCAGCGGCTTTCCGGACATCGTCCGCATGACCATCGGCATCCAGACCTGCCAGAGCGCGCCAGCGAGCGCCGTCGCAAGCAGGATCTCGGTCCACCAGGCGCTCTCGAGGAAGGGCTCGGTCCATTCATTCGCTGGCAGCATCGAGACGATGCCCAGCACCAGCGTCCACGCGCCGGTGGCCACGATGTAGACCCACAGCGGACTATGAGCGTAGTAGAGCAGTGACGTGAATGTGATCGTCAGCCCGATCCAGGCCCCGAGCCCGTGAACGCGCGCGATCGGCTCGTCGCGCCGCTCGCGGACCGCGGAAACGATCATCAAGACGGTGGCGGCGATGATCGCCGCGAGCGCGCCTTCAGCACGATCGCTGAAAGCCACCGCGCTGATGATCGCCGCGCCGGTCATGATCACTGACGCGGCGATCGCGAAATGCAGCGCCGGCTCCGGCCTCAGCCTGTACGAGACTTCATTGAATGCGGCCGCGTAAATCAGGACCAGCCAGGCCACGCTGACCATCGATAGCCCGGCCGTAAATTGCAGGAGGGTGATCGACGCCATGCCCCCGCAGGCGAAGAAGTACGGATAAAACGGAAGAGCGAACCGCACCAGGCTCCGGCGACGGTAGTTCCAGAGGTGATAAGCAAGGCCGGCGAGCAGGACTGCGGTCACAGAGAGGGCTACGCGCCCTCGAAGTCCCGGTGTGAAGAGCAGGAACGGGGCATACAGGTTGCTCGGAAAGATCGCATCGCCCAGCAGCACAAGGAGCAGACCGAGGAAGGAGTGCGGCTTGCGTCGCAGGACGCTGCCCAGAAGCCAGCCGGCGGCGTTGGCCACAAGGAAAATCGCCGTGAGCAGATAGTTGCCGGCCAGTGGATCGATCGAAATGCGGACCGCGTACGCGATCGCAGCGAGCACGATGACGCCGATGGCGGTGAATCCAACGAGATACTTTGGCTCGTTCGCAGCGACCACGCCGGACGGCTCACCCGTCAAGCGGTTGTTCCGCCTTCCGCAACCACTTCGATCTCACATCGAGCATCGCCCATGGCCATGCAGCGGGTCTCTTTCGTGGCGACGTTCATGTGGAGATAGGCCGAAGCGAACTCGGAGATCACGCCCTGGTTGAGGTAGCAGAACGGCGTCTGCCGGTGCAACCCGCGGCACTCCGGACAGCGCTCGATCGTGATGAGGAGCACATCCTTGGATTTCATCTTTGCCGCGACCTTGCCGGGATTGTCTTTCGCCGCCAGCACTGCCGCCTGCCCGATCACAGGAAGTTGGCTCGCCGCGTGTTTGTACTGCTCGATCAGAAAAGCCATCTGCTTCAACTGCTCGCTCCCGAGCATGCGGACGACGATCTTGCCGGTCTCGAACGCCGTCGAGGCGAAACTGTCACCGAGAAAGTCGAGTGCGGCGTCGCGATAGCGGAGGTATTGCTCGATCGGGATGCTGGCGTCTTTTTGATTGGCGAGCTCGGCCAGTCCGAATTCGCCCGCCTGAGCGAGCACGATCTGAACGAGCGCCTCTCCCCCGATCTCCCGAAGGGCATCGAACCCGGCGAGAACGAGCCCGGCTTGAAGCGTTTCCGTTTGTGCCAAGAAAGACTCTCCTCAACGCCTGCTTTCATTCGAAATACGGTTTGGTGCGTGATCTTGGTTTTTGGCTGCTCCTAGAGCTGTGTAATCTTAGTACAGCCTCCTGGAATCGCTGTCCAGTAAGGAACGCACGGCACGACGGTTGAAGACGGGTATGAGCACAGTCAGGCGTGGACTCATCGGCTCCCGGCGATGATACCGCCGCTGACATCTGGGAGCGCTGGGGAGAGGGAGGGGCGAGTTGGGGGTGCTGGAAGGTAAGCGCTGACTCAACAACCTGTCATTCCGAGCCCGGCGAAGCCCCGTTCGAGGCGCTGGTGCCTGCGACGGGTCCTGCGACGGGTGGACTCGGGGCGTAGCGCGGCGAGGAATCCCCTCCCTGATAACCGGGAGAGGGTGGGGGGGAAGGAGCTCGAGCCACTGAGCGACCGGCCTCAGTTTGCCTCCCGCTCCGTCCGGGTTCCATGAAGTGGATTCCTCGCCGCGCTCCGCCCCGGGGTTGCTCTGCGCGAGCGCCGGCGTGTCGCCCGGGGCTACTCAGGCTCGGAATGACAGGGGTGATGATGCTGGAAGGACTGCTGGGGTCGCGGGAGCGGAGGATCAAGCCACCGGTCGAGAACCTCATAGCTCTTCCGCAGATATCTCATGACCTTCGACAAAAGGCCTGAGATCCTTCTTTAGATGGCTACTGACCTTCTGCAAAAGGCCTGACACCATTTTTAGATGGCTGTCAGACCTTCTCTAAAAGGTCGAAGACCTTCTTTAGATGGCGATTGACCTTCTGCAAAAGTCTAAAGACCTTATACAGATGGTCAAGTGACCTTTTAAAGATATCTAGCGACCTTCTGCAGATGGTCTCAGACTTTCTACAAATTGCTTCTGGCCTTCTGCAGATCATCGGCGAACTTCAGGATATGGCGCTTTCACTTCGACGGATGTATACTTGGTCTGCCGGTACGAGTCCGCGGCACGTGCGCACGTGTGCCGCTCCGCCCGCGAGGTTGGCGCTCAGCCTTTGCGGGTAACCTGACGTCATCCAGAGGCCGCTCGTAGCGGCGGGGATGAGGTCATGGACGATGGAGGTGCGTCATGAGTGTGACGCTCAGCGAGAGTGTGCCTGCGGCCCCGGTAGCGATCGAGCCGCCGTCGATGCGAACGCACTACGACGAGATCGCAGACCAGTTCATCGCGGCGATCAAGGCCGCGGCGGATCTGATCCCTGCTTTTGTGGCGAAGCATCCGGAGTCTGAGAGGTTCGTACAGCGATACCGAGGATTCCCCGATGCCCTCATTCCCACCACGATGGCCGCGGTGCAGGAGTGTCCGGAGTTGGAGTCGACAGGGAAGTTCGACGTCGAAGACGCACGCGCAGCCCAACAGTTCATGAGAGCGATCCGGCCGGCCATCGATGCGGTCAACGATCTCGGCACGAACCTGCAGTTCACGCGCGACGCCCGGAAAGCGATGATGATCGCCAGCAGTCTCCAGATCTACGCGATCGCCAAAGGCATCGGGCGCGACGCCTCCAGCGCGAAGGTGGCCGGGTACGTCGCCATCATGAAGCGGGATATGAACAGGCCAGGGAGGAAGAGGAAGAAAACAGCGAAGAGAGAGTGATATTGGTCTGTGACTCAGGCAGCCATTCCAGGCAGATGCACCGCAAGAAATGTCTCTAGCGTGGGCCGTTACGCTCGTGCATAGTGAAGGCAGGCGATCTTTCTGGAATCAAGGAGGAAATCATGAAGCTCTCCCGAGTCATTCTCGTCTGTACGTTGTTGCTGTCCGCCGCCATTCCGACGTTCGCCGCTCCGCCCTGCCAGGTTTGCCTGGACGACGCAGGTCCCTGCGTGAGCGACCCGGGTGGCACCCGTTGCCGGACCATCTCCGGCGTCTGCCAACAGATATCCGGACTCTGCATCGGAGTCGCCAACAGCACGATGGTCGCCGAATGGCAGGTGGCCTCGATCGAGGTTACCCGTCCGGATACCACAGCCAAAGGCTTCACCACAGTCGTGGTCAGTCCGACCACCATCGCGCAGGGCGTGACACCGCTGCTCGCCGTGCGAAGGTAAGTACCGCCACCAACACAAAACGCCGGAGAGATCGCCTCCAGGATTCTCATTATGCGCATGCTTGCCCTCTCGTCGCTGCTTGCCGTTTCGCTCTCCGCATCCGCCTCCGACCTTCGGATCGCCGTCGACCGGAACGGGTTCACCGGGCCGATCGAGATGGTTCTCGCGCCGCGGGTGGAAGGTACCCCTCCCCAATGGTCGGCGTCGAAGACGATCGCGGGCACGGAGTCGGCCGCCACGTTCACCGGCCTGCCGGAGGGGCTCTACCTCGTGCTGGCCCGAGGCCCGCAGCCGCTGCAGAGGCTCAGCGCCAAGGCGAACGTCGGTACGAACGGAGGGGCGTTGCGCCTCACGCTGCCGAAGGGGAAGACGTCGCTCCGCGTGACGCTGGCGGGGCGGCCGGTCGCCCGCGCGGCGGTCCTGCTCACCGAGGACGAGTTGCTCTGGGACACACGTCTGGAAGCCGGCGACGACGGCCGCTTCGAGGGCGCGCTGTGGCAGCCGGGCGCCTACACCGCGAGCGTCTGGCGCGATCGCGCCTCCGCGCCGCACCTGGCCGGCGTCGCGCTGTCGGCGAAGCTGTTGACTATCGACGTCCCCGATCGCCACGTTATCGGCCACGTCACCGGCGAAGAAGGCCGGCCGGTCGAAGGCGCGACGGTCATCCTGCGGACGCAAGGCGATCACGTCACACTCACCGCCCGTACGAGCTCTGCGCCTGACGGCCGCTTCGAGTTCTTCGGCGTACGCGAGGGTGCCCAGGCCCTCTCGGCGAAGGCGCCGTCGTATCTCAACAGCGACGTGGCCAACTTCGAGCTCCTCGGCATGCCCGTGCACCAGTCGCTCGATCTCAGGATGGTCCGTGGCACGCAGCGCACGGTGCGTGTCGTCGACAAACACAGCGTCCCGGTCGGCGGAGCGATGCTCTTCGCGGCTTGCGACGGGAACGTGAAGTCGACCGCGCTCACCAATGAACAGGGGCGGGCGGAGGTGGCGCTGCCGGACACGGGCGGCTGTTCGATCTATGCGCTGCCGAAGGAAGGCTCGCTCGCCGTGGTGCAGGTCGCCGGAAAGGGACCGCTGGTCTTGCAGGTACGGGAAGGGTCGTCGTCGCTGAAGTTGGCGCTGAAGTCCGAGAGCGGCGAGGCTTTTGCCGACGTCTGGCTCCTCATGCGCATCGACGGCACGGTCGTGCCACCCGCCGTCTCGCACCAGCTCTTCACCCGCGGGCTGCGGCTGATGACCAACGCCGAAGGGAGCATCTCGCTCGCGCACATCCCGCCGGGGACCTACGACTTCTGGCCGTATCGGTCGGAGGCCGAGGGGCAGATGCTGTACGAGTCGGCGCCGGCGATGGCTGCGCCGATCTCGCTCAACGTGCTGACCGGCGAGAACAGAGCGACCGTGCGGCTCAGAGCACGGCGCTAGGTGAAGGTCCTCAGCTTCGTCACCGACACCTACGATCTTCAGGACATCGTCGAGATCCTGAACAAGATCGCGCCATAGGATTGGATGAAGTTCTTCGAGGAGCGCGTCTATGCGCTGTATCCGGCTCCGTGCCGACGGACGGAATCACTCACGGCGGCTACAAACTCGTTTACAGCGACAAGATCCCTTCCTGGCTGAGTGCCATCACCGACGCCGAACACGCAAAGCAGCCGATCGAGCTGCAGTTCCGTCGCGGAGAAGAATACAAATCGTTTTCAATCCCGTACTACGGCGGCCTGCGCATCCCGTCCCTGGAGCGCGTCGACGGCACACCCGACCGTCTCGACGAGATCCTCGCACCCAGCAAACGGGCGATGCCGGCGATGTAGGGGGAGCCGAGCCGCCGGTTTTTCTCCGATGGGACCTATGCGACTGATGAGACCTCTGGGACGAATGGCAATCCACAGTTCGTAGAGATCCTGGCTTGCATCGGTCCCATCAGTCTCATACGTCCCATTGGTCCCATTAAAATCAGAGCCCGCGGTAGTACCCTCGGGCCCCATGGGCTTCATTCCTCCTCACGGCCAGTATCGAAAGCTCCTCTCGTACCAAAAAGCGGAAGTGGTTTACGACATCACCGTTCGCTTCTGCGGTCGTTTTCTCGATCGCCGCGATCGCACAGTCGACCAGATGGTCCAGGCAGCCCGCTCAGGCAAGCAGAATATCGCTGAAGGAAGTTCAGCCTCGGGCACGTCCACGGAAACCGAGATCAAGCTCACCAGCGTCGCGCGTGCCAGTCTCGAGGAACTGCGTGTCGACTATGAGGACTTTCTGCGCGTTCGCGACCTCCGGCTTTGGCCAAAAGAGTCGCCGGAGTCGCGCTACGTCAGAAACCTCGGACGAAGCAGCGGTTTAACGTTCGAGACCTTTCGGGATTTCACAGCAAACCGCTCCGCTGAAGTGATCGCCAACATAGCCCTCTGCCTCATCCACCAGACCAACTTCCTGCTCGACCGACAGCTCCGCCGCCTCGAAGCCGATTTCATCAGGAATGGCGGCATCCGCGAGCGAATGACCCAAGCCAGACTCGCCTACCGCAAAAACCAATCACAATAGCGCCGGATTCACTTGCTCCGCGATTAACTTACTGGAAACTGTCGATGGAGCCGATGCGTCATGAAGCGAAGACCCGTTGGGCAAGCTACTGAAGCGAGTCGCACATGGAGAGGAGATCGTCATCACTCGCCGTAACCCGTCCAGGCGCGCGCGTGGTGAGGGAAGGGGCACCGAACCTCGACTCGGTCAAGCGGTCCGTCGAAGGTTTCGAAGGCGGGGAAAGCCGATGCCGGGAGCGCCGTGACACCAGGCCGTCGAATCGTGGACAAGCTGCTGCGCAAGTGACGGAATATCATCCACCGCCTCGATCCTTACCCTTGTATACTTTGGTAAGGGGACACACGGCATGCCTTCATCCACCATCACCAGCAAGGGACAGACGACCGTGCCGAAGGAAGTCCGCGACGCGCTCGACGTCGGGCCGGGCGACAAACTCACGTGGGAAGTCAACGGCGGACGCGTCGCCATCGCGACGGAGCGTCCGGCGTTGTGGCGCTGGGCCGGCTCTGTGAAGGGCGGTCCTGACGACCCGGTGCAGGCGGTCGCCGAAGCGCGCAAGCGCAGAGGGCGCATCTAGAGGCGCATCTGACGTGCAGAGGGTCGTCATTGATGCAAACGTATTCGTGTCGTTGCTGACCGGCAGGCACGAGAAGCAACATGAAGCCGCACGCGCTCTGCTCCAGGAAGCGGAAGACGGCAAGCTCGTCGCCATCCTGCCGCAGTTCGTCGTCTTTGAAGTCACGTACGTTCTGCGGAACCTGTACAACGTGAGCGGCGAGCGCCTCGCCACAATGGTCCGTGACCTAGTGTTCTTCCCCGGCATGCACACGGCCGGCGACTGCCCATGGCGCCGCATCTTTGAAATCTGGCCGGGCTCTCTCCCCGGATTGGCGGACGCGTCGATCGTCGCCATCGCCGCGACGAACCGATACGAAGCAGTAGCGACGTTCGATCGCAAGCTCGCCAACCGCCTTGAATCGTTCGGTGTCCAGGCGTACTGGTAACCGCCGCCCGCAGGGCGGCGCACTCCGAACAACACTCGATGTGAGGCTGTGAAGCTCACAAGCTCCCGGTGCATCACCAGGGCGTGGCGTTTCGTCGACGTGGTGATGCATGGCATCGGTCATGGCGGTCCGGATGAAACCGGGCGCGGCCCCGTTGACGGTCGCGTTACGCGATCCGATCTCCAACGCCAACGACTTCGTGAAGCCGATCAGTGCCGCCTTCGACGCCGTAGGGTCGGGCCAGATTCCCGCATTCCTTCGCGCTGAGTTCAGCAACTGCGAGGCGTGAGATTGTGCAAACGACCACGGTGGTCAGTGGACCGCCCTTAGGCATTGAATTGATTGGTGGAACTGAACCGGATCGAACCGATGACCTCCTGAGTGCGATTTTCGCGTCTGTCCTCGGGACATCAATTCATTCTCGACAGTCCGAAGCTTTGGTATGAATGCTTGTTGGGCGTGTCGGCGAATACCGGAACCGGGACGGAAGGGTGCTGGAGTTTATTGTGGGGCACTTAGTCTACGCCCCGTAAAGGCCAGAGCGCCAAAGCCGCGCCAAACACCCCCCCGAGGGCTCCAAACAATGATGTCGTCATCGCGCGATGAAACACCAGTTCCGCGCAAATTGCATAACCCGCGCCGCTCACTAAAGCTCCCTGCAGTAAGAACTCCCACCAGACCGGCTTCGCCCACCGCAATTTGATTCTGAGAATCCCGCCGTAAATGTCGCTCGCGGCGTAAACCGCCGCGGCGTTGACCAAACTACAGATTAGACCGAAAAACGTACTCCGGAAACCAAAGATCCAGCCTGAAAAGACGCCCATTCCTACGGCCGCGATCGCAACAACAATCCCTGCGAAGATGCCGATACAACCGGCCGCGGCGAGTATCCAGAATGACCCCTCCCGCGCCCTCATTCGCGCCACTCCGTACGGCAACATCAACACGCCGAGCGGTGCGATGATGACTAGCAGCAAGGTTCTCGCCACTCGATCAGCGAAGCTCACATAGAATTCTTCGAGATTTTCAAGGGAACGAGTTGCCTGCGCACGGACATCGGCAGACTTCGCGTGCTTTGCGATCCTCCGTAGTTCCGGCACGGAACGCGGCCCCAATTTCTCGAGCAGACGGACCGTTACTGTGACCCTCACAGGCATATCCAACGCGCGCCCTTGAAGCGCTTTGATTGCTTGCGGGACCGCATCAATCAGCTCCAACGCCCATTTCGCCACGTGTCCCCGACCGTCTGAGAAAGGCAACAACTCAAGAATTCCCGGGAGGCATATCGCGCCGTAGCGTGGAAGCCATTCGGCGATCAGGTCGCGCACCAAGCAGGCTTCGGGCATGATCATTCTGACGAAGCTGGCACCCGAGAGAAGGCCGTTGACAAGCACGCCGCTCGAACTCTGCAATAGTGCAGCGAGCGATCGCAGCATCTCGACGACCGACGCGCCATCAATGCTGCCTCCCATTTCCTCCAGGACTGATATGACCTCGGGGACGGAGTCGCGATGTGCCAGGGCTCGGCAGAGGTGGGGAATCGCCAAAGCTCCTGCCTTTTGCAAATCCCGCAGCGCGACACGCCGAACCGACGCCACGCCGCTTCTCAGCGCCTCTCCGACGACTTCGATAGGAAGGTCTGACGACGCGTTCGAAGCCAGCAGTGCTTCCGCGGACGCCAACTGGAGATCGCCCTCGCGGTTGTGGAAAACCTGAAGGAGGCCGTCCCTCGCGCCCGCTGCACCCTCTCCCATCAACCCAAGTGTCCAGACCGCAGCCAGTAACACCCAGTCTCTGGAATCTGACAAGGCACCCCGCAGAGAAGGCAGCGCCGCAGCTCCAATGGCAGCCAAACGCCGCCCGGCCGATTCGGCGACCGATGAATCGTAGTCACCCAGCGCGACGATCAGCGAAGCGATGTCGTCGAACGGCTCCTGCGCGTCCTGTCGTTCCGTAACGTTGCTGGGCGTTGCGGTCACCTCGGGACTCTCGGGAAAATGGACGCCGTGAGCGTCTGTGCCGGTGTCAATAAACGAAGGATTGCGGAAGAGCGCGAGTTCCGCGATATCGCCCTCCCGCTGGTCGGGTGAATGCACCTCCGGTCGGACGGCCTTGTCCGGATGATGATCCCGGACGATTTCCCGCACGGCATCACCGACGTCCTTCAGTGACAGCCACGAGATTCCCGTATGGAATGGGCTGCCATCGCGCAGAACCGTCAGCAGGGCCTCGGAAAACATCGTGTAGTGCTTGCCTTTCAGCGCCTTTGAAGGGTCGCGCGAGCCCGAGGAACAAAGCAGGGCTGTTCCTCGGCGGGGAAAAGCGTCTAGCGTGTTGATGCGTGCTACCTCCAACGGACCAGTTGACTGAAATGAACTGTACGCCGACGCGGAAAAACAACAATCGAAGATCAGATAGCGCCGAACATACCGCACCGAATCGGTGATAGTCTTCGCGAGATCGGAGACTCGGTAGCCGGAGACGCCCTCCGCATCCGTTTGTGTCGAGCGAAGGGCCAGAAAATACGAGTCACGATCATTGGGAACAAAGCCTCCGTGGCCAATGTAAACAACCAGGAGATCGGTAACGTTGCTTCCGTTCTTCAGGAGCGCCGCTCTGTGTTCTTTTAAGAAATGCCCGATACGTCGGTTTTGAAGCGATGCGGCACTGTCATCATCGAAAAGGTCGAGCACGTGATCTGCCGCGAGGCCGAGTCCATAGGACGCCAAGAAGTATTGGACGAGATCGCGTGCTGAATTACTGAACGCCGTCGATCCAATCAGACCGTCAAATTCCGGCCACTCGCTTGCGCCCAGAACGACGGCCAGCGTGCTACCCGCGGGCAGGCCCGCCCTCTGGTTTGGGTCGATACGGGATGAGCTTTCCAATGCAAGCCTCAGCCATGCTCCGAACCTGAGGTGAGCGCGCGGACGATGTCAGCGACGTCCTTACTTTCGAGGTTGGACGCGATCAGGGTTCCTTTGGGAGTGCGCACTTCCAATCCCGTAGCGTTCGACCGGCTTAGAAATGCTTTTATGCCCGCCGCTGCAGCGACAACCGCCGGTGTACCAAGAACTAACACAAGCGTGGCTCCAAAATCTTGGGAGTCTTTGTCGTCTCGAACACGCTCGGCCCGAATGCTTTCATGTGCAGAAACTCATGGGGCCAGACCTTCGATTTTCGGAAGTCCCGTAACCGATTGACAAATCGACACTTGTGGATGCGCAGCGGCAGGGAGTGCAAAGACAGTGCGAGCGCCTGGGTTAGGGAATGTGGCGAAAGCCAGTTATTCGTATCGTGCGTTTGCGAAACGAAGACCCCCCGAGACCCAAAGGTCTGGCCTCCATCGGGGCCCGCCCTTCCGCGAGTTTGGTCTCCGCACGGTAGAGGTTCTCATTCGATCCGGACAACGTGGCGTCGCGTAGTTTGCTTGGCGCGGTGGGTTCGGGGAGGATGGGGAGAGGGAGGGGCGAGTTGGGGTGCTGGGAAGGCAAGCGCCTGACTCAACAACCTGTCATTCCGAGCCCGGCGAAGCCCCGTTCGAGGCGCTGGTGCTTGCGACGGGTAGGACTTCGGGGCGTAGCGCGGCGAGGAATCCCCTGCCTGGTAACCCCGAGAGGGTGGGGATAACTCGCAACCATCGCGGGGCGGTGGAGGGGGGAATCCAACCCCCAACCCGATTCATACGTAGCGCCGGCGGCCCGCTGGCTGGCGCTGCGCTGGCCGGCTCTCCACAGTTGTCATGCTGTCGGCGTCAGGCTATCGTGTGCTCCATCAAAGTTATTGGAGAATGAACATGCCGAACGATTCCGTCCGGGTCCGTGTGCATGCGTACATCCTTCGTCTCCTGATTCCTGCCGGAATCCTGCTCTCGCCGGGGGCTGGCCTCCTGTCGGCGCAGCCGGTGGAGGTCATCAACCCGACGTCTGCCGCGCACGTGCGCGCGACGGAGGCGAGAACGCCCCGAGGTGAGGCAACGCCTCTGCCTGTGTCGAGCTTCTCGGTCTCGCACGGGATCGGCATTCTCACCGATGATGGAAACTCGTACTACCCCGGCTATCCCTCGGATGTCCTGGCGCCGGCGACGTTCCGTGTCGTACCGACGGCCAACAACACCTTCACCGTGCAGCGCGTCGCCTTCCAGTTCGATGATCCCTCGACCGGGGTCGTGGCATACGACGGGGCGAAGAGGCCGATCGCCGGCTTCCTCGACGCCAACTACCTTCTCCCGCACTACACGCTTCCGACGCCGTTCACGTTCGCCGGCAAGCAGTACACGAAACTGAGCATCTCTACCTGGGGAGCGGTCGCCTTCGGCGACGCGGACACGACCCAGGTCAACTACGACCCGACCGTGGTGAGCTCGATGTTCCACATCCAGCCGATCGTGGCGGTCTGGTACGAGCTTTTCTATTACACGAACACGTCGCGCATCATCACGAAGAACAAGGCAAACTCGGTCGTCATCACCTGGCAGAACGTCCTCAGCCGGCATTCGACGACGCCCTGTACATTTCAGGTGGAGCTGTTCACCGATACGGGGCAAATGATGCTCTCGTATCAGTCGCTGCCGGTCGCCGACGGCCTGATCGGATTCAATACCGGCACTGAGACGGCGACGCACCAGAACACGAGTCCGGTCACTGTGCCGGGGCTGCCGGCGCAACTACAGGCCGCAAGCGCGTCGTTTGACAACTACGGCGGCATCATCGCCGGGGTCACGGTCAAGCTCAACGCGGTGCCGGCGCCGGTAGGGGGAGAATCCCTCCGATACACGCTGATGCTGAACGGCGTTGAGGCCGCGGGTGTTCAGGTGAGCGCCGGCTTCACGCCGTTTCTCGTCGTTCCGACGCCGAAGATCCCTGACTTTCCGTACGCCCAGATCGGTACGTGGGAAATCAAGCTGAATGGCGACACCCTGACGTTCCGAGTGCCGGCCGCAAACCTCGAGCCATTTCTGAGCCCTTCCGGCACGAACACCTGGGCGATCAAGAGCGCACGATTCGGCGGTGCCGGCTTCGTGGACGGGACGGTCACGCAGACGCTTCCTCTGACCTTCTCGTCGAGACATTCGCTGCTGCCTTCCACCGTGGGCTCGTCGGTCGAAGTACCTGCCGAGGTGTTTCAGTACGAGCCTGGGGTTTGGGATACCGACCGGATCAGGGAGTCGATCGCGGCATACCTCGTCAGCCGCGGCCAGAACGTCGACAGCTTCCGCTTTTTTCCGACCACCTACGATGACGGCCTGCGTCATTCGAACTACGCGGGCACCTATCCACGACGGAAGAGCGTGACCGGCGCGGGAACGATTCCGGCTCGCACCGAGTGCGACTGCCACTACGGTGCCGAATTCTCAGCGCTCGGTGAAGCACTCGCAGATGAACCGACGACGCAGGTCGCGCTCACGCACGAGCTTGGTCACGAGTGTGTCTTCTACGCCGACTACAAAGACGTGGATGGCACGGTGAAAGGGCCATGGCGCGACGCCGGAGTGCCGTGTTTCGGTGGTGCTCACCCCAACAACGGCCTCGCCAATCCGAGCATGTTCGCCGACACCGAATCGGGCCTCACCACGATCTCAGTGATGGGCGGGAGCGTAGCTGGTACCTATCAACTGACTGCGCCGCGATTCGGCTACAGCCGCGTGGAGATGTACTTCATGGGGCTGGCATCGGCCGCCGAGGTCACGCCGATCGCGTTCGTGCAGAACGGAACGACGTCGCAGATCACCATCGACCAGATCATCGCCGCGAATGGTCCCCGCTCCCCCGCATATGCATCTGGGCAGATGCGCCTCTACCGCGTTCCGACGTTCGTGGTCCGGCGGCAGAGCGAGAGCGATATCGATGCGCAGGTGCAGCAACTCCAGAATGTGCTCTGGAGATGGCAGAGCCGCTTCTGGCGCGAGACGGGCGGCCGCGCGCGCGCCAATCTGACGCTCGACGGCACCTGCAGCTTCACCTTCTCCGCGACGAGTGTACGTCCCGCGGCGGCCGCGTCGGCCGGCAGCATCAACGTGCTGTCCGACAACGGCTGCGGCTGGACGGCTTCCAGTACCGATAGCTGGCTCAGCATCACGTCCGGGGGCAGTGGTACCGGCAATGGTCAACTGAGCTACAGCATCGCCGCGAACCCGAGTGCCAACCCACGTACAGCAACCATCAATATCGCCGGGCAGCCGTTCACGGTGACGCAGTTGGGAGCTTCGCGGCGGAGGTCGGTGGGTAGGTAAGAAAACCAGCTCACCACAGAGACACAGAGGGCACAGAGTTTTTGATCAAAGTCTTCTCTCTGTGATCTCTGTGTCTCTGGTGGTGAACTGGTTTTGCTGGTTTTCTCTTCGCTAACCGCGGTGTCTCATCACACGGAGGATGTAATGAAACACCGAATACTGATGCTTCTCGTTCTCGGCTTCCTTTCCAGTCAATCGTTTGCGAAGGGCCATTCGGGCTTCGCTGTCAACGTTCTCGTCGATGATGTCGCTCGGCAGGAGTACCACCACGGTGGTTCTGTCTACATCGAAGCAGTCCGCGGAGCCCGCTACAGCCTTCGGCTGACCAACCCGACACCGTATCGCGTCGCCGTCGCTCTCTCGGTCGACGGATTGAACACCATCGATGCGAAACACACCGACGCCCTGAACGCCACGAAGTGGATTTTAGAGCCGTACGAGTCGACCGTGATCTCAGGTTGGCAGGTCAGCAAGCAGGCCGCGCGGAGCTTCTTCTTCACCGGAGAGCGGCACTCCTACGGCGCATCTCTCGGCCAGACGGAGAACCTCGGCGTGATCGAGGCCGTCTACTTCCGCGAACGCCGTCAGGAGGCCGAGGTGTACCGGCCTGGGTTTGGCGAAGAGAGATCCAACGCCGCGGGAAGCGCAGGAGCCATGCAGCCTCCGCCGGCACCTTCAGCGAAGGCCCACAAGAAGGATGCCGCGGACGACTACGCCGCGACGGGCATGGGCGAGAAGGCGCGGCATGAGATCGAGATGATCGACATCGATCTGGAGCCGGCACCTGTGGCTTCGGTCCGTATCCGCTACGAGTTCCACCCGCAACTGGTGAAGCTGGGCATCCTGCCGGAACAGCTTTCGCCGCTCGACCGCCGCGAGCGCGCCAGCGGCTTCAGCACGTTCTGCCCGGAGCGGTAGGGGGCAGAAACGCGGAAAAACGTGCCTAACCTCGAGTTTCGCGCGAAGCGCTTTGGAGTGCGGTGGCCGCAGCCACCGCTTTCTGAGGTTCATCACGAGGCCACCGCACTCCAAAGCGCTTCGCGCGAAATGATCTGTCGCTCAAGTGGGTGATGAGCGGAGTCGCGGGGTTGCCATCCTGGTTTTCTCTGTGATCTTTGTGTCTCTGTGGTGCCATTGTGCTCGAGGTTCTGACGCAAATCCCGGTGCATTGAGACGGCCTGACGTTCTCCAGTTGATGGTCGCGGCAGGAATTCGCAACCCACGTTGCGCATCAGTCTCCCGGACATTCTGACTCAGCGATCGAGGTCCTCTTCCCCGAGCACGTCACGATGAAGAGGCATGGCGCCGCTGACGTCGAGCATCTCTATCTCTATCGTCCCGGACTCGATGGGGCGTCCCCTGCTTGGCTGCGCGCCGGACGCTCCTTTGAATACGAGCGAGAGTTGCCTGGCCCGGTGCACATGCTCGCGCGCGCGACGCTGGACGACGGGTTCTGTTTTCACTACGAGCTCACGAACGGATCGAACGACACCTGTGGTAGTTGGCAGCTAGTCGTACAAGCGAGCTGTGGCTGCTATTTTGTGCCCCATGACACGGCTAATGAACATCGAGAGCCCTTCTCCCCCCCTGCGGGGAGAAGGTGCCGAAGGCGGATGAGGGGGTCGTTTCGCGGAGGAGATAAGTTAGCGTTAGCCGATCCTGGCGATTTTTGGTTTCTTTAGTCCGTCAGTGGCACTGTTCAATCTCTTTCCCGTCGCACCGTTGGATGCCAAGGCTGCGTGGTCCGCCGGTCCCGCTGATCTTCGCGCGCCGACGCCGCACGTTGAAGCCTGAGAAAACGGCGCTCGAGACCTGGATGTCACCTTTTACGGACTGACTGAGTTTTGACTCAATTGATCCAGATGGCAACCGGTTGTGGATCGGACAGGACAATTCAACAAGATCCTGACCGTGCCGGACCGCGGCATCCTGAACGCGCGAACCTTCACGCCTCTCTCAGCAACTCAGCAACCCCGAGCCCCCCCACCCCCACTCACCAGCGCATAATCATCCCCATGTCCCAGCAGCTCGTTTTCCTCACGCTCTTCCTCGGGCTGATCTCAGGGCCGGGACGCGTCGATCTGCAGGTGGGGCCGGCGATCAAGTCGATTCGTATGCTGCTCGACGGGCGGCAGGTGGCGGTGCTGCAACAACCGCCGTGGGGTGCGACGGTCGATTTCGGGTCGTCGATCGTTCCGGGTGAGTTGGTCGCGGCCGGCTATGACGCGCAGGGGAACGAGGTGGCGCGTGTGAAGCAGACGGTGAATCTGCCGCGGCCGGCGGCGGAGTTTGTGATCGCGTTGAAGAATGATGAGAAGGGGACGCCGGTATGGGCGGAGTTGCGTTGGGAACATCTGCTTGCGGCGAAGCCGGTGTCGTCGTCGCTCACCGTGGACGGCAAAAGCGTGCCGCTCGACCATATGAACGCGCGGTTGCCGCGGTTCGACATGGAGCGGCCTCACGTGTTCGCTGCCCAGATTCAGTTCGAGGATGGCTTTGTCGCGCGCCGGGAGCTCGTCGCCGGCGGAACGGTCAGCGACACTGCTGACGCGGAGCTGACGCCGATCGCCGTCAGACAATCGACTCCGGCCGTACCACCGGCAAATCCGGGCGACTGCTTCACCAGTGCTGGTTCACCCGTCCGCGTCGCCGCAGTTGAGAAGAGCCCGGCACTGGTCATCTTCGTGCTCGATCCCGACACACGCGAAGTGAGGCAGGCCATCGACCCTACCAGCAGCCTGGGAAAGCTGTGGACGGACAGAGCAATCCGGCACATGGTCTCCCTCGATCGGGATACCTGGATGCGTGTTCTGTGGCCGGTCGCTGAGCAGTTCAAGACTACGAGTAATTCGTCCGCGATCCTGTTTCCTCCATCGAAGGACTTCGACGCCAGCGAGTCAGGGATCGTCTGGCTGCTGCTGCGTGCGTCCGGCGACAACGGGGACCCTGACAATCCGCGTCAGGCGTGGGACGCAGCCGGTGTGGCCGGCCTCGGCGCGATCACCGGTGCGCACCGCCGGGCGGTGGTGCTCATCGCGAGCCGCTACAAGGACGCCAGTAAGCACGACGCCGCGTCGATCCGCAACTATCTCTCCTCCATCGGCGTGCCTCTCTTCGTCTGGTCGTTCGCCGGGCCGCGGCCGGAGTTGCACGACGCCTGGGGCGACATCGAGGATGTCTCTTCGTTGCAGAAGCTTCATGTGGCCGCCGGCCGCCTGCGCGCGGAGCTTGCTTCGCAAAGCGTGGCCTGGGTGGCGGCAGGCTCCGTGGCCGCGCTCCGCCTTCAGCCGACCGGCCGTTGCGGCATCACACCTCTCGCGCACGCCAGCCGTTGAGGGCTCTTTTCATGGGACACTTTGTTCCATGAAACCGCATCTCGTTCTGCTACTCCTCGTCATGGCCGCCTCGGCGTTTGCTCAAGAGCCGGGGCATTGGGCCGAGGTGAATGGCCATCGGGTGTACTACGAGACGAGTGGTTCCGGGCGGCCGTTGCTCCTGTTGCACGGCGGCGGCAACAGCATTCATAGCTCGTTCGCGAAACAGCTCGACGTGTTTGCCAGGACGCACAGCATCATCGCTCCGGAGCAGATCGCCCATGGACACACGCCGGACCCCGGTGGCCCGATCACATACGACCGGATGGCCAATGACACGGCGGCACTCCTCGAACAGCTCAAGGTGAAGGACGCCGATGTCATCGGATGGAGCGACGGCGGAATTGTGGCTCTCATCCTTGCGGTGCGGCATCCCGAACTGGTGCGGCGGGTGGTCGTCACCGGCGCGAATTTCGCACCCGAGGGGTATTTTCCTGATGATGTACGGCAGATGCGCGCGAAAGATGTCGCGTCGCCGGCGACGATCGCGGAGAGGCTCAATCATCTATGGGCGACATCGCCTGCAAAGGATGAGCTGAGCCCGGCGCTGCTGTCGGGACTTCACCGTGGCGTGCTGGTCATGGCCGGCGACCACGACATCATCCTGCTAGATCACACCATCGCGCTCTACCGTGCGCTGCCGGACGCCCGGCTCTGCATCCTGCCAGGAACGACCCACAGCACGCTGATTCAGCGGCCGGAATGGACGAACGCGATCGTTGCGTCGTTTCTGGATGAACCGTAGCTAGAAAGCAGAAAGCAGAAAACAGAAGGTAGAAGTTGTGGCCGAGCGAAGCACTTCTGCTTTCTGCTTTCTGCCTTCTGCTTTCTGCTTTCTGCCTTCTGCCTTCTGCCTTCTGCCTTCTGCCTTCTGCTTTTGAAAACTACCTTAGCGTCTGAGCAGCTCTCAGCATCTCCTCCGGCCGGGCGCGTACGCGAAAATCGCCGGTAAGGTTGCGCCAGCGGACGATGCCGTTACGGTCGACGAGGAGCTCTGCCGGGCGGGCGATGTCGTGTCCGTTTACGCCCGCACCTTTGTGGACGATGCCGTACTGTTTGATGGTCTCGGTGTTCGGGTCGGAGAGAAGCGGGAAGGTGTAGCCGGCTTTCTTACAGAGATCGCGCGACTCCTCGGGAGAGTCGACGCTGATGGCTACCGGCAGGACTCCGTCGGCGCGGAATTCGGTGAGACTCTGTTCGATACCCCGTAACTCGGAGTTGCAGAATGGTCACCAGTAGCCGCGATAGAAGATGAGGACGACGCCCTTGTTCGCGGGCTCGGCCAGGAGCTTCGCGAGCGAGACCGGATGGCGATTGGTGTCCAGCAGGACGAAGTCGGGAACCTTCGCGCCAACCGCTGGGGCGCCCTCCGAAGCCGGGAGTTGCTTCGTGCCGACGAATACAGCGAGGCAGAAGAAGACGCCGACGAACACGCCGAGCACCGTCACGATCCAGGCGACGATTCTCCGCCCTGTCGCGCGACGCAGGCCGATCACCAATAGCACGATGGCGATGGCGAAGAGAGTCAGCGTCGCCCACGGCACGTCGCGCGTGATGGGAAAGCGGATGAAGAAGGTGAAGTAGGTGAGGAAGGCGGCGACGCTGAGGGCGAAGCCAATCCAGAGCGGCCAGTTGAAGCGGCGTTGCATGGTGGTGATCATACTTCGGAGCGAGCGCGTAAAGTATGCGTAATGTATGGGACTGTAGTAGCGGCAATCCTGGCACTGGTGGGTGCCATCTACTCCATCTGGTCAGTTCGCGACATGGGCCTGGCTATCGAGAGCCGGGATTGGCCGATAACGCCCGGGGTTGTTACCGCTTGTAAGCTGCTTACCCGGACGAACAGTGAGAGCGGCGACACCTATCGGGTCGCTCTGTCCTATCTGTACAGCGTTCAGGGTTCTCCGTTCATAGCGGAACGCTTGCGATTCGGAGATGGATGGACCATTTGGAAGTCCGGCGTCGAAAGGATCATGCGGAAGTATGCGGAGGGGACAGCGGTAACCGTCCGTTACGATCCTGATCGTCCGGATGAGGCCGTGCTGGAGCCGGGAATGAACGGGTTCATCGTCTACAAGATGACCTTCGGTGTGTTGCTCCTGGTGGGCGGCGTCGTGTATCTGGCCTCGGTCTGGCTGTAACTCGGTGGGGACGCCGGCGAGCCAGCCAAATGGCCTCAGACCAGAGACCCTGGCCATCGCTCCCAGGGTCTAGAGTCAAGGCCATTGGCTGAGCCAGCCGGCCGGCCTGATCTCGTTCCGCCCACTCTCTACTTCTTCAACACCTCGTCATCCGGCTGTACCCCCAGCACTGCGCCCTTCGCTTTCATCCAGGTCGCCAGCTCGTCGTGTTTGCCGCGCATGGCTTCGGCCAGTGGGGTCTGGCCGTTGTCGGCGACGGAGTTGATTTCGGCGCCGTGGTCGAGCAGGAGCTGGACGAGATCCTGCCGGCCCAGGAGCGCTCCTTCGTGTGTCGGGGTGAAGCCTTTCGACTGGCGGACGAGCGCGTCGGCGCCATGGTCGAGCAGGATCCTGGCGGTGGCGTATTGGCCGGATAGCAGCGCGGCCTGCAGCGGCGTGTTGCGGAACTTCGAGCCTGCCCGTGCTTCGATAGCCGCACCTTTACTGATGAGCAGCTCGGTGGTGGCAGCGTTCCCGCCGAATGCCGCCATGTGCAGCAGTGTCCAGCCGAAAGATGTTCTGCGAGTGATGGCGCTGGCATCGGTCAGCATCGCTTCGAGCTCCGCGGATGTGCCGAAGGCGGCGATGGCGAAGATGTCGAGTTGAGGCTTCTGGGCAAGGATGGCCTGGAGCACTTTGTTCTTTGGAGGATCGAGGAATCCCTCTCCTTTATTGATGAACAGGGCGATGGTGGCCGCGGGCGTCCCGCTCGGGCTATGCGCGTTCGCCAGCGCCGGTTCGCGAGCGAGCATCGATTGGACTGTGGCCAGATCGTTTGCGGCGACGGCTTTCAGGAAATCGGCAGAGTCTTCGGCGGAGAGGGGCAGGGCGGCGATGATGAGAAAGGTGAGTACGAGAGCGATTCGCATGGTTCATTTCCTCCGCTGAACAAGGTAGTCACCTCGGCTTCGCCGCGCATGTGCCGCATGGGGCACTGCGCGGCATGTGACTTCCGGCCTATTCACGCGCCTCGGCCGCTGTGTCATTCTCCCGGCATGCCTCACACGCGCATCCTCGGCATCGCCGGTCTGACGGCGTGGTTGATGGCCGGCCTTCCGGTCCTGATCCAGGGAGCCAACACACCCGGATTGATGATGCGATGGCTGGTGGTGTTCATCCTCTTCGGAGCGCTGTTCATCGCCGATCTCCGACGTCCGCGCCTGTCGTTTCTTACGCTCGAAGCGGTCTGTGTTGCGCTCATGGCGCTGCTCCTCTGCGACGGATTCGAAGGAGCGCTGCTGGTTCTGATCGCCATGCGTCTGCCTGCGGTGATGGAGCGCCGGCGGGGCATGATCTGGATCGCCGGCCAGACGCTGCTCCTGCTCGTGGCGGTGTCGATTCATTGGAACAGCAGGATCGCCTTCCTGCTGTCGCCGCCGTACTTCGGATTCGAGATCCTGGCGTTTTTTGCGTTCGAGCTGCTGGAGCGGGAGATGCGGACGAGCGCGCAGCTCCGGGCGATGCAGGACCTCGTTGCCGATGGCGGCCGTCTTACCGAACGCCTTCGCATCGCCCGCGAGCTGCACGACGCCTTGGGCCATCATCTGACCGCGCTGACGCTCAACCTCGAGGCCGCGCTCCTGCGCACCGAGGGGGCCGCGCATGGGGATGTCGAACGAGCGCAATCGCTGGCGCGGACGCTGCTTGCCGACGTGCGCGCCATCGTCGCCGAGAAGAACGCGGACGATTGTCTCGATCTCGCCGGTGCGTTGCGCACGCTGGTGGCCGGCCTGCCGCGGCCGCGCGTTCAACTCGAGGTCGATGAAGCGCTGCGTGTCGAAGAGCCGGAGCGTGGTCTGGTCATCCTGCGCTGCGTGCAGGAAGTGGTGACGAACGCGGCGCGGCATTCGGGAGCGGAGAATCTCTGGATCACCGTACGCCGCAGTGGCGATGCATTCGAAGTGCGCGCGCGCGACGACGGACGGGGACGTGCGGTGGCCCGCGACGGCTTCGGTCTGCGTGGGATGCGCGAACGGATCGAGCGCGCCGGCGGCGAGTTGACGATCGAAAGCGGCGCCGGCCGGGGGTTCGCTCTCACCGCGTTCCTGCCGGCGCGGAGCGCACCGTGATCCGCGTCTTCATCGCCGACGACCAACTCCTCATCCGTCAGGGAATCCGGACGCTGCTGGAGATGGACGCGGAGATCGTCATCGCCGGCGAAGCGGAGGATGGGGAGGAGACGATCGAGCGCGTTCGCGCGGCCGAAGTCGATGTTCTGCTGCTCGACGTACGGATGCCGGGGAAGAGCGGCGTCGATGTGCTGCGCGAACTGGCGGCGGCCGATGCGTTGCCGCCGGCGCTGGTGCTCACGACGTTCGACGACACGACCGTGGTTCTCGACGCCATCCGAAGCGGCGCGCGCGGGTTTCTGCTGAAGGACATCTCGTATCAGCAGCTCATGACCGCCATTCGCGCCATTGCCGCGGGAGGGACGGTGTTTCAACCGGCCATCACGCAGCGGCTGCTGCGCGCCGCCGGGACGGTTGCCGCGGATGCGATGCCGTTCGAGCAGCTTACGGCGCGCGAAGTGGAGGTCGTGCGCCTGATGGCTGGCGGCTACAGCAACAAAGAGATCGCTCACGCTCTCGGTACCGCCGAGGGGACGATCAAGAACCAGGTGTCGAGCATCCTGTCGAAGTTCGGTGTGAGGGATAGGACGCGGGCGGTGTTGAAGGCGTTGGAGATGAGATTGCTGTGATTGCAGTCGCTGTACTGGTGAGCTCCTGGCGGGTCGTGTTTACGCCGCAGGTCATCAAGGACGCAAAGAAGCTGAGTTCAACGGACCCAAACCTATTCATTCAAGCGCTGAATGATTATCATTCAGACGATGAATGATCCTGTTCCGCTGCCTCGCGCGCTGCACGCGCCGTTGCTGCGCGCCGCCGGCGCCATGCCTGTGGTCATCGTTACCGGAGCGCGCCAGACCGGAAAGCGCACGCTTGTTCGTGACCTTCCTCCAGCAGGCAGGTTGTACCTCACCCTCGATGATCTCGACGTTCTCGATCAGGCGAAGAACGAGCCGGACGACCTCGTTTCACGGGCGCGGAGGATGACTCTCGATGAGGTCCAGCGCGCTCCGAACCTGATGCTGGCCATCAAGCGTGCTGTCGGCCGGAAGAGGGAAAAGGGGCGCTATTTTCTCACCGGCTCCGCGAACCTTCTCCTGATGCAGGCGGTATCCGAGACGCTCGCGGGGAGGGCAAGCTATCTGACTCTGTGGCCAATGACACGCCGCGAACAGCTCGGGCTCGGCCGCTCTGGAATCTGGGACGAGTTGATCGCGGCCAAGGACGAAGAGTGGCTCGACGTCGTGGAGTCGCAGGATGTTCCCGATGAACCATGGATGGCTCTGGCATTGCGTGGCGGCTATCCCACCCCTGCGCTCGAGCTGAAATCCCGAGAGGCAAGGTCGACCTGGTTCGCGGGATACACAAAGACCTACCTCGAGCGCGATCTTCAGGACATCTCATCGGTGGGCGCCCTTCCCGACCTGCGGAGGCTGATGCGCGCAGCCTGCCTCAGGGTCGGACAACTCGTGAACCAGACGGAACTTGGGCGCGATGTCGCGCTCCCACAGCCAACCGTGCATCGCTATCTGAACCTGCTCGAAATGTCCTATCAGCTCGTCCGCGTCCCCGCCTACTCGGTGAATCGCACGCGAAGACTGATCAAGACTCCGAAACTCTACTGGTGCGACACCGGACTGGCGCTGCACCTTTCTGGGCTGGACCGGCCCACCGGAGCTCACCTCGAGAATCTCGTGCTGATGGATATCCTTTCCTGGCGCGAAGGACGGACTGACTCTGCCGAGGTGCTCTATTGGCGCACGGCATCCGGCGATGAAGTCGACTTCGTGATTGAAACCCGCAAGGAGTTGATTCCGATCGAGATCAAAGCGACGTCCCGCCCGCGTCAGAGCGATGCCGCCGCCCTCCGCACGTTCCGCGACGAGTACGGCGCACGCTCCCGCACGGCGCTCCTGCTGCACACCGGTGAACGTACCGAATGGCTCGCCCCAGGGATCCTGGCTGCACCGTGGTGGAAAGTGATCTGATCCCAGCCTTCGCGCTGGTCCGGTAAGATATCTCCAGCCCCGATTCTCGGAGGACGGAGAGCTTCACGATGAAAACCTTATTCGATCCAGCGGATTGCGAATCGATTCGCCAGCGCCTGGCGACGCTGCAAGCCGGCAGCACGCGGCAGTGGGGAAAGATGAACGCCGCGCAGATGATCACCCACTGTGCCCGCGCGCTCGAGACCGGCTCCGGCGACCGGCCGATGAAGCAGGTTTTTCTCGGCAAGATCATCACTCCGTTCATCCGTTCCTCGATCCTGGGAACGAAACCGTTCAGCAAGAACTCGCCGACCGATCCGTCGTTCGTCGTCGCGGACGAGCGCGACTTTGCTGCGGAACGGCAAAAGCTTCTCGACCTCATCGACCGCTTCGTCGAGCGAGGCCCAGCCAACGCGAAGACCCAGACTCACGCCTTCTTCGGCAAGCTGAGCGGCGAAGGGTGGGGCGAGCTGATGTACAAACACATCGATCACCACCTTCAACAGTTCGGAGTGTAGGAAGGCCACGGAATCACGCGTGCGGCGTTTCCTGTCATCCCGAGCGAAGGACAGCGCGTGCGCTGCACCTGAGAAAAGAAACATGGTTGTCTGGCGAAAGCTGCGCGATTTCCGGTGTCGGCGCGAGCAGGCGCGTCGGACAATGTAGCCCCTGCTCAGCCAGAGGTATTCGTCGGTGGTGGATGTTGCGGCCGCGAAGGCGTCCGCTACAATCACGCCAGGATGTCGTGGCGACCGCCTTCGCGGCCACAAATTCAATATCTTCCTGTTACCCCGCGCCGAGCGCGGGGCTAGAATCGGGACGCAGCGGTGCGTCTCCGAAACAACCGGAGCCTCGACACTGCTACAGTATGCGCGTCCAATCTCCACACCCCGGATCGACGATTAGCCCGAAAGGCCCGCGCATGTCTGAACCAATTACGCCCGAGCACTCTTCACCGGCTCGCCGACGAAAAGGCTGGCTGATGGTCACAACGATCGGCTGCTCCCTCGTGGTGCTGGCGATGTTAGCCATAGCCCTCGTCATGCTCGACAAGCCACACTTTGGATGGATGGCCGGCACCTGGTTTCTCGAAGTCATCTCCGGAGGCATGATCGTTGGCTCGATCGTTCTCCTGATCGGCACATTGACCCTGCCCGAACGAACGACCTGGCGCGGGATCACCTTGATCGTCTGGGGCCTGGCCGGGCTCACATCCCCGGCCTTCGGATTGCTGTTCCTGCTGCCTTGGGGAGTACTGGCTTTGTCACTGCCGCTGATCATCGTGATCCTGGTCAGGCTGTTTCGAAATCGGCGGGAGGGACACGCTTTGATGTATACGTTCTCGGCCAATTCCTGACGCAGCATCTCGTATTCGTACGACTCCAGCCGCAACGCCAGGAATCGCCGCATCTCCCCAAATGCGCCGTTCGCTCCTTTCACATACTTCAGAGTATGAAACAGCCCCAGCGATGCGAGCTCCGACCGAGGTCTCAGCTCGATTGCCACTGCGGTACTCTCTTCCCCCATGCGCCCCCAATGCACCGAGGCGATCATCCTCCATACCTTCCCCGCTCGGGAGCGGGACAAGCTGGTGGTGTTTCTCACGCCGGACCACGGGAAGGTGAAAGGGTTTGCGTATGGGGCACGGTCGATGAGGACGCGGTTTGGGGCGTCGCTGGAGCCGTTGGCGAAGGTGAAGATCGGGTATATCGAACGGGAGTCGGATGAAGTGGTGCGCATCGAATCGGTCGATCTCATTCGATCGCTGTTTCCGGCGCAGCAGAATCTGGCGGCGAGCGTGGCGGCTTCGTATCTGGCGGAGACGGTCGACACGTTTGCACAGTCCGGGGATCCGGCGGAGTTGATTTACCGGCTGCTCGATCGGACGACCGAGGCGCTGCTGGATGGAGCGGCTCCGTTGCTCGTGGTTACGTATGCCGAGGTTTGGATATTGCGGTTGGCCGGAGTGTTGCCGTCGCTGCGGAACTGCAACTCATGTGATGAGGCGCTCGGGAGGCCGTTGCGGTTCGATTCGCGAGCGCATGGGTTTGTCTGCGGGAAGTGCGTCGCCGAAGGCGCTCGAGTCATCTCCAATGATGTCGCTGACGTGCTGGAGGCGATCATGCGCCTGCCGGTGAGCGAATTCGCGGCGCGCGATGTCTCCGCCGAGGTCCTGATCGAGGTCCGTTCGCTTGCTGCCTTCTTTCGCCGCAACTTCCTCGGGCACGAGCTCAAGTCGTTCGAGATGCTGGCAGGAGTGATGGCGTGAAACCGCGTGCGATCCTGCTGGATTCTGGCGCTGCACTTCGCGGCACAGATCCGCGTCGATGCTGGTACTCCGGCCGGTCGATCAGCGCGACGCAGGCGCTGGTGCTAAGTACAGCAGCACCCCGGAAGAAGCTGTACTAAGCCTCACGGGCTGGTACGGTTGGGCGCGCGGACGAGACCTGGCTACGGAGCGATGAGCGCTCTGTCATTCCGAGCGAAGGACAGCGCGCGCGCTGCACCTGGGAAAAGAAACATGGTGTTTGCGAAAAGCCGCGCGATTGTCGGTGTCAACGCGCGCAGGCGCGTCGGACAATATAGCCCCTGGCTCGGCCAGGGGTATTCGTCGTGGCGGA
>JBBRNB010000085.1:0-31069 GCA_038230535.1 Thermoanaerobaculia bacterium
CGTTGGCCAGAACGCTATCTTCATAGCAGCGTTCCATCCCCCGCCCGCCCAGCCCAATTCATACAATCCCCACGTCTGCCCGCGCCTTCGTCCAACTGAACTCTTTCCCGCATCCTGACCCAGCGCCAACACGAGCATCGTCGACCCAAGCTCCCGGCCCTCGGCACCATCACTCTCTAGCGGGATGCAGTAAAGAGTCCTATGAGTTATGCGTCGCGACAGGGCCAAATGGTCGAGGTTTACTGGAGGAGCTCACTCAACCGGAAAGCAACGATGGATACGCCAACAGCCCATGCCGCTGCAATCAGGAATACACAGGCCTTCTGGACAGCAACCAGTGCCGCGTTGGCTCGCGGGAGCGGGCGACCGTCCGCACGCCGTACCCGGGTGAACTTTCCCGCCGACTCCACTCGCCGAATAAGTGCCAACGCTGCGGCTCCCGCGACGAAGAACGCGATTGTCGAGGCGGCCCACGGGATGACTTTCATGCAGTACCACGCATAACGCACCTCCTGTTCAGCGGCACGGTACCGTCGCGTAATACTAACTCACCGGCACCCCAACTGAGTGCGGCACCGTGTCCGCCGCAACCGATAGCCCGGCGCCGCCCCGACGACCGCTCAGTGCTGCTGGCTTACTGCACCCGCTAGCTCCGTGAGCGATGCCGCCGAGAACTTTCCGTGCGCTCTCCACAGTACGTGACCATCTCGAGTTGCTGCGAATATGCAGGCCTCGCCGCCGGAGAGAAAACCAACGATGCTTTGCCACTCACCTCCGCGTTCGGAGGCCACGACAAAGGTTCCGCGGATACTCTCGGGGATACTCCGGCGTATCGCGGCCACCACGAAGGAACGGCCGAAGGCTGGCACGTCGTCGAGTACAGCCACCTGGAACACTCTTGTTGGCGCCGGAAGGGCCTTTCGCAGCTCGGTCGACCACTCACTCGCCTGTGACTGAGCAGCACGTTCGAAGGTGACCACATAAACTGTGACCCCTCCTGTTCCCCGAACGGGAACGACGACGCTCTTTCCGTCGAGCGCCTCGGTGGGAAGCGCCGGCAAGAGCTGGCCGATAGCAGCGACGACTAAAATGGCAAGTAGTGGCATGGTTGCGACAGGCTCACGGACCCGCGCCTCAGCGGCCCGGCCACGCGACGCGAAAGTGTAGCGCAATCGGCAGGCACCAACTAAGCGGGCCGCGTCCGCTGCAGTCTCCAATTGGGCGGCATGCTTAGAACGGGACGTCGTCCTAAAAAACGAAGACCCTACGTGTCTATGGACGCTCATGGCCGCGGCCGCAGGCCTCTTGCTCCGTCCGAGCCACACGCATAGAGTGGTTCGCAGCGTGCGGCGCGTCAATTCCCGTTCTTGCGCGAGGTGGAGATGTACTCTGGCGTGTAGCCCTCCCATTCCCAGGGAGTCACGGGGTCGCCGAGGATGCCTTCGAGGAGAGGGCGGAAGGCGAGCTCGCCATTGTCGCTGTTCGTCAGAAGGATCATGCAGGTCTGACGACGCTCGAAACAGATGATGTAGTCCTGCGCGCCGTCGCCGTGACCCTCCTTGAAGAACGCCGGCCCGACAGGAGTGCGCGTGAGGAGACCCCATCCCAGGCCATAGGCAAGACCTACCGCCGCCGCCTCGGCACCCTCGGGCTCATCGTGCCCTTGAGGGAACTGGTGCAACGATCGGATCGCGATCACCGGTTCGAGCATCTTCTTTCGTGTCGCCGGTTTCACGATCTTTCCGGCGAAGAGGGCGGAAGCAAAGAGCGCCAGATCGTCCGCGCTGCTGGTCATCGAGCCGGCGCCCCGAGCGGGCGAGCGCCGCGTCCTGGCCACGAACTTTCCGGAGGCGTCATAGCGGTCGGCGATGTCGGATTCAAACTCCTTCCGAAAGACCATTCCAGTGTGTGTCATGCCGAGGGGCGTGAAGAGCGCCTCCTGCATCAGGAGATCGAGGGGACGCTGCTTTTTCTGCTCGATCAGGTACTGCAGAAGATTCATCCCCTCACCCGAGTATGAGAAATGCGTTCCGGGTGAGAAGTGGAGATGCATCTTCTTGTCAGGCTCGAGGGAAGAGAAGTTGTGAAGGCCGGAACTGTGGGAGAGCAGCATGCGCGGCGTAACTCGCTGCCATTGCGGGTCCTGCACCATGAGCGACGCCGTCTCGCGGTACGGCTCGTATTGATCGAGCGGCTCCGGCAGTTGCCGCGCCACCGGAATATCGAGATCGAATTCGCCGCATTCGACGAGCAACATCACGCAGGTGGCAAAAACACTTTTGGTGATCGACGCCGCCCATGTCGTCGTGGTCCGTTCCATCGGCAGCGGCGGATCGAGACTGCGCATCCCGAACGCTTCGCTCCAGACCAGCCGCCCTCGATCGACCACGGCGATCTGCGCTCCGGTGACATGCTGCGCAGCTAATGTTTCACGCGCCAGCTTTGACGCAGCGGAGATGGAGATGCGCGTCCCGTCCAGCCGCCGGATCAATCGTTCATCGGCGCGGGCGGCAACGGAGAGGAGGCTTAGAACGATGGCAGAGAGCAACGCTGAGCGGCGCATCTCGGGATCGTTTCACAGCAGAGGGCTGCGAGGGAGCACGTGCGGGGCAACGTTCTCGTTGGTCCGGTTGACATCAGCCTCCGCGCGGCGCGATGCCCTCACGAATGTGAACGAGCCGCAGTCCGAGTTTGCGCCGCAGCCTCAGCTAAACCCGCTTTTCCGACATGGTTGGGAAGAATGTCGTTGAGCAAGCGGCTCGCCGCGGACGTCCACTCCACACATCGGCTGGTGGCACTTCAGCAACTTTCCGGAAAATCCGAACGATCCCTATCTCGATCACGGTGTTGCTACGCAGTGATTCCGGGATGTCATCGATCACCTGCGCGATTTGTTCATCGACGTCGTGCATGGCCTGAACGTACATATTCAGGCCTTTGGCCCAGTAGTCGTACGGAGCGGCCACGACCGGCGGTGCTGCCGGATTGAAACGAGGCGAACAACTCAGGGGTCAGACCTTCGTTTCGCCGGTCGATATGGATGCAAATAATACCGCGACCATCATGGTTCTTTGCCTGAGCGCCCGCAAGTACCGAGTTGTCAATTGCTTATGGACATCCGAAAAACGAAGGCCTGACCCCACGTGTGTCGTGTGTCGCAACCTCCGAAAATCGAAGGCCTGGCCCACACGTGCCGGCCCCCAGACTTGCGTCAGACCAGCATCTGCTCGCGCGCGTATGCCGCGAGCCGCATCCGGCTCGAGACCCCCAGCTTTTCGAAGATCGTGTGCAGATGGACTTTCACTGTTCCCTCGGTGATGAACAGGGCCTCGGCGATCTCGCGATTGCGCAGGCCGCCGGCCACCATGCGCACGATGTCGATTTCGCGGGGGGTCAGGACACTGGCCGCGCGCGCGGCGCCGGCCTCGCGGCGAAGCATCGCATCGAGAGCGCGATGGCTCACCGATTCGTCGAGCCACTGTTCGCCCGCGGCCACCTTGCGGACGCAGCCGACGATCTGGCGTGGCGCGCTCTCCTTCAATACGATGCCGCCCACGCCGCCGCGGACGGCTTCGAGCACTTCGTTTTGATCGATGCGCGCCGTGAGCAGAATGACGCGAGTCGACGGCGCTTCGCTCAGTAGCGCGCGCAGGATCTCCAGCCCGCCCAGGCCTGGCATCCGAAGATCGGCCACCAGGACATCGGGCCGCTCACGCTTGACGGAGGCCACGGCATCAAGGCCGTTCGCGCAACGGCCGATGACCTCGATGTCCGGCTCCAGGGCGAAAAGCTGATCGAGGCCGTGCAGAAAGATGGGGTGATCGTCGGCGAGCACGACGCGGATGGCCACGAAGGGCGAGCTTACCAGACCTTCACGAGGTCATCGGCAGTCCGATGTCGATCTCGATCCGCGAGCCTGCTTCCGACGAGTGCAGCGTCATCGCGCCGTGAAGCGAAAGCACGCGCTCCTTGAGGCTCCACGGGCCGCGCTGCTGCGCCACGAGATCGGCGAGATCGTAATGGCCGTGGAACGGGAAGCCACGCCCGTCGTCCTCGACTTCGATGCGCACAGCATCGCCGGTGGACGTCACACGCGCAAATACCCGGCTCGCAGCGGCGTGCCGCGCGGCATTCGTCAGGGACTCCGCAACGAGGTGGCAGACCTCGGTGGCGAGTGTCTCCGGGAGCACCAGCGATTCGCCGGCATCGACGATCGCCTCCAGTCCCCACTGCCGCGTGACCGCCGCCGAGATGCGGCCGAGGCGGGCGCTGAGGGATTCACGCCGGGGAGGAGCCTCGGGACGAAGATCATCGACGAACGCCCGCAGCGCGCGCTGCGATTCCGCGAGTTGCTCGACGACGGCCGCCAGGCGCTTCTCCGCGCCCGCCGCATCGCTCTCCACTGTGCGGCGAGCTCCCTCGACGTGGAGCGCCAGACTGGCCATCGACTGCAGCAGCGTGTCGTGCAGATCACGCGACAACCGCATACGTTCGGCCATGGCTGTCGCACGACGGAGGCTTTCCACGAGACTGGTCTGCTCGAGTGCGGCGCCGAGGAGACGGCCCACGATCTCGGCGAGCGTGAGATCGTCGCTATCGACGTGACGTCCGTCGAGAAAAAAGACCCGGCCTTCAACCATCTCGGCGTTGAAGCAGACGGAGACCACCGAGCGGATGGCGAAGCGCTGAACCAGGGAGGTATCGAGAAGCGGGCCGCGATGGCCTGAGAACCCGCGGCCGTCGAAGCGCAGTCCGTCCGGCAACGCGGCGGCCGCGTCGCGCGAGAGAAACGATGTCCCGGACAGTTCCGCCGCCACCATCGACTGCTCGCCGCCTTCCGGCATGGGATCGAGCAGCTCCATCGTCCCGCCACGCCAGAGCGCGAGCTGCGCGATTCCGTCGAAGTCTTCCCAGGCCAGCGCAACGCGCGGCACACGCAGCAGGTCCGCGGAGTGGGAAAGCAGAATACGCAGGAACTCGTTGCGGTCGAGCCCGGCGGGCTGCGGCCAGGCGGCGAGCTTCAGAGCGTCGCTGCGCGTTCGGACGTCGAAGTCGTTGCGGCGCAGCACGCTCATGCCGATGATCACCAGGAAGCCGAGGCGCATGACGAAGAGGCGGGGATTCGCCGCGCGCTGCGGTGTCGCGAACGAGACCAGGAGATAGGCGGAGATCCCGACCAGCCCGGTCCAGGCGATGACGCGGCGGCCATACAACACGCTGACGGCAAAGAACGGCAGGACGAGCAGCGGGAAAAAGGCGCTGAGCGCGGCACCACTGCTGACGATCACGACCGCGATGAGGATGAGGTCGACGACCGGAATGACGACGGCAAGCGGGACCAGCCTCCCGGAACGCGCGCGCATCCAGACAGCCCCGGCGACCAGACACCAGACGGCCAGGAGCGAGACCACGAGGGCGCCGCGCGGCTCGCGAAGGATACCCGTCACCACCGCCGCGAAGAGCGCGAAGGAGGCCATCAACAACCGCGTCGTGGCCACCAGGTGCTGGGCCTTCGCATGCGGCACGTAGCGCGGCAGCGTGATCAGGTCGTCCGTCATCCGTATTTATGTCCTTCGACATAGTAGTTCCTATCCGAAGACAGATGGCCGGCCCGCCGCAGCGAACCGATCATGCACGTGACCAACGCCACGCTGCCGAGCGGATTGGTGGTGGCCGTTGCGAGCCGGCTGCCGGTATTCACATCACCTGTGCTCGCTCTTGCCGTCAAGTCAACAATTCTTACAGAACGGATTCGGTTGATAAGGAGAACCCAATGACACCCCCGAACATCCTCTTCATTCTCGTCGATGAAATGCGGTACCCGATGCACTTCCCACCGGGGATCTCGAATGCTGACCAATTTCTGGAGAAGTTCATGCCTCATACGCACCGGCTTCTGTGGAGTCCCGGCGTCCGTTTCCACAACGCGTACACCACAGCCTCGGACTGCACGCCGGCGCGCGGCACGATCGTGACCGGTCTCTACGCGCAACAGACGTTCTGCCTGACCACGCGCGCCAATGTGAACGAGCCGCAGTCCGGGTTTGCGCCGCAGCCTCAGCTCAACCCAGCCTTTCCGACATACGGGAAGATCCTGCGCGAAGCCGGATACGACACTCCGTACATCGGCAAGTGGCACCTCAGCAACTTTCCGGAAAATCCGAACGACTCCTATCTCGAGGAATACGGCTTCGATGGGTTGACGAATCCCGATCCCGTCAGTCTCCCGGGGCAGGGATACGGCGCCACACCCGCGGGAGACGGCCATCCGATGCCGCTCGGCGACCCGCAACTGGCCAATCAGGCAGTGAGCTGGCTACAACAACGCGCCGGCTCGGAAGAGAAGGACAAACCGTTCTGTCTCACTGTCGGCTTCAGCAACCCGCATGACAAACAATACTTCTGGGGCGGCATCGAGGTGTCACGGTTCAACAGCTTCTACGCCAATGCCGGCGCCGACCCGACGCTTCACTTCACCACCAACATCGTTCACCAGATGGATCCGCCGTCGAATTACGTAACAACGCCGGAGAACTGGGTGCAGACCGACCGTCTGCAGATGTCGTTGCACAAAGTCTTCCGCGAATACTTCGCCGGCGCGGTGGGGGACAGTTCGCAGTTCATCGACGACACATTCTTCAAGATGCGCGACAGTTTCAATCCGGCAGCCCCGCCGGTCGTGGTCGCTCCGTACGGCTACTGGGCCAAAGGCCTGAATATGTACGTTCAGGCCATGCACGACGTCGATGAGCACATCGCGCAGGTGATCGAGAACATCCCGGAATCACTGAGCAGCAACACTGTCATCGTGTTCGCGTCCGATCACGGCGAGTACGCCGCCTCACACGGCCTGCAGGGAAAGGGATTCACGGCGTACGAGGAGACGATGCGCGTGCCGCTCATCTTCACCGATCTCACAGGCCGCTATGGCTCGTCCAACCAGGACCGCAGTCAGTACGCCTCGAGTGTCGACCTCCTGCCGCTCTTCGCCAACCTGGCCTACGGCAACAACAGCTGGAGCCAGTCGGACGACTTGCGCGGGTTGTATGACAGCCGCAATGATCTTCTTTCCGTGATCCAGACGAACGGCGCCGTCATTCGCGACTATGCCGCCTTTTCGTGCGATGAAGTCCTGGCCGGCACGGACAATTATCTCAATGCGCCCCAGCACGTCCTGGCGTTCACGGATTCCCAGGGCAAGACCGGTATTTACTCGCATTGGGCCGAGGGTCAGGCCCAGCCGCTGGCGAGCGGGCAGGAGCTCGAGTACTACGACTACGCGAAGGACCGCCTGGAACTGGACAACGAGCCCGCCAAGGGGACCTCCGCGACGAGCCGCTTGCTCAACGACATTCTTCCCAACGAGATCCAGCGCTCGATGCCGACGCAGGTTCTGCGCGACGCGCAGCAGGCGGCACTCGAGCTCTATTGGAAGTACGTTCAGCTCGCCAACGGAGATCCCGTAACCGACCGGCTTGCACGGATGCTGTAGTTGCGCGAGGTTGCCGGAGCGGCGGACGAAGAGGGCCGTCGCTCCGGTAAAGGCTCCCGCCGCCGCTGCATCGAGGGCTCAACTCAGGGGGACCAACCTTCGTTTCGTCAACCGATATGGATACAAATAACACGGTTAGCATCGCACTGCTTTGACCCATGGCCCAGACTCATGACGAAACAAGATCGGCATGGTCAGGCCATGAGAACCCCCGCACTCCCGGACCTCGAGCGTACGGCACGACAGATGTACCGTTGCCTGAGAAATGCTGACGTGCGGATGCGGGTGTAGGAAGATGTGCCGGATGCGGTCGATGACGTCGGATTCGAGCTGGTCGTGTACCTCACTATTGGCTGTCATCGATACTCAATTGTGGCTGGACGCTTGTGCAGCTCAACCCCTCACCCGAACTACGCTTCGCTTCGTGTCTCCCTCTCCCCGCGTCTACGCGCGGGGAGAAGGTGGATCGATTGGGTAGGGTGTAGGTCTGGTGTCTGTTGAGGGAGCCGGACTGCCGTACGACAGCCGGACACTTCGCGAGTATCCGGGGACGCTTCGCGATTGGATTCCGGATACTTCCCGGACCATCAAGCGACACTCCTCGAGTAGTCCGGGAAGCTTCGCGAATAGCCGATCGACACTCCGCGCAGAGTCCGTGGACACTCATCGAAGAGCAGCGCGACACTTCGCGAAGCGTCGCGAACACTTCGCGAATAGCAGGCCGGCATTTCGCGAAGACTCCGTGGACACTCATCGAAGAGCAGCGCGACACTTCGCGAAGCGTCGCGAACACCTCGCGAATAGCAGGCCGGCATTTCGCGCAGAGTCCGCCGACACTCGTCGAAGAGCAACCCGACACTTCGCGAAGCATCGTGAACACTTCGCGAATAGCAGCCCGGCACTTCGCGCAGAGTCCGTGGACACTCGTCGAAGAGCAGCGCGACACTTCGCGAAGCGTCGCGGTTATCCAGCGAAGAGTGGTGATCACCTTCACGAAGAGCCGTCGACTATCCTCGAAGAGTCAGCGAACACTTCGCGAAGAGTCACCGGATACCTCGCGAAGCGTCATCGTGCTACTCGCGAGGAGTCGCCGGTCAATCGCGAAGTGCCGGCGAATACCTCGGGATGAGTCGCCGTATAGCTCGGGAAGTGTCGCCGGGCTCCTCGTGAATAGCCGGGGATCGATCACGAAGTGTCACCGAACACCATGCGCAGAGCAGCGGATCTCTCGAGGAGAGTGGCCGAGCACCAGGCGAAGCGTCGCGGGATCATTCGCTATGAGTCGCGGAACGCTCGCGAAGAGCCGGCTGTCACGGACCAGGAGTCGCTGAACACCTCGTGAAGCGCAGTGGAGTACTCATGAAGCCTCCCGAACGGTTAAGGCAGACATTGGGTCGGGATTTCGAGAGAAGCATGAGAAAGATTCTGGAGTTGGAAGTTGGAATAGTCCAAAGCGACATCTGTCATGCCCAGCCACGCAGAGGCGACCCTTGAGCCAAGGGGTCCGGTTCCCGAGCGAGAGGCGGCGGTCGTACATGGCCGTTCTCGAAAAAGGGTACGTGTAGTCGTCAAACCTTGAGTCATGGGGTTGCCGGCTACAGTTGGAGTCGAGCGTTAGCTCCTCGTTCCGTCCCCTTTCACATACATTTGTTCCTCCGGGGAATGCGGCCTACGGGGGCAGGCGGGAAGACGGTATGCGCCGTCGACTCATTGAATGTGACCGGAACGGCTTTCGAGTCGCGCATACGCGGATACCGGTCCTCAACCCTGCCTTCGGGCAGAAAGAGGGATCACTATGTCTAACGAAAAGTCAGTAGTTGAGAACAGCGCCGCGGCGACGACGCAGGACCCAGGTAATACACCGGAGTCGGTGGTGGCAGACCTCCGTGCGATACGCGCGCGGATACCGGAGTACATTCAGTTGCCGGTCAGCAACAGGCGTGTGCTGACCACGGTGGCGCACGTACACGCCGATTTCACGCAGGCGGCAATCGGCGCCATCGGTACCTCGACGACCGTCTCGGGGGTAGTCGGCAGTACGTCGGATGAGTTGCAGGTAGACGTGGACGCCGCCGGACGCTGGGCGGTGGTGGAGGACGAGTTGCGCGCGATGCTCAAAGGCGTCGAAGCGTCGAACCTCACCCGCCGCAACAACATCGGCGAGAAAGCGCTTCTGGCGTACGTGGTCAGCAAGAGGCTGGTGCGTAAGCCGGAGCACGCCGATCTGCTGCCGCACGTGGAGGTCATGAAGCAGATGAACCGTTTCGGCCGGAAGAACCGCAAAGCAGCAAAGCAGCCGATCCCCGTGACGCCATCGACGGAGTCGCCGTCGTCAACGCCGAAGGTGTAACGCGGTAAGGGTAGTGAACCGGGCGCGCAGCCGAGGCGCGCCCGGTTTTTTCACCAGACGCATAGACAGGAGTGTCCGTGCCCACGCTTGTCGGAATTTGCTCGAGGCCGATCTTGAAATGAACAATGGCTTCCCATCGAGAGCCTTCTATCCTCCGCAGAGGGGAGAAGGTGCCGAAGCCGGATGAGGGGTTTCGTATCGATCTGCACGCTAGCCGCGTTCACTTGTGGCTCAGCGCTTTGTGCGAAACTCGCGGGAAGACGGCGCGGCGTGTCAACGACTGGAGTCGCGCGCAAATGTCTCGCATGACCGTCTGACTGCGGCGTTGCGCATCGTTTGCCGAGGAGGCGGTAGCGGACCGCGAGTACTGGTCCGGCTTCGGTGCGACGACAAGTTGGGTATCTGGAAAATCAACTGAACTCCGTCGCGGATCAGAGGCGAGGGTTAAGTTGATTTTCCAGATACCCCAACTCAACTCGTTGACCGCCCCGACGGGCCGCTCAGTGCTGCTGGCTTACTGTACCCGCCAGCTCCGTGAGCGATGCGGCCGAGAACTTTCCGTGCGTTCGCCACAGTATGTGACCATCTCGAGTTGCTGCGAATATGTAGGCCTCGCCGCCGGAGAGAAAACCAACGATGCTTCGCCACTCACCTCCGCGTTCGGAGGCCACGAGAAAGGTTCCGCGGATGCTCTCGGGGATACTCCGGCGTATCCCGGCCACCACGAAGGAACGGCCGAAGGCTGGCACGTCGTCGAGTACAGCCACCTGGAACACTCTCGTTGGCGCCGGAAGGGCCTTTCGCAGCTCGGCCGACCACTCACTCGCCTGTGACTGAGCAGCACGTTCGAAGGTGACCACGTAAACTGTGGCCCCTCCTGTTCCCCGCACGGGAACGACGACGCTCTTTCCGTCGAGCGCCTCGGTGGGAAGCGCCGGCAAGAGCTGACCGATAGCAGCGACGACTAAAATGGCAAGTAGTGGCATGGTTGCGGCCGGCTAACGGATCCAATCTCACCGGTGCGGACCCGCCCGCGAAAAGCATAGCACCTGTGTGGCACGAGTCAGAAGGACGGACGAAGATCTCTCTTGTTCAGCATTCCTCGTTCTCCACTCCTTCAATCCCCACGGGCCTAAATCTCGATCGTCGCCGCCCCTCCTTCTGCCACGGTGACGCTCACACTCCGCTGGACGCTGCCGTTCGTGTCGAGGATCTGCAGGGTGAAGGAGCCGGACGGGATGTGGTCGAACTGCTGGAGGCCCTCCGTCAGGATGATTTCAGGGAGGGGGTTGTAAGCGTTCAGACGGACGGGCTCACCGCCGGCACCAATGAGTCGGGCGCGCTGGCGGCCGGCGGCCTTGGAGCGGATGGAGAGTTTTCCTCCTGGGCGCATTGAGACGCGGATCTCGGGGGAGGGGGCGGTGGCGGTGAGGGTCTGCGGTGCCCATTCCCATGAGGCGATCGTCACTCGATACGGCCCTGCGCCCACAGGAAGCACATAGGCTGTTTCGCCGTCCGGCTCGAAGTTGCCGCGATAGGCCACCTGGCCACCGGCGTCGAGAGCGAGGAAGCTGGCCGCCAGAGGTGTGCCGTCGCGGGCATCGACGACGCGGAAGCGGAGTCCGTCGAGCTTGGCGAGCTTGACGTCGATCGCACTCGTATTTCCCGGCACCGTCACGTCGACGATCCGGATGGAGTACTTGTCCTTCTGCGCGCTGACGCGATACTGCCCTTCGGTCACAGTGTCGAACGAGAAGGCACCGCCGGCGTCACTCAGCATTCCACCGGCGTCGACTGCGGCGTTCTTGTCGCCGACGCTCTGGAGGGTTACCAATGCTCCGGCGATCGGATCGCCACTCTGGGCGTCAAGCACACGCCCGCGGAGGGCCGTTCCTGTGGCGTCGATGTCGAAGGTGTCGGAACCAGCCACAGTGTAGGTCGTGTGAAAGCGGCGCGTGGCGTTGGAGACGAAGACATCGTGTTTGCCCGGCTTCAATCCGGGAATCTCATAGCGTCCTTCCGAGTCTGCCTGCCCGCCGCCGTTGGAGGGCACCGTCGGATCCGCCGAGGAGAAGGAGACGTAGATCGAGCCGCCCGTGGCGGGCTTGCCGCCCCACGTAATGCGACCACGAATCGTCACTCCCTCGGCGAACATGACGTCGGCAGTGACCTCGCCGCCGGCGGTGACATCGACGTTCTTCATCTCGCCGGATCGCTGCACGCCGTTCGACCGAAGGTAAGGGAACAACCGCACCGTGCCGGAGACGTTCTCGATGCGGAACGCCCCGGTAGTGTCGACCGTGGCCTGGACGTTGGCCCGCTCCCCCATCACCTGAATGGTCACGCCCGCATAGTCGCGATCGGTCAATCCGCGGACGTGTCCGACGATCGTTCCGCCGGCGGCCATCTTCAGCACGACCGGTCCGCTGAGCGTGTCGATGTCGACGTCCTTCAGCACCGCCGACCCGCCTCCCGCCTTGTTCGCGCTGAACGTGAATCGGCCCGATCCCATCCCTTCCAGCCGGAAGTTGCCGTTGGCGTCGGAGACAGCCTGGCTGCCGCCCGACGAATTGGGAGTGAACGCGAAGACCCGCGCCTCCGGCACCGGGCTCCCGTTGGAGTCGACCACGGAGCCGCTGACGGTCTTTCCGGCGGAGAGCTGGAGGTCGGCACGCGTTTCCTTTCCGCTGACCTTCACCGTCTTACGCTGGCTGACGTAGCCCTGCTTACCGACAATGAAGGCTTTGTCGGCGGCCTCGAGATCCGAGAAGGTGAATTCGCCGTTCTCGGCCGTGGAGCCGTTCAACATGTTCTGGAAATCCATCACCTGCGTGCCGCCCTGTTGCTGGTTCTCGCGAATGTTCACGCCGGAGAGGGGCGAGCCGTCGGGGCCGGTCACGTGAAACGTGAGAGAGCCGCCGTGCGCCAGCTCGACCTCGATGTCGTCGAGATCCTTGCCCTCTTCGATCTTCACCGGCAGGTGTTTCGTGACGAAGCCGGGAGCTCCGACGGTGAGCTCGTAAGGACCGGCCCTCACGTGCTCCAGCCGGAAGTGTCCGTCGTCGGTGTGAAAGCTCTGCGGCGGAGGGCCGAAGCGGTTGATCGAGTTTCCATACACCTGGGATGTGGCCAGTCCGGCCTGAAAATCGAGCACCGGAGCATGGTCCGCGTCGACGACGATCGCGCCGACGTGCGAGCCCTCCTGGACCTGCAGCACGACGTCGCGAGCCGGTGCCTTGACGCTCTTGTTCGTGGCGAGCGACTCATCCTGTTTGTAGACGCTTACCTGATACATCGTCGGGATCAGTCCGGTGATGACGAAGGCACCGTTCGCGTCAGTCATGACCGGCGGAGGGGAAGGTGTTTCCTGCGCATAGACGTTGACACTCGCTCCGGCGAGCGGCGTACCGTCGGGGCGCAGCGCTCTCCCCGACATCTCCACACCCTGTTCCAGAGTGATCTCGAGCGGTGCCAGTCCTGGCTTCACGGCCGTCGATTTCAGGACCTTCACCGGGAAGCCCTCCCGCCGGAAGGCGAGGTCGTACATCCCCTCTTTCACGCGGAAGGCAAACGTTCCATCGCTCCCGGTCTGCAACTGATCGGAGCGATCGTAGGAACGAGAGATCCCGAAGTTGAGCATGCCGTCCGCATTCTGCTGGTTGCGCTCGAACGAGAGGACCGCAACGCCGGCCATCGGCTTCCGGTCAGCGTCGATCACTTTCCCGCGCACGGTGATCCCGGCGGGAACGACGATCGTGACGTTCGCTTTCAACTCCCCCGGCGCAAGCTTCAGCACCTCGCTCTTCCCGGTGGGGTAGGCCCGCCGGGAGGCAGTGACAATCCACGCCGGGTTGTCGGTGTCGATCCCGCCCAGCACGAACTTCCCGGCCGGAGAGCTGAAGCGTTCCGGCTGCGCGACGAAATAGGCAGGAGTATTGGAGAGCGCGGCATTCACGGCCATCGCAGCGGCTGCGACCGGCTTGCCGCCGTCATCGACCACGCGGCCGCTGATCCTTCCCGCGGGACTGAGGATCAGGTCGCGCCGCGTGGTGTTTCGAGCGGGAAGAGACAACTCCACAAACTTCATGACGTAGGAAGGATGGGCGGCCAGGAGTCGATAGCTTCCGGCCAGCGTGGGCGGAAAGGTGAAGTTTCCCTTCACGTCCGTGAGCACGGTCTCGGACGTCCCGCCGTCCTTTCGCGAGAGTGTGATCGGGATCCCAGACACGGCCTTCGCGGCCGTGTCGCGTACCGACCCGGACAACCTCGCGGCATTCCCGAGGATGATGCGGATTGAGGAGATCCCCTCCCGGCGCGTGCGAGCCCCTGTCTGATCGGCGGTGATGGCCTGAATCTCCTTCCAGAGGCGTGGAGCGCGGGCGATGGTGAACGCGCCGGCCTCGTCGCTCTCCCCGATCGGATAGCCGTCGATGCGGATGGCGGCGTGGGGCACGGCAGTCTTGCCGTCAGCGCCGGCGACGATTCCAGAGACCGGCATACCGGTGGAGAGTGCGATGTCGTAGTTACGGCGCTGCGGATCAGCCGGCTGATTGAGCAATGGCGCGAAGTCGGGGTGAAATACCGACACGTACCGCGCGGCGGCATCGGGAACGGAGTACGTACCGTCTTCGCCGCTGCGTGTCTCGAATCTGCCCCAAACCAGGAGCGCGCCGGCGACGGGCTTTCCGCCCGCCGAGACCTTGCCGCTTTTCGCCGGAGATGCCGCGAGAACCATTGCCCCGATGTCGTCGTCGCCGAGGGCATTCGTGAATGCCGGCGCGTAGGCGGTGGCGGAGATCTGCAGGTCGGCCATCGTGGCCTTGCCGGCGTCGAGCACGAAATCACCGCTGGAGGAAGTCGTCGCGGTGCCGATCGGGACCCGGTCCGGCTTGGCAGACATCAGACGTTCGTTGTGCGCCTGGGTCGTCTCGATCGCGAACGCCTTCACGGCCGCGCCGGCGATGGGCTTGCCTTCGACCGTCATCACAGTACCGCGGATGCCGGCTTGAACGTGAACGGCGATGGCCAGAACGACGAGAGCGGCGAAGCGCTGTCGCATATAGGTTCCCTCCCGATCGTTGGAACTCTACCCTTATAGCAAAATACTGATTGCGGGATGCAAGATGTAGACGGACCTGCCGATGGGACGGTTACATGATCGATGGTAAAGCAGGCAGCTTTGTGCTCCAACGCACCGGAACATTCGAGAGCGTTCAGGCCAGGGAGTCCTATTGCGTCATCCCAGGCTCCGGAACAGGCGAGCTGCACGGCCTGCGCGGCGACGGCGCTTCGTCCGTGGGTCACGGCAACGAGCATCCTTTCACGATGAGCTACGAGTTGGGTAGCCCAAGACTCGATCCGTAGTTGTATCGCAGCTATCGCGAGGACTTCGGCTGGTAAGCAGCCGCCGGCCATGCGCCGCTCCGGACGCGACTCCGCAGACCTATTTTCGCGTGCCCCCCACCCACGAGGGTTCGGCCCAGCGCGGCTGGGCCCTACAAGGCGACGGTCGCCGCGAGAACTCCCGGGGAAGAAACGAACGCGGATGCCGATTCGTAGGGCTCAGCTGCGCTGTGCCGAACCCCTCGTGGGTGGGAGCTCACCAGTCTCACAAGCCTTGATCCTCGACCAGTCATAGAGACACGCGATGGTGATGTCAGAACCTGGTTCTCCTGACAAATCCGCAACAGCGCAACCCGCTCGCCTGCTACGGCATCTTCACCCAATGCAGCGAAAGTGCGGTCTGCGTGAACCACTGTGGCTCATTGGGAGACTTGTCGGATGTCGAGACATAGACCTTGTGATCCATCCCCGTGACATAGCCAAAGCGATAGAGAGGTGTTCCCGTTTTCCGCACGAGCTTGTACCGGTAACGAAAAGACTTCTCTCCGGAGATCGTAACCAGCGACGTGGAGAGCTCGGCCATCGTATCCGGTTCCACCGCCTTGTGCGTTTGCGTCTCGAAATCTCTGACGAAGGCCCCGGTGATCACGTCCCCGCCCGGCCTGTACGTCTCCATGACCACTACGTTGTCGAACGTTTTCGGATCCTGCGCCATCCAGGCCACTGTCTGATTCACGGCGTCCGGCCAGCGAGGGTCCGCCTGTCCATCGAACGCCCGCATCTCGAACCACTCCCACCCTGCCGGCACCTCGACCTGGAACCACCCGTCCGGCGAATGAAACGTGCGGCCGGAAAGGTACCGTACCGGTAATGGCGCCATCCCTTTGGGCGTCGAAGCCAGCGCCAGCAGCGCCATGAGAGCGATAACGCTCGCGGAGACAAGTCGCTTTGTCTGCATGTGGCGGTAGTATCGGGAATCGGCCTGCGCTTGGGAGTGATGCTGGTCACGCTGGAGGAACATGAGGGATGCAGGCGTGCGCATGGTGGCCCGGTCGTCGGCTACCTGACCTGACGAATCGAGGGTCAAACCCTTCGTTTTTGTCCACCGATGTAGCTACCAATAAGAGTGTGCTGAGAGTTCAGCGTCGGCCGCGCGCGAAAATATCTGGAAAAGCAGCGCATGGGCTGCGAGAATCACCGGGATCTCTCCATGCCCGACCACAACTACTTCGCGAACCTCATCTGGCAGATCGCTGACCTCCTTCGAGGACCGTATCGGCCACCGCAGTATGAACGGGTGATGCTGCCGCTCACCGTCCTCAGGCGCTTCGATTCAGTGCTCGCACCAACAAAGAGCGCCGTGCTTCGCCGATATGCACAGGTCGGCGGGAAGCTCAAGGGTGAGGCGCTCGACGCGACGCTGAACAAAGCAGCGGGACAGAGGTTTCACAACCATTCGGAACTGGATTTCCAACGGTTGAAGGGCGATGCCGATCAAATTGAGAAACACCTTGCGTTTTACATCAAGAGTTTCTCCTCGAACGTCCGTCGCATCTTCGACTTCTTCGAGTTCGATGCCGAGATCACGAAGATGCGCGACGCGGGCATCCTCTATCTGGTCATCTCCAAGTTCGCGGAGATCGATCTTCATCCCGACAAGGTGCCGAACCAGCAGATGGGACTCATCTTCGAGAACCTCATCCGGCGCTTCAATGAGCTGGCGAACGAAACGGCCGGCGATCACTTCACACCGCGTGAAGTCATCCGGCTCATGGTGAACATCCTCTTCATCAAGGATGACGATCTGCTGTCGACGCCCGGCACGGTTCGCAAGCTGCTCGACCCGGCCTGCGGAACCGGAGGCATGCTCGCGGAAGCGCAGAATTATCTGCGGGAGCACCATCCGGCGGCCCGTCTTTACGCCTACGGCCAGGACTACAACCCGCGCGCATACGCCACAGCCGCATCGGACATGCTCATCAAGCAGGTCGATCACAACGGCAGTGGCGACAACGTCCGCTTTGGCGACGCCTTCACCGAGGACCGATTCGAGGGAGAAACGTTCGACTACTTCCTGACGAACCCTCCTTTCGGCGTCGATTGGAAGAAGCAGCAGAAAGACATCGAGAAGGAGCACGAGACGCGCGGCTATGACGGCCGGTTCGGCGCCGGACTGCCACGCGTGAACGATGGTGCGCTGCTGTTCCTGCAGCACATGATCAGTAAGTTCGAACCCGTGCGGCCGGCAGAGCAGAAACACGGGTCGCGTCTGGCGACGCGTCTTCTCCGGCTCGCCGCTCTTCACCGGCGGAGCCGGCTCCGGAGAGAGCGGGATCCGGCGATGGATCATCGAGAACGACTGGCTCGAGGCGATCATCGCGCTGCCGGAGCAGATGTTCTACAACACCGGCATCGGCACCTACGTCTGGATCGTGACCAACCGGAAAGCGAAGCGGCGTCGTGGCAGGATCCAGCTTCTCGATGCTCGGGAGATGTGGACCGCCGGGGGCAGCGAAGAAAACAAGCGCAGCCTCGGCGACAAACGGCGCCACATGACAGCCACGCAGATCCGCGAGGTCGTGAAAAGCTACGGCCGCTTTGAAGAGAGCGAAGTGTCGAAGATCTTCCCGAGTGCGGCCTTTGGCTACGCACGCGTAACGGTCGAGCGTCCGCGACGACAGAACTTCCTGGCCAGCCCGGAGCGCATTGCGCGATTGCGCGACGAGAAAGCGTTCCAAAACCTCGCCACGTCGAAAAAAAAAGGCGCCGCCGCGGCGAAGGAGATCGAGCAGGGGAAAGCGCTGCAGGAGGCGATCCTGAAGACGCTCGGTTCGATCCATCCGCACGAGGTCTACACGAACCGGCCCGCGTTCGTGGAAGTGCTCGAGGAGGCGTTCGAAGACTCACGGCGTATCTTCGACCGCCCGTTGAGGATCGATGCCCCGCTGCGGAAGGCGATCCTCTCCGCGCTGTCGGAGCGCGACGAGACGGCCGAGGCTTGTGTCGATGCGAGGGGCGCGCTCGAGCCCGATCCCGAACTGCGCGATTTCGAGAACGTTCCGTTGAGCGAGGACATCGACGTCTACTTCGAACGCGAGGTACGCCCGCACGTCCCGGATGCCTGGATGGATCGGACGAAGGACAAGGTCGGTTACGAGATTAACTTCAACCGGCACTTCTACAAGTACACGCCGCCGCGACTTTTGGAGGAGATCGACGCGGATTTGAAGAGAGCTGAAGAGGAGATCGTAAGGCTGATCGGCGAGGTGACAGGATGAATCTGTGGCAGTCCAACCTTCCTGCCGCCTGGTCGCTGAAGCCTTTGCGTTCAGTGGCCGCTTATAACGTGAGCAACGTCGACAAAGTATCTGCGGAGGGCGAAACTCCGGTTCGGCTCTGCAACTACACCGATGTCTACAACCATGAGTTCATCACGGCGTCCATGAGTTTCATGCGTAGCACCGCGGACCGTGAAGAGATTCGCAGATTTGGACTGTTGGTCGATGACGTTATGATTACGAAGGATTCAGAGTCTTGGGAAGACATCGCCATTCCGGCGCTCGTGATCGAAACCGCGCCAGATCTCGTGTGTGGCTATCATCTGGCGGTTCTCCGTCCCAAAGCAGATGTCCTTATCGGGCGATTCCTACTGCGCTGCCTGCAGGCGAAGCCGGTGCGGATTGCGTTGGAGCTTTCTGCGAACGGCGTCACTCGGTTCGGTATACCGAAGGCTGACATAGGAGGACTGGCTCTCCCCATCCCGCCGCTCGATCTGCAGTGTGTCATCGCCGACTACCTCGATCGCGAAACGGCGAGAATCGACGCCCTCGTCGCGGCGAAAGAGCGCGTTCTCGCATTGCTGGCCGAGAAGCGTCGAGCGCTGATCACCGGTGCCGTAACTCGCGGAATCGATTCAAACGCACGACTGCGAGACTCGGGTATTGCTTGGCTCGGCGAGATTCCGCATCACTGGAGAACGATCGCGCTTCGGTTCCTCGTAAGCGTTTCCGGTGGAGCGACTCCTGACACGAATAACGGCGCACTGTGGGATGGTGATATCCCGTGGGTATCACCGAAAGACATGAAGCGAGATGTTATCAGTGATGCTGCGGATCACCTCTCGGATCTGGCTCTTGCAAATACGGCGCTCAAGCTCATCGCGCGTGATGCGGTTCTGGTGGTGGTGCGAGGCATGATCCTTGTGCATAGCCTTCCTGTGGCGGTTAATGATCGGCCTGTGACAATCAACCAGGACATGAAGGCGCTGCGGTGTAGTAGGAGCCTCGAGCCGCTGTTTCTTCGCGATTATTTCAAAGGATTTGAACAACACCTAGTCTCGTTGACTGACAGTTCGGCCCACGGCACGCGAAAGCTCGATTCCGAGTCGCTGGGCCGCTTCGAGATCGCGGCTCCTCCGCTCGACGAACAGCGCGCAATCATAGAGCACATCGCCACAGAAACTGCGAAGCTTGATTCTCTAGCCGCGGCGACGGAACGAACCATCGCTCTCCTAAAGGAACGACGCGCGGCTCTCATCTCCGCGGCGGTCACCGGCCAGATCGACGTCACCCCTCGTGACAGCCACGGCATTTCGGGACATCATTAGCCGTTCGAGGTGTCGCCATGCGCGTCGAGGTCAAACCGGAGTTGCTGCGCTGGGCGCGCGAACGGTCGAGGATCGAGCCCGACGCGCTCGCGGAGCGTTTCCCCAGGCTGGCCGCCTGGGAAGAGGGGGAGGCACTGCCGACGCTCAAGCAGCTCGAAGACTTTGCCCGCGCCACGCATGCGCCAATCGGGTTTCTTTTTCTGCAGGAGCCGCCGGTCGAGCACATGCCGATCCCCGACTTCCGCACGGTGGCTGGAATCCACATGGAACGGCCCAGTCCCGATCTCCTCGACACGATCTATCTCTGCGAGCAGCGTCAGGAGTGGTATCGCGAGTTCGCCCGCGCCATCGGCGAACGCCCGCTCCCGTTTGCCGGATCCGAGGCCGTCACGTCTGATGTCGTGGCGACCGCCGACAAGATCCGGCGACTCCTCGGGTTCGACCTCGAGGAGCGGCGCAGGATTCCCACATGGACGGACGCACTACGCCGCTTCATCGAGCTGGCGGACAACGCCGGCGTCCTGGTCATGGTCAGCGGCGTAGTGGGCAGCAACAACCGGCGAAAGCTCGATCCGGACGAATTCCGGGGATTCGCGCTGGCCGATCCCCTCGCTCCGCTCGTTTTCATCAATGGCTCGGACACCAAAGCGGCGCAGATGTTCACGCTCGCTCACGAGCTCGCGCACATCTGGCTCGGGCAGTCCGCAGTCTCGGATGCGCAGCCAACGGCCATGCCTGACAATCGGGTCGAACGCTGGTGCAACGAGGTCGCCGCGGAGCTGCTGGTGCCTCTGGCGACGATGCAATCCGAGTACGACCCGGCAGCGGACCTGGCGGCGGAGATGCAGCGGCTCGCGCGCCACTTCAAAGTCAGTACGCTCGTCATTCTCAGGAGAATGTTCGACGCGGGCGGACTCACGCGCCAGCAGCTTCGAGATGCCTATGCGGCCGAGGTCCGGCGGCTTCTGGCCATGCCGGCCGGAAGCGGCGGGAACTTCTATCTGACGTTAGGCGCTCGTGCAAGTAAGCGCTTCGCGCGCGCTCTCGTGGTCAGCACACTGGAGGGACGCTCTTCGTTCACCGAGGCGCTGCGGCTTCTTGGCTTCAAGAAGATGTCGACGTTTCGCGAGCTGGGGCAGAACCTGGGGCTCGCCGTCTGATGGCGTACCTTCTCGACGCGAATGTCTTCATCGCGGCGAAGAACCTTCACTACGGTCTCGACTTCTGTCCCGCGTTCTGGGACTGGCTGACGGCGAACCATTCATCCGGTACTGTGTTCAGCGTGGAGAAGGTTGCGGACGAGATTCAGGGTGGTGCTGACGATCTGTCAACGTGGGCCGCCGGTCTTGCTCCGACGTTCTTTCTTTTCCCCGACGCGTCGGTACTCGCATCGCTGGCCGCTGTGAGCAACTGGGCGACCGGCGGCCAGTACGAGCCGGCGGCGATCAGCACGTTCCTTCAAGTCGCGGACTATTACCTCGTCGCGCAGGCGCACGCGGCCGCGCATACGGTCGTGACGCACGAGCGGCCGTCCGCTTCGACGCGCCGCATCAAGATTCCCGACGCCTGTCTCGGCCTCGGAATCAAGTTCATGACACCCTTCGAGATGCTGCGCCGCGAGCGTGCTCGTTTTATCCTTGGCCCACAGCCATGAGACCTGCCAGCGAGGCGTCTTTCGAAACCGTCATAGAAGCGCACCTGCTCGACCACGGCTATGTGAGCGTCTCGCGCGAGGGGTATGACCGCGAACGGGCCATCTTCCCCGACGCCGTTCTCTCCTTCATCCGCGTCACGCAGCCGAAGGAATGGGCCAGACTCGAGGCGCTGCATGGAGAGAGGACGGGCGAGCAGGTTCTTTCCGATCTCTGCAAATGGATGGATGCCCAGGGATCGCTGGCAACCCTCCGCCACGGTTTCAAATGCTACGGCCGGACGCTGTACGTTGCTTTTTTCAAAGCCGCGCATGAGTTGAACGAGGAGCTGGAAGCGAGCTACGCCGCGAACCGTCTCGGAATCACCCGTCAACTGCAGTACCGCCACAAGGAAGATGCAAAGGAATCAGGTGATGAGGCGAGGCGCCAAGGGATCATCGACCTTACCCTCAGTTTGAATGGCATTCCGCTCGCCACATTGGAGCTGAAGAACGCGTTCACGCACCAGGCAACACCTGACGCGCTTTGGCAGTACCGGCACGATCGCGACCCGCGTGAACCAATCTTCGAGTTCAAGAAGCGGTCGCTCGTTCACTTCGCGGTGGATACGGAGACCGTGCAGATGACGACTCGCCTGGCTGGAACTGCCACTCACTTTCTGCCATTCAACAAAGGTTTCGACGGCAGTGCCGGAAACCCGCCAGACGGCGCGGGCCGCACCTATCGCACCGCCTATCTCTGGGAAGAGGTATTGCAGCGCGACAGCCTCCTCGATCTGCTGGCGCGCTTTCTTCATCTGCAGAGCGAAGAGAAACGCGACGACCAGGGACGCAAGTTCAAGGTGGAATCGATGATCTTCCCGCGATACCACCAACTGCAGGCCGTACGCACGCTGGTGGAAGCCTCACGCCGGGAGGGTCCGGGCAACAACTACCTGATCGAGCATTCTGCCGGGAGCGGGAAGAGCAACACCATCGGCTGGCTCGCACACCGTCTGGCCTCGCTGCACGATACGAGCAATCAGAAGGTCTTCGACAGCGTCATCGTCGTCACCGATCGCATTGTCCTCGATCAGCAATTGCAGGACACTATCTATCAGTTCGAGCACAAGCAGGGCGTCGTTCAGAGGATCGACGAGAGCTCGCGGCAGCTCGCCGAGGCACTGGAGAACGCTGTTCCGATCATCATCACGACGTTGCAGAAGTTCCCGTTCGTCACGCAGCAGTTGACGAAGCTCGCCGAGGAGCGCGGTACGAAGGGAAGCGGTGTGCTGCCCACACGCCGCTGCGCCGTCATCATCGACGAAGCGCACAGTTCGCAGGGCGGCGACGCGGCCACTGAGTTGAAGGGTGTGCTCGGAGGCGAGGGACTTCTCGAAGAGGCGAAACGGCAGGCGGCAGCGGAAGAGCGCGAAGATCTCGAGGAGCTCTTCCGCAACATGGCCAAGCGTGGCCGGCAGGCGAATCTGAGTTTCTTCGCGTTCACGGCGACCCCGAAGCACAAGACGCTGAAGGTCTTCGGCCGCAACGGAGAGCCGGCACACAAGTACACGATGCAGCAGGCCATCGAGGAGGGATTCATCCTCGACATTCTGGAAAACTACACAACCTACGCGACGTACTACCGGCTGCTGAAGGCGACCGAAGAGGACCGGCACGTCGAACGGAAGAAGGCGGCGAAGGCGCTGGCTCGCTTCGTAAAGACCCACGATTGGAACATCTCCCAGAAGACCCAGGTGATGGTGGAACACTTTCAGTCCGTCACCAGGCACAAGATCGGCGGCCGTGCGAAGGCGATGGTCGTGACCGGATCTCGTATCGAGGCGGTCCGTTACAAACAGAAGTTCGACGACTACATCCGGCGACAGGGTTACGCGATCAAGTCGCTGGTGGCCTTCTCGGGGACGGTCGAAGACGATGAAGTCGAAGGCGTCACGTACACCGAGGAGGCAATGAACGGGGGAATCCGACAAAAGGAACTGCCCGAAAAGTTCGCTACCCAGGAGTACCAGGTGCTCCTCGTGGCGGAGAAGTATCAAACGGGATTCGATCAGCCGCTGCTGCACACGATGTTCGTCGACAAACGGCTCGCCGGAATTCAGGCCGTGCAGACCTTGTCGCGCCTCAACCGCACGCATCCGCTCAAGGAGGACACCTTCGTTCTCGACTTCGTGAACAATCGTGACGAGATCCGCGATGCGTTCAAGACTTACTACAAAGGCGCACAGATCGGCGACGAGGTCGATCCGGCCCGCATGTATGCAATCAAAATCGAGCTGGACGCCTCAGGTGTTTATCTGAGTGAAGAAATCGAACGCTTCTGCGTCGTCTATTTCAAGCCGAAACAACGTCAAAGCCCAGCGGATCATCAGGCAATGAATGCAGCGCTCGACCCCGCCGTCTCCCGTTACGCCGCGCGGCGGACGGGCGACGAAGAGGAGGCGGAAGTCTGGCGCGGGAAGGCGTTCGGGTTTCTCAGCCTGTACGGCTTCCTCAGCCAGGTGATCCCCTATCAGGACTCGGACCTGGAGCGCCTCTACGTCTTCCTCCGGCATCTCACATCGAAACTTCCGAGACGCGAGACCGGGCCGGCATACCAGTTTGGCGACGAGGTTCGACTGGAGTACTACCGCCTTCAGAAAATCAGTGAGGGATCGATCAGCCTCGATGATGGCGACGCGAAGCCGATCGATGGCCCGACCGAGATTGGGAGCGCGCTCGCTCGCGCCCAGGATATCCAACTGTCGCAACTGATCGACGTCCTGAATCAGCGCTTCGGTACCGACTTCAATCAGGCGGACCAGCTTTTCTTCGATCAGATCGTCGAAGCTGCGGTCGCGGACGAAGACTTGAAGCAGGCTGCGGCCGTCAATCCAGGCAACAAGTTCGAGCTCGTCTTCAGGAATCTGCTCGAGAACCTGTTTGTGGAACGGATCGATCAGAACGAGGAGATCTTTGTCCGCTTCATGAACGACCCGATCTTTCAGAAGCAAGTTACTTCATGGATGTCCTCCGAGACCTACCGACGGCTACGAATCGACGATGGTGGCCACACGATGCCGTACCGGCTGAAGATCGTAGACTGCCGCGCCGAGGACCGGTTCGTGACATGTGTCCCACTCGTTCCGCTAAAGGCGGCCGCTTCCGGCTTCAGCGAATCGCAGTTTGTTGAAGAGGGTCAGTGGCAATGGGTCGAAGTCGGTACGCGGCGACGGCTTCGCCCCGGAATGTTCGTGGCGCAAGTTGAAGGTACCTCGATGGAACCGCAGATTCCGAACGGTTCGTATTGCCTCTTTTCCAGCCCGGTCACGGGTACGCGCCAAGGGAAGACTGTGCTCGTCAAGCTCCACAAGGACCTCGATCCGGAGTCCGGTGCGAACTACACCGTAAAACGCTACGAGAGCGAGAGTGAGCAGATCGACGGAACTGTGCAGCGTTCGCGGGTGGTACTCAAGCCTGTCAATCGCGACTTTGCACCTCTCGTGTTCACGGGGTCGCCTGAAGGAGAGTTTGTGGTCATCGCCGAAGTGGTCGAAGTTCTCAGCGATGACTCACGCTCCGTCTAATAACGACGCGCAATGACTTCGTGGAGAGAGCGTCGCAGCGGTTTGTCAGTCAAAAAGGCCGGCGGCAGCGGGCTTGGCGGTCACTCTCAAATCTCTCAAATACACTCTCAAGACGCGTCCCCGAAGACTTGGTACAAGGATCGTCGTGAACATGCGTCGTTCACGGCAGCGCTACTAGGCTTCCAAATCGCCTTCTTTGCCGAGGTCTCGCAGTTTCAGCCTACCGTCACTCGCTCTTTCGCAACACCACGAAATCCGTCGTGTTGTTCCCGATCATCAGGTTCTTCCAGAGGTCGAGATCGAGCACGTCGCGCACAGACGCTATCCGGAACGCTCACCTCTCCGCCTTCGAAGTGAACCTTTGTCCCCGAGGTTGAGATCGTGACCTCTTCTTCGATCTCCTGTTCCTTCGAGGTCTTGATATGGAACCTGCCATGAAACTCGTGCGGACTTGTGCGCTCGCCGGCCACAAGCGTTCCGGTCGCGGTCGTGCAGCCCAGTCCCAGCCAACGCTCGATCTTCCATTCACCCGGCAACGTCTTAAGGAACTCCTCGGTGAAGCGGACGGCCGGGACCGGTACCGCGGATTCTGTCTCCGTCCGCGTGTATTGAGGCCTCACCTGCGTGTCGAACGTCACCTCGAACGTTCTGACCTGGGTCACTTCCTCGTTCCGGCTCTCGACCTTGCCCGATGAACAGACGCAGACTGGAATGCCGCGACGACATTCGAAAGCTCCTCGTTATATCGAGTACGTTAGGCCGTGAGCATCCGAGTTTCTGTGATGTACGTACCAAACTCAGGCATCGGCGGACGAATGGCCCGATCTAGTCTCCCGTTGTGACGAAGCAATGATGACGAAGCAGACAGTCCTGCTGATTCACAGCGGCGGATTCACCTCGCGGCAATGGCGCAAGCTGTCCGAGTTGCTGACTCCCGGCTATCGCGTCGTCGCCCCCGATCTCCTCGGCTATGGAGCGTCGGGACCGTGGCCGGAGGGTGAGCCCTTTCACTTCCGCCAGGACCTCGGGTTACTCGAGTCGCTGATCGGCAAGGACCTCGAGCCGGTACATGTCGTCGGTCATTCCTACGGCGGCTTCCTGGCTTTGCAACTCGCCCTGGCTCGGTCGGAGCTCGTGCGCTCCCTCGCCGTCTACGACCCCGTCGCCTTTGGCATCCTCGATCGAGTGGATGATGCCGAAGCGTTGCGAGCGCTCGAAGGAGTGAGACGCGAGTGGAGGCCAGACGCCGGCGGAGCCGATGAGGAATGGCTCGCCGCGTTCGTCGACTGGTGGAACGGCGATGGCGCCTGGATCCTGCTGGCCGAGGAGACGCGCGCGGCGTTCCGGGCAATGGGGTGGAAAGTGTTTCACGAGGTCATGTCGCTGACCGCGGACCATACCGATCGCGCGACCTATTCCACCATCCAGGCTCCCACACTGGTGATGGGTGGCGCCCACTCTCCCCTCACGGAGCGGCGTGTCGTGGAGAATCTCGGCGCGACCCTCCCTCACGCCACGATCCAGTTCTTCGACGGCGCAGGTCACATGGGGCCGATCTCGCATTCCACCGTCGTGAACGCAGCGATTGCCGCCCACCTCGGGAGACAGTCACAACTGCCTTAGCCTGTGGCGATCACGTACGCCTTCGCTCGGCGATTGCAACGTGAGCCATGAGGCGGAGCATGTAGCGGTCTTCCTCGGAGTAGCGCGCATAGGCGGCGCAGAGAAGCTCGATCTGCTCGGGACTTTCATCATCGCAGACAGCAAAGCCGTCATTGGGTTGGTTCGGGTCGCGCGAGCGTGACCGCGTCCACGTCCCGTTTGCATAGCGGTACCAGAGGTATGCGACCGGGATCGCAGATCTTGGGCTGGGCGAACCGCCGAGCGACGGAAGGACGTCGCGTTGCGTTCCAGAGAGGTTCGCCTCCCACTGCGCGATCTGCTCCTTGACCTCGTCAATCAGGACGCTGCTGATCTCCGCTTCGCAGACCTCCGCCGCAAGGAGGGCTACACCACTGCGGCTGATGGCCGGGCTCGAACCCTGGGCAAGTCTGCAAAGCTCAGAATGGCGAACGCTCGCACGGACTCCGATTCGGCGGCTTCCCCGTATCTCCAAAGTCCGCACGTCGCCGGCCGAGAGGCGTCCTTCGTGCTCGAGCGCCGCGCCTTCGAATCCGAGCTCGATGACCAGGACCGGGAGAGTCCCGAATCGACCGGCAATCGGTCTCTTGAGAAGAACGCGTGGAGAGCGCCGATTGGTCTCGATGGCGGAGGCATTCTATCGCGGCGGCGTCCCGGTGAAAGTGAAGAGGTGAATGAGGGTTCAAGCAGCGGAGGAGTCGAGTCTCGGCATGCCTATATTGGGAGAAGTGAACAAAGCGCGCAGGAATCTCAGCCCGCGCTCGGGAAACCGCTGTCACTCAAACGTAGTGCTCACAGGAGCGGCAGGGAGATCAACGTGAGTACTGGCAACAATCGTGAGTGCCGGTTTGGCTTCGCGTGTGCGGATGACGCGCAGAGCCGTTGGACCTTACGTTGGCCAGGGAGATGGTATGAGATCACCTGTAGGTTCCGTGCTCCTCGCCGCCGTGGCGGTCTGCGCCAGCGCGCGGGGTGGGACGTTCCTCGTGACGAACGCAAACGACGGTGGCACCGGCTCGCTGCGCTGGGCGATCGAACAGGCGAACGCCACGCCCGGCCCCGACAGCATTGATTTCGAATCGATCAGACCGATTGTGCCTGCGTCGCTGCTCCCGGCGATCACGGACGCCGTTTCGATTCCGCTATCGTGAGCAGCGGTCCGGTGACGGATCCGAATCCGTCCAACAACACGTCCGTCGCGATCGTCCAGGTGAACAGCCTGACGCGCCACCGGTCAGCGGCGCACTGAACGCTCGACAAGTGCGAGCGCCTCGCGTAGCGGCCGCCAGCTCCTTTGGGAATGTCCGCCGCAGGCGCACCTTCGGCGTACCGTGCCAGCTCGCGCATTCCTGATGGCCTGCAGACGTCGGGCGAAGTATGAGAGTCAAAGCCTCGTTTCTCACCAATCTGGATACAAATAATTAGTTGACGTTGCGCTCCTCAGGTTCGATGCTCGCAAGTGGATTATTTGTCAACTAGTTACAGGTTTTCAACGAGCGAAGGTGTGGCCCCATCCGCCCACGACCTGGATCGGGAACTCGATCGTCATCGGCTCCACCGGCGGAGCTTCTGCTGACACTGCGATTTGACAGATCAGTCCGACTGCCCCAGAATCGATCGATTTTGGAATTTGGGAACGCTCATTTCGATGGGCTGGGAGGGTGACACTTGAGCATTCGAACCATCGCGAGACTTGGCCTATCTGTCTTCGCTCTGTCCTGCACTGCACCGCTATTTGCCGTCTGTCCTGCGATCACGATCAACCCCGGGGCGCTGCCGGTCGGAACCGTCGGTACGAGTTTCTCGGTAAACGGAAGCGCGAGCGGCGGCGCGACACCCTATCAGAGCATCGTCGCTGCTCCGAACAACCCTGCCTTCGGCGGCATCACATTTACGCCGAATCTGTCGAGCGGAGCGTTTACTTTCTCCGGTACTCCGACGACGTCCGGATTCGTCAATGAAACGGTGACGGCGACCGACGCCAATGGATGCACGGGCTTCGTTCGCTACGCCTATATCGTCAACCCCGCGGCTTGCAGTTCGACGATCACCATCACGCCCGCGGCGCTTCCCGCCGCTTCGCAATTCCAGCCCTATACTGCCACCCTGAATGTGTCCGGCGGTACTGGCCCGTACACGGTTTCCGTTGTCGGTCTGCCGAACGGCCTCACCGTTGATCCGAATACTCACATCATCAGTGGCGCCCCGACACAGCAAGGTCTGTTTGAGCTTTCGGTCGAGACCTTGGACTCGGGGAGTCCAAATGGCTGCCAGGGCGGAACGTCATACGCGGTGACCGTCGGTCCGCCGACGGCACCGGCAACATCACTGGGCACGCTGCTGCTTCTGGGCGCGACTCTGATGCTCGTCGGGCTCATCGCTGGCCGTCTGCGCTGAGCCGCAATTTCGCGCTGAATGAACGTGGCCCACACCTTTCAAACGGTGGGGCCACACCTTCGTTCTTCGGTATGGTAGTTCAAATAATTCGGCCAGATCAGGCATATACGGAGAAGGCCCACATAGGCTGATGCGAGCAACGACCTAGGTACGAGAGGGTCAAACCTTCGCTTCGCCCATTAGGATGGATACGAACAACCTACTGCCGATCTGCTCGAGTTAGGCGTTCTCGAGCGCGAACGAGCGCCTCACGAAGCGGCCGCGCCAGCTCCTTTGGGAATGTACGCCGCAGGCGCACCTTCGGCGTACCGTGCCAGCTTGCGCACTCCTGGATGGCCTGCGCGAGATCGCGGGTGAGCGGGGCGCTGACGGACACGCCCGGCTCCAGGTGGAGCGCCTTCACTTCGAAGATCCCATCCTTCCGATGCGCCTTCGGGTCGAGCCGGCCGATGAGCTTGCCGCGGCGAAGGACCGGCAGAGTGAAATAGCCGTACTTGCGCTTCGGCGCTGGGGTGTAGCACTCGATGCGGTACTCGAAGCCGAAGAGCTCTTCCGCCCGCTTGCGGTCCCAGACGACAGGATCAAACGGAGAGAGCAGCACCGTCCGCGTTGGCTTGAGCTTGCCCGCCGCGGCAGACTCCGCGAGCTTCAGGTTCTCGGTATGGACATAGGCCGAGGGCGCGATGCCAACGATCTCCGCAGCCCGGAGCGTCCCGTCCGCCACCAGCGAGGGAAGCAACTGCGCCACCTCACTCCGGCGCATCCGATAGTAATCGGCGATCCACGCTTCGGTGGCGATACCGAGCGCCTTCGCCGCCTTCGCGACGAGCTGACGGTGCGCCGTCTCCGCTGACGGAAGGCCGCGGTCGTCCCAGCCTGGCAGCACCCGCTCACGCAGGTCGTAGACTCGCTGGAAGTGCTCGCGATGGGAGACCATCAGCTCGCCCGAGGTAAAGAGCATCTCCAGCGCGCGCTTCTCCGGCTTCCACCCCCACCAACCGCCCTTCCCTCCGTCGGTGCGTTCGAAATCGGCTGAGCGCACAGCGCCGTGATCCCGGATATGGGCGAGCACCCGGTCCACGACAGCGCGATGCTCGGCCACCCATTCATGCGAGTACTTCCAGCCGAGCGCCCCCGCGTCGATCATGCGGTGCCGGAAGAGGTGGTAGTCCTCGATCGGCACAAAGGCCGCTTCGTGCGCCCAGTACTCGAAGAGCGCGCCCTCCTCAAGCAGCTGTTCGAGCCACGCGGGATCGTAATTGCCGAGGCGGCTCCAGAGCACCAGGTAAGGACTGCGCGCCACGACGTGGATGGTGTCGATCTGCAGCACCCCCATCCGGCGAATCGCATCGAGCACGTCGGCCTTGGTGGCGCGAAGTGGCCTCCGGTCAAGACCCTGCGCCGCGAGGAGCAGTGCACGGGCGGCGGGGAGGGAGAGGCGGAGCATGCGCGCGCACGATACCGCGGAGCCGGTTGTCGGATATGCCCCATGAATCCCGTTCCACTATGGATACGAATGAGGCCGAGACAAACGCGATCCCGAGCCAAGCGTTCGTAAGTGCCGAGTTGTCACGAAGTGGAGACGGCCGTGGAGCGAGAGTCGGGTATTCGGTCTTTCCTGAAACCCGGATGGGGGATAAGGCCGGCGCTCGCGGCTCGAGGTTCTTACTCCCGCCCTCTCCCGGTTACCAGGGAGGGGATTCCTCGCCGCGCTCCGCCCCAAAGGCTGCACCTCGCAAGCACCAACATCGCAATCGGGGCTTCGCCAGGCTCGGAATGACAGGTCATTGGAGAGACCTCGTCGGGATATCGAGCATCGAGCACCAGCACTCCGTACCGGCACTCCACCAAGCACTCCGCACAGCACTCCGTACCGGCGCTTCACCAAGCACTCCGCACCGGCACAAGCACTCCTCTCAGCGCTCCCCCACCGAGGCCGGTTTCCCAAACAACCTGTCATTCCGAGCCTGGCGAAGCCCCGATCGAGATGTTGGTGCTTGCGCCGAGGAGTGTTCGGGGCGGA
>JBBRNB010000086.1:0-30800 GCA_038230535.1 Thermoanaerobaculia bacterium
ACCGGGCGCGCGCTAACTCATGGAGCGCTGGCGTCTCGCCGGCTGGCTGGGAGCCGTCTCGGCGCCCGAGATCTGGGCGAAAATGGCGGCGGGGACGCCGCCATGCCAGCCGGCGAGACGCCAGCGTTCCGTCGCGCAACCGTGGGTGATACAGCGCCCAACCGGACAGTACAAGAAGGGAAGTATGGCACGGCGCGACAAATGATGATCTCGATGACTCTCAGCACCTCTGCCCCACACCACCCCCAACTCCCCACCCCCCATCAAGGTACACTTCCACATCCCCATGCCGTCCGACCGCGAGAGCGTGCTGCGCTTCGATCTCGCTGTGCAGAGGAGCCATCCGCTCATCTACACCGCGGCCGTTCTGACGGCTCTGTCCGCGCATGCGCTCGGCGTCTTCGTCCTCAACATTCCGGCCACCATCGCCATCTGGCTCATCTCGCTGGCATGCGCCGCGATGATGTATGTGCTTTTCCGCCGCGGCATCGACCGGCGCTTCCTCAATCCGTTCTGGATCGGCACCGACATCCTGCTGGTCACGCTCGGCGTCTATGCCACTGGCGGCGCCAGCAGCCCCTGGTTCATCTGGTACCTCGCCACCGCGGCATCGACCGCGTTCGCCGCCGGGAAGTTGGGCTCGTATCTGGCCAGCCTCGGCAATGCCGTCGCGTACATCGGCTTGCTCCTGATCATGGGCCAGGCCACATTCATCAACGACGTGATGCTCGTCGCCATCGTGCGGATGCTCTTCCTCTTCGGCTCGTCCTTCTTCTTCCTGGCCGGCATCGCCAACCTGCAACAGAGGCGGGTACTCATCCGCGAGCTCGAGGGCCAGCATGCGCGCGAGCTGGCCGAATTGACGCGGCTCACCGAAGAGCTGCAACGGCGCGGTGACGAGCTGGAAGAAGCGAGCCGGCGCATTCAGGATGCCGACCGGCTCAAAAGCCAGTTCCTTGCCAACATGAGCCACGAGCTGCGGACGCCGATGAACTCCATCATCGGCTTCTCCGAGATCCTCATCGAACGGCTCGACAACACCCTCGATCCCAAGCACGTCAGCTTCCTCCGCCATATCCTGACGTCGGGCCAGCACCTCCTCGGCATCATCAACGACATCCTCGACCTCTCCAAGATCGAGGCCGGCAAGATGGAGGTCTACACCGAGCGGTTCGAGGTCCGTCCGGTCATCGAGAGCGTTTGCACCGTCATGCGTGGGATGGCCAGGACGACGCTGCCTGCGTTCATCATCGACGCCGATCCGAAACTGCCGCCGCTCGAGACCGACATGGCCAAGTTCAAGCAGATCCTCTACAACCTGCTCTCGAACGCCATGAAGTTCTCGCCGCCCGGCGCGCCGATCCACGTCAGCGCCCTGCACCACGGCGACTCCCAGGATAACGGCACCATCACCATCTCCGTCCGCGACCAGGGCATCGGCATCGACGAGAAGCATCACGAGGTGATCTTCGAAGAGTTCCGCCAGATCGACGGCACCGCACGCCGCGAATTCGGCGGTACCGGACTCGGGCTGGCGTTAGTCAAGAAGTTCGTCCAGCTTCAGGGAGGATGGGTGCGGGTCGGCAGCGCGCCGGGCCGGGGGAGCACGTTCTCGTTCACCCTTCCCGTGCAGTCACGCGCCGCCGTGGTGAGCCGCATCCCCGAGCTCGTGCCGGCCGGGCAGAGAACGGAACGGGTGCTGGTCGTTGAGGACGATGCCCACGCCTACGACCTGATCTCCACCGCGCTCGGCTCCGCCGGCTTCGTCTCCGTCCGAGCCCGCCACGGGGAGGAAGCCATCCGCCTGGCGCGCGAAACGCGGCCGATTGCCATCACCCTCGATCTCGTCCTCCCCGGCGTAGACGGCTGGGAAGTGTTGAAGACCTTGAAGAGTGCGACCGCTACGCGCGACATCCCGGTCGTGATCATCTCCCGCGTCGATGAGCGCGAGCTCGGCGTGGCCCTCGGCGCCGACGACTACTTCGTCAAGCCGGTCGACCGCGATCGCCTGCTCGACCGCATCCGCCAATTGACAGTCACAAATCAATCGAAGATCCGCCTCCTGCTGATTGACGACGACGCCTCGCTCCACGAGCTTCTCGACGAGGAGCTCACCCCGCTCGGCTACACGATCGCCAGCGCCTACAACGGCGAGAGCGGTTTCGCGGCAGCAAAAGAGAACGCCCCCGACGTCATCATCCTCGACCTGATGATGCCCGGCATGAGCGGCTTCGAAGTAGCCAGCCTGCTCAAGGACGACCCATCGACCGCCGCCATCCCCATCCTGGTCCTGACGTCGAAAGAGATCTCCCCTGATGACCGCCGCGAGCTCCAGTCGAAAGTCGCCGCCTGCGTGCAGAAGGGAAAGAGCGCCCGAGATCAGCTCGTCGCCGAGATCCGCCGCCTGCGCCGGCGAGCGGATGGATGAGGCACTGCGGACGACCCATGAGGGATGAAGGATGAAGAGCACTGAGGCGTGAGATGCGTGGTGAGCTCGCCACGGTTTGAGTCGGTACGTGGAGCTGCAGTTCGCGCAAAGGATCACGCTGACCGAGGTGATTCACTGTCAACCCAGATGACAGGACATCACACGGCGGCGCAGCGTGGGAACCTGCGCCGCCGTGGCGTGGACTGATGCTTTACAGCGACCGCAGGAACGCCATCAGACTGGCCTTGGCTGTAGCGGTGAGATTGGCGTATCGATCGCGTGCTCCGCGGGCCTGTCCGTCATGAGCGAGGACGGCCTGATCGAGGGTTGTGGCACGTCCGTCGTGGAGATAGGTGGTGATGAATCGAAGTCCCCACAGTGGTGCGGTGCGCATTTCGCTGCCGGTGGCGCTGCCCATTTCGAGGCCGTCGCCGAGCGCGCCCATGTCATGAAGGAGGAAGTCGGAGTAGGGATGATAGGTCTTGCGGTCGAGAGCCGCGATAGCATTCGAACCGGTACGGAGCGTGTCGGCATGACAGGCCGTACAGCCTATGCGGTCGAAGGTCGCTGCCCCGTCGTCTGTGTCGCGATTCTGCGTCCCGCGCGGAGGCGCGGCCAGCATCGACATGAAGTTGGTGAGCAGAATGGGTCCTGATCCGTCGTCGTTGATTCCGGGCGCAGGGTTGAAGGTCAGCTCGTTGCAGTTGCCCTGCGGACAATTCTCGTTCGGGAAGTCCGGCGTTGTGATGCCCATCTCGTTCAGGTAAGCGTCGCCGGAGAACTGGAACAGCGTCGGCACCTGAGCTTTCCATCCGAACTTGCCGGCGGTCTTCATTCCTGCGCGGATGTTGTCGACCATATCCACTCGGCCGGCAACCCCATCGCCGCGTGCCGCCTGCATCTGGGCCAGGGCGATGAAGTCTGTATCAGACGTCGCGTCGACGAGACCCAATCCGAAGAGCGGGGTGGTGCGGCGGCGGGCAACGATGGTCGCCTCGGCGGGCACCGTCTCCGGCCTGAACCTGTGTACCGATCCGTCGGGTGGTCCGATGGCGTGATCCTGCACGAGCGAGCCACCGAGCGCGGTCAACGGGTCAAAGAGTCCATTCGTCCGCCGCGCGAATCTCGTCACTGCCCGCCTGCTTCCTCCGCCGGCCGCGGGCACATTGTGGCAAGCCGCGCAGGACCGCTCGTTGAAGACGGGGCCCAGCCCGTCACTGACCTTCTCGATCGAGCTGAAGTCGTCCAGGCCGTCAGTGAAGTCCGAGCGTTGCGTCGCAGTGAGGCCTGCGAGAGCGTCGCCGGTTGCCGGCGTGGCTGGCGGTGGTACCTGCCTGCCGCCGCCGGCGTTTCGTTGGGCTTGAATGTTTCCAACAACGAGGAAAAGGAACAGCACTGCTACCGTAAGTCGTCTCATGAATCGCCCCCTGAAGTGTCGCTTCTGATTGAACCGATGAGGCCGGAATAGACAACCGGCGTGCCATGAGCGTTGTGAGGGAAGGTTGGGGAAGCGCGGGGCGATTTGACGCAGCCACAGGGGAGAATCGACACGGGGAGCTGGGCTCAATTGACGCGTAGCCCAGGGTTGGACGCATTCATCGCTGTATCCTCCGCGCGTGTCTGGTGACGCCTCGCTCCCGCGCCGAATCGTTCGATCGCTTCCGACTGTGCTCGCGATCACCTGTGTGCTGGCGTGCTACGCGTTCTTCGCCGGTGGTGGCAGGTTCAACTTCCGGCGGCTCACCAGTTGGGAGGACTCCTACTACGCCAGCCTGGCCGAGGGATTCTTTCGCGGTCACCTTCACATCGAGCGAACGCCTGATCCGCGCCTCGTGGCTCTCCCCTATCCGTACGACATGAAAGCCCGAGAGGGAATCTACTACCTCTGGGATGCGAGCTATCTCAACGGGAAGTACTACCTCTACTCGTCGCCGCTCCCGGCTCTCCTCTGCTACATGCCTCTTCGCCTAATGCGCGGCGCCTACCCTCCCGACGTTCTGGTCGCTCTCATTTTCAGTGCATGGGGATTCCTGGCCGCGAGCGCGTTCACGCGGCAAGCCCTCATGCTTTCGGGCCGCGGTGCCCACATCCCCTTTTCGGTTTGGGTGCTGTTCATCGGGCTTGGCAATGTGGTGACGTTCGTTCTGACGACCGTGCATATCTATGAAGTTGCGGTCGTGACAGGAATGGCGATGACCGCGACCTGGGCGTTGGCGCTGCTCCGGTTCAATGCGTCGCCGGCGCTCGTCCGGGCGATGTGGGTCGGCGTCTGGCTCGCCCTTTCGATCGCCGCCCGCCCGAACCTCGGTGTTCTCGTCATCGTCACGGCAATAGTCATGATCGCCGCGGTGCGAAAACGTTCGCTGTCAGTGAAAGCGCTGCTCGCCTTCATCGCTCCACTGGCCTTGGTGGCGGCGGCGATGCTCTGGTACAACGCGGCCCGCTTTGGAGACCCTTTGGAATTCGGCGTCCGGTATCAGCTCACACATGTGGCCATGGAGAATCGCAAGGTATGCAGTTTGTGCAGTCTCCCGGAGTTGAGCCGCTTCGGCAACAACGTCATGCACTACGTCTTCTGGCCTCTGCACATTCGAAGCACCTTTCCCTTTCTCGACGCCCAGCCGGCGAGGCTCGATCCCGCGGTGTCCTGGCCAACACCCCATGGAATGACCGAACAGATCGTGGGCATCGCTCCATTGGTGCCTCTGGCGATCCTCGGCGCATTCTTCGGCATCCTTCTCGTACTCGGTCTCGATCGTGATGCGAAGGATGCCGGCATCCGAGCGGCGATTCAGATCATGGCTGGCGCCTGGCTGATCCTTTTCGGATTGTCGAGCTGCTGGTGGGTTGTGGCGCGATACTCCCTCGACTTCATGCTGCTCATGAGCGCCTCGGCCGTCGTGTGCGTTGAAGCAGCACTGACCAGCCTGCGAGCGATCGGAGTTCGAATCCTGCCGCTACGTCTTGCTGTCGCTGGACTCGCCTGCTACTCGATCGTCACAGGGTTCATGCTTGGCTATGTCGGACCCGGAGACGCGTTCAAGCGCGTCAATCCGGAGACGTTTGAGATGATCTCGGATTGGTTTAGATGATGAATTCGGGGGGTGGAGAGTGGGCTCGCCCGTTTCCCGGAATGCTGGCATCCGCGTCGCAGATGAGACCCGCCCGCTGACGCTATGCTCATCGATCCCTATGCGCAACACATCGAGTAGCCCGACGCAACTTGCACGCGAACTGCGTCACGTCGACACCCTTCCTTACACGGAACGTTGCGGAAGATCACGGGGTGGCAGTTGAGATCGTCCCGGCGTCGTTGAAGCCGCTCGAAACCGTAAGTGTCCGGCCTGATGCTACGCCGTCGGCTGCAAGCAAGTATGCCCCGGGGGAGATATAGGGGATCACTACTGAGCCGTCAGCGAGCGTTGTAGCGAATGCGACGGGACGCCCGCTCGGGATCATGATGAGTTCCACGCTAAGGCCCGTAATCGCGGCCGCGCCACGCTTGAACACAGCTACTACAGTTCCGGAGCCGAGCATGATTGGCATGGACGAACCACGAAAATCGTCGGGGATCGTTGCCACATAGATAGACCGTGTGCCGTCAACGACGGACACGGTGCAGGCTTCGTCACGCTTTCGAACGACATAGATCCCTGAAGGGTCAGCTGTCAGGAAACTCACAACCGGCGGGCAGGATGCACGTAGCTGCCACAATGTGGATAGCGCGGGACTCAGCGTGACACTGATCCTAGTCGCCTTCTCGCCGAGTTGCACCCGAGTCGTTTCTCTCGGCTTCACCACAGCAGAACGCCAGACCCCTCCGCCTGAGACGCGAACGTAATTGGCGCCTGCGCTCGCGAATTCACGAGTCACCTCATAATCGCCTGGCGTGGCATCCGCAAACACCGCCACTCCCGTCGAGTCCGTGCGCGCGCTGCGCATTGCCCCGCTGGATGTCGTATGCACCGTGCAGCCCGCGCACGGTGCGTCGGCGTCCTCGTCCCACACCATAACCTCGAGCCGGCCGGGCTGAGCTAAACTGATCGTCCACACCGCGCCAGCGTCGGTGCTTGCGCCGCGAATCTCATGGGAGGCCGCATAGCCTGCCGCTGTCGTCTCAACTGCGAGGTTCGTATTGCGATCCGTCGTTAGACTGAAAGAACCCGCCTCATCGCTCACCGCATCGCCGGCTCCTGCCGGATCAACGATGCGCACCATAGCTCCACTTACAGGCATGCCTGTTTCAGCGTCGCGCACGTGGCCGGTGATCGTGTCCCCGGGCGACAACTCGATCGGCGCAAGACTCTTTTCCTCCTCCGATGCAAGCACCACGTGCGTTGTTAAGGGGCGATACCCGGCCAAAGCGGTGTGCAGTTGATATTCTCCTGCAGCCAACTCGTCGACTGCAAATGCGCCATGCTGTCCGGTGATGACGGAGCGCGACTGTCCTGACACGGAAACCACGGCGCCACTCCTTCCGTTCCCTCGTTCATCGCGTACTTCCCCATGAATTGCCGCAAACTTTTCAAGAGTGCAACGTGTCGAGTCAGGCACTCGTTCGAACTGCATCGTTGTACGGACGAATGCTTTGGCTGAACAGGTCAGCCGCAAAGGCAGGCTGGGATCTGCGCCTGAAAGCACGATCTTCCCATCTCGATCCGATAGCCCCTCAATGACGATGGGACGCTCGTCAGCGTGGCCGCGTTCCTGCCAGATACCGACTCCGGCATTTGGCATAGGCTTCCCGTCGAGCGTCTGAACGCCGACGGTTACGTCGACACCTGGTTCTATGGAAATAACCGGTATCTGAACGCGTTCGTCCGGCTCGTTCGCCCGGCGCTGCGGAACGACGATCGGCCCGGTGCGATGGATACGTCCATTGGGCAACCGAACATCGAGCACATACGTTCCTGGCAGGACATGGTCGAGAACAAACGTTCCGTCCTGCGCGACCGGCACCGTCGCTTCGAGCTTTCGATCTGATCTTCGAAGAGGTATCGCGTATGACAGTCGACTCTGAAGAGTGGCGAATAGCAGACGGATCTCTGCCTTCGCGGCTGGGCGGCGCCCGAGGAAGCAGCGGCCTCCAGCCGAGCGGCCAGTGGCAAGCGCAAACTTTTCGGCCAGCCCGTGGTCGGTCAGCGTGATGTTCCGGCATTCGGTCGCATAGTCGGGGTCACCGATGCAAAGCAGCGTTGGCGCGCTCAGCTTAATGGGGACATGGAAGTCGCTGCTTTGCGCCGCTACTTCCCACGATCCGGAGGAGGCTTCCGTGCTCAGCGGAACGGCCGCGATCCACGTTTTCTCGGTAGCACCTTGAATGCGCACTGTGAGCGGAAGTGGCGCTGAGGGAGCCGCCGCCGCGTAGGCGACATTGAAGAGCGCGGCGGAGAGTACCACCGCGCCCGGAAGGCATAGGCCCCGATGCATGCGTGAAACTACAACCGCACGAAATTGCAGCTCTGGTCGCACGTTCCGCCCTGTCCGCCACCGCATACGCAACTCCACGATGCGAGCCGCATACCGGACGGTGCCGTGCCGCAACCGCAGTGATCCTGACTGCAGTAGCTGCAGCTGCCGCCCCCACCACTGCCATCGGGAAGCGGATCCAGATTAAAGACATCATCCTGAGCGAACACCGACACCGGCATTACGACAAGGACTAACACCAGGGAAAGGATTGCACCCAAACGACCGAGGTTCATCTTCAATTCTTCCTCGTTACCGCAACGCATTTTGCCTGCGGCGATGCTGGATCATGAAAGAATACAAAGGCATCGCTCCAGATCGCAAAACGGATGCTCGGACACTGCAGCACATCCATTTTCGCGCGCTCTACGGCGCCGTCCGGCAGGATTTTCACGGATGTGACACTGCGCGAATCACTGTCTTCGCCAAGCCAGACGGTGCGATCTCCCGCCACTGTCATTGTGGGATAATTTTGAACAACAGGGGCTCTCGACTCGCCTTTCCGCCGTGCCTCCGTGTCGACCTGCTTCATCCACAAAGCCATCGCTGCTGCGTTTGAGTACAGGACGTGGCCCTGACGCGTGATCGCGCCCGCTTCGGTAAAGCCAACCATGTCGCCATAGAAGGTGTCAAATGTGATGATCTCCTGATGCGCTGCATCGTAGCGGATCAATGGAGCGCGGGCGGCGACGGCACCCGGCCTTGGTGCAACGATCTGGGGACAGGGCCCGAAACTGCCCAGGTACTCGCCGGTCGTAACATCCCATATCTCAACACGATGCCCGGCCATTTGTGGAGTGACCGCCACGCGGCTTCCACTGAGCCAAGCGATGTCTGTCGCCTGGTTCAAGAGATGAATCACACGCTTCTGCTTTCCTGTCCAGTCCGTGATTATGACCAAGCGGCCAACATTTGCGAGAAGGGCCACGCCACGCTGAGGATCGACATCAACGGCAATCGCGTCTGGGAGGATATCGCTCTCGTACCGGTCCCCGTTCGGAGTGATGCGTGTTATCGCCCTGCGAATTGAATTCCAGGCCCAGAAATTGCCTGCGCTGTCGACACCGGCCTTTGTAGCCTGAATCGTAGCAAGTTGCTCTTCAGCTCCACGAGAGACGTCTGCGCTTAGCGGAAGCGCACCTCCCAAGAGGTAGCCGGCAACGGTAAGGTAAAGCAGCGAGTGGAGTCGGTTGACCTTCAGGGGGCTGACTCCTTGAATGATTGGATTCCGACGCCAATCAGCATAGCACAGCACGGTGCGTGACGGCAATTGATTAGATGGGTTCCTGCTTGGCTATGCAGGACCGGGAGACGCCTTCAAACGCGGCAATCCGGAGACGTTTGAGATGATCTCGGATTGGGTTAGGTGATGAATTCGGGGGTTGGGACTCGGGGGTCGGGCGTCGGAGCGTGTTGCGCTGTCGAATCCACTTCGACTCCCGACCCACGACAACCGACTCCCGACACCCCCCATCACAACAACTCTCGCAACCGCTGGTACCCGCTGCGGCTCACCGGTAACCGAGTTCCGTCCCGGAGGATCGCTACGCGGCTGTCTTTGGCGTAGAGCTCGATCTTCTCGATGCGCTCGATATTCACGATGTAAGCTCGATGGATGCGCACGAATCGATCGGGATCGAGTTGGAGGGCGAGCTCGCCGATCGGTTGTTGCTTGCGCAGCTTCACTCCGCCGGTAGCGATGCGGATGGCGTCGTCGGCCGCCTCGACGTAGTCGAGACGCGACACCGGCACGACCTGGATGGCGCCGTCGTCTCCGCGTACGACGACTCTCTGCAATGGCCTGGCGCGAAGCGATGTCGCCAGTCCGGCGAGCGGTTGCCGATCGTGAAGGCCCGCGGCCCGCTTGACGCGTTCCATGACCTGGCGGAAGCGCTCCTGTGACAGTGGCTTCAGAAGGTAGTCGAGCGCGTGTACTTCGAAGGCTCGCAGCGCGTGCTCGTCGTGCGCGGTCACGAACACCACGACCGGCGAACGGTCGAGCAGCTCCAGTACTTCGAATCCGTCGAGCTTCGGCATCTGAATGTCGAGCAGAAGCAGGTCGGGATCGTGCTGCGCCACGGCCTTCACGGCTTCGAATCCGTTCGCGCATTCCGCGACGATCTCGCAGTCCTCATCCGCCGTCAGGAACTCGCGCAGGAGCTCTCGCGCTGGCAGCTCGTCATCGACGATCACGGCCCTGATCATCGCGGCAACTCGATGACGACGCGGAACTGTCCTTCGTCCTCGCGCGCCTGCAGGATTGCCTGACCTTCCGAAACGGCACTGAGCCGTCCTCGGGCGTTCTCGAGTCCGACGCCCTCGCCGCGCGCGTCGGCGCGGTCCGGATCAGCGGGGTTGTCGATGACAATGCGAAGCATGTGATTCTCCAGCGTGGCCACGATGTCGATGGTCCCCCCCTCGACCATCGATGCCACTCCGTGACGCACGGCATTCTCCACCAGCGGCTGCAGAAGCAGCGGAGGCACCATGCAGCCTGACGCGGCCTCGTCGACGGAGATATGAGTCGTCAATCGGTCGCCGAAGCGCACCTTTTCGATAGCGAGGTAACGATTGACGAGGTCAATCTCCTCGCCGAGCGTGATGCGCTCCAGCGCGCCGAGGCGGAGGATCAGGCGAAAAAAATCGGCCAGCCGTTGTGCCATCTCCCGAGCCTCCAGCGGGCGGGAGCCGCACATCGAGGCAACGGCATTGAGACTGTTGAATAGAAAGTGCGGATCGACCTGCGCCTTGAACGCGCGCAGCTCCGCTTCGCGCGCCAGAACGCGGTACCGCAGGACTTCGTCTTCGGCTTCGCGGAGCGCATCGATCTCGAGGAAGAGGTAGTGCACGGCAACAGCGGCCATGTACAGCAGGACGCCGAGTCCGAAGAGGACTGAGTAATCGGGGGAGAGGTTTGCCGCCGCCTGGCGATTCAGCTCCGGCACCCACGACTTCCAGGTCAGCACCCACAGTCCACTCGCGGCTGCGGCCGACCCGGCGTGCGCAACGGCGATCGACATCCGAGATGCGCTTCGCAATGGCAATGTGCTGCAAAGGAATCGGGACGCCAGGGCGATGATGCCGAGTAGCAGCGATGGCGGTAGCGCCGCCGCGATCGACAGTCCGGCGGCAGCGCCTCTCGCCCACAGGAAGAATGCGGAGCTGGCCGTGGCAGTCGCAGTGACCGCTCCGACAGCGTAAAGAGCCAGGGCTCCGCGGCTCAATGTTCTTTGTGTCGTCGCCATGAGTTATCCCTTCGGATGTTTCACTTCGACGCCGCCCATGATCGCGCTGCCGCGGATGATGAGTGTCGGGGCGCCGGCCGGGACATCCCGGTCCGTTTTGTCGGCGATGCCGCCAAGGATGGCGATCACCTGATTATCGATCTGCCATCCGCGAGGTACGCGGATCTCGATCCCGCCCCAGAAGGCGAGCACGTCGATGACCGCCTCCCTGGTGATCTTCGCGGCGCCGAGGTTGATCTCGCAGCCGCCCATGACGGCGATTGCGTCGCCGCCGAGAAAATCGCTCGATGCCACACTCCGGCCGACACCACCCATCACCGCTACGGTATGAAACGAGTTCGTGAGCGCGGAGTCCTTGACCGCCGGCTGCAATGCCTGCCGGATCAGGGTCACCCCGCCGGCGCTGATCAGCAGAGGCCACATGCCGATGATCACACTTACGTGAAAGTGAGGCAGAAAGGGCAGCGGTGGAACAAAGAGCATTCCGATGGCCACGAGCACCACCGCGGTGACCCACTGGCGTTGCGGCAGGTGCGCGAGCCCCATGGCGATCACCACCAGAGGCCACCATTCCAGATAGTCGCTGGCGTGCAGTTGCCCGGTGTGGTCGAGCCATCCGATCACGCCGGCGGCGAGAATGGTGATGCCCCACACCAGACGTGCCCACGGATTGTCGCCGCGCTTGCGGGAGCGACCGCGAAGATCGACGCGGGATTGACCATCGATGCCGATGACCATCCGGCGTGGTTTGTCGTCAGACATGATTACCCTCCTTCTCTCCGGCGTCGCGACGGCGCGCCGACTCTACGATCGTCCTCACGATGATGCCCGCGCCCAGGACCACCAGCAGCAGCGGCCAGGACGACTCGTATGTAAAGCCGTAGAGATGCAGCGTCACCGCCTGCAGCCACGCGCCAACCGCGATCATCCAGAGTCCCGCCCAGGCCGACCTGCGGTGTAATAGCTTGGACACACCGATGATCACGATGAAGAGAGGCCAGAAGTTACGGACCGTCCAGGAGAAGCTCGCGATTCCGAGCCGGCTCATGAGAAGCATCCCGCCGGCAGCGATCAGTAACAGTCCCCAGAAGATCTCGTCAGTGATGTCCCGCCGATCGCTTTTCATACCGCCTCCGCCGCAACGCTCTTGATGTCGATTCCAGCCATGATGGCCAGCCCGTTGACGATCAGCCTGCGGCCGCCCGGCACCGCTTTCGTGCGGATGTCCGCTCCCCCCATGATCGGGACGGTGTTCCCGATGACTTCCCACCCCTCGGGCACCTTGATCTCGATGCCGCCCCAGACGACGATGATCTCGATCTCGGCCGGACCCTGCTCCATGTCCGCTTTCGTGAGGTCGAGCTCGCATCCGCCCATGAAGGCAATGATTCGCCCCCCCGCGTAGTTGCGCGCGGTGATGGCCTCCTTGCGTACCCCCAGGATTGCCCAGATCGACGACGACTCGCTCGACAGGTTCGGAGCGCGGAATCCGAAGGCATGCGCGACGACCCCAAGTCCGGCCAGGATCAGAAGGATCGGCCAGAAGTCGAAGATGGAGTAACGCATCCATCCGGCGTTGAAGACGATCAGCAGCGCGCCGGCCACGATGGCAAGGACCGCAAACATCCGTCTGCGGCGGTCCTGCAACTTCAGAATGCCGATGGCGATGAGGACAACCGGCCAATAGGGAAGGAAGCGATCCGCGTCAGCGAGATCGAGGTTGTCGAGGGTCAGCAGCACGCCCAGCGCGGTGAAGAAGATCCCGACTATCAGCTTCACGCTCACCCGGCTGATCGTTCCCGTCGGAGGCTGGTTCTTTGTAATCGATAGGTTCATGGTTGGTCCTTTCGTCGAACTTCACGGGCAAGATACGGAGGGTGGCGTGCCTTGTCAGCCGAGGATCGGCGAACGGTGGTGGGAGGGCGGCGAACGGTGGCGCAGTGGAGCAGTGGAGCAGTGGAGCAGTGGAGCAGAGCAGTTGATGAGGGGAGTAGGTGGATCAGTGATCATTTGATCGGGAAAGCCGGTAGATCAGCAGATCATCATCATGGCCCTGATCCACTGCTCTACTGATCCACTGCTCTACTGATCGATCCGCTGCTCAACTAATCCACTGCTCAACTAATCCACTCAAAACTGCGCACTACAATGCCGTCTCACGGAGCCTTGAATCTTGAAAAAACTGCTATGGATCGCCGTTCTCTCAGCCACGCCCCTTCTGGGGCAGGTTCGTCCAGTCAACACGTTTTCGATCGTGGCGCGCGACCCAAGGACGGGCGAGATTGGGGTTGCCGTGCAGTCGCACTGGTTCGCCGTCGGACAGATCGTCCCGTGGGCGGAGGCCGGAGTCGGCGCTGTCGCGACGCAGAGCTTTGTCGATCCCGCATACGGTCAACTCGGTCTCGATCTTCTCCGGACCGGCAAGAGTGGGCCGGACGCACTTCGCGGCCTGCTCGCCGCCGATCCCACATGTGAAGTACGCCAGGTGGCAATGATCGACGCGAGCGGAAATGTAGCCACGTTCACCGGCGCGCATGACATCCAGGCCGCGGGCGGCACGGCGGGCGGCAGCAGCGGCGGGAAGCAGTTGCCGTGCGGCACCGCCGGTGGCACGCTCACGGCCGGCCACGATTTCTCCGCGCAGGCGAACCTGATGGCAAACGACAAGGTCTGGCCTGCCATGGCGAAAGCGTACACGGAATCGAGCGGAGACCTCGCCGGCCGCTTACTCGCCGCGCTCGATGCCGCGCAATCCGTGGGCGGCGACATCCGCGGCAAGCAGTCGGCCGCGCTCATCGTCGTGAGCGGCAAGTCGTCCGGCAAGCGCTGGCTGGACGAGGTCTTCAACCTGCGCGTCGATGACCACCCCACGCCTCTGATCGAGCTTCGCAGGCTGGTTGCGCTCCAGCGTGCCTACAACCACATGAACGCCGGCGACCTGGCCACGGAGCACAACGACAACGAGGGAGCATTGCGGGAGTACAGCGCCGCCGAGAAGATTGCATCGACCACCGCCGGCGTTCCTCAGAGCCGTTACGCCGAGATGATCTACTGGCACGCCGTCGCGCTCATCAACATGAAACGCGTCGATGAAGCGCTCCCGCTGTTCGCGCGTGTATTCGAGATGGAGCCAGGATGGCGCGAGCTGACGCCGCGGCTTCCACACGCGGGGCTGCTGCCGGATGATCCGAAGCTGATCGAGAGGATCGTTGGCGCACACAAGTAGACTCCCCGTGCGTGCGCGAAATCGACAATCTCATTTTGCGCGAAGCGCTTTGGAGATGTGCGGTGGCCCCAGCCACCGCTTTTGTGAAGCGCTACGAAAGCGGCGGCCGTGCCGCCGCACTCCAAAGCACGCCTTCGGCGTGCGAAATTGAGAATGGCAACTCTCGCTGACTTCCCTCCTCCCCCTGCCGGGAATCACGGCTGGCCGTGGGACCCGCCTCCCGCAGCGCCCCCACCCGTTGCGCCCGTGCCTCACATCTCCGTCATCGTCCCGTCGTTCAAACTCGGGCGGTTCATCGAAGAGACGATTCGATCGATCGTGCTTCAGCAATGGCCGGATCTCGAATTCATCATCATCGACGGCGGATCGAGCGATGAAACGGTCGAGGTCATCAGGAAGTACGAACGTTGGATCACCTGGTGGGTCAGCGAGGCCGATCGTGGACAGGCCGAGGCCATCAACAAAGGCTTGAAGAGAGCGACGGGAGACATCGTCGCCTGGTTCAACGCGGACGATTTCTACACCGACGGAATCTTCACCGCGGTCGCCGAGGCCTGGAGACGTAATCCTCGGGGGATCTACGCGGCGCCGGTGGTTAACTTTTACGAGCGGGGACGGGAGACCTTGATCCGGCCGCGCGGGCTGTCGCTTGAAAGTGTGGTTCAGTATTGGACCGGGCGAGCGCTCTGGCACGACCCGGGTCTCTTCTGGTCGCGTGCCGTCGTCGATGCCGTCGGTGGGCCGGATACATCGCTCCACTACTCGCACGATTTCGACTATCTGGCGCGAGCGCTCCAGCATGCCTCCGTCGAGTACGTCGATCACATCGCCGCCGGCTTTCGGATGCATCCCGGGTCAAAGACCATCTCCTCGGCTGAACAGATGATGGCCGAGACAGCGGCTGTGAGCCGGCGTTACTGGCATCTGGTGAATGACCTCGATCGCGATGGTTTCGAGCGCTCGGAGCTCGCGGGCCGTGTGCGGCGCGCGGCTTCCAAGCTTCTTCGCGGCGACCGCGAAGGGCTGCCTCTGTTGTGGAGATCGTTGAAGGAGCAGCCGTTGATTACACCTCTCCGGCTGGCTACGTTGTTCCCGACCGTGCTCTTCGAACGACTCGGACGTCTGCGGCCGGGCCGCTACTTGTAACGGCCCGGCTCACACGGCCATCTATCTCGATTTGAGGAGTTGCTGGATCGTCTCGCCGAGCTCGCGCCTGTTGGGAACACCGGTGATGTGGCCGGTAATCGTCCCGTCGCGGCCGATGAGAAACGTCTGCGGCAGCATCTGGACGTGGCCGTAGGCGCTGGCGACGCTTTCGTTCCCCTTTACGATCGTGTAGTTGACGTTTTTCGACTTCGTGAATCTCGCGATCACATCTTCGCCCGCATCGTCCATCGACACGCCGATGATTTCCAGCCCTTCGGCTCTGTGCCGCCGATACAGGTCGACGAGCCATGGCATCTCGACCTTGCACCCACCACACCACGTGGCCCAGAAGTTCAGCAGTACGACCTTGCCGCGGTAGTCGGACAGACGGACCGTCTTACCCTCCTGCGACTTCAGTACAAAGCCGGGAGCGGTCTCAGCCACGCCGGCATCCGTCGCACCAAGCCCTCCAGCGAACATGCAGATGACGACAATGAATACGGTAAGGCCAACCCGTCTAATCATTTACGGATCCACTCCGCGCCTTCGGCCTGGATGAACTCCTTGGTTCCCTCTCTGCCAGTCAGGCGAAGCGATAGGGGTCCACCTTCGCGATTCAGCCGCATGTCGATGTCGAAGAACGGACAGCAGCGGCGCTCCTGCTCCACCCACTCGGCGAGCAACGCGAACGTCTTCGCATCCGAGGGAAACTCGAATTCGTATCCGTTGGCGAGCTCCCGTACGCCTGTCCTCATCTGACGCAGCCTCGGCCCGAGCTCATCGAAATGCCGCGTCCGTTCTGCTGCGGTAAGCGCGAGCCGGTCGCAAGCCAGTGGCGACTCGTGTTTGCCGGTCGCGGTGTGTTGAGCGGCCGGTGCCGTCTTGCAACTATCGGCCGCTGATGCTGGCGATGCGAGGACCCCGAGAATGATGATCAATAAACCAAGTTGATGCATGGTGATGCCTCCTTGGTCTGGCAAGGTAGGACTTCGAGTCAACTCGAGGTCAATGCCGGAGATGTGAACTGTCGGTGACGTCCGGGTTTCCAGCCTGCGGCGTGCGACTATCGTGCGTCATAGCTGTGGTGATCTCATGACTAATACCAATCACGACGACCTGACGATCGGTGAGGTGGCCCGCCGGGCTGGTGTGAGCCCATCCGCCATCCGGTACTACGAGTCGGTTGGCCTTGTAGCACCCGAGAGGCGAAGCGGCGGCCGTCGTCTGTACGGAGAGGCGGCGGTCGAAAGGCTGGCGCTCATCTCCTTCGCGAAGGATGCCGGATTCAGCCTCGACGAGATCCGTCAACTGTTGGCCGGCTTCCCGGAAGATACGCCGGCCGGAGTACGGTGGACGGAGCTTGCGACGGCAAAGCTCACCGAGCTCGACGCCGAGTCACAGCGCATCGAAGTGATGCGTGGCGCACTTCAACGGATCATGCGTTGCCGCTGCTCGGATCTCGATCAATGCGCAGAAGCGATGGCGAAGTCGCGTTGCCGGTGAATAGCACCAGGTAGACGAGGTTGCGGGTCTCGCGGTCTGGTGGTTGCTGCTTACCGCCCACCCCGGGGTTCGGCCCAGCGCGGCTGGGCCCTACGAACCGCCATCCGCTCGGTTGCCCCATCGAGTCTTCGCGCTACCGTCGCCCGTAGGGCCCAGCTGCGCTGGGCCGAACCCCGGGGGTGGGCGGAGCTCTTGATCGACGGATAGCACTTCGTGACTCCCGAGCCCCCCCGACCCCCATCGCTATACTCCCGGAACATGAAGACTTTCATCTTCACCGTAGTGCTCCTTCTCTCCGCGCACATGTTGCCAGCAGCGCCGGTCGATCGCGCGGCCATGCAGGCACAGGTCCGCGCGGAGTTTCTTCATTCGTGGAAGGCCTATGAGCAGTACGCCTGGGGCCACGACGAGCTGCGGCCGCTGAGCAAAGAGCCGCGCGACTGGTACGGCCAGTCGCTGCTCATGACGCCGGTCGACTCGCTCGACACGCTGCTGCTCATGGGCTTCAACGACGAGGCGGAGAAAGCGAAGACGCTCATCGTCGACCGTCTCTCCTTCGATAAAGACATCAACGTCAAGGTTTTCGAGGTCACGATCCGACTCCTCGGCGGACTGCTCTCCGGCTACCAGATGACGGGCGATCCGCGCCTGCTCCATCTCGCAGACGATCTCGGTACCCGCCTGCTGCCGGTGTTCAACACGCCGGCCGGCATGCCCTACATGTTCGTCAACCTGCGTACGGGGAAGACCTCCGGCGCGCGCTCCAATCCCGCCGAGATCGGCACGCTCATCCTCGAGTTCGGAACGCTCAGCAAGCTGACCAACAAGCCGGTCTACTTCGAGAAGGCGAAACACGCGCTCGTCGAGCTCTACAAGCGGCGCTCGAAGATCGATCTCGTTGGCGAGGAGATCGATGTCGAAAGCGGAGCCTGGGTTGGCAAGGCCAGCCACGTCGGCGGCGGGATCGATTCGTACTACGAATACGTGCTGAAGTGTTCGCGTCTCTTCGGCGACAAAGACTGCGCGGCGATGTGGCAAACGAGTATCCGCGCCTTGAACAGACATCTCGCTGACGAAGCGCCGTCCGGCCTCTGGTACGGCGAAGTGAATATGGACAGCGGCAAGCGCACGTCTCCCGAGTTCGGAGCGCTGCATGCGTTCTTCCCCGCCGTCCTCGTGCTCGGCGGAGACGTCAAACGGGGGCGGCGCCTGGAGGAGTCGTGTTTCCGCATGTGGACGCTCCGAGGCATCGAGCCGGAAGTGCTCGACTACCGTACGATGGAGATCAAGCATCCCGGTTATCAACTCCGTCCCGAGATCATCGAGTCTGCTTACTACCTCCACCACGCCACGCATGACGGCCGCTACCTCATGATGGGGAAGACGTTCTTCGACTCGCTCGTCGAGCACTGCCGCATCGATGCCGGCTACACCACGCTGAAAAGTGTGGTGACGATGGAGAAGAGCGACCTGATGCCGAGCTACTTCCTGGCCGAAACGCTGAAGTACCTCTACCTGCTCTTCGCGCCGGATTCCGCGCTCGATCTCGACAAAGTCGTCTTCAACACGGAGGCACATCCTCTCAAACGAACATGGTGACGGAGACGTGGCAGGCGGAGGAGGGGCCACTTCGTACGACTTGCGCCCAGGCTATCGGTTTACCCCTCACCCGCACTTACCCCTTCGCTGCGCTCAGGGTACGTGTCTCCCTCTCCCCGCGTCTACGCGCGGGGAGAGGGTGGATCGACTGAGAAGGCGAGTTTGTTGATGCGGCGCCGGCGCCGGCGTAGTAGTGCGATGCCCCCCGCGAGCAGCGCAATCCCTCCCGCGATACCTGCCGCCTTCCACGCGAATTTGCGCACATCGAGGGCTGCCGGCTCCTCGGCGTAGCGCCGTTCGGGTAACTCCTCCGCCGGGCTCTCCTGCATCGCCATGTGCAGCACCTGCGCGAGGTGAAGCGCCTCGCGGCCTGTGCCTTGCGCGATCTGTTCACGGCAACTGAAGCCGTCGGCGATGATGATCGTGTCGCGGGCTGCTTGGCGTATCGCCGGTAACAGGACACGCTCTCCGACGCGCATCGATAGTTCGTACTTGTCCTGTTCGAAGCCGAACGCGCCGGCCATGCCGCAGCAACCGGAGTCGGGATGATCGACATCGAGGCCGAGTTTCTTCAGGACCTGTTCTTCGTCGTCGAAGTGCAGGATCGCCTTGTGATGGCAGTGTCCCTGGACGAGCGCCTTGCCTCGCAGCTTCGGCAACGCGACGTTTTCGTGGAGGAGAAACTCGGGGAGTGTCTTCACCGCCTTCGACAGGCGGATGGCTTCCGGATTCGAGGGGAAGAGGTTCGGCAACTCGTCGCGGAACACGGAGACGCAGCTCGGCTCCAGTCCGACGATGGGGATACCTTCTTCGAGCTCGGGCCGCAGCGCTTCCATCGTTTCGCGCAGCAGACTCTTGGCCATACCGAGGAAACCCCAGTCGTAGAGCGGGCGTCCGCAGCAGAGGCGCTTGCGCGGGATGATCACGTCGTATCCCGCCGCCTCCAGCACCTCGGCTGCCGCACTGGCCGTGCCCGGATGGAAGTGGTTGTTGAACGTATCCGGCCAGAGGAGAACTTTCCTGGGATCGCGTGCGTCCCGCCCGCCGTTGCCCCCTTGCTTCCAATGCGGGCGGGACGCCCGCGATCCCAGGAACTGCTCGACGAACGTCGTCTTCGCAAACAGCGGCATCTTTCGTTCCGAAGCGACGCCGCCGAGGGTCCGCGCGATCGGTAACGACATGATCGCGTTCGCCAGGCCGGGCGCGATCTCCGCGGCGTGTGCCCACCAGTAGATCCAGCCCATTGTGTATGCGCCGGCCGGCCGCAACTTGCGCTCGTAATAGTGCGAGAGGAACTCCGCCTTGTACGTCGCCATGTCGACGTTGACGGGGCAGTCTCCCTTGCATCCTTTGCAGGCCAGGCAGAGATCGAGCGACTCCTTCACAGCCTCGTTGTTCCAGCTCGCAGGTACCGTTTTTCCCTCGAACATCTCGAAGAGCAGACGGGCGCGGCCACGTGTGGAGTGCTCTTCCTCGCGCGTGACCATGAAGCTCGGACACATCGTGCCGCCGTCGAGGCGACGGCATTTGCCGACGCCGGCGCATCGCATCGCGGCGTGATCGAGCCGGCCGTCATCCTGAGGGAACTGGAAATGCGTCTTAGGCGACCACGGATTGAAATCCGCGCCGAGGCGAAGATTCTCGGTGGGGTGATACGGCATCACCACTTTGCCGGGATTCATCTTCCACTCAGGATCCCAGAGAGACTTGAACTCGTTGAACGCCTGCACCAACTCCGGGCCGAACATCTTTGGCAACAACGCTGCGCGCGCCTGACCGTCGCCGTGTTCGCCGGAGAGCGAACCGTTGTACTTGATGCAGAGATCGGCCGCGTCGTCGAGGTACGCGCGGAATTTCGCAATCCCCGGCGCCGACTCGAGGTCGAAGTTGTTCCGGGTGTGGACGCAAGCCTGGCCGAAATGGCCGTACAGGTCGCCGCGATAGCCGTACTTGTCGAGCAGCGCACGCAGCTCGCGCAGGTACTTGCCGAGGTGCTTCGGGTCGACCGCGGAATCCTCCCACCCTTCCCAGGCGTGCCCTTTTCCGGGGACGAACGCCGTTGCGCCGAGGCCTGACTCGCGGATCGCCCAGACCATCTTCTCTTCTCGTTTGTCGTAAAGACGATGCGAAGGCGTGAACGGCGACGCAGCCAGCGAGGCGATCATCGTTCGCGCGTAACCGTCCGACGCCTCCTTTGTCTCGCCGCCAAACTCGACGAGCAGCCATCCTTTCCCTTCAGGAAGAAGATGGAGCTTGTCGACGTGCAGCCCCTTCGCTCTCATGTCGCCGATGAGGCGGTCGTCGATCCCTTCCAGGCCGATCGGCCTGAATTCGAGGAGGCGCGGTACATCGTCCGCGGCGAGGTAGATATCGTCGTAGCCGAGGACCACCAGCGTGCGCGAGGGAGGCGAGTAGACCAGCCGGCACTTCGCTTCGAGCACGACCACGCAGGTGCATTCGCTGCCCACCAGCGCCTGCGCGACGTTGAAGCCGTTCTCGGGGAGGAGCGAGTCGAGGTTGTAGCCCGAGACGCGCCGCGGGATCTTCGGATACTTCGCGCGAATGAGATCGCCGTAGGTATCGCGGATGCGCTTCATCCCCGCGTAGATCTCACCTCGCCGTCCCCCTTCGGCGATGATCCGTTCCAACTCAGCATCGCTCGTTGCGCCGACGCGCATCCGTATGCCGTCGTAGGTGAGGATCTCCAGCTCTTCGATGTTGTCGGCCGTCTTGCCCGCCATCAGCCCGTGAACGCCGCAGGAGTTGTTGCCGATCATCCCGCCGAGGGTGCAGTGCGTGTGCGTGGCAGGATCGGGGCCGAAGGTGAGCGTGTGTTTCTCAGCGGCGTTGCGAAGGTCGTCGAGAATGATGCCGGGCTCGATCGTCGCGTACCCGTCCTCGGCGTTCAGCTCGCGGATGTGGTGCATGTACTTCGAGAAGTCGAGGACCACGGCCACGTTGCAGCACTGCCCCGCCAGCGACGTTCCTCCGCCGCGGGCCAGGATCGGCGCTCCGTGTTTGCGCGCCAGGGCTACCGTGGCGATGACATCATCCGCGTCGCGCGGGATGACGACGCCGATCGGTACCTGGCGGTAGTTCGAGGCGTCGGTGGCGTAGAGCGCGCGGGAGCCGTCGTCGAACCGCACCTCGCCGCGGATGGCGCCGCGAAGATCCGACGCAAGGATTTCGGCGTCGATGTTCAGCGTCTGGATCCGGTCACTATGCTCGATGCGCGTTTGCACCGGACGGTCGCGCTCGAATTCGACCGGCTCGAAGCGGGTGATCTCATCGCGCACCGCCGGCGACGCCGCGCCGCCCGAGGCGAGGTTTACAGCGTGCGTATGGGGCGTGTCAGACATTCGTGCATAGCGTAAGCGAATCGGCGTGCATGGTCACGAAGCACAGACAAGAGTGTCTGTGCCACAAGGAATCCGCCTGTGGCAAAGATTCGGTCAAGCGAGGGGTTTTGTGGCACAGACACTCCTGTCTGTGCCGGTGAAACTCAGAACTTCAGCCCGACGATCACCCTCCGGCCCGGCGATACGTAACCCACCACCTCCTCGTATCGTTTATCGAGCAGGTTCTCGATCTTTACGAACGGCGTGAGACGCGAAAGCCGGTACTGCATGTTGGCGTCGATGGTGGTGTAGGCGCGGTTTGTGGTGCGTGAGAAGGGGAAGATGGACAGACTGTCTTCGCGCTCCCCGGTGTGAAGGATGGCGATGTTCGTGTCGATGGCACTGCTGCGATAGCCAGTTGTGATCGAGCCCGAGTGCTTCGGCCGCCGCAGCAGCCGTAGTCCCGTTCCCTCGTCTTCGTTGCGATGGAGATAGGTGTAGCTGAACGACGAATAGACGTTGGCGCTCACGTGCTGCGTCGCGCCGGCCTCGATGCCGTCGCTGCGGACGCGGCCGACGTTCTGCGAGATGAACGTCAGCGGATCGAAGGTGATGAGATTGCGGTAACGGCTGTTGAAGTACGTCAGCGAGAAGAGGCCGTCGCGTCCGATGACCTTGTCGAAGCCTGCTTCGTAACTGCGGTTGCTCTCGGCGCTGAGGTTCGGGTTGCCGAAGAAGGGGTAGTAGAGCTCGCCGAGCGACGGCGCGCGGAAGCCACGGCCGAAGGCGGCGCGCCACTTCACCGCGCCGCTGGCGATGGCGGCGGCGATGCGCGGCGAGGTCTGCGCTCCGAAGACGTCGAAGCGGTCGCGGCGGACGCCGGCGCTGAGCTCGAAGCGCGAGCCGCTTCCAAGCTCGTGCGAATACCTGTCCTCGACGAATACCGACCGCGCCGTGCGGCGCTTGTCGAGGAAGTTCGGGCCGAAGTTCGTGACGTCGCTGACGACGTCGCGGTCGTACTCACCGCCGGCCACGATCGTGCCCACCGGCGTGGCGGCGCGAGTCGTCAGCCGCGCGCGGCGCGTCTTCGCATCGGTCGACGTCGACGTCGTGAACGGATCCTCGGGGTCTTGAAAATCGTCGCGGCGGTGGTTGTCGGAGAGCGTCAAGTCGCTGATGAAACGGCCCAGCGTCATCGTGACCGGAATCGCGATCTGTGTCTCCGTCCCGTTCTGCCGCCGGCTGAGGCTCGGCACGAATGCCGTCCCGGCCGCGTTGGTGTTGAAGGGGATGCCGAGGTCGTAGGAGGTGTGCCGCGCGGCCGCACCCAGAGAGATGAAATCGGACGGCGACCATTTGGCGTTGGCGCTCGCACTGTTCTGGCGAAAGTCATCGTTCGGATTGAAGCCGTCATCGGTGCGGTGCTCGTAGCTGCCGCCGGCCACGAATGCTTCGCCCGCGAATGCCACGTCCACCATCCCGTTGCGCAGCCCATGACTGCCGCTTTCGAAGTCGCCATGAATCCCACTCGTACGCGGAGTGGTCACTACGTTGACGACACCAGCCATAGCCTCGGAGCCATACAGCGCTGAGAACGGGCCGCGGACAATTTCAATCTGTTCGATGCCGGCGGTGGAGAAGCGTCCCCAGTCGTAGCCTGAGAAGTACGGGTTGTTGAGAACGATGCCGTTCCAGAGCACAAGCGTCTGCGTCGATGCCGCGCCGCGCGTGAACAGCGAGGTCGCCTTCCCAGGCGAGCCGCTGCGCGCAAGCACGAGGCCGGGCACTTCGCGAAGCACATCGGCGACGTCGCCCGCAAGTTGGGCATCGATGTCCTTGCGTGTGATGACGGTGACCGAGGCCGGTGTGGCCTGCACCGTCTCGGGGAGAGACGATGCGGTGACGACGATCTGGTCGTTGATTGTTGGAGGTGATGTTTGGGTTGACTGAGCGAGCGCCGGGACGGCGGCAAGAATGAGAGACAGAACGAGAAGACACTTCATGACGACTCCTTCCCTCCGAAGAAGGCCGATCAAACGTGGGGTTCCGAGCCAGCCGGTCTCCTGGCTTCCGGGTCAACCTCGTCGCGCCGCCTTCCCACATCAAGAGATGCAGTGGCCGATCGTGGTGCGAGTTGTCGCCGGTCACAGTGGCGGGGGCCGCTCCGGCATCACACCGGCTTCCCGTTCACTGACTCAGAGGAAATTGGAAAAGAACTGGTGGGATTGTATGCGCTTCGCGCGTTGTCGGGTGGTGCTGCGCTCGCGTGTTGTCGGTTGTCGGTTGGCTGCGCTTCGCGCGTGGTCGGTTGTGCTGGCGCTGGCGCGTTGTCGGTTATCGGTTGGCTGCGCTTTCGCGCGTGGTCAGTGTTGCTGCGCTTGCGCGTGGCGTATCGCCGACGGAGTCGGCGTGAGATCCGTAGCCCCCACCTTCAGGTGGGGGTTCTCAGGGCCAAACCAATTTCCCAAGCCCGCTTTAGCGGGCGACAGATTCGTTCGCCCGAATCCCCGTCAGTGATGCCCGCCCGGCGGCGGTGATGCCGGGCGCGTTTGCGGGGGCGGACCCGACGGCTGCGCGCCACGGACGCCCGGCTCACCGGTCGGGCGGCTATGGTCGTCGGGTGATGGACCATGCGGGTCAGAGCCGGGTCGGTTAGCGGGTGCATCCTGACGGCGATCGGGCGGGGTGTTCATCGAATGATCGGGCGGCGGATCGCGGCGGCTGAAGGCTGTGCTCTGACCGGCTTGGACGAGGAACGGCTCGGGGCGGAGCGGCGAGCGGATCTCGACCGTCCCTTCGTAGACATCGAGCGTCGCCTTGCCGGATGCGTCGACCTCTACGTTGTATTGCGTGCCGCGCACGGCCAGAAGCGCCCCCGGCGTCTGCACGATGCGCGGCTCGCTGCCTGTGATCTTGTCGAATATGGCGTGGATGCGGCCCCGCTCGAGCGAAAGGATCACCCCCGGAGTGCCTCCCGCGAGTTGCACATCGGTCGATCCGAAGATCTCGAACTTCGACCGATGCTCCTCGGCGGCGATGAGCGCGTACGCGAACAAGCCTGTGTGAACGTGATCGCCGTTCTGCGCGTGCAGACCCTTCGTGGCCGGCGATTCCTGGCTCGCCGTCTTGAGCACGACGCTGCGCTTCACGTCATCAAAGCGATATCCGACTGGCGCTTGCGGCGTGGTGGCTGCCGCGGCGGCGAGCATTGCGAACGATGCGAGGAATGTTTTCATCACGGCCTCAGTGGGTCTCAACCTGAATATCGAGTCGTTTGATCTTTCGCGAAAGAGTCTTTCTCTCGATGCCAAGAATGAAAGCGGTCTGCGTCTGATTCCCACCGGTGGCACGGAGCACGGCGATGATGTGCTGCTTTTCCGCCTCGTCGAGGCTGATCAGGTCATCGCCGCCCGCCGGAGTGCCGGCCGCCGATGCCGCTGGTTTTACGTCAGCCGGCGGTGCGATGTCGCGCAACGAACCTGCCACCGCTTGCGGATCAACGAGCGCGCCGGAGTCGATGACGGTGCGCCGGATGACCTGCTCCAGCTCGCGGACGTTTCCTGGCCACCTGTGCGCTGCAAGGACATCGAGCACGCTCTGCGAAGGCCCTGGAATCGACTCGCGGTGCATCTCCTCGGCCACACGGCGCCGGAAGTGATCGACCAGTAAAGGAATGTCCGAGACGCGCTCGCGCAGCGGGGGGACGGCGATCTCGTAGCCCGCCAGCCTGTAGTACAAATCCTCCCGGAACCTCCCCTCGGCGACGAGGCGCTTGATGTCGCGATGCGTCGCCGCGATCAGCCGGACGTCGACCTTGTGGCTCTTCTCCGATCCGAGCGGCGTGACGATTCCATCCTGCAGGAAACGAAGCAGCTTGACCTGAAACGCCGGCGAGATGTCGCCGATCTCATCGAGAAACAGCGTCCCGCCATCCGCGCGGGAGAGCGCGCCGCGGCGGTCCTGGCGCGCATCGGTGAACGCTCCTCGGGATGAGCCAAAGAGCTCATTCTCCAGGAGGGTGTCAGGGATCGCGCCGCAGTTGATGGCGATGAACGGACCGGCAACGCGCCCACCGAGGTCGTGAATCGATTGCGCGACCAGCTCTTTGCCGCTGCCGCTTTCGCCGAGGATCACCACTGGCACATTGAGCGACGCCACACGCGCGATGGCCTTGTACATGGCGATCATCGACGGATGCGAACCGGCGATGCGCGATGCCGGACCGGCTTCGATCGCGACCTCGTCTGTGACCCGCTCGCCGAGGGCGGCACGGACGCGTGCGATCAGATCGCCGAGGTCGAACGGCTTGGCCAGGTAATCGAACGCGCCGATACGTTGCGCCAGCGCGGTCGTCTCGATCGTGCCGCGCGCAGTCATCAAAATGACCTTCGGTGGATCGCGCCGTTCGGAAATGGCCTGCAACAACGTGATGCCTGTCTCGCCGGGCATGTAGATGTCGCTGAGAACGACGTCGACCCGATTGGCGCGGAGGAGCTGCAACGCCGACGTCACGTCGCCCGCCTGCAATGTCTTTAGTCCGACTTTCTCCAGCGCCATGGCTGCGCTCTCGCGGATGCCGGCATCGTCGTCGACTACGAGCACTGTCGCCATTTACATCGCTCCTGCTTTGGCCTGCGCGATCACCAGCGGCAGGGTAATGCGGAATCGGGAGCCACCGCCGGTCACCGCATCGACGCCGGCCGCGCCACCGTGCCATCTGGCGATCTCAGCGACAAGCGAAAGACCGAGACCAAGACCGTTCGTTCCCGCCGCGGTCTCACCCCGCACAAACCGTTGAAAGATCCTATCCCGGTCCGCCTCCTCGATGCCTGGACCGCGGTCTTCGACCTCGAACACAGCCACTTCTGCGTTGCGCGCCACACGCACCGTGACCGGCGACGGCGCGGAGGTGTACTTCAGAGCGTTACCGACGAGATTGTCGACCACACGCTCGAGCAGCGCGGCATCGCCACGTACGAGAATCTCAGGATCAGCGGACACGAACAAGGTGCGGTCAGTGCTGGCGCGAAGAAATCTGATTCGCGCCGCCACGAGGTCTCCCAGATCTACGACGGCCGAGGTCGATGCGAAGTCGCGCAGAGGCAGCCGTTCGAGATCGAGCAGTGTGCCAACCATCGTCTCCAGCTTCCCCGCTTCGTGCTCGAGCAGCGATGCCACCCGCTGGCGCTCTGCCTCCGTCAGCTCGAAGCCGCTCATGAGCTGCGTCAGGCTCCGCATCGACGCCAGCGGCGTCTTGAGCTCATGCGCCAGAACGCGCTTCGACTCGGCATCCCGCTCGCGGTGATCGACGTAGCGCTTTTCACTCCGTGCCAGGGCGGCGACGATGATCTTTGTCTCGACTCCAGCGAAAGCGAGCACCGCCGACGCTGGTAACGCAACGAAGGGAATGGCGATGCCTTTAGTCAGAAGAAGCATGCCTCCTGCGATGCTGCCGATGATGACGATGGCCGCCGCGATGCGCCGTCGACGCACGAGGACGATCGCCCCGACAGCGACCACGGTGAAAGCTCCGGCTGCAATCGGCGGCAATTCACGAATCACATCGCCGCGAATGATCGACTCCGTAGCGGCTGCATGGACGGTGACTCCGGGATCGGGAAGGCTGCCAGTAGGCGTCCGCACCCGATCGCCGAGGGCGTAGGCGGTCGGACCGATGAAGACAAGCTTCCCGCGCAACCGGGACGCGAGCGCAGCATCCCGAAGAAGGTCCGAAGCGCCGATCGTCGGAATCGAGCTCGGTGGCGTCCGAAACGCCGGCGCGATCGAGAAGCCGACAGAAACCGGCGCGCCGGTTTTCAGCGACGCCGCGTCGATCGACAACGCCGTGAGCGAGCTATCGCCGCTCTGCTTCGTGGTTGAGAGCCGGCGAAGGATGCCGTCGTAATCGAGCTCGAAGTTGCCGTGGGCCGCGGTCATGGCTGTCGCGAGCGGTGGTCCGGGGACGAGCCAACGGCCATGTTCGTCGACGACAGCGACCGCGAGCACCGGCAGACGCCTCGACGACGCCGCGAGCTTCTCATCGCCGGGCCGGCCGTCGGCGAGGAGGATGTCGAGGATGACTCCCCGCGATCCCGCGTCCGCGCAGCGGTCAACAATCGCTGCGAGGGTTTTCCGGTCCCATGGCCATGGACCGATCGTCCGCAACGACTGCTCATCGATGGCAACGATGATCGTCGTCTCGGCTGCGCGCGGGGGAAGAAACCGCAGCGCCAGATCGCGCGCCGGCAACTCCAGCGGATCGAGGCCGTCGAACGCAAGCAACAGCATGACGGCGACACCTGCCGCCGCGGCAATCCAAAGCGCGGTGCGCCTGCGGAGCATGGAGGTATGGTAGCGCGCGAGGTCGTAGGGCGGCGCGGACGCTCGGAAGGCTTATCCGCAGATTCCGCAGATGAACGCAGATGGGAACGAGGCGCAGGTTCTATCTGCGTACATCTGCGTAATCTGCGGATTGGGTTCTCTTCCTACACGAACGGACGTAAGTCAGCATCTTCGAGGCGGGGCTTCGCGGTTGGTCGCGGAAGGAGATGGAGGCGGCCATCGCGGCGGGGCAGGCCTCCCGCGGATTTCCGGGAGGGTCGGAGGAGATTTTCGGGAGGCCTCCGGGAGATCTGCGGGAGGGCCCAAGGGCTCTCCGGGAGGCGCCGAATGGATATCCGGCAGGCGCCGGCGGGATTTCGGCGAGGGTCCGAGGGGATTTACGGGAGGCTCTGGGAGATCTCCGGGAGGGTCCGGGGGGATTTACGGGAGGCCTCCGGGGGATCTCCGGGAGGGTCCGGGGGGATTTACGGGAGGCCTCCGGAGGATTTACGGGAGGCTCTGGAGGATTTCGGGGAAGCCCCAAAGAGATATGCGGGAAGCCCTTGGGGGATTTACGGGAGGGTCTCCGGAGATTTGCGGGAGGCTCTGGAGGTTTTCCGGGAGGCTCTGGAGGTATTCCGGGAAGGGAAAAGCTTCCGCTATTTCCAAAATTGCCTTATTGGTTGACGGGAAGGGGGGCTTGCCCGTGAGTGAACGCCATGTTCGAGCCGTTTTCCATCTGAATCGATCTGCGTCATCGACGGCCAGGGTTTGGATGTATCGAGGCGGCGAGGACCGCCCGTAGAAGCTTCCCCAACGGCGAGCGCGGGATCGTAGCGACGCGATGCACCTCGCGGATCCGCTCGAATGGGTGAACGCGCGCGTTGAATGTATCGACGAACGTAGGCTCGATCGTCGTGGCGAGATGGATCACGTGGCCGAGGCGCTCGTCGGGGACGGCGACGATCGCAGCAGCGTCTCCGGCGAGGTCGTGGAGGATGTTGTCGAGGCGAGCCAGGTTGACCGACTCGCCGCCGATTTTGACGAAGTCCCCGGCGCGGCCTTCGACGGTCAGCGTTCGGCCTTCGACATGGCCGAGGTCCTCGGAGATGAACCAGCCGTCGATCTTCGGGTCGATGAGACCGTCTTCGGTGACGTAGCCGGTGAAGAGAGATGCACCGCGGAAAGCGAGGCGGCCATCCTGTTCACGGCGGGCTTCGAGATGCGGGAGGAGGATGTCTTTTGTAGAGACGGTCGAGCAGCATTCGCTCATGCCGTAGCTGGCGATTACCGGCCAGTTCGGGGCACGAAGGGGGTCAAATGCACCGCCTCCGACCAGGATCGCACGGAGCGTAGGTGACGGTTCGAGCCGGGAGGCGACGAGGTCTTCCATTTGCGCGGGGACGAGCGATGCGACCGTGGCATCGGACTCGGCGAAGGCGCGCGGATCCCACGGCATCGGCAGCACGCGGGCGCCGGAGAGGTGACAGCGCGCGTAGACGCCAAGTCCGCCGACGTGGAAGGTTGGCAACACCGCGGCCCAGACATCCTTCGACGTGACTTCGAGCCGCTCATTCACGGCGGCGGCGGATGCGAGGATGGCGCGTTTTGACAGTGCCACGAGCTTGATGGTGCCGGTCGAGCCGGATGTGGCGATGAATACGTGGGCGTCAAGATTCGGAACGATGCGGTCCAGCCTCTCGCGATCCCCGGCGGGCATGCGAGGATTGAGTAGGAGGTGGGAGGCGGAGGATTCCAGGTCGATCATTGCGCTATGCGCGTTGTCGGTTGACTGCGCTGCTGATGCGGCGGGCACTCGTGTGCCTCCGCGATGCGGGTGGCACGCCGGAGGAGTCCGTGAAATTCAGACGTTCCAGAAAGCCGGAAAGACCGGCTGACCGTGTACGTTCGCCGGCGGAGCCGGCGTGAGATCCGTAGCCCCCGGCTTCAGCCGGGGGATTTCGAGGTCGCCCAATATTGCGAGCCCGTTTTAGCAGGCGATAGGAGGAGGTTCGTGGCGCCTTTCCTGATTGGCGAAACACGTCAAACCGGCACACTGCGACACGACCCGGCGAATCTGTCGCCCTCTGAAGCGGGCTCGCAAGGGAAGAGAATCTCCAAGACCCCCGGCTGAAGCCGGGGGCTACGGTTCTCACGCCGGCTTCGCCGGCGACTGGAGATTGGACGTTTCGGGGCGTAACGAAAGCACGCCGGAGGCGTGCGTGATGGTAGCCGGTGGCCACGCCGGAGGCGTTGCCACCGGTTTGCAGGGGCATGAAAAAGGCACCCCGGCAGGGGTGCGTGAAACGTCGAATTCGACATGGTTCCGCGCGATCGATCCTGCCCGCATTCACGCACCCCTGCCGGGGCGCCCTTCTTTGCACTACGGAACCGGTGGCCACGCCAGGCACCCCAACGGGGTGCGTGAGGATAGCCGGTGGCCACGCCGGAGGCGTTGCCACCGGTTCCGTGATGTAAGGAAAGGCACCCCGGCAGGGGTGCGAGAAGTCGGGCAGGATCGATCG
>JBBRNB010000087.1:0-30708 GCA_038230535.1 Thermoanaerobaculia bacterium
ACGCACCAAGGTGCAGACAACGCACGAAGTGCAGCTAACCGACAACGCACCAAGGTGCAGACAACGCACGAAGTGCAGCTAACCGACAACGCACCAAGGTGCAGACAACGCACGAAGTGCAGCTAACCGACAACGCGCGAAGGTGCAGACAACGCACGAAGTGCAGCTAACCGACAACGCGCGAAGCGCAAAAATGCAATCACCTTCTCCGTATCGCTTCCAACTTCGCGATCTGTTCAGCGGTGAGTACGTTGTGAATCCGGATCAGCATGGAGAGTTGTGTCTTCTTGATATCCCGCTCCAACGCCATCACTTTGTCCGCCTGTTCGAGGACGCGGGCCTCGTCGGCCGGACTTTGCTGAAGAAGGCGGACCATCTTCTCGGTCTCTTCCCGCATGTCCCACTGCATTTCGATGAACTTCGACTGCGCCTTCTGCACCTCGGCCTTGATTGCGGCGCGCTGTTTCTCCTGCAGGTTGAGCTCCTGCGAGTGGCCCATGATCAGGTCCGGCGGAACGAGATAGTGGCCGATCGGATCATCACCTGGCGGCTGCTGAGGCGAGGGTGACGGCTGCTGGGCGAAGGAGGATGCGGCGATTGAGGCGGCGGCGATGAGAAGCGTAATGTGCTTGATCATGATCATTTCCTTTCCGGGAGCTCTGGAATGCGGGGAACGCTCGACAACAGTTCGCAGCCGGGCGTGCGGAGGAGTACGTCGGTAGGCGCTTTCCACGTGACGATCGATTCGGCCTCGGGGGCGCGACGGTGGTGAGGCAGGAGTGAGTAGGTGATGACGATGAGAATCAACGCGGCAGCAGCGAGCATGCGCATCCACATGTGTGTGGTGCCGCCGCCATCGGCGGCGCGGGCTGGCGAGGGTGCCGGTCCTGCACTCCGGAATCGCGGTACGCGCGCCCGCTCGGCATCGCGTAGCTGGTGAAAAGCGTTGCGCAGCTCGGAGTCATGCATCGGTGAGCAGGGCCTCCAGCCGCTTCTTGCCGCGGGTGTAGTGCACGCGAGCCGATCCAAGGGAGATGCGCAGCGTGGCGCCCGCTTCTTCGATGGTCATGTCGTGGTAGAAGACCAACTCCAGCACCTCGCGCTGCCTGCGGGCCAGACGGTGCAGCGCGGCGATCAGACGCGAGGCTTCCTCCGACCTCTGCATTTCGTCCGCGGCATCGTGCCCGCTGTGCTCACGGTCCGGCGACGGCATGCGCAGCAGGGCCAGGCCGCGGATCCAGCGCGTGCGGCGATAGCCGATCGCCGTGCGGCGAATTACGGCGAAGAGCCAGGTCTTCAGCGACGACCGCCCCTCAAACTTCGCCTTTCCGTCCAGCACCTTCAGATACACGGTCTGCAGTACCTCTTCCGCATCATCGCGGTTCCGCCCGCAACAGCAGAGCGCCCAGCCGAAGCTGTCCGCGTGCAGACGTTCGAGCTCGCATTCCAACTCCGCCCGTTCCATTCGGCACACGACATCAGTCGATCGGAGAGGGATTTCATATGACAGCGTCATATCGAGCGCCGCCTCGGCGCACTAAGCATCACAAAAGGAGACGTCATGTTCAAACGAATCGTCATGCTGCTGGTTGCTCTTGCCTTTCCGATCGCCCTCGCCGCCCAGGAGTCGCCGTTAGGCGTCGTGTCAAAGGTTCTTTCTCTATCCGACGAGCAGACGCAGACCCTCGCCAGTATTGTGCAGGCGCGCGCCGAGGCCCTCCGCCCGGCCATGCAGGAAATCCAGACGCGCCAGCAGGCGCTCGCACAGCAACTGCAATCATCGGATCCCGACGTTCCGGCGGTGGGACGCCTGGTGGTCGAGATCACGCGAATCCAGGAGCAGATCCATCAGGCCGTCGAAGCCACGAACTATCAGTTCGACGCGGTGCTGACTCCCGATCAGAGCGCACGCCTCGCGCAGATCCGCTCCGCCGCGCCGGTATGCGACGTGATCCCGGCGTTCAAGGCGGTTGGGTTGATGTGAAGTTCTCGGGAGTAGGCGGTCGGAGCGGTCGAGCTGATGGTGGGTTTTCGACTCTACGACCCCCGACTCCCCGAATACTCACTTCGCATCGGCGAGGATCGCGTCGCTCGCCTTCTCGGCGATCATGTAAATCGGTGTGACGATGAAGAAGCCGGGGATGCGCGGGAAGATCGAGGCGTCGACAATGCGCAGGTTTTGCGTTCCGATGACGCGGAAGTTGCTGTCGACCACGGCATTGGGATCGTCCGGCTTTCCCATCTGGTTCGTGCAGGAAGCGTGATGGCCAAAGGCGTTGTCTTTGACGAACTGTACGATCTGATCGTCCGACTGTACGTTCGGACCGGGGCTGACTTCCTGCTTGATGGCGGTGTTGTGCTTCGAGATGGCCCGTACGAACTGCACGCCGTTGGCGACGGCATCGACGTCGGACGTACTACCCGGTGTTCCCTCATCGAAGTAGCGGAAGTTGATCTCCGGCCTGTCGCGCGGGTCGGCTGAGGTGAGGCGCACCGTACCGGACCGGTTCTCCGTGTGTGCCTTGAGGATGGCCCAGGTGAGGAAGTTCTTCGTCCGCTCGACCTCTTTCGAGTAGCCGGGAACGTAGCCTGAGAACCGGCCAGGCAGCGCGAAGATGAAGAGGTCGGGGTCGTCGAGCTGCGGCGACGATTTCTTGATGACGCCAAGAACTGCGCCGTTCGTCGTGTAGACGCCTTTGCCGTTCTGCCAGTCGATGTAACAGGGATCGCCGGGCGCATTCGGAAGCGGCGGCGCAAAGGTGGCGTTCCCGAGGATTTTCCAATCCTCCTTCATCTCCGTGACCATGCCGATTTCATAGCGGTCCTGCAGGTTTGCGCCGACACCCGGCCGGTCGAGGAGACAGTCGATGCCGAACTGGTTGAGATGATCCTTCGGACCGATGCCGGAGAGCATGAGCAACTGCGGCGAGTTGAAAGTGCCGCCGGCCAGGATTACTTCCCGTTTGCAGTAGTACTGCTTCACCTCGTAGTCGTCGCCCGGCTTGGGCTCGCTCACCGCGTTCGGATCGGCTTTGTAGAGGTGCTCGCCTTCCCAGCACTCCACACCGATGGCGCGACGGTTCGCATCGAAGAGGATCTTCGTGGCCAGATTGCTCATCTTCACGACGAGGTTCTGAGGATAGACCGCTCGTGTGTTGTCGATCAGCTCGCGCGTTCCGAGGCGGCGGCCGCTGAGCGTGGCCAGCGGAGCGAAGCAGATGCCCTCGAACTTCGGCGTGCGCCAGTCGTTGGGATCCTGCGGAATGAGGTCCGGGAGCAGACCACTGAGACCCTCCTTCCAGGCTCCGTTAATCGCCAGGAGGATCGTCTGAATCAGGGCCTTGTCGCCGAAGACGAGCGAGAGGTCGGGTCCGGTCGTGGTCAGCCAGCCGTCATAGCCGTGACGCGTCGGATTCGGCTGTCCGGCACCAGGGTTCCGCACATACTCGCAGCGCTCCAGACGCTCGAAGTAGCTCCTCATATTGTCCGCGGACCACGATGGATCGCCGGTGAGCTGCGCGATGGAATCCCAGTCACTTCCGTGGCCATAGACCGTGATCATGGCGTGATGCGACGTGCATCCGCCGAGCGTCCCCGCTCGCGGATAGAAGACCCCGTCGTGCTCGCTGACGAACTTCGGGTCGCGCTTCGACTGGGCCTCGTCCGTGTAGTGACGGACGAAGAACTCCCACGACATCTCCCGCTCTTCGGTCGCGTACGTGTGGAAGACAGGGACGGGATACGACTGTGACTGCGGCTCCTGTCCGGCTTCGATCAGGCCGGTTTTGTAGCCTGCTTTGGCCAGGTTGCACGCAACCGGACCGCCGCCCGCGCCGGAGCCGATGACGATGTAGTCAAAATCAGGATTGTTTGGATCGTTCGGCATCGTGGTCTCCTCAGAACGTCTTCAGGAACTCGATCAGCGCGCGTTTGTCGGCGTCGGTCAGGACGGTGCCGAAGTAGTGTCCCTCGTCCTCGATGAAGTCGGGGCAGGAGTTGAGGGCGTAGAAGTCGGGGGCCAGCTTGATCAGGCGCTGCGTGGCGGCGTCACCGCTCAGACCTTCATCGTTGACCTGCTTCATTGCCACCAGGGCCTTCTTGAGCAGGCTCACCTGTTTCCAGGACTTCCAGAATCCACCGAGCTCGAGGTTCGTATTCACGATCAGGTTGACCGGAGTTCCCTTGGGAATCGGTCCGATGTGGATGTAGCCGTCGGCCTCCGCGAGACCGGCCAGCAACGGCGCGTAGGACTTCGGTATCTGCAGCGAGCTGGTCTCCGTCGTCCGCCAGATCGAGCCGGCGCCGTCGCGGCGCTCGGCCCAAAGCAGCTTGCCGATGGCGTCGTCGAAGGCCTGCATGCGCGAGTCGACGTCCACCGCGTGAACGTGCTTGCCGAGAGCGTTGTTGTGGAAGAACGGCGCACAGCACCACAACGAGACCAGCGACGGAGGCCGGTAGTAGCCGCGGCCGCCGCCCGGCACTTCCCACGGATGCGACTGCCCCGTGAATGGATCCCACACCTGGATCGAGCCAACCTTCGGCAGCGTCTTATAGGTCTCGGAGGAGAAGTTGTCCCAGACGTGGTCGCGGATGGCGTTCGAGGCGACGGACCGCGCCGCGTTCGTCTTTACCTCCGTCACCGGCACACGGATCTCGGCGCCGAGGAAGTTGTCGTCGAGGAAGTCCGGCTTCACCACCTCCTGCTCGAACCAGGCAATGCCTTCCGGCGTCTGCGGATTGACTCCCTGCGGCGGCTGTTTGCTCGAATGGCAACGGGCGCAGTTCCGCGCGAAGACGAGCTTGCCACGCATGAGCTTCTTCTCGTCCGTGGTGAGGTATTTCGTGCCGCCGGGCGCGCCGGCGAGCTTCAAAGGCTTCGCCACGTCGATGAAGTACTGCGCAAGCGCCGGCGCGTGCTGCTCGCTCCAGTTCCAGTGCGGCGAGAGGCGCTGCGCGTCCTTGACCAGGATCGGGGACTGCCTGGTGATGCCGGCGAGGGGATTGAAGTGGTGCAGCCACTCCTCCCAATACTCGCCGATGTTCAGGTAGACGCGGCTGAGCGCGGCGGTGAAGCCGGCGGAATCGGCCCCTTCTTTCAGTACGCGCGGTGTGACCTGCGGATCGGTGACACCGTTTAGGTTCAGCGCGCCGCCGGTGACGTGCTCTGGCACGGCCACGTTCAACCGCCCAACGACGTTGAAGACACCGTTCATGCTGCCGGGGTTGTTGAGGTAGTCGGTGGCGATGAACGACGTATCGAGCGTGCCCGGTGGATTGGTGTGCAGGAGTTGCCAGACGAAGTTGTCCGGCTTCAGCTCATGACCGAAGACCTCCCACACCTTGAAGTAGTGCTGCCCGACGTAGTCGCTGAGGTTCGCGTATTCGGGCTCGTCGGGGTTTGCCGGCGGGTTCACCGGGTCGGGGCCGAGGTGGCAGAAGGAGCACGACATGCCGACGACATACGGCCGGACGAGGTTGCGGTCGGTGTAGTAGGCCGGGTCGTTGGCGTAGAGGTCCGGCTTCCACTTCGCCTTCGCCGCGTCATCGAATTTCGGATTCGGGAAGAGGCGGAGCCCCATGACGCCGCTGGAGCGGCCGTAGGTGTAGAGATCGATCTTCGAGTCGAAGTCGTACTTCGAATCGCGCGGCACATCGATGAAGAGGCCGTACTGGCCGGGCTGCGGCGGCCGCATGTAGCCTGGCTGGTTGAAGAGGCCGTACGTTTCGAAGCGTTTGTCGCGCGTCGAGGTCACCACCTTCAGCAGGTCAGCCGTCCCGTAGGCGTGTGTGGCGAGATAGTCCCAGAAGGCGCCGTTGTCGCCGGACCAGAGGTTCCAGACGATGCGCCCTTTGAGGTCAGCGGCGCTCAGCTTCACGTCGCGGCCCTGGAAGTCCATCCCTGGAAACGGGTCGAACGGGACTTCCTTGAAGTCGGAGTAGCTCCAGCTCGGCTTCACCGCCTGATGTACACAGCCGGCCACGATGATGAGTAAGAGCAGGGAAAAGGCGCCGAAAACGTGCCGCCTGCGCTGAACGCTCATGCGTCCTCCCGCGAATTGATGATTGGTCGTCAGTAGAGGGGTGACGGGGGGGGACAATTCCCTACCCCGGCACGGTCCCGTCGTCGTATCTCCTCCTGCAAACCGGGGAGGAGCCCCGTTGCTCGCTTCCGCTGAATGTTGAAGATGAGGGCATGCTACCCCGATCAGGATGAGCCGCCGTCTCGCAGTCATCTAAGTTGTTTACACCATGATGGTTATGGTCATCGACGACGACAAAGAAGGCTGGAATCATTGACGGAAAGTCAGTGAACGCCGGTAAGAAGTTCGCCGATGTCGGAGACAAAGTTCGTGAACGTCGGTAAAAAGTTCGGTGATGTCGGCGACAAAGTCAGTGAACGCCGGTAAAAAGTTCGCCGATGTCGGAGACAAAGTTCGTGAACGTCGGTAAAAAGTTCGGTGATGCCGGTGACAAAGATCGTGAACGTCGGTAAGAAGTTCGCCGATACCGGCGAGAGACTTGGCCGGCGTCGTCAAAACTTTCACCAACGTCGAAGAGAAGCTTCGTGAACGCCGGCTGGAAATTCGTCGATGCCGGCGAGAAAGTCATGAAGGTTCGCACAGAAGTTCGTCGATGTTGGCGAGCAGTTCGTCGCGATCGACGAGGACGCCCGTCACCATCGACCAGAGTTGGCCATCGCCCGGCAGGTTCGTCGCCAGAATCATCCTGACTGAGCTGAATCGCGCCGGGCCGGGAGTAAACTCTCCTTACATCCTAACAGAATATTTATTTTCCTCAAATTCACGCACGTCCGAGGTAGCTGGGCCGCTCGTGAAGAGTCACTTATTTACGTGCCGTTCATGAAGTTGGCGGCGAGCGAGGAATCTCCCATGGTATAGATGTCATTACGGGATGCGTGCTTCGCTCGATGTTGCACGTTGTCCTCCGGTGGCCGGCTCCACAAGCGTTCATGACCAAGAGTCCAGAAAGACTTCCCTCCTCCATGTTATTCGTAATCGATTTTGACGGGACAGTGGCCCCGACGGATACCGTCGATGCCCTTCTCGAGCAATTTGCCGATCCCGAATGGCGGCAGGTCGAAGCGGACTGGGTCGCAGGCAAGATCAACTCCCGGCAGTGCATGGCCGCTCAGCTCGCGCTGGTGAAAGGAGACCGCCCGGCACTGGAAGCGTTTCTGCACTCGGTGGCCATCGATCCCTCCTTCCCGGCCTTTGTACGATACGTGTTCCCCTTCGCCGATCTGGCCATCGTGAGCGACGGTCTCGACTACCCGATCCGGCATGCCTTGCAGAAGCTCGGCATACCGCCAATACCGGTCTATGCGAACAAACTCGAATTCCGGACGGGCGGTCTGGATATTTCCTTTCCTCATAGTGACGCAACGTGTGCCGTGAAGAGTGGCGTTTGCAAATGTGCCGTCGCGCGCGTTGCCGGCGCGGGCAGGGGACTCACTACGGTGCTCATCGGAGACGGCCGGTCTGACTTATGCGTGGCCCGGTCGGCCGGTTATGTATTCGCAAAGGGCTCGCTTCGGCGTTTTTGCGAAAATGAGGGCATCATTCACACGCCCTTCGAGTCGTTTCATGACGTATTGGCCGTGATCCGGGAATGGAACCTCCACGAACACAACAAATCATTTCAGGAGAGGGCATGTCCCTTGTAGTAGACCCGGCAGCAACGGATCTGATCGAACGAGACAGCCGTTACTGTTCGTACGGAGATACGGTCCATTACGCCAATCCGCCGAAGATTTTTTCCGGCTGCGACGGCAGTTATCTGTTCGACGAGGCCGGGACTCCTTACCTCGATCTTCAGATGTGGTATTCGGCGGTCAATTTCGGCTATAAGAACCGCCGGTTGAACGACGCTCTGAAGCGTCAGATCGACACGCTCCCCCAACTTGCCTGCCAGTATCTGCACGCCGAGAAAGTCGAGCTCGCCGAGGCCTTGTGCAAGGTCATGGAACAGCGGATCGGGGTGAAAGGCCGCGTTCACTTCAATGTCGGCGGCGCGCAGGCGATCGAAGACTCCCTCAAGCTCGTTCGCAATGCCACCGGCAAGAACCTCAATTTCGCCTTCATGGGCGGCTATCACGGCCGTACTCTCGGCGCATCCGCCATCACCTCGAGCTACCGCTACCGCCGCCGGTTCGGTCACTTCTCCGACCGCGCCCAGTTCATCCCGTTTCCGTACTGCTTCCGCTGCCCGTATGACATGAAGCGGGAGGATTGCGGACTCTACTGCGTCAAACAGTTCGAGAAGCTGTTCGACACGGAATACCACTCGGTGTGGGACAGCAAGGCCTCGCAGTCGGAGTTCGCCGCCTTCTATGTCGAACCGATTCAGGGGACCGGCGGTTACGTCATCCCTCCGCAGGGCTACTTCGAAGAGCTCTCCCGCATTCTTCGGGAGCGCGGCATCCTGCTGGTGGTCGACGAGATCCAGATGGGTATCCATCGCACGGGCAAGTTCTGGTCGTTCGAGCACTTCGGCCTGCGCCCCGACATCGTCGTCTTCGGCAAGGCCCTCACCAACGGTCTGAACCCGTTGTCGGGTATCTGGGCGCGCGAAGAGCTCATCTCCCCGGAGAAGTTTCCGCCGGGTTCGACCCATTCGACCTTCTCCTCCAACACCCTCGGTACGGCCACGGCGCTGGAAGTCATGCGCATGGTGTCCGAGACGGACTACGAGGCCAAGGTCAACGCCAAAGGCGCCTACTTCCTCTCGCGTCTGCAGGAGATGAAGCAACGCTGGCGTATGATCGGCGACGTGGATGGGGTCGGCTTGGCCATGCGGATCGAGATGTGCCAGGACGACGGGTTTGCTCCGAACCAGAAACTGACCAACGCTATCTTCGAAGAAGGCTTGAAAGGCGACATCCCGGCACGCGGCAGAAACTATGGTCTCGTCCTGGACGTCGGCGGGTACTACAAGAATGTCTTCACGCTGGCTCCTTCGCTCGAGATCACCGAAGACGAGATCGACCTCGGCGTCGAGCTCCTCGAGAGTCTGTTCCGGCGCTGCGGCGCATCCTGAGCGCGTGAACCTCATCGACAGAACCCTATGATTCCAGGCCGGCACGGTATCTACGAGAAACGCGGAAGCACGGGTGTGCTGCTCGTACACGGCATCACCGGTTCGCCTACCGAGATGAAGCCGCTTGTCCGGCGGCTGTCCGCCGGCGGTTTCACCGTTGCCTGCCCCCAGCTCGCCGGTCACTGTTCCACGTTGAAGGATCTGAAACGTACCCGGTGGCAAGACTGGTACCGCTCTGTCGAAGAGGGGCTGGACTTTCTGAGCGGTGAATGCGACACGATTTTCGTCTCCGGGCTCTCCATGGGTGCGCTGCTGGCTTTGAAGCTGGCGGCGAACAATCCGGAGCACATCCAGGGTGTGGCCACCTTATCGGCGACCTTCTTCTATGACGGTTGGAACGTTCCGCATTTCAAACAGCGCTTCCTCCTGCCGCTGGCGATCTACTCTCCTCTCCGCTTCTTCCTTTCCTATCGCGAGCCGGCGCCGTACGGCATCAAAGACGAGCGCCTTCGCAACATGATCGCCGCGGTCTATGAAGGAAATGGCGCGAACATGCCTGAGAAGTACGGCTACTCCGAGTTCCCGGGCGTCACTGTTCGCGAGACCTTTCGCCTCATTCGCGAAGTGAAGCGCGACCTGGCCGCAATGGTGGCACCGCTCCTCGTCGTTCACGCCACGGAAGACGACATGGCCAGCCTCGAGAACGCCAGGTACCTGACCTCGCACGTATCGTCGAGCCATGTGGAGACGTTTTACGTCGACGATACCTACCACGTCCTCACCCTCGACAAGCGCAAGCATGACGTGGCCGACCGTGTTGCCGAGTTCTTCCTGCGCACCGAGGCGAGTGTTGCCAATGCCGTAGGCCTGACCGGCCGGTATGCGGCTGGTGTGCGAGACTGACGATTCGCAGTAACATCCAACATGGCCACTATTTTTGAAGGCGTTCAGAAGATTCTGGTCGACAAGTACTCAGTCCCCGCCGAAAAGGTGACGCCGGAATCGACGATCGAAAGCCTCGGACTCGACTCGCTCGATTTGATCGAGCTGCTGTTCGAGGTCGAGGACGAGTTCAGCATCCGCGTCCCGCAGGAAGCCGGCTCTGCGCTGAAAACAGCGACGGTCCAGGACATCGTCGACAACATCCAGAAACTGGTGGAAGCCGGAGAAGCACAGGTCGCAGGCGGGCAATAGATCATGAGGCGAGTCGTCGTCACAGGACTCGGCGTGATCTCTCCGCTCGGCAACGACCCCGACACGCTCTTCATGAACTTGATGGAGGGCCGGTCGGGCGTCCGCGAAATCACCACCGAGGGGCCGAGCTCAAAATCGTCGAACATCGGAGCGAGCGTCGACTTCGACCCGGCGCGGTACCTGCCAGCGCAGCAGAGAATCGAGCATCTCGATCGTGTCAGCCAGTTTTCCATCGCCGCCGCCGCGATGGCGGTGAAGGACGCGATGATCGAGTTCACCGATGAAAACCGGAACAGAGCCGGCGTCTCCATCGGCACCGGCATGGGCTCGGCGATTACGCTCCAGGAAACATTCATTCAACTGCTGCTGCGCGATCCCAACCGCGTGAAACCGCTGACGGTCCTGAAGGTGATGAACAACGCCTCCGCCGGCCACATCGCCATCCGGTACGGTCTGGCCGGGCCGGACCTGACGTACTCGTGTGCCTGCTCGTCATCGTCCGTGGCCATCGGAGAAGCGTTCCGGCAGATTCGCCACGGCTACGCCGACGTCATGATCGCCGGCGGCGTCGAGGCCGAGCTGGCCTTCGCCTTTTTCAAGTGCTGGGAGGCGATGCATATCCTGGCCATCCCCGACCGCTCCAACCCCTCCGCCTCCTGCCGCCCATTCTCGAAGGACCGGACCGGTCTGGTGCTGGGCGAAGGAGCCGCCATCGTCGTGCTGGAGGAGCGGGACTCCGCGATCCGCCGGGGCGCACGGATCTATGCCGAGCTCGCAGGTTACGGCTCCAGCAACGACTACGAACACATCACCAAGCCAACCGTGGAAGGGCAGGCGAAAACCATGAGGCTGGCGCTCGCCGACGCCGGCCTGTCAGCCAGCGACATCGACTACGTGAATGCGCACGGAACGGCCACGGCGTTGAACGACGTGACCGAGACCCGTGCCATCAAGCAGGTCTTTGGTGACCACGCGTACAAGGTTCCGGTCAGCTCGACCAAGTCGATGCACGGTCATCTCCTGGGCGGCGCCGGAGCGCTGGAGCTGGTGATCTCGTTGCTGGCCCTGCGTCACCAGGCCGTCCCTCCCACCGCCAACCTCGATGTTGCCGACCCAGAGTGTGACCTCGACTATGTGCCCGGCCGGGGCAGGCCGGATCAGGACATTCGTTGCGTCATGTCCAACTCCTTCGCCTTTGGCGGCACGAACGCCGTTCTGATCGCGCGCCAGCACACGTAGCGCCCGGCGTTGACACCGCCATGCCGACTCTCGCCATCGTCCTCTGGATCGCCAACATCTTCCTGGACACCGCGGGACATCTGGCGTTCAAGTCGGCTGCGGTCTCCGACGATGATGACCCCAATGACGCTGGGCTGCGGCGCTGGAAGAGGATGCTCTCCTCGCCTCCGCTCTGGGCCGGCATCATCTGCTTCTGCCTTGAATTCGCGGTCTGGTTTGCGTTGCTGTCGGTCATACCGCTATCGCAGGCGATGCTGATCGGCTCCATCAACATCGTGGTGGTGATGCTGGCCGGCAGGGTGCTGTTTCAGGAGCGGCTCGACGGAATGCGGATCGCCGGCATGACCCTGATCGCGGTGGGCGTCGCGCTCGCCGGAGGTTTCGCGTGACCCGAGCCCGTTTCTACGCGATCGGCTTCAGCGTCCTGGTCCTGTTCGACACCTGGACGCAGATCTCCTTCAAGCTAGCCTCGCGCCAGACCGGCCAATTTGCCGTCACCACCCATTGGCTGACGGCGGCGGCGCTGAGCCCTTGGATCTTTGGCGCCATCGGCGGTTATGTCGGCTCGTTCATCACCTGGATGACGCTGCTCAAACTCGCTCCTGTCGGCCCCGCCTTCGCCGCATCGCACCTCGAGGTGGTAGCGGTGCTGATCCTCTCCGTGGTGATCTTCGGCGAGCACATGACGCTGTGGCAGATCGCCGGTGCCGTCTGTATCGTGGCCGGGATCATTCTGCTGAGTCTCAGCGAATCGAAACACGCCGAACATGCCTGAACCATTCCTCTGGAACGGGAAGGAAGTCCCTCCCACAGCCGGACTGCCTCTGCGCTGGCGCGATTTCCTTCCCTCGGCTGCCGGACGTTCACTGGAGGAAGGCCTCGCCGCATTCCTGAACGTCCCGGCCGTCCAGCTCGAATGCTCGGGAACGGCCGCCTTGATCGTCATCCTGACCACGCTCAAACGCGCCAGCCCCCGCCGCTCGGTGATCATCCCCGCCTACACCTGCCCTCTGGTCGCGTTGGCCATCCTGCATTGCGGCCTGACGCCGGTATTGTGCGACCTCAGGAAGGATCATTTCGACTTCTCCCCGCAATCGCTCGAACGCGCGATCGACGATGACACCCTCGCCATAGTCCCCACCCACCTCGGCGGCCGCGTCGCCGGCCTCAACACCGTAATCGACCTCGCGCACAGGAAGGGCGCGCAAGTCATCGAAGACGCCGCCCAGGCCCTGGGCGCCCTATGGCAGGGACAACCGGTAGGGATGATCGGCGATGCCGGCTTCTACAGCCTGGCCGTTGGCAAGGGCCTGACTCTGTACGAAGGCGGCGTCCTCTTCGCCCGCGACGAGGGCCTGCGCCAGGCATTGTGCGAGACGAGTGCCCAGATCGCGCCTCACGGTCTCCTCCGTGAGGTGCAACGCCTCGTTCAATTGGCCGGCTACGCCGCTCTCTACCGCCCGTCCGCCCTGAAGCTCTCCTACGGAATGCCTCTGCGCCGCGCGCTGCGGAGAGGAAACCTGATCGAAGCGGCCGGCGATGATTTCTCCGCGGATATCCCGGTCCACCGGGTGGGCGGATGGCGACGTTCGATCGGCGCGAACGCTCTGAACCGGCTACCGGACTTCCTGGCGATGATCGGCGAACAGGCCGTGGAGCGAAAGGAGCGGCTGAGGATGATCGATGGCATCGTCGTCATCGACGACCCGCCGGGCAGTCGCGGTACGTGGCCGTTCCTGATGGTGTTGCTGCCTACCGAACGTGCCAGAGACGCCGCGATGGCGCGACTATGGGAAGCCGGTCTGGGTGTGAGCCGGTTGTTCATTCACGCGTTGCCGGACTATTCGTATCTCGCTTCCGCGCTTCAGCCGGTCAACGTTCCCAGCGCACGCGATTTTGCCGCGCGGATGTTGACGATCTCGAACAGTCCATGGCTGAAGGAGTCCGATTTCCTTCGTCTTTGTTCGACGCTGCAAGAAGTACTTGATCTCATCGCGTCAACAGCAGCATCAGGACCAGAGCGAGGGCTCTGAGCGCGAACGTCCATCCTGGAGACCGGAGCGTGGTGTCCCCGTCGAAGGCAGCCGCCCCGGCGGCCATCTTCGCGCAGCCTATGATTCCAGGCCGCCGAGGGCGGCGGCGCTACACAGCGGCGCACGAGAGACGCTAGCAGCTAGCTCTGACAGTCACCCGCGCACCCAACACCGCGTATCCTCCCCACAATGGCGCTCACCGCGACGATGTACCGATTCACCATCCAACTCTCCGACGTCGATCGCGGCGTCTACGAGACGCTCGACCTGCGGGTGGCTCAGCAGCCCTCGGAGACCACCGAGTACATGCTGACGCGGGTGCTGGCGTGGTGCCTCGAATACACCGAAGGGATTGCGTTGACCGAGGGGGTGGCCTCGGGCGATGAGCCTGCGGTGCTGGTGCGGGATCTGACGGGAAAGATCACAGCCTGGATCGAAGTCGGTGCGCCGGATGCCGCACGCCTCCATCGCGGCAGCAAGCTGGCTGGACGTGTCGCCGTCTATACGCATCGCGATCCTCGCATCGTGCTCGACCAGCTCGCCGGGAAGAAGATTCACGGCGGGGAAGCAATCCCTCTCTACACCTTCGGCCGCGGCTTCATCGAACGTGTCGCGGCCATCCTCCCGCGAAGAGCGTCGCTGTCGCTGACCATCACCGAACGCCAGCTCTACCTCGACGTCGATGACCAGTCGTTCAACACCACCGTTGAGGAGAGAATGGTGGGATGAGCTACTGCGACATCGCGATTGGTCATCCCTCCCACGGCCCGTATCACGACAACGAGTACGGCTTCCCGATCACCGACGACGACCGTCTCTTCGAGCGCCTCGTGCTGGAGATCAATCAGGCCGGCCTGTCATGGCTGACGATCCTGAAAAAGCAGGAAGCCTTCCGCGCGGCCTTCCGCTGCTTCGAGATCGGCCGCGTGGCGCGCTTCTCCACGAAGCAGCGGGAACGGTTACTGAACGACGAAGGCATCATCCGCAACCGCCTGAAGGTCGATGCCGCCATCGAGAACGCCCGCCGCATCCTCAAACTCCAGAAGTCGCACGGGTCCTTCGCCGCCTGGCTCGACGCGCACCATCCTCGGAGCACCGAAGACTGGGTCAAGCTGTTCCGCAAGACCTTCGTATTCACCGGCGGCGAGATCACCGGCTCCTTCCTCCTGAGCTGCGGCTACCTCCCCGGCGCACACGACCAGTCATGCCCCGTATTCGCCAGAATCGCCCGCCTCCGTCCGCCATGGATGCGCGCCGCCCATGCCTGAATCGTCGCGCACCCGCCTCCTCCGCTGGAAGTTCAACCTCTTCCCCGCCTACCGCGGCACCGGCGCCCGCGTCACCTACATCGCCTCCGACTTCCACGAAGTCCGCATCCGCCTCCCCCTCTCCTGGCGCACCCGCAACCTCGTCGGCACCATCTTCGGCGGCAGCCTGTACGGAGCGGTCGACCCGATTTATATGATCATGCTGATGCGGATACTGGGTCCTTCGTTCGTGGTTTGGGACAAGGTGGCGACGATCCGGTTCCGGAAGCCGGGGCGGTCGACTCTCTATGCGACTTTCCTGATCGATGAGGCTGAGATTTCAGCGATACGTGGCGCGACTGCTGACGGCTTGTCAGTCGATCGGACGTATCGAGTTGATCTGGTCGATGAGGCTGGCGTTGTTCACGCTGGGGTGGAGAAGGTGATTTATGTGAAGAGGCGGATGTTGTGAAGTTGTGGGAGTCTGTGCCACAAGGGCCTTTCATGGGCCTACCGACTCCGTGTCCGTGTACTTTGCGCAAGCTCAGGGGGCACGGACAAGAGTGTCTGTGCAGTGCGGCGGAGCACGCCGTTTGTGCATCCGCGCTGCGTTAGCAGCGCTGGCGTCTCGCCGCCCGAAATCTGGCGGAAATGTGTATGGTCCCAAACAGAGCCTGCGCGATGTTCAATGCACCACGCGAGGTGCCAAACGCTGCGCGCCAGGTGATCTGCGGCCTCTACGGACAACCCGATCGGCCTGATGAGCGTCATCCGTCACAGACGCGAAGAGGACACAGAGGAAAACTCTGTGTCTCTGTGGTGAGAAGGTTTTATCTGCGTACATCTGCGTACATCTGCGGATGAGAGCCCTCGTCGAAAGCACGAAAGTCCGCTTTCGATGGTTAGTAGCCGGCGTCCCATTCCCAGCAGAATCCCATCCGCAGATTACGCAGATTCTCGCAGATGAAGGTGCTGCCCACGAATGTTGAATGGAGAAGCGAAGCTGGTCACTCATTCAACATTCAACATGCGCTTTCCACTGCTATCGCCATCAACCCCGTTTCAACCGATACCCGATCGTCGGTGCCGTCAATATGTGCTCCGGCGCTCGAGGGTTATCTTCCAGCTTCCGTCGCAGCTCGGCGATGTGCGTATCGATCGTGCGCGTGATCACGGAGTCGGCGTAGCCCCAGACGGCGCGCATCAGGTCAAGGCGTGGGACGACGCAGTTCTCTTTGGCCAGAAGCGCCGCCAGAAGGTCGAATTCCTTGCGCGAAAGTCCAACGGCCTGGCCGCCTTTCGTCACGGTGCGGCTGGCGTAGTCGACGACGACGTCTCCGAAGCTTCCGATGCGCCGCTCTTCCACTGGTGCCCCGCGGCGGAGTACGGCCTCGACTCTTGCCAGCAGCTCGAGCAGCGCGAAAGGTTTCGTCACGTAGTCGTCGGCCCCCATCTTCAGGCCGCGCACTTTGTCGGATTCGCCCCCCTTCGCGGTCAGGATGAGGATCGGGATGCGCGAGCCGCCTTCGCGGAGCGTGCGCAGGACGCGGAAGCCATCGAGCTTCGGCAGCATCAGGTCGAGAATGATCAGATCGGGCGGCGACTTCAGAGCCGCATCGAGACCTGCCTCGCCGTCCGTGGCGACGATGACGCTGTAGCCCTCGATCTCCAGGTTGTTGCGCAAGCCGAAGGCCAGCTCGGCGTTGTCTTCGACGATCAGGATCTGCTTCATGCGCGAACCTCCGTCCGGGCAGCGGATGACGGTGCCGGCGCGTCGCCGCTGTTCATGGGAGCCTCGACGACAAAGCGCGCGCCTCCGCCCGCACCCTCTTCCACCCAACTGCGCCCGCCATGGCTGGCGATGATCTCGCGGACGATGGCCAGGCCGATGCCGCTTCCCGATTTGTGGGTGCCACGATCGCGGTCGAGCCGGTGGAATCGCTGCCAGACAAACTCGCGTTCATCGGCCGGCACGCCCGGACCTTCGTCTTCGACCTCGAGGCGGACGAGGCCACCGTAGCCAAGTAACCGGACGTGTACCGTCTGTCCGGGCGGTCCATACTTGACGGCGTTGTCGAGCATGTTCGTCAACACCTGCTTCCACGCCTCGCCATCGACACTTGCGCGAAGGCGCGCCGGTGTTTCGACGATGATGTGGACATCCCGCCGCATGGCCAGCGGACCGAAGGCGTCGGCCGCGTCAGCAACGAGCGTTTCCATATCGCAATCGCTGAACACCAGCGTGCCCCCCGCCTGGCCTCGGGAGAGAAACAGTACGTTGTCGACGAGATTCGTCAGGCGTTGCGCCTCTTCGCTGATGATCCGTAACGAGCGCTGCCGTTCATCGACGGAGCGAACACGGTCGAGCAGCAGCGTCTCGGAGAACATCCGGATCTGCGTGAGTGGAGTACGCAATTCATGGGAGACGCCGGAGACGAAGTCGGACCGCATGTGCGCCAACTGCCGCTCGCGGCGCAGGACCAGGAACGCGGCTCCGAGCACCATCACACTCGTGATCAGCATCACCACGAGCAGCGGTATCCGCGAGCGCGGCAGCCCACCGGGGATGAGCGCCGGAATGGCTCGCGGTGCGATGGAGCTCTGTACCTTCACCCCGCCAATGCCATCGCCGTAGCTGGGAGGAGCAGTCATGACTGAGCCGGTGATCTCATTGAGTGCTCCGGGTGTGCGAAAGAGCTCCTGCCCTCCGCGCGACATACGAATGAAGACATCGGCGTTCGTCAGCCTCCCACCGCCGAGGATGCCGGGGAATGCGGAGCGGCGCGCGAACGCGCGCGCGGCAAGTGCACCGATGGACGAATCCCGGACGGTGAACGCAAACATCCGGCCCTGCTCGAACTCGCCATAAACGACGAGGTACTCGGTCCCATCCAGGCGGACGCGGACGGTCGGCAACTCATCGGCGGATGTTCTCTGGCGAACCAGGGCCGGAAGTTTCCAGAGTGCCCAACTCTGCAGCGGCGCGGGGAGAGGCGGCCAGACCGTGTCATTGTTGGTGTTGACCAGGAAGAGACGATCGATGATGAAATGGACGTTGGCAACGCGGTCATCGATGGCCAGCTCAGCCCTCGTAGGAAGCGCGTTGCGATCGTGCAGATAGGCGGCGATGACTTGGCGCAACGGGCCCGACGTCAGCGTCTCGAACTCGTACGTTGTACGCCGGAGGAGATCGTCAGCCACGATCGCGGCATCGTCGCGGATCGCCTGCCGTACCGCTTCCTGATGGGCGCGCTCCGCGCTCATGGCCTCGAAGGTGAGCGCCGCGATCAGCACCATCGCGGTCACCAGCAGCCCGAGAAGAGCCAGCGTCCTGGCGTTGAACCTCTTGAATTCGAACACCTGCATTGACTCTACCAGCGGTTTTGATCGCTTCACGCCCGAGGCAATGGAGACTGACAAAATCCTTGCAAGAGCGCCAACCCAGGCTGCTAGAGTCGAGAGGTGAAACGATCGTGGATTGCCGGAATCGCCTTGCTGGTCCTGTTGTCCGGCATCGCCATCTGCCAGTCGAGAGGCGCGGAGAGCTACCACTTCCCCTATCCGCCGGCGCTCGTCATTCCGTTCGAGCTCATCAACCGTCACATGATCATTCCGGCCGCGGTGAACGGATCGAAGCCGCTTTCGTTCATGCTCGACACAGGCGACAAGTACACGATCGTGGACCTCGCTCGTGCGAACAAACTCGCCCTGAAACTCGGTAAAGAGATCCCGATCAGGGGCACAGGTGCGTCGCTGACCGCATCATTCGTGGAGAACGCCGCCTACGCGATCCCGGGGATTCCCGGTTACTCACGCCCGGTTGCTCTTGCGCTTCCTCTCAGCGATCTCGCGCCCCGTCTCGGTCAAGACCTCGACGGCATCCTCGGCAGCGATTTCATCAGCCAATTCGTCGTCGAAGTCGACTATGAGGCCCACGTTCTCCGGCTGCACGACGCGGAGCGCTTCCAATACAGCGGCAAGGGCGAGGCGGTACCGATCCAGGTCGATCACTCCGGACATCCGGTTCTCTCCGCCGAGGTGACGCCGCTGGGCGGGAAGGCAATTCGTGTAGAGCTGGTGCTCGATCTCGGCGCCGGAACGGCACTGGCGCTGAACAGCCCGTTCGTTACAGAACACGCCCTCCCCGGGAGTGGGGTGAAACACGTCCGTGCAATCGGAGGGGCCGGCGCCGGCGGTCCGGTCAAAGGAACGCTGGCCCGCGTGGCTTCGGTGAAGATCGGCCGGTTCACGATCGACGAGCCGGTGACCTTCTTCTCACAGGACCAGCGCGGCGGTAACGCCACTTCGGACTATCAAGGCCGGATCGGCCAGCGCATCGCCAGCCGTTTCCGCATCTTCCTCGATTACCGTCACGATCGAATCATCTTCGAGCCGAACGCGGAATTTGGCACACCGCTGCCGCAAGCGCTCTGCGGCTTCACCTTCGAAGCACTTGGCCCGAACTACCAGCTCTTCCGCATTACCGACATGCTCGAGCAATCGCCGGCATCAGAAGCCGGACTGAAAACAGGCGACGTCATCGCGTCAGTCGACGGCAAGCCGGCGGCCGAGCTGACCCTCACCGCGATTCTCGAGGTGATGGAGAAGCCCGTCGCGCACCGGCTTCAAATCGTTCGCGGCGGGAAGAGTTTCGAGACGACGATTACACCGCGGCCGATGGTGTGAACGATAAACTCCTTCATCGTGATCATCCGCCTCGCCACACCCTCTGACGCCGCCGAGTTTGCCACGCTTGCACTGAGGATCTTCGTCGAGTCATTCGCCGCCGCGAATCGTGCCGAGGACATGGACGCGTACACCAGCGTCGCGTTCGGCGAGGAACAGCAGAGGCGCGAGCTCGAGACATCCGGCATCATCACGTTGTTCGGCGAAGAGGATGGACAAGTCATCGCCTACGCCCAGCTCCGCGGCACACCCGGCGCACCGTATGGCGACATTGAGCTGGCTCGCTTCTACGTCGACCGGCCCCATCACGGCCGCGGTCTGGCGCAAACGTTGATGGAAGCGGTCGATGTCCAGGCCCGCGCTCTCGGAGGGACACTTCTCTGGCTCGGCGTCTGGGAGAACAACCACCGCGCGATCGCCTTCTACCGCAAGATGGGTTTCGTCCACCGCGCCACGCAGCCGTTCCTCCTCGGCAGCGATTTGCAGACGGATTGGGTGATGAACAGGGAGTTGTAAACCCTTTTCACCAGAGACACCGAGATCGCAGAGAGAGTCTTGTGATGCTGCTTTCTCTTTGCTCTCTGTGCCTCTGTGGTGCTCAGCTTTACCGGTACGAGCGGCGATGAACGCACCGGTTTGGACCCTTCACCGTCGCGCATCCGCGTGACGTCAATTCGTGTCTCCCGGCAACGTGCGACTCGCCGTATTCGCGGTTCAGCCGCATCTTGCTCTCCAGTTTCGAAAGGAGAACGGACCATGCACGACCAGGAGCTGGAGCTGGAAAGCGAGTTTGAGTTTGAGAATCAGGGCGAGTCGTTTCTCGGCGGCCTCCTCGGCGAAGGCGAATTCGAAGGCGAAGCCGAAGGGGAGTCGTACGGAGAAGGCTTCAACGAAGCAGAGTCACCGCTCCATGAATTCGAGGGCGAGTCATTTCTTGGCGACCTCCTCGGCGAGGGCGAATTCGAAGGACTTCCTGAGGGTGAATACGAAGGCGAACAGTTCTTCGGAAAAGCGCTGCGCGGCATCGTCAAGAGTGTCGCTGCCAGCGTAAGGCGCGCCGCGCCAATGCTGCAGAAGATCGCCTCCACGGTCGCCCCGATCGTGCAGAAGGTCGTTGGCGGCCCGCTCGCCGGACAGATCGCCAACATTGGCAACATCGCCGGCAAAGTAGGGAACATCGCCGGCAATCTCGGCTCATTCCTCCCGGCGGGCTTCTCGCTCGAAGGCGAAGGTGAGCTGGAGTTCGATTTCGAAGCCGAAGGGGAAAGCGAAGCCGAGTTCGAATCGGTCATGGCTGGACCTCTCACGGAGCAGCAGGCCCTGGGCGAGTTGATGGCCGCAGCCGCCTCGCAGGCTGTGACGGACATGGAGGCCGAAGCCCAGATCGGCGCGGCCACGATGATCTCGCTCAGCCCGCGCGACCGTCGCGCACTGCGGTCGGTACTGGCCAGCCTCAATCGCGGCTCCGCGATCCTGACAAAGATCCTCCGCCGGCATCGCATCACCGCGCCCTACGTCCGGACAGTTCCCACCATCGTCGCCCGCACCGCCGTCGCGCTGAAAAAACAGGCCGGGGCGGGACACCCCATCACCCGCCAAAGCGCCGGACGCGCGATGGCGGCCCAGACGCGTCGCGTGCTGGCTTCGCCCAGCATCTGCGCGAAAGCAGTCTCCCGCAATATGAAAGCCACCAAGGCCGTCGGCCAGCGCATTCGCAGCACCACTCCCCGTTCCGCCTACCTGGGTTGAAGCGGGCCTTATCGAAGCGGAGAGGAGACCATCATGAGCATCGGAGCATTCGAAAGCGAACTGGAATCCGAATCGATGTATGAGTCCGAGGCGTTCTACGAGAACGTCGCGGCGGCAGCGCAGGAGGGCCGCGCCTACCGGCCGCTTGCGCTTCTGGCAATGAAAGCCGCGCGTGCCGCGCTTTCGCAGGGCGGCGCTCCCGATCCCGAGGGAGAGGCCGAAGCGGAGCAGATGGCCGCATGGGAGTCGCTGGGGTCGTATCACGAGACGTTCAACCCGCACGAGGCGGCGCCAGCCGCGTTGTTGATGGAGCACCTCGGGCATGCGGCCGCGGAAGCGGAGAGCAACGGCGAGTCCTTCGCATTCCTCGCGCCGCTTCTGCCGCTGGCCGCGAAGGCGTTGCCACTGCTCGCGAAGTCGGTCCTGCCGAAGCTGCTGCCAAAAGTGGCGAAGATCGTCACTCGGGTCGCGCCGAAGCTGTTCAACGGACTGAAGGGCATAGCGAAGACGCTGCGCTCGAATCCTGCCGGCAAGGCGCTCGTGCGCACGCTGCCGCGCGTCATGCAGCGCACCATCACTGACATCGCGCGCCAGACCGCGGCCGGACAGACCGTCACCCCACAACGCGCGGTGCAAACGCTGGCCAGGCAGACCGCACAGGTCCTCGGCAATCCGCGCATGGTCGTTCAGTGCATCCGCCGGGCATCGACGGTCGATCGTAACTTCCATCAGTCCATGTCGCGTTGCGGCGCGAAGCCGAAGCCGGCTCCGTGTGGTTGCTCCTGCCGGTGAGGCCACGTCATGACCAACCTTCTCGTCGAAGCAGCGGCAGAGCCGGCCAAGCCGCCGTCAATCCGCACGCCCGAGCCCCTGGCGTTGATGCCGGCATGGCTCAAGGCGCAGGCGGTCAACGTGACCCGTCACGCCGCCGGGTTGCGTCCGTTCAGCCGCAATGAGTTCGGAACCGCTGCCGCATCGCCGAGCGATGGACACATCGAGGCCGCGAACGAGCTTCTGACCCGACTGCGCAACGGGCTGCTTCAGATGACTACACGCGTCTCGAGCGCCGCGAACGAAGCGATGGCCTCGCCCGATACGCAGCGGCTCACGCGCGTCACTGAGTTGAAGGATGCCGCGCATCAGTGGGTACAGGCCATCGAGCAGGTGTGGGATTTCTACTTCGAGCTCTTCGGTCAGCGCCAGACGCGCTTTGCCGATTGGCTCCTGTCATGCGACCGCATCGCGCTCGATTGCTATCAGTATTCATACCTCGGCATCGGTATCGCCAAAACGATTCCGGCGCCACCGCCGTTCTCGTACATGCGCACCGGCTTCTCACCGGCCACGTTTCGCCGCGCCGTTCCGCTGCAGCGGCTGGGACGGCTCAAAAACCCTTTCCCGCTCATTCAGCTCCCGTATCACCGGCTGATGAATCCGTGGACGCTTGGCGCGATCCTGCACGAAGTCAGTCACAACCTGCAGAACGACCTCGGCATCGACAAGGCGGTACCCCGCGCCATCGAGAAGCGCCTGCTCGACGCAGGAATGCCGCCCGAGGTTGCCAGGACCTGGAAGAGATGGAATCGCGAGACGTTCGCCGACATGGCCGGTCTTCTTTTCGGCGGCCCGGCGATCGTGGCCTCGCTGATGGACGTGGTCGGGCGCTCGCGCGCAAACACGATGACGTTCCACGACGGCGCGGCGCATCCGACCCCATTCTTCCGGACCTTCCTGAGTTGCGAGTTGCTGAGGAGGATGGGCTTCGAAGCGGATGCGAAGGCATTCGCGAAGACATGGAGCCGCCTCTATCCACTCAACGCGCCGACGCAGATCCCGCGCGCAATGATGGCGACCTTCGCCGATGCGCAAGCGCTCGTAGTCGACACAATCTGCTACACGCCGTATGCCGAGCTCGGCAACCGTTCGCTGGCCGAGGTGATCCGCTTTGAAGCGAAGGAGCAGGTCATGATCGAAGAAGCGGCCACCCGGTTGGCGAACGGCAACGATCCGGGCGTCGTACCGGAACGATTTCTCATCGCCGCGGCACGGCTGGCGTTCGACCGCCGGTTGGCCCGGCCCGGCGTCATCACCACAAATTTCTACCGTGAGCTGGCGAGGAGATGACGATGAGCGTGCATGATTCCATCGTCCGGCTCGAGCAGTCGCTCACGCAGCTCGGCGCCTCGCTCGACGACGTCGTCCTCATCGCCGGCGATCTGCCGGAGTGCGACGACGAGCCGGCCCTGGTCGATGCCCTCAGGGACCGCGCCACCGGAGTCCGTGGTGAAGTACACGCGGCATTCGCCGCGGCGCACCGATTCGCGATCGCCGACGCACATCGCGCATGCAACGCCGCCGCGCGCCGCATCCGCACCGAGTTGATGGTGCGTGCGAATTTCGAAGAGATCGCGGCCATCGCCGTGACGCGTGGCGGCGCGTGGAACCGCTGGAGCGAAGTCGTTCGCCAGGCGCTCGACGAGGTGGCCGCCGCATCTGAAACCACAGGCGCGGCGCTCCTCGATTGCTGGCGCGAGCTCGCCGCCCAATATCGAATTCCCGTATAGAAGGAGACGCTCATGCCCGATGCAATTCAGAACGACCCTATCTCCCAGATGCAGAATCTGATCGCTCCCGGTGCGGTCGACGATGTGCTTAGCCAGATCCTCGGCGTCCGCCTCGACGACGACATCGGACGATTCCGGGCCGCGCTGGCCATCCGTTTTCCGATCCGCATCGACGCCGCGGGCACCAAGACGATCGACTATGTCGCCCCTTCCTACGCCGTGCAGTCGCTACAGAGCGGCATAATTCCGGCCACGGGCGCACAGGCCGGCATCCAGGCGCAAGCGGCGCTGCTTGTGACCGAAGCGCTCGTGGTGCTCAAGCGGCTCCGGCCGCTGCAGTGCGCCTGCGACGCCGGTATCGATTCGCTTCGCGATCTCGTGCGCCGCGAGCTGGAGGACTTGCCGCGTCTCTTCGGACAAGACCTCGGCCCGATGGCGCATCGGATCGACATGACGTTCAAACAGCTCACCGGCACCGACTTTGACGACGATGACCTCCCGTGCTCCCCGGATCCCGCGCTCGCCGGCGGACAGCTCGGAACGCTGAGAAAGCGCATGGGAATGTGCGAATCCGCTCAAACGATCGACGACGAAAAAATCCGTACAGACTTCCGGATCTTCGTCAGCTACGTCTGGATGCTCCAAACCGCCTGGGCGGCGATGCGGTCTGACTTCGACAGCGTCGGCAACGACTCGCTCGGCTCTGTCACGCGCAGACTGTCGGCGACTCTGCTCGGCATCGCTTTCGCCAACCGCGAAGTCTACGCCGCTCTCGATGCCGCACGCATCGGCGCCGCGGAACGGCTGACATTCACCCTCGACTCTCGTCCTCCCATCACGCTGGCGGACCTGCTGTCGTGGATCGACGAGGTTGCATCCGCCAACGGATTGGCAGTCATCGCCGCAGGGCAGGATGGCATCGCCACCTTCGCACCTGTCGTCGAGGAGTTGCTCGACCTCGTGTGCGGGAAGCTCAAGCCGGCCGTCGAAGGCACCAGGACGGCCGGTGACGGTGACAGCGACGCCGATGACCGCCTCGGCTGCGCCGGCCCAACATTCCTCTCGACCCATCGGATCAAGGACGCGGTCAACAGGCTCGCCGCGCAACTGGAAGCGCTCGCCCGCGAAACGAGACGCGCGTTGCCAGCGAGTAAAGCCCCCAAGCGGCGCACGGAATACAAAGCCCCGCCAGCGGACAGCAAAGCCCCGCCAACGGACAGCAAGAAGCGATAGGAGACGGCCATGGCAAACGAAAAGGATTATCAGCAACTGCTCGATCAGATCGCCGCGTTCCGGGCGCAGGCCGCGAAGAAGTTGGGGCCCAGCCTGGCCGCAAACCCGCTCCTCGCCGAGCTGGTGTCCGACAAAATCGACGACCTCGAGCAGGCGTACCTGAACGCGGAACACGCAAAGACACCGCCGGCCGATGGCGGACTGTCCGACCTCGTCGGCCTCGGCCCCACGGCTCCCACGGACCTCAGCAACGCGTACATGTCGCCCGACGTGCAGCCATACGACGAAACGGTGGCGTCGGAACGCATCATCGCCATGGGCGATCTCTACTACGTCTGCCAGCACGAAATGCTCGGCGTCTTCCGCGCGCTGCGGAAGCTCGAGCAACTGTGGGCGGCCGGCGCTGTGCGTCTTTCGAACGGCGACGGCGCGCAGCGGCTGTACCGTTTCTCGCGCCGCGCGGCATTGAGATTCACACAGCGCGAACGCCTGGGCGCGTACTGCCGCGCCTTCGGATACTGCAGCGCGCCGCCGCCGGCGGGATCGAAGCCGAATGGTCAATTCCACCCGTTGTTCACCCACTTCGCACGTGAGGTGGCGTTGTTCTGGCGCGACAAACGGATCTCGGACGTCATCCGCGAACGTGCCAACGATCCGACATTCGGCTCGGTGTCCACTGTCCGCCGCGCGGGCCTCGATCTGCGGAACAACCTCAAGTTCGCCTCGTACGGTCACCTTCTCTCGTTGCGCGTCGAAGTGCTGCAGCTCCTCGATGAAGCGTTCCGCATCTTTGGCGCGGCCGATGTGCAGAACCTGTTTGGCGCCTCCGGGCCGTGGGACGTCATCGAAGAGATCCTGACCCGCTACTTCAACGAGGGAGTGACCACCTCACCGCGCCAGCGCATGGCCGTGGCGGGCCAGAAGATCCTCCAATGGCTGGCCCAGCCCTTCATCCTGCGCACTGGGCGGACGCAGTTCGAGTCGCTGCTCGTCGACATCGCCGAGTACTCGGAGGAGTGGCTCACCAGCGCTGAGTCGCTTGGTATCACCAGGCCCCGCTCCAAAGACCGGCTCGCCCAGTGGGGTCCGCGGGCAATCAATGCGGAAGAACGGACGGCATGAAACTATTTTCACTCCGGGGCCACTATGAGTCAGGGTCTGTCAATGCGACGAACGGTTGTGACGCCCGTGGCTTTACCACCCGCCGGCAACGACGAGTCATTGGGAGATCTCGTCTCCGCGCTCGTACGGCGAGCTTCACCGGCCGAGAGCAGCACGCCGCCTGCGAGCGACGTGCTGCTCGACATGAACGTTGACGGCGTGCGTTGCGTACTGGTGCGCAATGACGGCGCAGCGGAGGCGCCGCTCAGTCCAAGGGAGCTCGAAATCGCCCGCATGATCGCCGCAGGCCACCCAAACAAGACCATCGCCGCCGTCCTCGACATCAGCGCCTGGACCGTCGGTACACACCTGCGCCGGATCTTCGGAAAGCTGCGGGTGACTTCACGCGCAGCCATGGTCGCCAAACTGATGGAACGGAGGACGTTCCGCTGACAACCAGATGGCGCAGAGTCGCGACAGCGTAGCGCCAGCGGCCCGGCGGCGATTTCTTTCCCACAAAACCGCCAGCGAGCCGCTGGCGGGCCAGCCGGCAGAGCCGCCGGCGCTACGACGCGGAATCGCGGCTGACCGCCCCTCGTTTGGGCCGCCGTGCTTGCTGCTGAAAAAGCGCTTCGCAGATTCATCGCACCGCGCACGCTCTCGCGCGGCGATGCGTATTACACCGAGGGGCGCGTGCGCCGTATCGAGATGCTCGGAAAAGGAGCGATCGAGGCGAGCGTTCAGGGCAGCCGGCTCTATACGGTCGTGCTCCTGCTCGAAGGTGACCGGGTCACTGCCGAGTGCGACTGTCCCTGGTTCCAGGACAACTGGGAAGAGTGCAAGCACATCTGGGCTGTCATCCGCGCCGCCAGCGCCCGGCGCATGCTCCCCGACCGCGCTCTCAACCTGGGGCTCAACGACGACGATTACTTCGACGGGGGCCTCGAAAAAGACGAAGAGACGCACGAAGAGTTCCCGCACCAGGGAACGTACCCTCGCGCAGCCGGTCCCCGTCAGGTGCGGCCGCAGTGGCAGCGGTTCCTGGAAGCCCTTCCGCCCGCGCCTCCGCCGATGCGGCCATCGGGAGCGAACGCCATCCCCGAGGAGATCGTATACGTCCTCCAGCCGCCGGCGCGCGGACAGGTGCTGACACTCGAGATCCTGGGCCGCGTTCACAAAAAGAACGGAGAGTGGGGGACCTGGAAACCGCTGACGATTCGTCTCGATGAGCTGAGCGTGCTCACCCCCTTCGACCGCGACACGATCGGGCTCCTGAATCAGCGCTGGTGGCATACGGTCGAAAAGACGGTCACCATTCCTGCGACAACCTCGGCGTGGTGGATCGAACGCCTGGCGCGCTCCGGAAAGCTCTCCTTGCGCGACAGCGCACCCGGCGACTATCGGCCGATCGCGTGGGACGACGGGCCACCGTGGACGCTCCGCGTCGCCATCGTCAACGACGCCGCGGCATCGAAGTACCGCATCGCCGCAACGATCGAGCGGGACGGTGAGACGCTGCCTCTCGATCAAGTCATAGCGACGCTCCCCGACATCATCATGGCCAACGGACGCGCGAGCCGCTTCGACGACGGTGGCCGGGGAGCGTGGCTGGGGGCGTTGCGTGCGAACACCTCGGTGGAGATTCCGCACGCGGACGCCGATCGTTTCCGCAAGGCGCTTCTCAAGGCGCCGATTGCCAACATCGCGCTCCCCGAGGAGCTCGGATGGAATCTGGTAGACGTACGGCCGCATCCTGTCCTGGCGCTCCAGAACCAGTCATGGACCTCGGAATTGACCGGGGATCTCTACTTCGTGTACGACGAATGGCGGGTCTCCACCCGCAGCGAAGAGTCACAATCAACGGTCGGACGCAAGCTGATCCGCCGCAACCGCTCGCTGGAGGAAGGCTTTCGCAGCCGCCTCGGCAGTCTCGGCGTGATCTCCACGTGGGAGGGTTATCGCGTCCGCCTTCCACAGGTCGAAGATGTCGCGCGGGCTTTGACCGCCGAGGGATGGACCATCGAGATCGACTCCGCGAAGGTGCGCATCGCCGACGACTTCGACGTCGAGATCTCCAGTGGAATCGATTGGTTCGATCTCAACGTCAGCGCGAGCTTCGATGACCTGATCGTCACACTTCCGGAGCTTCTCGCCGCGGCCAGCACGAATAAATCGCTGATGCGGCTGTCGGACGGCTCATACGGCATCGTCCCGGCGTCGTGGGCCGAGTCGCTCGCGCCGGTGCTGGAGCTCGGGAAGCGCGAAGGCGATGCGCTGCGCTTCCGCAACCCGCAGGCGCTGCTGATCGATGCGCTGCTGCAGTCGAAGGCGACCAAGGTCGATGACGCCTTCATCGACCTTCGTGAACGCATCAGCGGAGCATCGCCCGAGCCGCGCCAGGAGCCGCCGACGCTGACCGCCGAGCTGCGCCCCTATCAACGCGCCGGCCTCGGCTGGCTCGAGTTTCTGCGGACCACCGGCCTCGGCGGCTGCCTCGCCGACGACATGGGCCTCGGCAAGACGGTACAGACGCTGGCGCTCCTCGAAGGCCTCCGTGCGAGTGGAATCACGAGCCCGTCGCTTGTGGTCGCGCCTCGGTCGTTGCTGTTCAATTGGACCGCCGAGGCAAAGCGGTTCGCGCCGCAGTTACGCGTGATGGAGCATCACGGAAGCGAGCGCGGAAAGAACGTCTTCGACGGCTTCGACCTGGTGCTGACCACTTACGCCACGATGCGCCTCGACATCGCCAGGTTCGCCGAGACCGAGTTCGAATACGTCATCCTCGACGAGTCGCAGTCCATCAAGAACTCCTCGAGCCAGGTGGCGAAAGCGAGCCGGCTGCTGCGCGGACGCCATCGCCTGGCGCTTAGCGGCACACCGATCGAGAATCACCTCGGCGAGCTCTGGAGCCTCTTCGAGTTTCTCAATCCCGGCCTCCTCGGCTCGGCGCGCTCATTCGGCCGCACGTTCGCGGCGAAGAACACACCACCCGAACGCCGCGAGGCGCTCGCACGCGCCATACGTCCGATGTTGCTGCGCAGAACGAAAGAGCAGGTCGCGCCGGAGCTGCCGGAGCGCATCGAACAGACGCTTTACTGCGAACTGGAAGGGAAGCAGAAGAAGCAGTACGACGAGCTGCGCGATCACTACCGGGCCGCGCTTCTCGGCCGCATCCAGAAAGGCGGGATCGACAAGGCGCGCATGCACATCCTGGAAGCGCTCCTCCGTCTGCGCCAGGCCGCGTGCGATCCAGGTCTGATCGACAAGAACACCGACGCTCCCTCGGCGAAGATGGAGCTGCTCATGGACGAGCTGCGCGACGTCATCGCCTCGGGCCACCGCGCCCTGATCTTCTCGCAGTTCACGTCATTCCTGCAGATCGTGAGCGGCACGCTGGACGTGGAAGGGATGTCCTACCTCTACCTCGACGGCAAGACGCGCGACCGCCAGACGCTGGTCGAACAGTTCCAGAAGCCGGACGGCCCGCCTCTCTTCCTCATCAGCCTCAAAGCCGGCGGCCTCGGCCTGAACCTCACCAACGCCGACTACATCTTCCTCCTCGACCCCTGGTGGAACCCCGCTGTCGAGGCCCAGGCCATCGACCGCGCCCACCGCATCGGCCGCCAGAAGAAGGTTGTGGCCTACCGCCTGATCGCCCGCGACACGGTGGAGGAGAAGATCCTCGAGTTACAGGCGAAGAAACGTGAACTGGCAGAGTCGATCATCTCCGAGGACAACAGCGTGCTCCGCAAACTGGAGGTGGAGGACCTGGAGATGCTGCTGGGTTAGGTTCGAATGAGGGTTTCTGCCTCGGGAATGACGGCGTGTCATTAAAAGAGCAGACTTCGTCATTTGAGGAGCAGACGCCGTCATTCGCGTGGGACAGCGCGTCAGCAAAGACTAATGGTGCGATGTCGTACCCGTCAATACCGCGGGTTGTGAACCGTCGCGACGTCTCACCTACCTGTCATCCTAACCTGTCATCCTGAGCGAAGGACAGCGCGCGCCGCTGCACCTGGGAAAAGAAACATGGTGCTGACGAAAGCCGCGCGATTGCCGGTGTCGACGCGCGCAGGCGCGTCGGACAATGTAGCCCCTGGCTCAGCCAGGGGGTATTCGTCGGTGGTGAATGCTGTGGCCGCGAAGGCGGGCCGCAACAATCGCGACCATCGCGCCAGGACTTGGTGGCGACCGCCTTCGCGGCCGCAAATTCAATATTTCCTGTTACCCCGCGCCGAGCGCGGGGCTAGATTGTTTCGCGCGCCTTCGCGCGCAACGTGCCACGACCGGCAGCAGCCCTCACCTCGATCAGGTCGCTGCCCCAAGTTGAGAGATACCGAGAAGGCCGCATACAACCTGGGAGTTTCTTGGAAGGCTGCCGTGGCCGCGCGGCGGGTTGAGTGGGCGGAGCGGCGGAGGACGGCGAAGGACCCCCTGCGGGGGGAATCGGGTGGGGCCGGACCTTCGGTTCGCCTCTTCGGGGTGAGTCTCTGCGGAAACCATAGAAAGAACTCGGGTTACGGATCTCGTCGCCGGTGTCGATGACGTTTTGATCACGGTCGCGGAACTCGTTCACTGGTTAAATCAACCTGATGTTGCGTTCGC
>JBBRNB010000088.1:0-29875 GCA_038230535.1 Thermoanaerobaculia bacterium
GCACCCGGCAGGGGTGCGTGAAGTCAGGCAGGATCGATCGCGTAGAACGATGTCGAATTCGACGGTTCACGCACCCCTGCCGGGGTGCCTTTGCTTTCGCCTGCAAACCGGTGGCAACGCCTCCGGCGTGGCCACCGGCTATCCTCACGCACGCCTCCGGCGTGCTTTCGTTACGCTCCGAAAGGTCCAATCTCCAGCGGGCGCCGGGACGGCGCCCAGCCAGCCGGCGAGGACGCCAGCGCTCCATACGTTAGGTTAGCGCGTATGCCCCGTTGGGGTGCCCTTTTCGTGGCGTAACGAGAGCACGCCGGAGGCGTGCCGATCTCCGCGACGCCGTAGATCGTATCCATCGCCCCGAAGGAGGCCGACTCCTGCGTGACGGCCTTGTCTTTGCCAATCTTCGCGCTGCTGATGTGCGCGGTGTTGAAGTTACAGCCAGCACTCACCAAAAGCAGGCCAAGTACCGGTACTACATTCTCTCATTAGTTGTTTGGCCGTTACCAGCGCAACGACCCACGATGCGCGGAAACGAGCCATGAACGCTACGCCAAGTCAGGCGCACGCGCTCAACTATCTATCCCGAGCTCAGCCATCACCATCTTCATATCCGCCCACACGTCCTTCTTCGCGGCGGGATTGCGAAGGAGGTACGCCGGGTGGTACGTGGGCATGACTTTCACGCCGTTGTAGTCGAGCCACTGGCCTCGGATGGAGGTGATGCCGTAACCCTTCCCGGTCAGACTTTGCAGGGCGAAGCGGCCAAGGGTGACGATCACTTTCGGCTGGATGATCTCGACCTGCCGGCGAATGAAGGGGCGGCAGGCATCCAGCTCATCCGGCTCGGGATTGCGGTTGTCCGGCGGGCGGCATTTGACGACGTTGGTGATGTAGACATCGTCGCGCGTCAGCTTCATCGCTTTGATGATGTCGGTGAGGAGCTGGCCGGCGCGGCCGACAAAGGGTTCGCCTTGCAGATCTTCGTCGCGGCCCGGCGCCTCGCCGATGAACATGAGGTCCGCGTTCGGACTCCCGACGCCATAGACGACCTGCGTGCGGGTCTTCGAGAGGCTGCACTTCTCGCAAACCAGGGCGATCGCCTCGAGCTCGCCGAGGAGCGTCTTGCTGTCAGGGCCGCCGGCGGAATTCGCGGAAACGGCCGGCTTGGGAATGTCGAGATGAGTGAATCCGAGATCGCGGAGGAGGGCCAACTCACGCTGAAGGGCATCGTCCATGCAGCGGATGATTATCTGCTAAGCTGCCCGGAGAGAGAGAGAGTAGAACGGGGAAGGGTCCCTGTATGCGCAAAGTTCAGTTGGTGAGCGTATCCCCCTCTGGTGTCCGGCCGTAGGTTCCGCGGCTCTCCATTCAGAATGTCGTTGCACACCGAATCCCTTCGGTAAAGGAGTTGTCATGCGTAAATTCCAATTCCTGCTGCTTGCATTCACACTACTGCTCCCCCTTTCCGCCAGCGCCGACAGGCATGGAGCGTCAATCAAAGTCGTCAACCGTAGCAAGTGGGATATCCACCACCTCTATCTATCACCCAAGCACGACAGGCATTGGGGCCCCGATCAGCTCGGCGAAGCGGTGATCGAGTCGGGCGAGACATTCACACTGACGAACATCGCCTGCAACGACTACGACATTCGCATTGTGGATGAAGATGGCGACGAGTGCGTCGTCGAAGACGTGAACCTGTGCGGCGACCATACGATCTGGAAGATCACGGACAAGATTCTGCTGGCCTGCGAGAACGAGTAGTAACTGCGCTTCGTCTGGTTTGGGCTTCGCGCGTTGTCTGCGCTTCGCACGTTGGAGCAGCCAGTCTCTGCGACACCTCAATTAAATTACCGCGACGAAGGAGACAACACACGGAGTGCAGACAACGCACGAAGTGCAGATAACGCGCGGAGTGCAGACAACGCGCGGAGTGCAGACAACGCGCGGAGTGCAGACAACGCGCGGAGTGCAGACAACACTCGAACGCAGACAACGCGCACAGCGCAATTCAACCAACCGACAACGCGCGAAGTGCAATTCACCCCAATCGTTCAACCACCAGATCGAGAATCCGGTTGGCGATCACGATCTTCGGTGCCCGGCCGATCTTTGTCGATGAACCATCCCTGGCGATGACTGTCACGGCATTCTGATCGGAGTCGAAGCCGATCGACGGGTCGGCAACATCGTTGGCGACGATGAGGTCAGCGTTCTTGCGGACGAGTTTCTCGCGCGCGTTTGACTCGACCGCGTCAGTCTCGGCAGCGAACGCAACGATGAACGGACGAGGCGACGCCGTGCCGATCTCCGCCAGGATGTCGGGCGACTTCGTCAGCGTCAGCGTCATTTCGTCGTGGTCCGCCTGCTTCTTGATCTTGTGCCCGGCCACGGCCGTGGGAGTGAAGTCGGCCACGGCCGCCGCCTTGATCACGATCTCCTGAGAGGGCAGCGCATCCATGACCGCTTTACGCATCTCTGCCGCTGTCGTGACGTGCATCAGCGCCACTCCCGCCGGCGCGGTAATCGCGGTCGGCCCGGAGACGAGCGTCACGTTCGCTCCCCGCCTCCTCGCCGCTTCGGCGATGGCATATCCCATCTTCCCCGAGGATCGGTTGGAGATGAAGCGGACCGGGTCGATCGGCTCGCGGGTGGGACCCGCCGTGACGAGAATCGAGCGTCCCTCGAGATCGCGTGTCGCGAACTGCTGCTTCACGAACTCGGCCAGCACCGGCGGATCGGGCATCCTGCCGGAACCTTCATCGCCGCAGGCCAGCAGCCCACTATCGGGATCCAGGACGATGACGCCGCGCTCGCGCAGCGTGGACAGGTTCATCTGCACCGTCGGATGCTGCAGCATCGAAGTGTTCATGGCCGGCGCGACGATGATGCTGCCGCGGTGTGCGATGGCATAGGTCGAAAGGGCGTCATCGGCGAGACCGAGGGCCAGCTTGGCAATGATGTTCGCTGTGGCTGGCGCTACGAGGAGCAGATCCGCCCATCGAGCCAGCTCGATGTGGTCGACGCCGCCACGCCCCGAGTCTCCCCACTGTTCGATGATGACGCCGTATCCGGAAACGGCGGCCAGGGAGAGCGGCGATACGAACCGTGCGGCGTTCGGAGTGAGGATGACACGAACATCCGCCCCAACGTCGCGCAGGCGCCGCACGACGTCCGGTGCTTTGTACGCCGCTATCCCGCCGGTGACGCCGAGAACGATGTGCATGAGCGTGGGGGGGGGTAATGGGGAGTGGGAGGGAACCAGCGCGGCGTGTACGATTTCGCGAATCGTCTCTCCCACACCCTACACCCCACTCCCCGGTTTCTACTCTGTTTCCAGCGCCGTGGTCTCTTCTTCCGGCGGGGTGAGCTGCCACTTTACCTGGTTCTTCTCGATCTCTTCCATCGCCACGCGCGTTGGCTTGGTGTGCTTGCTCTTGCTCTTCGGCAAGGCTCCCTGGACGAGCTGCTCGGCGCGCTTGGCCACGAGCAGAACGTATCGGAACTTGCTGTCAATGCCCTCTGGCAAACCTTCCATGTCGCTCCTCCTTCAGGCGCTCGGCCATCGCGTTGATCGCTTCGAGCGCCGTCTTCGTCTGTAGTTTTTTTGCGATGATCGCCGCCTTCAGACATTCGGCGGCGACATTGAGCTGGTCGTTGATGATGACGTAGTTGTAGAACTCTTTGCCGGCGTCGATCTCGTCGGCCGCCTTCTGTAAACGCGTGTGAATCTCTTCGTCGCTATTCAGACCGCGTTCTCGCAGGCGCTGTTCGAGATGGTCGAACGACGGCGGAAAAATGAATATGTTCAGTGACCGCGGTTCCAGATCAGCATCGTTCGCGATCTGCTTTGCTCCCTGGTAGTCGATGTCGAGGATGACATCGTTGCCGCGTTCCAGCCGTGCCAGAACTTCGGACTTCGACGTCCCGTACTGCTGCTCATGAACGAAGGCCCATTCGATAAATTCCCCGCGGTCAGCCATGGCGTCGAACTGCGCGGTCGTAACGAAGTGGTAGCTGATGCCGTCAACTTCGCCTGTCCGCGGCTTGCGCGTGGTGTGCGACACGGAGAAGTAGAGGGTGATGCCGATCGGTTCGAGCTGCTCGCGGACGTTGTTGATCAGCGTCGTCTTTCCGGCACCCGATGGGCCAGAGACGATGAACAACGTCCCATCGGGGTGGAAGTTACTCGACATTCTGAACCTGCTCGCGTATCCGCTCGACCTCGGTTTTTAATTCTACAACGAGGGTTCGGAGCGCCGCGGAGCGTGACTTGGAGCCCATGGTGTTGACCTCGCGCAGCATCTCCTGGGAAAGGAAATCGAGCTTCTTTCCCGCCGCGTCGCCTCCGCTCACAGCATTCTCCGCCTGTGCGACATGGTGCGACAGCCGCGTCAGCTCCTCGGCCACATCACCCTTCTCCACCATGATCACGACTTCCTGGGCGATGCGATCCTGATTGATCTCGATGCCGGCGGCGCCCGCGATCTCCTGCACTCGCTGTTTGTAGGACGCCATGAGCTCCGTACAGATCTCGTCGCGATGCGAAGCCAGCCGCTGCTGCAGATCGCGAATGGTCTGCAGGCGCGCGGTGATGTCGGCGCGAAGCGATTCCCCCTCTCGCGCGCGCATGACAAGCATTTGCGAAAGAGCATCGCGGACGATGGCAGCCAGCGCTTCACGCTCTTCTTCGGTGATCTCTGTTTCGATCGCTTCGACCTGCAACAGGTCGGGAACTCGCAGCAAGTCGCTGCCGGAGAATGTCGATCCCAACCCCAACTCCTCGGCGATTGCCCGAAGCTGGGGCACGACGGTGTTTGCGATCTGCGTGTTGATCCGGACGCTGTACTCCGGTTGCGCGGTGCGCTGCACGCGGATAGCGATGTCGACCTTGCCGCGCGAGAACGTGTCGGAGGCCAGGGCGCGTACCATCGCCTCGGCTTCCCACAGGTACTCGGGGATGCGCACCGACGTTTCCAGAAAACGGTGATTGACACTCTTGGCGGTCACCGCGACAAAGTAGCGCCCCGAGACCGCGCCGGCGGCGCGGCCGAAACCGGTCATGGAAGTGATCATTCGTTTACCAACCGTTCTGCTTCATCCGCAAGTTCGTTCATAGCACGCTCGACGTCTCTCCTCGCCTGCTCGACGTCGCAGTCGCGCGGTACGACGACCGGCTGGCCGTAGAGGAAGAGCGCACGCGAGAACGGCATCGGCACAACCATGGAATCCCACGACCGCAGTAGTTTTTTTTTTGCGCGGCGAAGGCGACGGGCACGATCGGCAGCCCGGTTACCCGCGCCGCATGGATGACGCCGTCCTTGACCACGCGCGGCGGCCCCTTCGGACCATCGGGCGTGAAGACGATGTTCTTTCCCTCGCGTGCGGCCCTGATCATCTCACGAAGAGCCGGTGTGGCACCGCGCGTCGACGAGCCGCGCGCCGACTCCACGCCGTAGTGATCGAAGACCCGCGCGATGTATTCGCCGTCTTTCGACCGCGAGATCATGACCACGATCGGCCGCCGGTAGGCCGAGTGCAGCATCAGCAATAGATGGGCGTGCCAGAAGGTGAGGATGTACTGCGGCTGCGATTCGAGGTTCCCGGCATTCACGTGGCGGACCCGCAGCGTTGCATACAGAGCGCGAATGAACAGGGATCCGATCCATGCCACGATCCTCATCACGCGATCGCTCCGGTCGTGAGCGCGTCGTCGACGAACTGCAGATCGTACAACTTGCGATAAACCCCTCGGCGCGCCAGCAACTCGTCGTGCGGACCGGTCTCGACGATCTCTCCCCTGTCCAGCACGACGATCTTGTCGGCACTACGGATCGTAGAGAGCCGGTGGGCGATGACGAGCGTGGTTCTCCCTCGCATGAGAACTTCGAGAGCTCCCTGCACCAGACGCTCCGATTCGGTGTCGAGCGCGGATGTGGCCTCGTCGAGAATGAGGATCGGCGGATCTTTGAACAACGCACGGGCGATGGCCAGCCGCTGCCGCTGGCCGCCGGAGAGGAGAACACCGCTTTCGCCGATCTCGGTGTCATAGCCGTTGGGCAAGGCTGAGATGAACTCGTGCGCGTTCGCCGCTTTCGCCGCGGCAATGACCCTCCCGTCATCGACGTCCGAGCGGCCATAGGCGATGTTGTTCTTCACCGAATCGTTGAAGAGCACCACCTCCTGCGTGACGAAACCCATCAGCGCCCGGAGCGAGGTGAGACTCACGTCGCGGATGTCGAGGCCGTCAACGGTGATCCGTCCGCCGTTGACATCGTAGAAACGTGGCAGAAGATTGACGAAGGTCGATTTGCCTGCCCCACTTCCGCCGACCAGAGCGACGATCTCACCCGGTGCGATGGTGAGATCGACTCCACGAATCACCGGCTCGGCCTCGTAGCGGAACGAAACATTCTCGTAGCGAATCCCGCTGCCCACCGACGCGATGGCCTCCGCATCCGGCTTTTCTTCGACCTCATTCGGGATGTCGAGCATGCGGAAGACACGCTCCGACGCCGAGAGGGCGGTGTTGACGGAAAGGTTCACTTTGTTCAGTTTCTTGAGCGGTTGGTACATCGCGGCGAGCGCGCCAATGTAGGCGAAGAGCGCACCCATGCTCAGCGTTCCATTGTCGATGCGGCGCTTCGCGTAGAAGAAGAGCGCCAGTCCCCCAAGGCCGGTGATCAGATCCATGACCGGAGAGGAGAGCGCCTGGATCTTCTGTGCTTTCATGTTCGAGCGGAGGTGGCGCCTCGTGGCTTCGCGAAACCGGCCGATCTCGAAGCGTTCCATCGTAAAGGCCTTCACGATGCGTACACCGCGGATGGTCTCTTCGAGGAGCGTGGCCATGTCGGCCATCCGTTCCTGCGAACGATGTGTCGTGCCGCGCAGGCGGCGGCCGAAATGGACGACCGGGTAGACCAGGGCCGGCGCAACGACAAAGGTGATCAGCGCCAGCTCGGGGTTCATCAGGACGACATAGAGGAGCAGGAAGAGGAGCGTGAGCGATTCCTGGAAGAGATCGCCCATGCGCGTCGACACCGCGGCCTGGATGGCGTCCGCGTCCGAGACCACGCGACTGACCATCTCTCCTGTCGATCGCTCCGAGAAAAAGCGGTGACTCTGATGAATGAGCCTCTCGTACAACTGGTTGCGCAAGTCGCGCACGGTCGAAAGGCCGACCTTCTGAAACGCGTACTCGGAAAAGAACGAAGCGAAGGCGCGCAGCACGATGATGACCAGCAGCGCCTCCAGAAGCCGGCGGAATTGCACCTTGTCGTTGGCCTTGTCCCACCACCCATGAAAGCGATGGTTGGCCTGATCGATACCATTGATGATCCAGGCGCGTTGTCCTTCCGGGAGATCGCGCTCGAGGATAGAATCGAGAAATCGCGACTTGAGCGCTTCTTCGCGCGATGGATGCGCTTCCGCGAGATTCGACGCGAAGGAGAGGCTCGGTGCGTTAGCGACGCCCGACTTCGGCACGAGAGTGGTGGTACCCTTGGTGAAATCGACTTCGTTTACGCCTTTGAGCATCGATACGGCCGCTTTCGCGCCGGAGAGGGCGACGCCGCCGGTGGCCGGACCGGCCACGCTCGCGGTCACCGGCTTTCTGGTGAAGTCCGGAGACGCGTAGTACGAAAGCGCGGTGGTGCCGTCGCCGCGAAACTCCACGAGTACGAGCGCCGATCCAGAGCGGGCGATGAGCGATGGCTTCGTTCCGGGAAGCACGATCCTCCGCGCTGACGGTTTGACAGGCGCCAGATCGGCGGACCACAGTGTATTGCCGCTGATCTCGTTCAGGACGAAGTAGCCGGTCGTACCGACGAGCGCGGCGGAAGCGACCGGCGCGGGAAAGGTGACGGAAGAAACGAGCCTCGGCGCGGGATAAGCGAGCGACCAGAGCGAGGCGGTCACGCCGGAGGAAGTGAGAAGGAACGCATTTCCGCCATCCCTCACGATGTCATTGCGCCGCTTCGTAGCGGAAGGGGTGAGGCCAATGTCGATGACCGGCTGCAGAAGGCCGATCATCGCCGTCGTCGTCACCGCGAAGACGACCATCGCACCGAATGCCAGCATCGCCCATGCCTTGTAGTGGCTGAGATAGCGGTACAGCCGGCGAAGGACCTTCATCGGGTGACGACTTCCATGATTGTTTCTGCTGCGCGGCGGGCGGCGCCAGCGTCGCCGAGTTTACTCCGCACCGCGGCAAGCTCCCCCACCACCCGTACATAGTTCGCCGGCACGAGCAGTCCCCGAGCCTCTGCGGCGATCCGTTCTCCGTTCACGCCGCCCTGAATCAGCTCCGGGACGATTTCCTTCCCCGCCACGATGTTGATGAGGCCGAAGTGAGGGATTGTCACAACCATTCTCCCGAGCCAGTAGTTGGCCCAGGACAGCCGGTACATCACGATCACGGGAGTTCCGAGGACGGCGCACTCGAGCGTGGCAGTGCCGGATGAGGAGAGCGCCAGGTCCGCCGCGGCGATCGCTTCGCTGCCCTCCTCCGACACGATACGAACGTTTCTCCCGGCCGCGAAGCGATCGATGAGCGCACGTGAGATTGTCGGCGCCTGAACCACGAAGGCATCGATGGCACGCTCGCGCGACAGAACTTCCACCGCATCGAGCATCGGCGGCAACAACGACACGACCTCGGCGCGTCGCGAGCCGGGGAGCAACGCGAGGTGGAGTACGTGGGGTGTGGGGTGTGGGGTGTGGGGCGTGGGAGACGGCGATGACTCCGGCGACGTTGCTCCCACTCCCCACCCCCCACTCCCGACTCCCTCCGGCCGCTTGATATGTCCGATCTCTTCGATGATCGGGTGTCCGACGTACGTCGCTTCGATACCATGCTCGCGGTAGAACGTCTCCTCGAATGGGAAGATGACGATCATCCGGTCGACGTATTTCGCAACCTGCTTCACGCGGCCGCGCCGCCAGGCCCAGAGTTGGGGCGAGATGTAGTAGACGACGCGAAGCCCCAGCTCTTTGCATCGCCGGGCCAGACGGAGATTGAAACCAGGGTAGTCGACGAGCAGCACCGCATCCGGCCGCTGCCGGCCGATCTCCGCGATCAGATCGTCATAGATCCGGCGGAACATCCGCAGGTGCCGAAGGACGTTGAACAGGCCGACGATCCCCATCTCGCCGGCGTGATGCACGAGGCGCATCCCTTCCCCTGCGAGCAGGTCGCCGCCGATGCCGAAAGTCTCGATCGAAGGATCGAGCCGTTTCAGCTCGCGGAGGACTTCAGCAGCGTGGAGATCGCCGGAGGCTTCTCCTGCGACGATGGCAAGTTTCATCGCAGCGGAAACGGATACATCAGCCAGGCCAGCGCAATGCCGCCGAGAAAGAGAGAACAGAAGACTACGAGAAAGAAGCGGATCCGCTCCGCCCGACTCTCTTTCCAGAGCAGCGCGAAGAAAACGCCGGTTGCGGCGGCGTAGAAGAACATCAGAACGATGTGATTTCGGAGGAGACTCATTCTTTTCGTCCCTCCGCGATATCGAAGACGTCGAGCACGAGCAGAAGGTTCATCAGCCCCGCTGTAATCGTAAACGCCGTGCCGTGCTCGAAGGTGATCGAAGTGACATCGCCGTGTACGCCCATGCCAACAGCGATCCAGTAGATCAGGCCGGCGCCGATCGAGCCGAACGCGGCCAGCAGCCGCAGGATCGACCCGCCGCTATGCGCGATGGCGTAGAGATCGCCGTCGATGGCGATGCCAATGAGGAACATCAGCACGACGATGCAGAAGAAGGTAGCGCCCCGGGCCCGGCGGCCGAGGTAGAGATGTCCGGCGCCGGGTACGAGGTACGCCAGCAGCATGGCGAAGAAGGTGCGGCCTTTCATTGGATGGAGAGAGAGTCCTTTCGGATATTCGTGAAGTGCGGAAGGAGCCTGTCGTAGGTGCCGTCCAGATCTTCCGGCACGAGGCGAGTGCGCGCGGTGACGGTCATGAAGTTCGAATCGCCGCTCCAGCGCGGAACGATGTGCATGTGGTAGTGGTCAGCCACGCCGGCACCAGCGACCTGGCCAAAGTTCATCCCTACGTTGAAACCGTCCGGATGGTAGACGTCGGAGAGAATTCGCTGCGCTTCGGCTGTCAGACGGATCAGCGCCCGGAGGGAGTCGTCGCGGCTTTCGAATAGCAATGCCTCGTGCGCGACGGGCGCTACCATCAGATGTCCATTGGTATACGGATAGCGGTTCAGCATCACCAGGGCCTGACCAGTTCGGAACAACGTGAGCGTCTCACGGAGCGCGTCTGATTTCACCGCGTTGCAGAAGATGCAACTCGGCGGTATCTCGCTTTTCGGCGAGGTCAAGTAGGGATACCTCCAGGGGGTGAAAAGGATTTCCATGGATGGGGGATGGAGTGTTGCATAGATAGCAAAGGCAAAGCGGAATGTTGAATGTTCAGTGTTGAATGAAGGGACACCGCCAGCCGCACACCTCATTCAACATTGAACATTCAACATTGCCTCTCTCAAGTGCTCTCGCCGCCTTCCGGTGGCGCAACACCAGCAGCAGCCTGCTCCTGGCTTGGCACGTCGTTGATCAACTCCTTCAGTTCCTTTCCCGGCTTGAAGTACGGGATCTTCTTCGACGGTACTTCGACCTTCTCACCGGTTTTGGGATTGCGGCCGGTGCGAGATTTGCGGCTGCGGAGGCGGAAGCTGCCGAAACCGCGGAGCTCGATCTTCTGGCCCGACCTAAGCGAGTCCACGATGGAATCGAAGACGATGTTGACGATCGTCTCAGCTTGTTTCTTCGTCAACTGGACAACGCGCGCCACCTCGTCCACGAGCTCCGCTTTGGTCATCACGCCTGCTTTGCCCTCGATCTCTTCTTCGGGTTCCAGGTGATCCAAAGGTGCCTCCTCACTCATGAGCGCTCACCACTTAAAGAGAAACCTCGGACGGCGGCTAAGAATGCGGCCGATGGCGGTCTCCGCATCGGAATCGTCGCTCGTCAGCACATCGAACAGGCCGCGGGTCCGTTTCCTGGGATAGATGGTTCCGGGCTTTCCGGCGATGCCGCCGAGTTTGCCTGCTAGACCAATGGCGTCATCCAGATTGCCGAGCTGGTCGACCAGTTTGAGATCGAGAGCCTGTTCGCCGGTAAAGACGCGCCCATCGGCGATTCTGCCGACGTCGGCCTCGGTGAGTTTCCCTTTCCGTCCCGCGGCGACGGCGCGTACGAACTGGGAGTGCAGTTGCATGACGATCGCCTGGAAGTAGGCACGCTGGGCGTCCGTGAGATCCTGATACGGCGAGCCAGCCGCCTTCATGTCACCGCTGGTGATCGTTTCCGGTTTCAACTTCGCCCAGGCCAGCAGATCCTTCGTCTCCATCCATTCCAGGATCACGCCGATCGAGCCGGTGATCGATCCGGGGTTGGCCACGATGCGATCGCAGGCCGAGGCGATGTAGTACCCGCCCGATGCGGCTACGCTGTCAAGAGAGGCGATGATCGGTTTGCCGCTGTGCGCACGGACATTGCGGATCTCTTCGTAGATTTCCTGCGAGGGCGAAATGGCTCCGCCCGGGCTGTTGATACGCACGATGATCGCTTTGACGCTGGAGTTGCGTGCGTAGCGGTGAAGCGCGTCGATGGCCTCGCGCGATCCGAGGATCTCCCCGTCGATCGGGATGATGGCCACTTTGTCGCCGAAGACGTCGCCACGCGTGGTGGCGTCGCCGTTCGACATCGCCGCGATCAGGAACACGAGAAGCAGCATGCCTCCGACGACGACCAGGCAACCGCTGAACGCGCCGAAGAAGAATATCCCCGCCCGCGATTTGCGCGGTCTTTCCTGGCTGATCGGCGAAGCGATCGGCGAGGCGATTTGGTCACCGGGGGCCGTTACGGGATCGAGTTCCGACATGCGATCAGCCTTGCGGCATGGTCTCCGGAGCTCGGGTTGGCTCTTCTGGTTCGGAGTCGGACGGGTGCTCTTCCGCCGCCGGCACCGTCGCGGCATGTTCCGCGATCTCGGCTTCGGTCAGCGGCTCGACGTCGCGCGTCGAGAGACCGATCTTCTTGTCGGTCCAATCGACTTTGATCACGCGGACGCGAACGACATCGCCGATCTGGAAGGACTTGTCGAGCTTCGCTTTCGGGTCCCGCGTAATCTCGGAGATGTGCGCGAGCCCTTCCACGCCGTCGGCAACACGGACGAAAAGGCCGAAGTCTGTGATCTTGGCCACGTTGCCGATCAGCTCATCGCCGACCGTGTGTGTCTTCGCGAAGTTGTCCCACTCGTTCGGCAGGAACTCTTTGATGGAGAGCGACAGCCGTTGGTTCTCGCCGTCCACGTTGATGACCCGAGCCTGCACCTCGTCACCCTTCTTCAGGACTTCGTTGGGATGTTTGAGTCGCCGGTTCCACGACATGTCGGAGATGTGGATCAGCCCGTCGATGCCGTCTTCGACTTCAACGAAAGCGCCGAAATCGGTGAGGTTGCGGACTTTGCCGTTGATCACGGCACCGATCGGGTAGCGCTGGGCGATCGTGTCCCACGGATTCTGTTCCAGTGCCTTCAGTGACAGCGAGATGCGGCGGTTCTGTACGTTGACGTCGGTGACGACCGCATCGACTTCGGCACCCATCGTCAGCAGCTTCGAGGGGTTGCGGACCTTCTTGGTCCACGACATCTCGGAAACGTGGATCAGCCCTTCGACCCCTTCTTCCAACTCGATGAAGGCGCCGTAGTCGGTGAGCGATACGACGCGGCCGTGAACCTTCGAGCCGAGCGGATAGCGCTGCACGACGTCCGTCCAGGGGTCCTGGGTCTTTTGTTTATAGCCGAGGGATACGCGCTCGGCGGCCGAATCGAACTTGAGGACAACCACTTCGATCTCGTCGCCGACGTTGAAGTATTCAGAAGGATGATTGACTCGTCCCCAGGAAACGTCCGTGATGTGGAGCAGCCCATCGACGCCGCCGAGGTCGACGAAGACGCCGTAGTCGGTGATGTTTTTGACGGCGCCGTGGGTGTGCTGCCCTTCCTGAAGCCGGCTGAAGGTGTCAGCCTTGGCCGCGGCCTGTTCTACCTCGACGATCGCGCGGCGGGACAGGACGATGTTGTTCCGCTTCTTGTCGAACGAGACGACCTTGAACTTGTACTCGTTCCCGCGCAGGGTATCGAGATTCTTGACCGGCTTGGTGTCGATGAGCGATCCGGGAAGGAACGCCTTCACGCCCCCGACGTCGACGGCCAGACCGCCTTTGACACGCTCGACGACGCGGCCGGAAATCGGCTCGTCGGCCTTGAACGCGGCTTCGATGCGGTCCCAGACCAGCATCCGTTCCGCTTTCTCGCGAGACAGGACGATGTAGCCGCTGTTGTTCTCGAGGCGCTCGATGAAGACATCGAGCTCGTCGCCCGGCTTCACCGTCACCTGGCCGTCATAGCCGGTGACTTCATGGACAGGAAGGACGCCCTCGGACTTGTAGCCGATGTCGATGACGACCTCGGGACCGATCACTTTCAGGACACGCCCACGGATGATGTCGCCTTCGGCAAAGTTCGCCATTTTTCGGTCGTACAAGGCCAGAAGCTCGTCCATACCGAGGCTTTCCAGGTCGTTTGTCTCCCCCCCTTTTCGGAGCGGTTGGTTCAGGTTTTTCGGATCGTCACTCAACGGCATGAAACGGAATACCTCCTGGATTTCGGGCGCATCCGCCCGAGGGCGCATCGCAGCGTAAATTGTTGATACTAGTCGAAATGCGGAGTTTAGTGGCGACTCTCGGGAGGAGTCAAGGAATTACGGGCGTCCCGATCAGGAGCAAACACCGCGGCAGCCAATAACCGAAGGGGAAAACGAAGGGTTGTTCCTCGACGGGCGGGGTAGAATCAGGCCGTGCACAACGAGTTCACGGCCATCATCGAACAGGACGGTGAGTGGTTCATCGCTTTTTGTCCCGAGATTCCGGGCGCAAACGGCCAGGGAAAGACCAGTGAAGACGCGCGCAACAGTCTGGCCGAGGCGATCGCGCTCATTCTGGAAGACCGCCGCGAGGACGCTCCTGGCTTTCATATCGCCCGACCCCGGCCGCCGATGGCGGCGGTCCTACGAACGTTCGACGATTCGTTGCACGACCTCATCGATCGTCAGGTCGGAGGTGTCGATGACGGTGTATGAATCGTCATAGCGGAGCGGAGAATCGTTGCGGGTGGAGTCTTGCTCGTCGCGCGTCAGGGCTGCGGCGAGGATGGTCTCGAAAGGAACGTCCTCCCCTTTCGCAAGCAGTTCGTCATGGCGGCGCTGCGCACGGATTTCCGGCCGGGCGGTGAGGAAGAACTTGTGCGGCGTCTCCGGGAACACTTTCGTTCCGATGTCGCGACCCTCGAGCACTCCTCCGCTCCGGAGACCGAGTTCCTGCTGGAGACGCACCAGGACTCGCCGCACGGCGGGAACTGCGGAGACATTACTGGCGGCCATACTCATCTCTGGCGTGCGGATGAGGGCGGTGACGTCTTCGCCGTCGAGAAGGACGCGAGCATGGTCGCCGGGGATGAAGTCGATGCGGGTGCGGGATGCAAGCTCTTCGAGCTTCGTCTCATCTCGCGTGCCGATGCCTTCGCGCGTGGCCGCGAGTGCAAGGGCACGATACATCGCGCCGGTATCGATGTGCGGGAGGTCCAGCGCGCGGGCGACGAGACGGCTTGTGGTTGTCTTGCCGACTCCGGATGGGCCGTCGATGGCGATGATGACCGGCGGCGGCATGAATGTCTAACTAACGAGAGAAAACCAGGAAAGGCATTGCACCACAAAGGAACAGAGAACACGGAGGAAGAACTCTGTGCTCTCTGTGTCTCTGAGGTGCAGTGCCTTTCATCAATCAGACCTCTAACGGCGGGCGCTGGTCCGCGAGGGAGCGCGGCGAACGGGTGCTTTCTTGCCGCCGGTGGATTTGCTGGCCGTTCCCTTCGGCCGCGGTGTTGCCGGGCGCGGCGACGGCGTGCGGCGCGTGGAGCTGCGCGGTTCGGCGCGGGACGAGGTTGATTTTGCCGTTGCGGTCCGCGACTTCGGGCGCGCCGCGGTAGAGCGTTTCGCCGCCGCCGGACGCTTGGCCGCCGCGGCCGGTTTCTTCCGCGACGCCGGACCCGCGGCCACGCGGCGTTTGACGGCCTTCTTCGGCTCCTTCATCGTCTCCAGCATCTTCACTTCCTGTTTGGTCAATTCACGCCAGACCCCGGGAGTGAGCTTCGGATCGGAGATGGGACCGATGGCCACGCGCCGCAGTTTCGAGACCGGGTGGCCGATGAACTGGAACATCTTGCGGATCTGCTGCGTCCGTCCTTCGCGCAGTTTCACTTCGAACCAACTGTTCCCTTCGTCGTCGTTCTTGCCGGTCGTTCGCATCCGCTCGATGTCGCAAGGGAGCGTCCGCTTGCCGTCGATGGTGATGCCGCGGCGCAGCTTGTCGACCATCCGATCATCCGGCACGCCACGCACTTTGACGCTGTAGGTTTTCACCGAGCCGTGCGTCGGATGCGAGACCTTGAAGGCGAGCTCGCCGTCATTCGTCAGCAGCACCAATCCTTCCGAATGAAAGTCGAGGCGGCCGACGGGATAAATCCGTTCGCGGATTCCCCGAACGAGGTCGATGACGGTGCGGCGGCCCTGCGGATCCTCCACCGTCGTCATCACTTCTTTCGGCTTGTACAAGAGGATGTAGCGGTGCGGCTCGGCGCTCCGGATCAGTTTGCCGTCGACTTTGATGTGGTCGCGGTCAGGGTCCGCGCGTGTGCCCAGCTCGGTGACAACGCGTCCGTTCAGCGTAACGCGTCCCTCCCGGATCATCGCTTCCGCTTCACGTCGCGACGAGACGCCTGCGTGGGCGATGATCTTCTGCAATCGCTCTTGTTGCATCACTCTTGATGATCGTTGACGACGCCGGATTGTACCTCGTTCAACGCGGGCTGCGCGCCGTCATCGCTTGTGGGTGCTTCATCACTGACGCTCGACTCGGCATTGACGGGCTGCGCCTCGTCGTCGCTTGCCGCCGTTTCCTCGCTCACGCTCAACTCGGCATTGACGGCGTCGTCGATCTGCTCGCCTTGCTCGAGCGGCACCTCGATTCCTTCCGCGATCGGCGTCATCTCGATGGCCAGAACGAGATCGTCGTTGATCTGCTCGCCGATGAGATCGCCGAACTCTTCGAGCCGCGGCATGTCGCGAATGTCGTTGAGTCCGAAGTGGACGAGAAACTCGCGCGTGGAGCGGTAGAGGAACGGACTGCCAACCACGTTCTTGCGCCCGGCCACGCGGATCATGCGCCGCTCCAGAAGCGTGCGGATAGTCTGGTTGGAGTTGACGCCGCGGATCTCAGACACTTCCGGTGCGGTGATCGGCTGGCGATAGGCGACGATGGCCAGCGTCTCCAGCGCGGCGATCGAGAGACGGTTCTCGCCCTTCTTCGCAAAGTACTTCTTGAGGATGGGATCGTGCTCGGCGCGCGTGGCCAGCCGCCATCCGCCGGCGGTCTGTTCGAGCATGAAACCGCCTTGGTTCGCGTCGAGGCTGCGCTTGATGTCTTCGAGCTGCGTGACCACCGCTTCCCTCCCCTCATCCGCAAACGCCTCGGCGAGCTCGTCGAGCTTCACCGGCTCGTTGCTGACGAAGAGAATGGCCTCGAGTGCGGCCCGTAGTTCTGCTGGTTCCATTGCCATATTTTCACCACCGGAAAATCGGGAGTCGTTTGTCGGGAGTCGGGAGTCGGAGAAGTGCTTGGTGGTGAGTCTCCGACCCCCGGCACCCGCTACTTAGCTATTGTCGAAGAACGCGAACTGTGCCTCGTCGATCGTTGCGTCCGTCCTGCCTATCAGGATCTCACCGAAATTCTCGCTCTGTTTGAGGGAGATGCCGCCGAGACGCACCAGCTCGAGCGTACCGAGGAAGATCGCGATCAGCTCGTTGCGGTCGCGTCCTTCCAGAAACCACTGCAGGCGGATCGGCGATTTCTCCTGCAGCGTCGCGTACAGCTCGCGCATCTTGTCGGAGATCTTGTGAACCATGCGCCGCAGCTCGATGGCCTGCGGATGGTTCTGTTTGTAACGGTTGAGCGCTGAGCGGAAAGCATCGATGAGATCGAAGAGCCCGACCTCGCTCATGTCGATCTCGGATGCGTCCGTGCCGGGAATGGCCGTGGCCGGCCGCGGCCATACACCCATGCGAAGGACGTCGAGCTCGGCGAACGATTCCGCGACCGCCTTGAAGCGCTGATACTCCAGGAGCCGGTCGACCAGCTCCTTGCGTGGGTCTTCCGCCTCCCCCTCGGTCTCGTCGTGAGGAAGCAGCATCTTCGACTTGATGTGGATCAGCAGCGCCGCCATGTAGATGTAGTCGGCGGCGATGTCGAGGCTCAGCTCCTCCATCGCGTCCAGATAGCCGTTGTACTGCTCGGTGACGAGCGCGATGGGGATGTCGTAGATGTCGATCTTGTGGTGCTTGATGAGGTGAAGGAGCAGATCGAGCGGTCCGTGAAATGACGGTAGCGTGACCTTCAGCGCGCCCGCGCTTTCGTCCTGCTCATCGGCGGTACGGTCGTCGACCGGCGGGACGGCGCTTGCCACTACAGGTACCGTTGCCTCTTTCTCCTCGTCCGCCATCGCCGCCGTCACGATCCCAGCCCGCTGTAGCTGATCTTGATCGCGTCGCGCACGAGCTGCATCGTTTGTTGCGCGCGCTCGCGAGCCTTACGGTTGCCTTCCCGTAAGACGTCCCAGACGATGGAAGGATCGCGATCGATCTCTTCACGCTTCTGGCGAATCGGACGCAGCGATTCGATGATGATGTCGGCCAGGAGCTTCTTGTCGTCGACGCAGCCGATTTCCGCGGTGCGGCATTCGCGGTCGACGCGCGTGATCGTCTCTTCGTTCGAGAAGAGCTTGTGGAACTGAAAGAGGTTGCAGATGCCGGGATTGCCCGGATCCTTGCGGCGGATGCGGGCAGGGTCGGTGAACATCGTCATCACCTGCGCACGGATCTCGTCTGCGCTCGCCGTCAGGCCGATGATGTTCCCGTACGACTTCGACATCTTCCGCCCGTCCAGGCCGGGCACCTTCGGTGTTTCGGTGAACAGCGGCTGCGGCTCGGGGAAAACATCCCCGTAGAAGTTGTTGAAACGGCGGACGATCTCGCGCGAAAACTCGAGGTGCGAGGCCTGATCCTCCCCCACCGGCACGAAGTTCGCCCTATAGATAATGATGTCGGAGGTCTGCAGCAGCGGATATCCGAGGAAGCCGTAGGTGTTCAGATCTTTGTCGTCGAGCTGCGCCTGCTGGTCTTTGAACGTCGGAACCCGCTCCAGCCACGGCAGCGGCGTGACCATCGACAGGATGAGGTGGAGCTCGGCGTGCTCCTTGACCTCGGACTGGATGAAGATGGTCGACTTCGCGGGGTCGAGACCGGCGGCGAGCCAGTCAGCGACGACGTCGAAGGTCGACTGGGCAATGTCCGACGTGTCCGCGTAGTGGGACGTCAGGGCATGCCAGTCGGCGACGAAATAGTAGCAGTCGAAGAGGTCCTGAAGACGGACCCAGTTCCGGACCGCGCCGAAGTAGTTGCCGAGGTGGACGCGGCCCGTTGGTCGGAGGCCGCTGAGGACGTACTGGGGTTGATGGCTCAATGCTTACTCGTGTCTCGTCAGGGATTTGGCGCGATTCGCACCGGGCGCCGTTTCAGGCCGGCGCAGTGTAGCAGAGTCGGCACGGCCGGCGGCGTTTGTTGCCCAAGGCTCCGTCAACAGTCGCGCGTCGAACGCCTGACCCCAAAAAAAGACACCGATCCGCAGATTTCGCAGATGGAATCGATGGTCGCCTACTATCTGCGTAATCTGCGGATCAGACTCTGGTCTCAATCCTTCGCTGTCGCAGGTACCGGTACGCCGAGGAGCTTGCGCACGATCTGCTCCGCCTTCTCCAGGCCGCTCTTCTCGAGGATCTCGATGGCCAGGTCGCGGGCCTTCTCCATCAGCTCGATGTCGCGGACGATGTGTCCGAAGCGGAAGCGCATGGCGCCGGACTGGCGTGTGCCGAGGAGCTCACCGGGGCCGCGAAGGCGGAGATCGAGATCGGCAAGGTCGAAGCCGTTCAGCGTCTTCGCGAACTGCGTGAGCCGGTCCATCTCTTTGTCAGACACGAGCACGCAATACGACTGCCGCGTCCCCCGGCCGACGCGGCCGCGGAGCTGGTGGAGTTGCGAGAGTCCGAAACGATCGGCATCGATGATCAGCATCAGCGACGCGTTCGCCACGTCGATGCCGACCTCGATGACCGTGGTCGAGACGAGGATGTCGACCTCGCCGCGTTTGAAACGCTGCATCGTCTCCTCTTTCTCCGCGGCCGGCATCCGGCCGTGCATCATCGCCACGCGCCGGTCCGGGAAGCGCAGCTTCGTCGCTTCGAAACCGACCTTGAGCGGCTTGAGGTTCGACTTCTCCGATTCCTCGATGATCGGATAGACGATGTACGTCTGCGCTCCCGCGCTGACCTCGGTGTCGATGAAGTTGTAGACCCGCTCGATCTGCGACGCCGATCGGACCGCCGTCTTGATCCGCTGCCTTCCCGGAGGAAGCTCGTCGATGACCGACAGCTCGAGATCGCCGTACATCGCCAGCGCCAGCGAGCGCGGGATCGGCGTAGCGGTCATGACCAGGATGTCGGGAGTGTCACCTTTAGCGAAGAGCCGCTGACGCTGCTCGACGCCAAAACGGTGTTGCTCATCGACAATCGCCAACCCGAGCGATTTGAAGACCACGCGGTCTTCGAGCAGTGCATGCGTCCCCACGACGAGCTGGATGTAGCCATCGCGCAGTCCCGCCAGAAACGTACGCCGCTCCCCGGCCGTCATCGATCCGGTGGCCTTGGCCACGATCAGCGAGTCGTCAACTAATTGACGAATGCGCTGGTAGTGCTGCCCGGCCAGGATCTCCGTCGGCGCGAGCAGCGCCACCTGATGGCCGTTGCGGATCATGATCACCGCGGCGATCAGCGCCACGATGGTCTTGCCGCTGCCGACGTCGCCTTCGAGCAGGCGATACATCGGCTTGCCGGACTGCAGATCGGCCGCGATCTCCTGCACTACCTTCTTCTGCGCCTTCGTGAGCCGGAACGGCAGGATCCGTTTGACCTCGGCGCGAAGGTCATCGCCGACTTCGATCTTCCGCGTCTTCACCTTCACTTCTTCGCTGGCACGGCGCACGCGAAGCGCCAACTGCATGGTGAAGAACTCCTGCAGGATGATGCGAAGGTGCGCCTTCGAGCGGCGTCCGAGGAAGGCACCGTCGAGTTGCGGCGGCCGGTGAATCTGTTCGAGCGCCGGCGCGAGATCGATCACTCCCAGCCGCTTGCGGAGGCCGGGCGGAAGAGGGTCGTCCAACGAAGGAAGCGCCAGCAGTGCGCCGCCGATGATCTGCCGCAACGCTTTCGGCGGGATGTTCCCGACCTTCGAATAGATCGGAACGATGGCCCCGTCCGCTTCGTCATCGCCTTCGAACTTCTCCCAGTCGGCGCTCTCGATCTGGAGTTGCCCATAGGATGAGATCTTCGGTACGCCGAAGACAGCCAGACGGTCGCCGCGGCGCATTTGATCCGCGAGGAACCCCTGGTTGAACCACACCAGTTTCACCGCGCCGGTGCCGTCTTCGAGAACCACTTCGAACACTTTCATCCGCCGCAGTCGGGTGATGTGAAGGTTCGCCGACATCACCTTGCCGCGCAGAAGGACCGGAGTGTCGACATGGCGCCCGATGTCCGCGATGCGCACCGGATGACGCCGGTCTTCGTAACGGTACGGCAGGTAGTAGAGGAGGTCGCCGGCGGTGGCGAGCCCAGCCTCTTCCAATTGCTTCGCCCGGCTGGGTCCGGCACCGGGCAATGCGCGGACCGGCGTTTCGGCAGTGATGGTCACACCGGTATTGTCGCTTGAGCGAGCTGGAGGGAGCGAGAGTTCTACAAGGCGTAGCCGGAACGCTGGCGTCTCCCCGGCTGGCCAGGCAGTCCCGCCACCTGACTGTTCAGATTCGCATCAATGCGGCGGCGAGATGCCGCCGAGCCAGCCGGCGGGACGCCAGCGTTCCGGCAATCGCCTCAGTCGAAGACCGCTTTCATGGCGATGAGGCCGATTTTGATCGCATCTCCGCCGTGGATCGTAACGGGAGTACCTGTCGGGATGCGCTGGTCGTTGACGTAGGTTCCGTTGACTGTTCCCACTTCTTCGAGGACGAGGTACTCATGGCCGCTGCGGATGATCTTGGCGTGACGGCGCGACACCGAACGGTTGGCATCTACAGGGGTTAGATCGATGTCCGGGAGGATCCCGGTAACGGGATCGGCCCGGCCGATGGTGGTCTCGTCACCTTTGCTGAAGTAGAACTCCATACCGGTGGCGATATCGAGGAGGCGATGGCGGACCTGTTTCTCGGACGGCGCCATGCGCGTGGCGTCGAGTCCATGTTCGCTGTCGACCTCCCGGCCGACGAGCCTTTCCAGCAGCGTGTTCGCTTCCCGCAGGCGCTTCGAGTATTTCCGGATGATGCGGACCGCCACCTCGGGGTTTTTGCGCAGCATCTCATCGAAGCGTGCGCCGTTGATGACGAGCGCGCGGACGTCAGTTGCTGCAATGGCGTCCGCCGTGCGCGGAACACTCTCCAGCACAGCCATCTCGCCAAAAAAGTCGCCTTTCTCGAGATGGGAGAGCGCGTGCGATTCGCCGTTGATGTGCTTGACGATGTTCACCTCACCCTCCTGGATGATGAACATCTCGGTCCCGAGCTCTCCCTGCCGGAAGATCACATCGCCTGCGGCGTAAACCGTCGAAGAGTCCTTCACCTGCTCCTTTCCGCCGGTCGTCTTGAAAACGGTTTTCATGGCTTGACCGCCGGTTGCGCGAACGTGAGCGTGCGGTCCCGGGTGCTGACGCGGACGACGCTGCCAACCGGCATCAGGAGGTTGTCCCCGTGATGGCCGAACGGCAGATTGCGTATGACCGGAATGTTGCTGGAGGCGAAGAATTCATGCAGCAGCGCCTCGATCTCCGGGTCGCTCCCGCAGTCTTTCAGCTTCCCAATGACCACAGCTCGGATTTCTTTCAGTCTACCGGACAGCCGGAGGTGGGTCAACATTCGATCGATGCGGTAGACCGGCTCATCGACATCCTCGAAGAACCAGATCCCTCCATCGATCCAGAAGTCGTACGGAGTTCCGGTGAGCGATGTGGTCATCGACAGGCATCCTCCGAACAACGGACCCTCGGCCTCTCCTTCGAAGACGATCTGCTCTTGCCCGAATGAATAGGAGAGCGGCGCCTCGCCCGCGAGCATCGACCAGAACCAATGTTCGATGTCGGGCGAGAGGCCGTTGAACCAGTCGAGGTTGACCATCGGTCCATGAAAGGAACCGACGCCGCAGCGCACCGCGACCGCCTGGTGGAGGGCTGTGATGTCGCTGAATCCGATGATCGGCCGTGGATTGGCGGTGATGGCGTCGTAGTCGATGCCTTCGAGAATACGCATCGCACCGTAACCTCCGCGGGCGAAGAAGAAGGCATCGATATCGTCAGACCTCAAGTAATAGTTCAACTGTTTGAGGCGCTCATCGTCATCCCCAGCGAGGTAGCAGCGGTGCCGATGATCGAGGTTGCCGGCGAGGGTGACCTGAAGGCCGCGCTCTTCCAGCTTCCGAACCGCCGTCTTGATACGCGACAGCTCGGAAGGCGATGAAACTGCGAGGACAACGACGCGGCCGTTGCGCTGGAGAGCGCGAGGACGAATGAGCATCGCGTGCAAGATAGCAAGGGCGGTGCTGAGCTTCTTCGCGAGAGGAGAGGCTACTCAAAGCGCCGCTCGTTGTCTGCCCGAATGTCAGAAAGTGTCAGAGAAAGGGAGTGGGGAGTGGGGGGTGGGGCGTGGGAGAAACCGACTGTCCGGCGTTCGTTCTCCCACTCCCCACCCCCCACTCCCCACCCCCCATCGACCCCATGACCCGCCGTACCGCCTTTGCCATCATCGTCGCGCTGACATTGGTTGTCTTTGCGCGGCCGCTGCTGCGCAACGAGGTCTTCTCGTTTCGCGATCACAGCGACTACTTTCAGCCGCTCCGATGGTTTACGGCGACGGAACTTCAGCACGGCCGCATCCCCCTCTGGAATGTCTACAGCGCGTCGGGGGAGCCGTGGCTGGCGAATCCGCAGACAGGCGTCTTCTATCCGCCTTCGTGGCTGTTCCTGGTTTTGCCATTCACGGCCGCATACACGCTCTATCTGTTGCTGCACGTCGCACTGCTCGGATGCGGCGCCTGGCTTTTGTTCGCGCGCCTGACACGGCCCGGCGGAGCGGCGCTTGCGGCGGCAGTGGCGCTCACATTCTGCGGGCCGGTCATTTCGCTGCTGGACGTCTCGAACAACCTGACCACGTTCGCCTGGATCCCGCTGATCGTCTGGTGCGCGGCCGCGGGCGTCTCCGCGCGTGCCAGTGCCGCCGCGATTGCGCTGTCGTTTCTCGCCGGCGAGCCGTTCTTCGCCGCGGTCGGAGCGCTGCTGTTTGCGGTGGCGCGGAGGCGGGGAGCGCGCGATCTCATCGACGTCGCGCTGACCTCGTTTGCGTTGTCCGCGATCCAGCTCCTGCCGTTCCTCGCCATGGTCATCGGCAGCGACCGCACCCACGGCGGACTGACGAACGCACAGCTCTTTCAGGACTCCATGCCGCCGCGCGACTGGCTGCGTCTCGCCATCCCGCCCAACCTCCCGGCAGCCAGCGCATTCGATCCGCATCTCGGGCAGCACTTCATTCCGATCGTGTATGTCGGGGCTCTGACCATTCTCTTTTCCCTGATCGGCGTCATCGTCGCGCGGCGCCGCGGCCTCGGATGGATCTCGCTCGTTGCCGTTTGTGTGTTGATCGGGGCAGGCAGCTATCTCCCGCCAGTGGCGGGGATGCTGGCGTGGTTGCCGGTCACGCTGTTCCGCTATCCGGCGCGGGTCGTGCCGCTTGCCGCGCTGGCCATTTGCGCGCTCGCCGCGATCGGTTGCGACCGCGTGATCAGGAACGTCCGTTGGCAGTTCGTGATCGCGTTGGTCATGTTTGCCGACGTGGTCCTGCAGGTTCAGCCGTTGCTGGTCACGGCGGCGTTCAATCCGCATCGCGTGCCGTACCCGCCGGCGATCGGCCGCTCCTCCAAGATTGCCCGCATCGACATGCCGCACGACTTCGACCGCGATAGTTGGATCGCGGGGTATCTCAACCTGTATGACAGGAGATTTGATGCATGGACCGCCGCGCCCGTGGCCTCGCAACGCTACGCTGCGTTCTACCAGTCAGCATTGGCGAAGCGCGACGTAGAGGCGCTCGATACGCTCTCCGCAGGCTACGTCGTAGCGCCCGGTGTGCTTGCGGCGTTCGAGCCTTTGACGGCGCGGCGCGGCGCGTTCATCCACCGCAACGCCGGAGCGTATCCCCTTGCGTACGTTCGCGACGGTGTCACGCGGCGGATGAGTCAGGTAAAGAGTCTGGCCTTCACTCCGACGTCGGTTTTCATCGACGTCGACGCACCTTCCGACAGTGACGTGGTCGTGACGCAGCAGGCGGCTCCGGGATGGAGCGTCACGGTCGACGGATTGGCAGCAAACCCGCAGGAAACCTCGGTTTTCCGGGCTGTACACGTCATTCGCGGCCGTCACGCCATCAAGTGGGTGTATCGTCCTCGTTCGCTCGTCATCGGAGCGCTTCTCACGCTGTTTGCGCTTGCCCGCTTGTTCCTTTCTCCCATGTTTGTCAAGCGCGCCGGCCACGAAAATTTTCTTTGCGTGTCCCTCAAAATTGCGTAGCACCAATCGAAGAGGAGGGGTGTAGAATCGCGCTCCTCCAAACCAAGGCAGGGCAAATTCAATGGTAAGTATCGATGATCGTTTGAACCAGATCATTCGCGAATTGATTGGGAACGGAATCACCCTGGAGCAGGCTGTGGAAGCCTTCGAAGGGAAGTACATCGTGGCTGCCATGTCGGCAAGCCGGGGCAATGTGACGCAGGCGTCAAAAGCGCTGGGCGTCCATCGGAATACCCTGCATAACAAGCTTCGGTCCCAGACGATGCTCAACGGATTCGCAGAGTCCATTCGTCCCATGCGCCGCCGCCTTTCCGCCAACCGCGTAACCGCGCCGAAGTCGTCGAACGGCAAATCGACGCGTTCGCGCTGACGCGAGGAGTCCTTTGCCTCAATCGCTTTCGCTTCCCGGTTCCGCGGGCCTCAAACAATCAATCACCGACCTTCTCCGCCTGCGCGGCAACCGGATGCTTCCCGTCGGGGACATCTGGGAACGGCTGGCTGACTCCGACACCACGCGCGAGCAGGTCGAGCGTGCCGTGGACGAGCTGGAGCAGGACGGTGTGATCATCGCCGTCCGCGGCAAGCGCTATTCGCTTCTCGAGTTCACGCCCTACCACGCGGGGCAGATCCGCGTGCACCCGGACGGCTACGGTACCGTCTACGGCGGTGGCGGCCAGGAGCGCGACGTCTTCATCGACCGCCGTCTGATGAAAGGGGCCATGAACGGCGATCTCGTCGTGGTCCGCGTCGACAAGCACAGCCCGAAGTTCCACACCATCCGGCAGAAGAAAATGATCGCCGGTGAAATCTCGAAGGTGCTGCGACGCGCGCACCGCACCGTCGTGGGCCGCTTTCACACCGACTCCGATCAGCCGTTCGTCATGCCCTTCGATTCGCGGCTCGATCACGACATCGTCATCGACCGCGACGGCACCATGGGCGCGCGCGACCAGGAGATGGTCAACGTCGAGATCGACCGCTACCCCGATCGCACCAGCCACATCGCCCGCGGCCGCATCCTCGAAGTCCTCGGCTTCATCGGGGAGCCGGGCGTCGACATCGAGCTGGTCATCCGCAAGTTCCACATCCCGCACAAGTTTCCGGACGAGGTCCTCGACGCCGCCAGTGCCGTGCCCGATGAAGTCCAGCCGGAAGAGATTGCAAAACGCGTCGATCTGCGCGAGCACATGATCGTCACCATCGACGGCGAGACCGCCAAGGACTTCGACGACGCCATCGAAGTGCAGCGCCTTCCGAACGGCAACTATCTCCTCGGCGTACACATCGCCGACGTCTCCCATTACGTCACCGAGGGGAGTGCGCTCAATGAGGAAGCCTACGAGCGCGGGACCTCGGTCTACTTTCCCGGACGAGCAGTGCCAATGCTGCCGGAGCGGTTGTCGAACGGCATCTGCTCATTGAATCCCCGCGTAGAGCGGCTGACCTTCTCCGTCGACATCGAGATCGACGCGAAGGGCCGTTTTGTCGACCGCAAGGTCTATCGCTCCGTCATCCGGACGAAGGAGCGGATGACGTACACCATCGTCAACGCCTTCCTCGTCAATGAAGGCGTCGCCGCGCCGAGCGGTCCGCCGCCGCACGGAGTGGTCGTCCCCGAGGCTGACGAGCTGCGGTCGCGGTACGGCTACCTCCTGGCGGAATTCACTCGGATGTACGACCTCTACGACATCCTCCGCAAGCGCCGCGAGGGGCGCGGCTCGATCGACTTCGATCTGCCTGAGGCCGAAGTCATCCTTGATGCCGCCGGCGTCATCGACGCCATCAAGCCGACGGAGCGCAACGTCGCCCATCGCATCATCGAAGAATTCATGCTCGCGGCGAACGAAGTGGTGGCCTCGGAGCTCGTGTTCGCCAACCAGCCCGGAATCTTCCGCGTCCACCAGCAGCCCGACCCGCAGAAGCTGCAGGACCTGCGCGAGATCCTCCAGGAATTCAAGCTCACGCTGCGCGGCGATCTCGAAGAGATGCGCCCCGGCGAACTGCAGCGCGTGCTCAAGTCGGTCGAAGGGACACCGGAGGAACGTTTCCTGACGAACATCGTCCTGCGCTCCATGAAACGCGCCTTCTACTCCGACGGGAACATCGGCCACTTCGCGCTGGCGCTTGCGAACTATGGCCACTTCACCTCACCCATCCGCCGCTATCCCGATCTCATCGTCCATCGCCGCCTCGGCGAGCTGCTCGAGCGCGGCCCGATGTACGGCGAGAGGCTCACGGAGGTAGAGCGCGTACACCCGCAATACGCCGCGCAGTCGAGCGACCGCGAGCGCCGTGCCGACGACGCATCGCGCGAAGTGCTCGAATGGAAGAAGGTCATCTTCATGCGCGACAAGGTTGGCGAAACCTTCGCCGGTACCGTCACCGGCGTGGCCGCATTCGGCCTCTTCGTGGAGCTCGACGAGATCTTCGTTCAGGGGATGGTGCCGGTAGCGACCATCGGCGGCGACTTCTGGGCCTTCCGAGAACGAGAGCACCGCCTCCGCGGCGAGTCGACCGGCCGGGAAATGCGCCTCGGCGATCACGTCACCATCGAGCTGAAGTCGATCGACGAAGACCGCCACCAACTCGAGTTCCGCCTGCTCCAGATCGGTGGATCGCCGATCGCACTGCGGGAGCGATAGGAACATCCTCCCGCGTCCAGAGGTCCGGCTTCTGGAATGGAGCATGGAGACCAACACCGCCTCTCTGTTCCAAGGTGGCTTCGCCACCCCTTCTCCGGTTTGGTCGTTGCGGAGCGCAATGAAAGCACGCCGGAGGCGTGCGTGAGGATAGCCGGTGGCCACGCCAGAGGCGTTGCCACCGGTTCGCAGTTGCCTGAGAAGGCACCCCGGCAGGGGTGCGAGAAGCGCTCGCCGAATTCGACGGCGTTCTGCACCAACATCGCATGAACGGGTTGATGTCCTGACCAACGGTGACGCCTGAACCGTCGAATTCGACGTCGTTCTACTGGATCGAGCCTGCCTGACTTCGCGCACCCCTGCCGGGGTGCCTTTCCTTGCGTAACGGAACCGGTGGCAACGCCTCCGGCGTGGCCACCGGCTATCCTCTCGCACGCCTCCGGCGTGCTTCTCCGCCGCGCCGCCTACACCTGACCACCGAAACGTCCAAACTCCAGGCACACCTTCGGTGTGCAGGCGGCCGCGAAGGCGGCCGCCACAAAACGCGCACACCGAGGTACGTTTGAGGTGGGACTTCCGTCACGAGATCGAATAGCTTTGTGCCGATCTCGGGATGTGCATCGAAGATCTCGGAATCCTGTAGCGGCCGCCTTCGCGGCCGCGAAATCGTCCGGCCATCCGGTTCCCCTGGCCGAGCCAGGGGCTGGATTGTTCGGCGCGCCTTCGCGCGTCGCCGCAGTCACTGGTGCGTTCGTTCGCCGATCATCGCAACCGGACGCTCACTTCCGGGGAGTTGTACCGAGTACCCCAGTAGGCAGAGTGCCGGACATTGTCGGCCGGGTGTCCCACGCTGCGGGCCGGATGTCCCGCATTGCGGGCCGAGTGTCCCGCGTTGCGGGCCGGGTGTCCCGCGTTGAGGGCCGGGTGTCCCGCGCTGAGGGCCGGGTGTCCCGCGCTGAGGGCCGGATGTCCCGCGTTGCGGGCCGGATGTCCCGCGTTGCGGGCTGAGTGTCCCGCGTTGCGGGCCGGATGTCCCGCGTTGCGGGCCGGATGTCCCGCGTTGCGGGCCGGATGTCCCGCGTTGCGGGCCGGGCAGCGCACGTTGCGGGCCGGGCAGCGCACGATGCGGGCCGGGCAGCGCACGATGCGGGCCGGGCAGCGCACGATGCGGGCCGGGCAGCGCACGATGCGGGCCGGGCAGCGCACGATGGGGGCCGGGCAGCGCACGATGGAGGCCGGGCAGCGCACGGTGCGGGCCGGGCAGCGCACGGTGCGGGCCGGGCAGCGCACAGTGCGGGCCGGGCGGCGCACAGTGCGGGCCGGGCGGCGCACAGTGCGGGCCGGGCAGCGCACGGTGTCGTCCGAGGGATGGACGTTGAGGGAGGGGTGTGATCAGGATCTCCCGGCCGTTGTCGTTGCCACGACGTCGAATAGGACTCTCGTTGCCGGCCGCATTCTGCGCTAAGTTAGTCGTAAGTGGCGTATTCTGTGCGACATGGACGTGCAGGCGGTGTACACGCCGCTCACCGTCGGTGTTTCACCTACACGCCGCCAGCGGGCCGGGTTTTCGGTACGGTCATCTCGCTTTTGCTGATCTACCGATAGAACTCCCACACCGATTCCGTCTCTCGGGCGCGCCGAAGCTGCTGACGCGCGTTCGGAGGTTCGCCGTGCCGTATCAGGTCGAAGATGTCGTGCAGCAGCGCGGCGGACTGCGCGAAGTAGGCGTGGCCCAGCAGGTCGATGTCGAAGTCCGGCACGGCGATGGTGTCGATGCGCGGGGCCACGGTGTAGGGAAGAAAGTAACCCGCGCGGGGAGCGTCGTGGAACCGGGCGGAGAGGTGGACCGGGAGATCGGCATCTGAAGCGTAAAGCGTCGTGCGCTCGGAAAAATCGGGGTAGAGGTGCGCCAGCTCCAGGAACAGGTCGCGGTCGACGTCGGGGGCCGCGAGGAAGACTTGGGCAAAGCGAACCGCGCTTCGCGTCTCCGCGTTCGCGGCGATCCGTTGGAGCGCACGGAGCAGGCCGCGGTTGCCCATGCTGTGCGCGATGACGTGTACTTTGGCAGTGCCACTCCTCCGGGCGAAGTCCACCAGGAACTCCGTGATGGCCCCTTCGCTGGCCTCGATGCTCGCTTCATCCGCTGCATAGCCGGCCACCGTGCCGCGTGAGGGCCAACTGAAGAAGGCGGTGGCTCCGGAGACGTTGAGGTGCGGCTACCGCAGCCTTCCAAGAAACTTCCAAGAAACTCCCAGGGTTTATGCGGCTTTCTCGGGATCTCTCAACCTGGGGCAGCGACATGAACGAGGTGATCGGGGCTGCCGGTCGTGGCACGTTGCGCGCGAAGGCGCGCGAAACAATCTAGCCCCGCGCTCGGCGCGGGGTCTTCGTGGTTGAGGA
>JBBRNB010000089.1:0-29869 GCA_038230535.1 Thermoanaerobaculia bacterium
CGCGTGTTTTCCGCTGCAGTGTAGGGCCGCCGCCTCGGCGGCCAGCGCCGCACGCGGCGCGATAGTTCGAAGCAAACACACGGCCTCACGGCCGTTGGCCGCCGGGGCGGCGGCCCTACACTGCAGCGCCGGCAGTCTCAGTGTGTGGCACCGCCCAGTTTCAACCCCGTTGCCTGCTCGATCTCCGTCGGGTCATCCAGCAGGATCCAGGTCTGGATCGATACCGGCAGCGAGCCGTTGGCGATCAGGTCATCGTGGAACTGGCCGAGCCGGAAATTGGCGCCCTTGGCGTCGCGATACCGGCCGAGGAGGCGCATGATCTGCCACTTGCCGGTGATGTAGCTGATCTTCTGCGTCGGAGACGACGCCGCGCCGGCCGCCTCCCCTTCCGCCGCTTCCTTGTCGAGCCCGCCGCCATCCATGAAGTAGTTGACGCCCTGCTCGAATGCCCAGCGTCCGGTGTGCAGGTTCACATCGACTCCGATGCGTGCGGCGCGGTAACGCGAGAGCCGAAGCACTTGAGCCGCTCCCGCCGATTCCGGCGCGTACATCCCCTCCCGCACCAGCATCTCCTCTGTGTAGAGTGCCCATCCTTCGATGAACACGCTCTCGGAGTGATGCCGCCGGATCTCGTTCTGGAGATGATTTGCGATCGACAGTTGGAGAAAGTGGCCTGGGATGCCTTCGTGCCCCAGGATCGGACGCGGGTCTTCGATGGCCGCACGGATGTAGAAGTTGTGGCTCTGCGGATCGTAGGTCGGGATGAAGAAGAAACCGCCGTCGTCGGCATCGTAAATCCCCGGCGGATTCATGAACCCCCCGGGACTGGTCGGCTTGAAGGCCTCGGGGAGCTGGCGGATCTGGAACGGCCCGAGATACGACGGCATCGTCACCAGCTTCCGCTCCTCGAGGAAGTCGACCATCTCCTGTTCGTGGCTCTCGTAGGACGCGAGAAACGCCTGCTGATCGGGAGGGATGCTTTTCGCCCGCGCCGGATTCGGATCGGCCATGGAGGGATCGCGGAGCATCGCCTCGAGCGCGCGGTAGCGGCCCAGCTCCACTTCGCCGAGGTGCGCCACGTCGCGCGAATCCATAGGGAGGAGGAGGATGTGGCGGAGCATGTAGTTGTAGTTGGCCTCCCCCATCGGCTTCCACGCCGTCATCTCCGGAAGGCGTTTCTCCAGCCAGTCAGCAAAGCCATGCAGCGCGGCAATCGCTTCTTCGCGCGCGGCATCGAGCGAGGTTCGCTCGCTGGCCGGCAGGTCGCCGGCGATCGTCATCAGGCTGGAGCTGAAGAGCGGATCGATGGAGCGCGCGGAATCGATTGCGAGCTGAGCGTAGAGGCGCACCGGAGCTTTCAGATTGCGCTGCCCCTGCGCGATCATCGCCGGCATCGCCTTCAGCCGCGCCGTCGCCGCGAGCGCCCGCGTGCGCGCCGGAGCGTAGTCTTTCTTCAGCAGCGAGAAGATGGCGTTGCTGGCCTCGCCAACGTAGACCTGCGGATCGGTCTCCTCCGGCTTCTGCACCCGCTCCGGAAAGTCGTCCCGCTCGAGCTGCGAACGGAAAAGCAGCCAGTCGATGACGTCGTCCTTCGCCCAGCCGCTGACGTTCGCGGCGCGCACCCGGTCGAGCAGAGCCCGGACGTGCGCGGCGTTGCGCGCGATCGCAGCGGGCGAGAAGTCATCCAGCTTGTCGTCTGCCGCATGAAACCCCTGATCGCTGGCGTTGACCGGGTACTCCTTCTTCTGCCATTCGTAGTAGTCGTGCGCAAGCGTGTGAAGCTCGGCAGGCGTGAACGGTTTCATCGCAGTCGTCGCTTTCTTCGTGGCCGCAAGAGACGAGCCGGTGACGAGTAGTAGTGCGAGGGTCAAAGCAATACGTTTCATGCGCGGGAGTGTAGCGCGACGGTATCCCGGTGATGCGATGCGTCTGAAATAAGCATTTACGTGCTCTTCGGAGGTCGCGCTGGTAGAAACAAATGATGCGGCGCATGTTTTCGAGGTAAGCAAAGTGCTCCTCACAGGCACTAACATGCTCTTCATTCGCAACCGCCTTGATTTCACGAAGCCAGCGCCACTCGAATTAGTATTTAAGTGCTCTTCAATCGCTGCCGCCGAAGATTCAAGAGACGCCGGGCGAGACTTCGAGAGCACCAAACTGCTCTCCATCAGCACTAAAACGCTCTTCGGAGTGCCACGGTGCGTTGAAAAACAACCGAGTCTCCGACATGAGAGCACTTAACTGCTCTGAATGAGCTGGGAGGTTGGAATAACAAGGCATTCACGTGGCTCTTTTTGAGCACTAAAATACCTTCAGCAAGCATCAAAGTACTCCGTCCGAGATCCACGGCTGGAGATTTATGGCGCTCCCTGGGAGAAAAACAAATGGCGACAGCAGCAACGATCTTCGGAGCAACCCTTCGCAGGTATCGAACGGAGAAACGCCTCACGCAGAAGCGTCTCGCGGACATCGCCGGCTTGAGTCAGAGATTCATCGGCCAGATCGAAGCGGGAGAACAATCTCCGGGACTGGAAGCTTTGATCTTTCTGGCCCAGGCTCTCGACGTCAGCGTTCCCGAACTTCTGGCTGATTTCACCAAGGAGCTGGTGAAGGGCTTCCGGTAGGCGGCGGCATCCCTACGCTTGCGTGGCAATCCCGCGTACCGCCAACTCGGCGTAGTGCACGAGCTCATCGAGGTCGAACGGCTTGGTGATGATCCCTGCTACACCATCCGGCGTCAGCCGTTTCAGGATGTCGGGGACGGCAGCCGTCATCACCAGGATGGGTGGCGCGCGCTTCTCCCGCATGGCGAGGTGCCGGATCACGCCGGCACCGTCGATGCGAGGCATCATCAGATCGAGGACGAGGAGATCGAAGGAGTTGTGGTCGAGCTGCGCGATGGCGTCCATGCCGTCGACCGCGGTGGAGACGAGGTAGCCGTGCCGCGCGAGAACGTGTGCTACCAGCGTACGGATAGCGGAGTCGTCGTCAGCCACGAGGACGTGCAGTTGCCGCGCCGGCAGAGTCAGGGCGCCTCCCCGCGAACGAACAACCCTTTCCAGGCGGCATCTCGATACACTTCCATTCGAGCAATCTCTTCACTCGCCGCTCTGACGGCGGAACCGTGACGGACCTTTGCAAGGAGCAAGCCGCGCCATGCAGTCGTTTTGCGCAGAGCACACTTGTCCGAGTCAGGAATCTCCCTTTCGAATGGCACGGAACTCTCCAATCGAGAGTCCTTCTCCCCCGCGCACGGGGACAAGGTGCCGAAGGCGGATGAGGGGGCTCAGCTCAGCAGTGCATGTGGGTTAGCCTCCACACACTCGGCAGGCGACGAAGGACGACAGCGGCATGCACACCGGTGCAAAGGGAACCCCTCATCCGCCTTCGGCACCTTCTCCCCTCTGCGGAGGGGAGAAGGGCTCTCGATGGGGGTTCATCGAGATCATTTCAAAAGCGGGTACTGACGTAGTTGGGTACGCGTGGTGTATGCCCATGCGCCCCTCGATCCCGCAGGTTAGCTCACAACGTCGCCAACTGTTCCTTCGGATAGTTTCGCGCGTCCACCTTCGCATGCGCCTCGGCGATCCGGCCGCTCTCGTCGATGACGTACGCGATCCGCTTCGCGTATTCGTCGCGCGGCGAATCGGCGGCGCCATACGCGATGCCTATCTTTCGGTCGGTGTCGCAGAGCAACGGGAAGGGGAAGTCGAACTTCTCTGCGAAGCGCGAGTTCGCGTCAGCATCGTCAAAACTCGCGCCGAGGATGGTGGTGTTCTTCGCTTCGTACTCGCCGATGAGGTCCCGGAACCCGGAACCTTCCGCCGTTCAGCCAGGGGTATCGGCCTTCGGATAGAACCAGAGCACGACCTTGCCGCCGCGCAGGTCGTGCAGAACGACCTTGCGCCCCTTGTGATCCAACACTTCAAAATCAGGAGCCTCGTCGCCAACGTTGAGCATGCGTCCTCCTCGCAACAACTTCAGAACAAAACGAATCTTTCCTGCAAACGACACGCCGCTATTGTAGGCGGGAAAGCAGATTGCGAGTCAGGCCGCAGACCACTGGAAGCAGAGGAGATACCCGTCGGGGTCCTTCACGTAGAGCTGCTTCATGCCGTACCACGACACCTTCGGCGGCTTCACGTCGATCCCCTTGGCTAGTAAATGCTCGTATGCCGCGTCCACGTCCCGGCAACCAAAGTAGAGGGTAGTGTCCTCGTGCGCCGCGATGCGGCTCGGATCCGGCGCGGCGGGCCGCTCGTCTTCGTCATAGGCCGTGTTCAACATCAACTCGGCGTCGTCGAGCCTCAACATTCCCCAGCCAAAGTCATCGCCAGCACCTGACTGATTGACGACCACGAAGCCGAGCACGTCGCGGTAGAAGGCGACGGATGTGGGCATGTCGAAGACCGCGACGAGCGGAACGAGACCTTCCAGTTTGATGGGCATCTTTTCCTCGTCAAGAGGCAACCGAGGCATGGTCTGCGCCTGACCAGTTTTCGCAGACGGTGTCCAAGACCCTGGACGCGGTTGGCTTTCGCCTCTGGAATCCCTTTCGGAGCGTCCTTCCCCCCGGTTGCCATTAGGAATCGTACATGAACGAGGCGGTAGGGCGTACCGGTCCCCGATCACCGTTGCTCGACCCGTTTCGAGAAGAGGTGAGTTGAACATCGTCACCGGAGAGATGACAGGCTCCTCCGTCGGGATGTGATCGCCGTATCGTTCATGCATCTTGGCGCGGACTGCGGGGTCGGTAAGGTTGAATTCCTTGATCTTCTGCAGGTGTCCGATCTGAATGCCGAGTGCGCGGTCGTAGAGTTTCCAGACCAACTCCGAGCAGTACACCCGTGTGTCCGACCATTCGAATGTGAGGTCGTACCGCCGGCCGAGAAATGGCTGCGTTGCCGCCCGCAGCTTCACGACCGCCTCCGGTGTGAGCACACCCTTGAGACGCTTAACGACGAAGTGATGCCCCGTGCCCCGTTCGATCCAACGGCCGAGCGGAGTGTATTGAACCGTGGCGATGGCTTCGAGCACGTACGGCTTCCCGTTTCGAAAGAGCACGACTCCCATGTGGCTGTACGGTGAACCCGTAGCCCGCTGGATCGCGACGCTCTGGGAGGAGCGAGAGGTGTGGAAAATGATGTCTCCGTCGCGAACCGGCGGAAGGGCGGCGGTGTGACAGGAGAGCGTTAGGACGGTGAGGAGAAGAAGACGTTTCATGTCAACCTGGGCAGCCTAACCGACGATGCCTCATATCGCGCGAAGCGCTTTGGAGTGCGGCGGCCGCAGCCACCGCTTTTTGAGATTCTCGACGCGAGGAGGGGTCAGTCGCTAGCGCTAGGCCACCACCCTCCCAAAGCGGTGGCTGCGGCCACCGCACTCCAAAGCGCTTCGCGCGAAAAGATTGTGAAAGAGTGGACGGCATCGGCGATCCCAGTTCTCTGCAATCCAGCAGGACCCTTAACCGATCCAACCCTCGCAGATCTTTCGCCCATTTCCGTTTGAGCGGGCCTGAGATGACGTGGAGCAGGACTCCCCCCGCTAGAAGAGCGACTCCAACTCTGGCGACTCAAACAGAGATAGACGCCGCCGGGCCGGCGGCGGACCAGCCGGCGAGGCCGCCGGCGCTACGTATCCCTCAACTCTCAACCAGCGTCCTCAACTGACTGCTCGCCACCATCAGCATGGAAAGGTCGACACTCTGCGCGGCGCGGAAATCCGTCATCATCTGATCGATCCGTTCGACCTGGCGCGGGCGGGCAGCCAGCCAGCTTTCGACGCCGTCGCTCTCGGACAGGACGCGGGAGGCCAGGGTGCTCTGATAATTGAACAGGTCGTCCACGACAGCGGCCACGGCGGCTTTCTGCCAGGGGGTTTCGGCGGCGATGGAGGTGCCGGCGTTGCGGAGGCGATCGAGGCCGAAGCGGGCGCCGACGGCAAAGTAGACTTTGGCTACATCTTCGACGGGACGGCCGGTCCGGGAGAGGCGGACGATGTCGAGCGCCGCACCCATCACGCCGAGGCTGGCGATGCGGTAGGCCACGCGCTCGGGGACGCCATCCATCTCCAGCTCGCCTTGCCTCGCTTTGAGCGAGCCGAGGAGAGCGGCGGGGAGAATGTCGTGCAGCTTGTCGGAGATCGCGGCGATGGCAGGGCGGAACTCGCCGGCGTAGCGCGCAGTGTCGAGTGTCTCATAGCCGCTGATGAGCAGCCAATGGATCGCGCGCTCGAGGAGACGGCCTACTTCGATGAACATGTCGATCTGCACGCGCGCCGGGAGGATGTTGTCCTGCGCTTCGATGTCGGACCAGAGGGAGCGGAGGTCGAACGATTCGCGGATGATGGTGAAGGCGCGGGCGACGTCCGCCGTGGGCTTGCCGGTCTCTTCGGTCATCTGCCACACGTAGGTCGGGCGGATGCGGTTGATGATGTTGTTGGTGACGTAGGTGGCGATGATCTCGCGCCGCAGACGATGGCGCTCGATTGCACCGCGGTATGTCTCGCGCAGCGGCTTCGGGAAGTAGAGGAGAAGGTCTTCGACGAGGAGCGGATCGTCGGGAAGATCGCTGGCCAGCAGTCCCGCGTAGAGCACGATCTTGCTGTAGGCGAGGAGCACGGCCAGCTCGGGACGCGTCAGGCCGGCGTGTGCGGTGTGCCGCTGCGCGATGGTCTCGTCGTCGGGCAGACCTTCCAGCGCGCGGTCGAGACGGCCGGCGCGTTCGAGCGCGCGCATGAAACGGGCCTGCTCGTCGAGCACCGACTCGCCGAGGGCCTGCGTGAGCGAGATCGCCTGCGTCTGTTCGTAGTTGTCGGTCAGCACGAGACTGCCGACTTCGTCCGTCATCGCGGCGAGAAGCGTGTTGCGCTCGGCGAGGCCGGCAAGGTTGCCGCTCTCGATGGCGTCGTAGAGCAGGATCTTGATGTTGACTTCGTGGTCCGAGGTATCGACGCCGGCGGAATTGTCGATGGCGTCGGTGTTGATGGAGCCGCCGGCCAGCGCGTATTCGATGCGGGCTCGTTGCGTGAAACCGAGGTTCGCTCCCTCCCCCACCACCCGAACGCGTAGCTCGCTGGCATCGAGGCGCAGCGCGTCGTTGGCGCGATCGCGCGCGGCCGCGTGGTCTTCATCGCTTGCCTTGACATACGTCCCGATGCCGCCTAGCCAGAGCAGATCGGCGCGGGCGTGGAGGATCGCTTTCATCAGCTCCGCCGGTGCCATGGTCTTCTTCTCGAGATCGAAGCAGCGGGCCACTTCGTCCGACACCGTCACCGTCTTCGCGCTTCTCTCGAGAACCGCACCGCCCTGCGATAACAGCTCGGCGTTGTAAGCGTTCCAGTTCAGTCGCTGGTCGAACATCCTCTGCCGCTCGGCAAGGCTCGCCGCCGGATCGGGATTCGGGTCGAGGAAGATATGCGAGTGGTTGAACGCCCCGATCAGTTTCGTGTGCGGAGACAGAAGCAGGGCGTTGCCGAACACGTCACCCGACATGTCGCCGACGCCGGCGACGGTGAAGTCTTCCTTCTGAATATTGACGCCTAGCTCGCGGAAGTGGCGCTTCACAGCCTCCCATCCGCCGCGCGCCGTAATGCCCATCTCTTTGTGGTCATAGCCGGCGCTGCCGCCGGAGGCGAAGGCATCGCCGAGCCAGAAGCCGTACTCGGCTGAGATGGCGTTGGCGATGTCGGAGAACGTAGCCGTCCCCTTGTCGGCGGCGACGACCAGATACGGATCGCCGGCATCGCGGCGGACAACGTCGCGCGGCGGGATGACATCGGCGCCGCGGAGGTTGTCGGTGATGTCGAGCATGCCGCGCAGCAGCGTCTGGTACGCGGCCACCCCTTCTTTCTGAAAGACCGCGCGCTCGCTGGACGGGTTCTTGACGACGAAGCCGCCCTTGGAGCCCATCGGCACGATGACGACGTTCTTGACGTTCTGCGCTTTCATCAGGCCGAGGACTTCGGTGCGAAAATCCTCGCGGCGATCCGACCAGCGGATGCCGCCGCGCGCGACCTTGCCCGCACGGAGGTGAATACCCTCCATCCCAGGCGAGTAGACGGAGATCTCGAACAACGGCCGCGGCAACGGCAGCTCGCGGATCGATTGTGAGTCGAGCTTGAACGAGAGGTACGGTTTGCGATTGCCGTTCTCGTCGCGCTGGTAGTAATTCGTCCGCAGCGTCGCTTCGATCAGCGTGAGGTAGATACGAAGGATGTGGTCCTCGCCGGGATCCTTCACATGCTCGAGCGCGTCTTCGACCTGCGCGCGGATCGCCGCGGCGGCGAGGTGACGCCCGGTCACGTTCGCCGGCGCCATGCTCGTCACGCGGATCGTGGCCGCGCCGAGCGCCGGGTCGAAGTGAGTCTCGAAGAACTGGATGAGGAGTCGCGCCACATCGGCGTGTGTAGCCAGTGTCTGCTGGATCAACGGCTGGCTGATGTTGACGCCGATCTGGCGGATGTACTTGCTGTAGGCGCGCAGCACGACCACTTCGTGCCAGTCGAGCTCCGCGGTGAGGACGAGGCGGTTGAAGCCGTCGTTTTCCGCTTCACGGTTCCAGACTCGGATGAACGTCTCCTGGAACTTCTGCTTGATCGGCTCGAGGTCGTCCTGCATCCCCTCGGCGTCGAGACTGAAGTCGCGTATGCGCACCGTCGAGGCGCTGAGCGGATTCACTTCGTACGGCTCTTCGGCGAGCACCTTGAGGCCCATGTTCTCGAGCCGCGGCATGATCTCCGAGAGCGGCACCGGCGGGCCGGAATGGATGATCTTGCAGTGGAACTGCCGCTCTTCGCCGCGATGACGATAGAGGTCGACGACGAGCTTGCCGGTAGCCAGGACTTCTTCGATGTGCCCGACGTCGTACATCGCCGCCTCGGCCTGGAAGCGCTCCATATACGCCGCGGAGAACGCCCGCTTATAGCGTCGCTGCAGCTCGATGCCCGCTTCTTCGCCATGGCGGTGGCACAGCGTGTCGAGAAGGCGGTCGCCCCACGTGCGCGCGGCGTCTGAGAGGATGGCCTCGATCCTCTTCTCGTCGACCTCGGCGATCTTTCCCGGCGTAGTCTTGACGACAAAGAGGATGCGCGCCAGCGGCGCGTCAGTAACGTGCTCGTAGACCGCGGTCTCGCGGCCGTTGAGCTGCTCCTCCAGGATCTGCTTCGCCTTCTCGCGGAACTCGACCGTGTTCTGATCTCGTGGCACGAAGACGTAGCAGGAGATGAATCTCTCGAAGATGTCTTTGCGCGTGAAGAGCGCCACGCGGTGCCGCTCCTGAAGCAGCAGGATTCCGCGGGCGATGTCGTAGAGCTGCCCGTCGGTGATCTGGAAGAACTCATCGCGCGGGAAGGTCTCCAGGATGTCGACGAGCGCCTTTCCGTTGTGACTATGCGGATCGAGACCGGCCCGCTCGATGGTGCGCTTCGCTTTGAGCCGCAGCATCGGGATCTCCCGCACGCTGCCGCTGTACGCGGCGGAGGTGAAGAGTCCGAGGAAGCGATCCTCGCCGATGAGGTTGCCCTCGTCGTCGTAGCGCTTGATGCCGATGCGGTCCAGCGGCACAGGACGATGGATGGTGCTGCGGCTGTTGGCTTTGGTGATGATGAGCAGGTCGCGCGTGCGGGCGTATTGACTGAACTCGGGCGAGAGCGGCGCAGCGGCACGCACGGCCGATTCTTTGCGAATGGCGCGAAGAATGCCCAGGCCGCTCTCCGGATCCGGCGGCAGATAGTCCTTACCGTCACGCGTCTCGAATCCGTAGCGCCGGTAACCGACGAGGATGAAGTTGCCATCGTCGAGCCACTCGAGGAACGCGCGCGCTTCAGCGACTTCCTCCCGTGGCATTGGCAGCTTGGCGTGCTCGAGCTCTTGCACCTCGGCACGGAGTGTCCGGCGCATGACCTGCCAATCGTTCACAGCGGCGCGGACGTCATGGAGGATGCGCTCAATGCCGGCACCCATGGCCTCGAGCTCGGCAACGCCGGTCTCCTGGTCGATCTCGACGTGCATGTACGACTCGACGATGGCCTCGGTCGGGGCGTCCTGCGTTGACGTGAGCTCGACTCGCTGCCCTCCCCCGCCCCGACGAACGCGAACGACAGGATGGAGCAGCAGGTGAATGCTCCGCCCGAGCCGATTGACCTCGGCACTGACGGAGTCGACGAGAAAGGGCATGTCATCGTTGACGATCTCGATGACGGTGTGCTCGAGGCCCCAGCCGCTCCCCTCGACGGTCGGATTGAAGAGCCTGACTTTCGGCTTCCCCACCGCCCGCTTCTCGCCGAACTCCCAGAGCGAGAGCGCCCCACCGAGGAGCGTCTCGAACGCCGAGTAGATGATGTCGTCCGGTGCAACGAGTGCGAAGTAGCGCCGGACAAACGCCTCGGCGCTGTCTGCCTGGGTACTACCAACACGCTTCTGCGCTTCGGCAGCAAGCCGCTCGACAAGATCGGCCTTGCGCTGCTCAGGGGTCATGGTCATGAACTCGGCTCCTGCAACTGCGGAGCGGGATCATATCAACGAGGGGAGAGGTGTGGTTTGGTTCCTGATGCTCGTGAAGGGCGTTGCGCGAATCGCTGAACGAGATTGGGAGGCCAGCGATGTCTTGCACAGTGGCCTGCGCCAACGCTTGATACGGATGTCGCCGCCCAACCCCTGAACGATCGCGTCTCGATTCCCACCCAACCCACTGATTCTGCGAATCCTGGCGGTTTGTCGCCGCCGTTCGCTCTTTCACGACCTGACGTAACCAGCTAAGCAACGGAGCCCCAGCCTATGCTACTGCCCTTCTTATTCGGGACGGTAAACACCCCAAGTAGACGTCGGTGCTCGAGCGCTAGAGACTTTCCTTGCAGTCTGCTGCGAGTCAATGAAACGCGTCGGCCGCTCATGTCACTACCATTCGAGAGGCCATAGCCATGATGACAGAGATGAAGTCCCATCCGTGCGGCGTCCGTGTGTCCGCAACCGCGGCAGCAAGCTCCGATGAGCACTTGCTGCGGATTCCAGAGAAGTGGCAGGATGCAACGAGATGGTCACGCAAGGTTGCGGTTGCCTTGCTATTCTGGATAGTCGCAACTTCCGCCTACGCCGAAGCTCCGCACGCACAGTTACGTCCGCTTGCACCCGGCTGGATCGCCATTGACTGGGAGCATCCGGATGATGGCGCCACCTCGATCACCCTCGAACGCCAGGACCCCGCCTTCACCTGGATCTTCGTTGCGCTGGTCAACAGCTTCACGGATATGGGCCTTCAGCCCAGCCATGTCTATCAGTACCGGGTATGTGCCAACTACGCCCAGACGAGCGACTGCTCCTCATGGCTAACAGCTCAAACTCTCGCGACACCACCGCCCTTCACGCCGCCATCTGTGCCCATCTTCACTAGCGCCTCCGCCAGCGTCAACGGCATCACCGTTACCTGGTCGTCATCGGAGAGCTACGGCTTCTATCAGGTGAGATGGGCACGGAACGGCGACCATGACGAACAGAACCGGGCTGACGGGCGGTCATTCACTGTCAACGGTTTGCGTCCGGGGACTTATCACTTCATCGTACAAGGTTGCCATTGGGGTCTCCTCGGCTCGAGCTGCAGCCGGTTTTCAGAGCCGATGGAGGTCGCCACCTGGGTGCCTCCTCCCCCACCTCCCGCACCTGTCGTCGTCAAAAAGGGCGTCATCTATGCGGTCACGAACAACGACGATCTGCTGTGGAATCGCCACGAGGGACGAAACGACGGCAGTTTTCTCTGGGCCTCCAACCAGAGTCAAAAAGTTGGAGTCGGGTGGAGTTTCAAGAAGGTGTTTCCAGGCGGCGAAGGCGTTATCTATGGAGTCCAGGACAATGGCGATCTGATGTGGTATCACCACGCTGGACGCGAGAACGGCGAGTTCAAATGGGACGGACCGAAGAAGGTCGGTAGCGGGTGGGGAGCATTCAAGGAGATATTCTCTGGTGGTAACGGCATCATTTACGTCATTGAGCCGATCATACAACCTGGCGTGAAAATGATCGGAACTACTCCCCGTGCATCGGGCGGGAATTTGATGTGGTATCGCCACCGCGGATGGCGCGACGGGAGTAGTGACTGGGAAGGCCCAAGGAAAGTAGGTACTGGGTGGGGAGCGTTCAAGAAAGTATTCTCGGGCGGTGACGGAGTGATTTACGTCATCCAGGACAATGGCGACCTTATGTGGTATCGCCACACGGGAAGCGAGGACGGTAGCTTTCGATGGGAGGGCCCCAAGAAGGTCGGCTCCGGCTGGGGGGGCTTCGAGAAGGTTTTCTCGGGCGGTGATGGCGTAATTTACTGCGCGCTCGACAACGGCGACCTGCTGTGGTTTCGCCATGACGGACGAAACGACGGCAGTTTCAGGTGGGCAACTGATCAGGGTAGGAAAGTTGGTGCCGGTTGGTGGAAACTCAGTTTGCGGCTGGCTTTCGGAGATTGAAGATTTACGTCATTAGGGATCGAACCCAACTCTGCGGGGTACGTCACCCGAGCAACCTCCAACATGTTGGCCATACGCATAAACCCGTGCGCAGAGAACGGCGCGCGCCAAGATCGACCGCTTTGACCACGTGGGTACCGCGGCGAATGCCGCGGTCTATCAAGACCTCGGCCCGTCCACGGCTGGAATCGATCGACGATCTGCGACCCCCCACCATTCAAGTGGGGAACTTCTCGGTCGCTGGCCCGCTCGACCACATCCTCGCTCCTACCGCGCAGTCGGTGCACCCATTTTTATAGAACCACAGAGGCGCAGAGATTCCTCCGTGTCCTCTGGGCCTCTGTGGTTGCCCTCCGAAGGTTTCCTCTGAACGATAAGTGTGTCGAACCTCCCGGCAGGATCGCCATGCACGTCCGTTCACGAGCGGCGCTCAAGTCGAATATCAACGTCACGCCTCTCGGTCGAGGAATTGGAAGCGGAGCAGCGCGAAACGAGCATCCCTCTCGGCGTCGGTGACATGAGGATCGATGCCTTCTGAGGAGCATAATGAGCCAACGTGAAGATCGCTTTGATCATGCCGCAGTCGGATGCCCACCGGAAGGTCGGCATCTTCAGCAGGTCGCTGCGACATGCGCCCCTCACGCTAACCACGCTGGCCGCTCTCGTACCGCGTGAGCTCGGGAGCGACCTTCGCATCATCGACGAAGGGGTGGTGTTGTCAACCACGTTCCTGGCGAACCTCGGCTACAACGTCTACTCGCGGCTGATGCCCGACTACATGCCGATGCCGTGCGAAGTCGACCCTTGGGACGAGGCGTGCGACCAGCGCCTGGCATCGAAGGCAACCTCATGAAAGTCACATTCATCACTCCCCACGTCGGACGGAAGAGCGCGAAGGAGTATGTGCATACGTGGCAGATGGAGCCGCTGACGATAGCCACGCTGGCCGGGCTTACGCCGGACGACGTCGAGATTGCCTATTTCGACGAGAGGATCGAGCAGATTCGGTTCGATGATCCGACAGACCTCGTGGCCGTCACGGTCGAGACCTACACGGCCAAGCGGGCGTATGAGATCGCGGCGGCGTATCACCGGCGGGGAGTGCCGGTGATTCTGGGCGGGTATCATGTGACGCTGGTTCCGGATGAGGCGGAGCAGTTCGCCGATAGCATCCTTGCCGGCTACGCCGAGCCGCTGTGGGGGCGCGTCATCGCTGATGCGCGCCGCAACAACCTGCAACGTCGCTACACCTCCGATCCGGCGGCGCCGTATGCGTACGGCAAACCGCGGCGCGATCTCTTCGCCGGCAAGCCGTACTTCAAACTGAGCTGCGTCGAGACGGGACGTGGCTGCCCGCTCAGCTGCAACTTCTGCTCGATCGCGGCGGCGACCGGCTCGCGCTACCACGTGCGGCCGATCGACGGAGTGGTCGCCGAGATCGCCGGACTGACGGACCGGATGATCTTCTTCGTCGAGGACAATTTCGTCGGCAACCTCCCCCACGCCCGCGAGCTCTGCAAGGAGATCACGCCGCTGAAGGTGAAGTGGGTCGGGCAGGGAACGCTGAACATGGCCCGCGACGAATCGCTGCTGCGGGTGATGGCGGACAGCGGCTGCAACGGAATCCTGATCGGGTTCGAATCGCTGAGGCACGACACGCTGCGGCTGATGGACAAGAACATCAACGTGGCCATGGGCGATTACAAGACATTGATCGATCGCCTCCATGCTTACGGCATCGCTCTCTACGGAACGTTCATTTTCGGCTACGACTCCGAATCGGCGGACGACGTGTTGCGCACCGCGGAGAAGGCAGTCGAGTTCGGACTGTTCATCGGCGCCTTCAATCATCTGATGCCGTTCCCGGGGACGCCGCTGTTCCGCCAGTTCCAGAATGCAGGCCGCCTGTCCGACGAGCAATGGTGGCTCTCCCCTACCTTCCGCTTCGGCGACGTGCCGTTCGATCCGAAGAACGTCACCGCCGCCGAGCTTCGCGAGCTCTGCCTCGGCGCCCGGCGGAAATTCTACAGCTTCACCGGTATCGCCCGCCGGGCTTCCAATCTCCGCGGGAACTGCACGAATCTGACAAAGGCAGGCGCGTTTCTGACAGTCAACGCTCTTCTCCGCAAGGAGATCGGCCAGAAGGACGGATTGCCCCTCGGCAATGAACCATTCCGTCCCGAGCCGCTCTTCGCTTCGCGGCCGCAGTCGGAAACGGCCTGATCACGCATCACGATTTCGACGTTTCTCGAGTACGCGAGGAAAAGCGGTCGGGATCACTCCGGGCAGGTACCGGTCGATTGGCCGCGGAGTCTTCGCCCGTTCCGCCACGCCACAATCAGCAGGAGTGTGGCGCCGAGCCCGAGCATCACGCCTAGCGCAAAGTCGGTGAGGTTGCTCGAGTGACCTGTATGGTCGAGGAGAAGCTGCAATCCCCCGCGGAGAGCTAGCGCTGCCAGTCCGATGCGGAGCAGAGTACCGGTCTTGAAGTCGTGGCCAGGGATCATGTGGTGATCTCCATTTCAGTCGGTGAGGCGATACCAGATCAGGACGGAGATCTTCACCACCGCGGCCGTGGCGACGATGGCGAAGTAGTCCCATCGGATGATGTGATGCGCAAGGCTGTTGAAGAAGAACGCCGCCGCGAGCAACACGCCGGCGATGCCGCCGATGCTCGTCGAGCGCATCCGGTGCGTCAGGAAGCGCTCGTCGACCGTCCATCCAAGGATTGGGACCTTCATTTCTTCTCCTCCAGCGTGAAGATGTAGTCCGTCGCGTAACCGAAGACGCGCGCGAACATGAGCGCAAGCCCGAGGCTGGGCTCGTAGCGCTGCCTCTCGATCGAGTTGATGCTCTGGCGCGACACTCCGACGGCGGCTGCGAGCTGTTGCTGAGTCCATCCACGCGCGGCGCGAAGCTCTTTGACCCTGTTTTGAACCGTCGGTGCCATGTCAAGCATGCTTCCCATATCATCGTAGGTTCATCACACGCGCATGTCAAGCGTGCTTGTCTGCCTGGTCCTCTCTCACATGCTCCCGATGGGATGGGTTGGGGTTAGCATCGCATTCGTGAAAGACGTTGCGCGATTGCTGAACGACCTACATGCGGCGGGCGTGATCTCAGACTACGCCGTCTTCGGAGCGATCGCCCAGATGCGGTACACCGAACCGGTGGCGACACTCGATGCAGACGTACTGGTCATCCTCCCGGATCCATCACGCCTCGATTCGCTCGGCCCGATCTATCGATTCTGCGAATCCCGCGGCTATGTACCGCAAGGTGAAGCGATTCTCGTTGGCCGCTGGCCCGTACAGTTCATCCCCACATTCAGCGACCTCACGGCCGAAGGAGTCGCACAGGCGGAGATCGGCGACATCGAAGGAGTCGCTGTCCGTGTCGTCAGTGCGGCGTACTTGGCCGTGATCGCGCTGAGTGTCGGCCGAGCAAAGGACCACCTGAGAATCGTCTCCTTACTCGAGTCAAGCGCCGTGTCGCGCGATCAGATCGAAGCGCTCGCGCAGCGCCACGGCCTCGCTGACCGATGGAGACTCTTCCAGCAGAGGTATCTCGATGAGTGATGTTCTCGACCTCCTACATCGCCAGTCGGAATGGCAGAAATCGCGAGCACGGCTGTCCTGGTCCGAGAAGCTGGTGCTTGCGGAGACGCTCAGGGATGCGGCACTTACGATGCGACGTAAGTCCAAGGATGTTTCGTCGACCAAGGAAAACGCTCTTTCAAAGCGATAGCAATACCGGTAGCCGGACTGTCAGACGGTTGCCTTGTCGGTAGGCGCTACGCCGCGAAGCCATCCTACGCCGCTGCCTATGTAGAGCAGTGGCGTGGGATCGTCCGGTCGGTCGGCCGCCACCTCTACCCGTGCATGCCAAAGAGCTTCAGCTGCCGAAGCACCTCCGGTCAGCTCCCGATGAAAAGCGATCCCGAGCTCTCGGGCTGCGTCATCAGATGGGCTGCCAATACAGCCAATGAACGCACCGACACCAGCGGACGCAGCCATGTCAAGGAATCCGAAAACGTTTGCCGGCAGCGTGCGGCTGTCGGCTACGGTAGCGTTCTCCACTCCCTGTACTGAGACGCCGATTGGCACGAACGCCGTGAAGTGTGAGTTGAGGAAAACGATGGCTGGCGGGTTTCGGCTTATGAATGAGCGCAGCTCGCGCGCTCCGATGCCTTGTGACTCCGCGAGGTAGAGATACGCCTGACCATCCTGTACCCAAGCGTGGCCGGCGAAGTGAAGGACGTCGAAACGTCGCGCTTCGAGGTGATCGACCACCCTGGCAAACGTCGCCCTCGGCCCCTTGAGCAACGAGATATCCGTGCCGCAAAACTTCGCCACAGAGTCGGCTTCGGCAGCGGCACCGGGAAGGTTGGCGTGCGGGTCTCCTATGATGAGCACCGAGGGTGGAAGCGGCATGCGGGTTACAGCCGAAGGAACATAACGGAAGACGGGGCGGCCGATACAAAACGGAACTCCACTGACGTCTAGCCACTCCCATGGCACCGTCTCCAACGGCGGCTCAGCGACAATCATGATTTGGTTGCTCAGGCCAGCTGATTCCAGGGCGGTAAGCATTTCCGTGGAGAAACACTTTCTAAGCTCCACGCCAACGATGCTAATCGCGGAGCGCGAGCCGTCCACCACGACCCTGCCCATTGCCGCCGCCAACACCGACCAGTCAGCGACTGCTACTTTTGAAACGAGCGGAGCGGTTACCAGAGAGCTGAGAGCACCCACCACCGCTCCTGCGAAACTGAAGAGAGGCCCTGCGAGAGCTACAGCTAAGGCTCCCTTTGTTAGACCTGCGAGAGCTCTGGTGCCAGCGCAACTTTCGAGTGTCACCTCAATCATTCCGCCGGTCAAACGAAGGTGTAGTGTCGAGCCAAACAGAGGCAAGGGTGTATCCAGGGTCTTCGGACGCTCGGGAAGTGTAATCAAGGCGGCGCGCGTCGCGTCCGGCTCCATGACAGGAACCGATTTCCCTCTCCGCTTTACCGCGGGAGCATTTCGATTCCGCGACGAGGACAATGCGGGCGGTCCGGTCTCTACCATGGGCAACGGAACGGCTATCTGTGGCAAAGAGATCGGGGATGCCGGCCTTTTTGCGTCCTCCTGCTGTACTTTCTCCTGCAATTGCCGAAAGAACGTCAGCACCTCCGAGTGCTTCCCCTTCGGATAGCCGATTACTTGGATTCCTGCGTTGCGCTGAAGGATCTGCGCCTCGACTGCGCCGATTCCGTCCATCAGCGCGTAGCGGATCGGCGTCGTGCCCTTGAAGTCGGTGATCTGCCGTTCCATCAGGAGTCGGAAGTCGGGATCATTCAGCGAGTAGCCGACGAAGAGAATGCTGAAGTTGAGCAGGATGGCCGAGATGACGGCATTGAACGCCGGGTTGGCGTGAATGAGCTCCCGATAGCTTTTCGTTGACAGGACGATCGTCTCCGGCTCGTCGATGTCGCCGTGCGCCTTCAGGATGAAGAAGGCGCGGTCGAAGAGGAGCGTGCCAAAGGCATCCTTCGAGGCGTGCGTATGAACCTTTGGCACGAGCCCCGCTTCCCAGAAGGCGCGCTCTACCAGTTTGTCATAGTTCGTCGTGACGATACCAGCGAAGGGAAAAGTGCGAAGGATTTTGTGCACTTCCGGGATCGGTTCAGTTGCACCCCGGACACGTCCCATGAGGGTGGTTCTCAGTTGGGCGGACTTAGCATCGGCGCAGTGATCCGCGACCTCGAGGTATTTCTTTGCCTCCCACAGTGCCCGGAGCTCGGGTGCGTTTGCGTCGCTGTTTGATTCGAGCTCCTTAAGCACCTCATCGAGCAGACCTCCCCACGTCGGGAGTCCGGCAGCCGCCGAAAGCCCGGCTCCGACAAACAAAACGCAGCGCCCCTCAGCGACGTGGCGCGTCAGTGACAGCGGAATCTGCACATCGCCTCCTGAACCCTGGTTGGAGACTCATTATCTACGGAAGCTTCGCGATACTGGCGCCTGGACTTCCCTCAACTGTCCAGTGAAACAAAACAGCACTTCTTCAGGAAGTCGCCAGATGAGTAGGGCAACTACGGAACCGGCGGCTTGATCTCCCGCTACGAACGGCTGTGAATGATAGGAGCGACGCTCGTACGCTTCTGCATCATGAAACGTCTCCAAGCGCGGAGCGCTCCCAACTGCATGCAGCCGAGGTCCTCGAAATACTTCCGCACCGTCTCCGGACTGGCCGATTCTCAGCTCGCCCGCCAGTGCGACGGAGCATCCACATACGAACGATCCAGCGACGCGATCGAGGTGCAGCCGAGAAGCTGCAGCGTACGGCCGATGTCATCGCGCAGGATCTCGATTGCCCGGCTAACGCCGGCTTCGCCGGCGGCGGAGAGGCCGTATGCGTAGGCTCGTCCGCAGAGGACGGCGCGCGCGCCGAGACAGATGGCTTTGATCACGTCGGTGCCGCGGCGGATGCCGCCGTCCATCAGGACTTCGGCACGTCCGTTCACGGCCGCGACCACCTCGGGGACGGCTCTCAAGGTAGCCGAGACGCCGTCGAGCTGGCGGCCGCCGTGATTGGAGACCACGACAGCGGCCGCCCCTTCGTCGATGGATCGTCTGGCGTCGTCGCCGGTGAGAATGCCTTTGATGACGATCGGGCCGGACCATACCTTCTCGATCCAGCGCAGGTCTTCCCAGACAAACGCGGAGCGGCTGAGGGCGGCGCCGACATCGACGAGGGGCATCGGTCCCTGGCCAGGGATCACTACATTCGCCAGATGGGGTAAGCCGCCGTCGAGCAGAAAACTCGCCAGCCAACCGGGGCGGGCCAGCATCTGCGGCAAGTAGGGCAGCTTGGCCAGCGGCTTGCGGCCGAGCAGCTCCTTCATCCCGTTGCGCGTATCCCGCTCGCGCAGTCCGGCAACCGGCGTGTCGATGGTGACCACGAGGGCTGAGAATCCCGCCACGCGAGCCCGTTCGATTGAGGCTTCGGCGGATTCACGGCCACCCATCAAGTACAACTGGTAGAAGACCGGTCCTTTCGAGGCAGCCTTGACATCCTCCATGCGATGACCGGAAATCGTAGAGAGGATGTAACCCGTATCCGCTGCCCCGGCGGCGCGAGCTGCTGCCACTTCACCGCCGGGATGCATGATCCGGCTGTAGCCGACGGGCGCAAGGATGACGGGAAGGGCGAGGTCGAAGCCCAGGACGCGTGTGCGCAAATCACACTGAGTGACAGGGATGCCCTGCCTTGGCCGGAAGATGACGTCGTCGAACACGCGGCAGTTCTCGCGAAGCGTGACCTCGCCTTCCGCCGCGCCGTCGAGGTAGTCGAAGACCGCCCGCGGCAATCTGCGGCGAGCCAGGCGGCGAAGGTCGTCGATGTTCACCACCCGAGGTGATGCAACTGAACTGGATGTTCTGGTCATTGATATTGACACTCGTACGGTTCTACACCCTGAGAGACTCTGCGCGTCGATCGGACCGCTATCCGATCGCGCCGAGATCTTCGAAGTACCGCCTCGCCATCCCGGCGCTGGCGAGGTTGGTGTAGATCTCCGCGCGTGGATTCGCGATCACACTGGCGACTGCTTCCGCGACCTCTTCCGGCGTCTGCGGCTTCATCGTGGTGCCGGGAGTCCACGACGGTGGTATGGCACTGGGCGTTCCGATCACGTTGCGGGCGAAATCGGTCGAGACCAGGCCGGGCATCACCAGCGACACTTCGACGCCTTTCGATGCGACATCGGCACGCAGGTTCGCGGTCAAGGCGTTGAGGGCCGCTTTCGCTGCGTTGTAGGCAGAGCGGTGGGCGGCGATCGGGACGCGGCCCAGGAAAGAGGAGATATTGATCACGTGTCCGTGGCCGCGCTCGATGAAGTACGGGACGATGGCCTGCATTCCGTACAACGCCGACTTCACGTTGACGAGCATCATCTCGTCGACGTCGGCGTCGGTCAGTTCGAGAACGGGACGGCTGATCCCGCGGCCGGCGTTGTTGATCCAGACGTCGACGGCGCCGAACGCGCGGATAGCCTTGTCGCGCAGACACTCGACGTCGGCGCGGCGGGTAACGTCGGCGACGACGGTGATCGCGTCAGAGCCGCACTCCGCGGCAACCTCGGCGAGCTGCTCCGCGCGGCGAGCCGCGAGCGCGACTCTGTTGCCCTCGAGCCCGAGGCGGCGGGCGATGGCGGCGCCGATCCCGGCGCTGGCTCCGGTGATGACGATTGATTTCATGGAAGCCTTATCCGCAGAGTATGCAGATTGACACAGAAGCTCAGAACAGCGCCGGTTCCTGGTAAGTGCCGAAGACGTCGCGGAGCGCATCGCTGACCTCGCCTACGCTGGCGTAGACCTTCACGGCATCGATGATGAACGGCATCGTGTTGGCGTTCGGGTCGGCGGCGGCGTTGCGGAGCGCCTGCAGCGCATCGTGCACCTTCGTCGAGTCGCGCTCGGCGCGGACGCGGTTCAGCCGCTCGATCTGTTCGCCGGCCACCGAGTCGTCGATGTAGAGGATCTCGTACGGGTCTTCGGTCTCCTGCTGGAAGGCGTTCAGGCCGACCACGATCTTCTCGCCGGAGTCGACGGAGCGCTGGAACTGGTAGGCAGCGTCCCATATCTCGCGCTGCGGGAAGCCGGCCTCGATCGCTTCGACCATGCCGCCGTAGGCGTCGATTCTGGCGATGTAGTCGAAACAGCCTTGTTCCATTTTGTTCGTCAGCTCTTCGATGAAGAACGAGCCGCCGAAGGGATCGACCGTGTTGATGATGCCGGACTCGTGGGCGATGATCTGTTGCGTGCGGAGAGCGATGCGAGCGGCGTTTTCCGTCGGAAGGGCCAGCGTCTCGTCGAGCGAGTTCGTGTGCAGCGACTGCGTACCGCCGAACACCGCGGCCAGCGCCTGGATGGTGACCCGGACGATGTTGTTGTACGGCTGCTGGGCTGTCAGCGAGCAGCCTGCGGTCTGCGTGTGGAAGCGGAGTTGCCACGAGCGCGGATCTTTGGCGCCGTAGCGGTCGCGCATGACCTTGGCCCAGACGCGGCGCGCGGCGCGGAACTTGGCCACCTCTTCGAACAGGTCGTTGTGGGAGTTGAAGAAAAACGACAAGCGCGGCGCGAAATCGTCAATGTCCAGACCGGCTTTGACGCCGTACTCGACATACTCCATGCCGTCGCGGAGCGTGAAGGCCAGTTCCTGCAGCGCCGTCGAGCCGGCCTCGCGGATGTGATAGCCGCTGATGGAGATCGGGTTGTACTTCGGAACATTCTCCGAACAGAACCGGAAGGTGTCGGTGATGAGCCGCATCGATGGCCGCGGCGGGAAGATGTACTCCTTCTGAGCGATGTACTCCTTGAGGATGTCGTTCTGCAGCGTGCCGGAGATCTTCTTCCAATCCGCTCCCTGCTTCTCCGCCACGACGAGGTACATGGCCAGGGCGATCGGACCGGTGGAGTTGATGGTCATGGAGACGGTGACATCCTCGAGGTTGATGCCTTCGAAGAGCGTCTCCATGTCGGCGAGGGTGTCGACCGCCACGCCGCATTTGCCGACTTCGCCGGCGCTGTAGTGATGATCGGAGTCGTAGCCGTAGAGCGTCGGCAGGTGGAACGCCGTGGAGAGACCGGTCTGGCCTTGAGAGAGGAGGTATTTGAACCGCTCGTTGGTGTGTGTGGCGCTGCCGAAACCGGCGAACTGGCGCATGGTCCAGAGCCTGCCGCGGTAGCCGCCGGGGTGGATTCCGCGCGTGTAAGGGAACTCGCCGGGAAAGGCAAGATCACGCTCGAAGTCGAGACCGGCGACGTCGGCGGGAGTGGCCAGCGGATTGACTTCCATGGCGCTGACGGTGGTGAAGTCTTTCTTCCAGGCCGGTTTCTTCGAGGCCGCTGCCTCCCATGCTGCCCCGTCCCTGCGGACGACACCGAGCGCCTCGGCGGAAAACAGCGGGATTTGTTCGTCCTCGGTATGCGGGACCGGCGTGATCACAACAGCTTGCGGGATGTCGGCTTCGTTTCGGCTCATATCAGATCCATCTTAGTCGTCGCGTCTCGAGGAATGCATCGACATCTTCCTGCGGCTCGTCCGTGGCAAAGAGGCGGCCAACTTCGAACGGCTCGGTCACAGCGGGCTGCTCGCCAGCCCACGTAGGGAACCACTCTACCGGATCAGCTCCGGCCGGAACAAGCACACCAGTATCCTTCCCCTACCGACATTCTGCGAGGCGGTCATACCAGTCGGAGAGGGATGTGCTCAGCGATAAGTCGAAAGATCTTGTCACGCGCGAGGAGACTGGCATCGAGATCAATCGCGCACTGCGTTACATGGGCGTCGGGGATGGTGACGTTGAGACCGTGACGCTTCAGTTCCCGACGCAAGTCACCGACGGCCATCCAGTGACTCCGGCCAACCTCATGCATCGGTAAATCCTTCAGGAACTCGCTCATAGCCAAGCGAGACCAAGGGGCGTCCGAACCAGAGAGAAGCTCGGCGATCACAATTGGCGGAAGGACAAGTGTCTGGCCCAGTACTGCGGCGTCCATCGCGTCCGAGCTACGCCCGTCCAGATAGTCGACAAGAGCCGACGTATCAGCGATTACGGCCACGGAGCTCGTCGATGTCGATGTCCAGGTGGATCTTGCCTCTCATCGCACGCAGACGCTCAAACGCTCGTTGCTGTCGAATCCGGTCGTGCTCCTCGAGAACCGGCGGAGGCCCATTGCCGGTCCGCTGAATCCTGATTCCCTCTTCGCTGACAACTCCGTTAGCCTTCGCCATATCGCCATCATAAACACCGCGCGACGCTACTTCAATCCTTTCGCGCCACGAGCAACAACCCCGGCCCGAATGGGATGAACGAAAAGAGACGGTCGAGCGAGAAGATGGCGCGGACTGTGTTTACCAGCATGCGCGAGCGGCCGGCGCGAACGACGGAGCGGAGGGCGGCGTCGTCGTGAATCGAAAGACGCGCGCGGCGCTTATTCATTGGCAGGATCACCAGAGTGTCGTAGACGAGGACGATCGGAAAGCCCCAGAACGCCGCCTTCCGGATCGTCATCGATGCCATCCGGAAGAGCGATGTGAGTTGTTCGCGGGTATAGCGGCGGCGGTGCTCGTAGTAATCGTCGCTCTTCGACCAGAGGACTTGCAGCGCCGGCACCGTGGCGATGCAGGTACCGCCGGGGACGAGAACTCTGGCGATCTCGTGCACGGCCGAGGCGTCGTCATCGAGATGCTCGAGCGTCTCACCAGTGGTTACGCCGTCGAAAGCCCCCTTACGGAACGGCAGGAGTGTGAGGTCGCCGATCACGACCGGAATGCCGAGGGTTGCCTTGACATGGACTGCCGCATCGAACGAGTAGTCGATGCCGATCACGTCGAAGCCGCGCTGTTGCATTCGCCCGGCGAGCTGCCCCAGGCCGATAGCGGCGTCGAGGACCCGTGCGCCTCGTGGCAACTTATCCACCTCGCGCGTAATGATGCTGAGGCGGTACTCGTGGCGCGGGCCGAACATCTCGGGCTGCGTGCCCCAGGCGTGTGTTTGAGTTTCGGACATCAGGACAGTACGGTATCGCGTCCGATCCGGAATGAGAACTGGACACGCTCGTCATTCGGACCTCGAGGCGATCGAGGAGGCCAGCGATCTGCCATCCATTTTGCGGGCAGGCCGGTTGCCGGTATACTCAGCACAATCACCTCGAGCTCTTGTGGGGGGCGGGTATGACTTATCGTGGTCTTCTTCTCGGCGTTGTCGTGTCGCTGGCACTGACTCCGGCGGCGATGGCAACACACATTCCAAGCTCATCCGAAGTGATCACCTATGCGGGTGGGCTGCAGCCGGGCACGGCTTCGACAACCACGATGGGCTGGGGAAGCACTCCGCCCAAGGGGTACTCCTGGTACTGCTTCAACGTGACCAGTGGTACCGCGGTCACGGTCAGCGCGAAGAAGACCGCTGGCGACCTCAAGCCGAACCTCGGTGTGATGCGAGGTCTGGCGGAAGTCGGGGGCAAGGCGGTGCTCCCAGTCGTCGGTGAGACGAGCAATCCAGATCAGGACACCGTGACCCTCACAGTCACCCCAACCTTCACCGGTCCCGTCACGCTGTGGGTATCAACGTTCCTCGGGGAAAAGAACGGCACAATCTCGGTCACGATGACCGGCGGGACCGGACGTGCGACTTGTGGAGCCGTCGAGGTTGGGCCGGTGTTGACTTTGGCCATTATTCCGGACGCACCTTCTTTCGAGATGGGCAACGCGCAGACGATCAAGGTACCGGTTCATGTCGTCGCCGCGGCAACTGTCACGAACGATATCGCGATCAGTGCCGGCGGTCTCCCGGACGATGTCCAGGTGTCCATCTCGCCCAACGTCCTGGCAGCCCGTGGGAACGGAAGAGCGACGATAACGATCAGCACATCGCCGGCCACGTTTCCAGCGACCTATCTTGTCTACCTGGTCGCCACGAGCGGCGACCAAACCACATCGAACAGCTTTCTGGTCTCCGTCCTGTGCGATCCACCGTTCATCCTGGGCATCGATCAACCGAAGAGTTCGACAGTCTCTCCCGGAAGGCCGGCGCTGCTTTCGGTCAAAGCAACGGGGAGCGGACCGTTCACCTACCAGTGGTTCACCGGAGCGAGCGGTCTGGTGAACTTTCCGCTGGCGGGCGGCACGACAGCGAACTTCACAACCTCGGCGCTCAATGACAACACGTCGTATTGGGTACGAGTCACGAATCCCTGCGGCAGCGTCGGCAGCCAGACTGTCAACGTGAGCGTGGCGGCCGGGGCAAAGCCGAATAGCCGGCGGTGACGCCTATCACCTCTGTGTGAACTGGACGTCTGCGAACATGCAAATAATCTCGATGTCCGTTATCATGAAAGCCGGTAACTCCCTGATGGAAAGGACCTTCATGCGACTCCTCAGACTGGCTGGCTCAGCCGCGGCGGTCATTGCCGTTCTTTCCGCAGGCTCCGCCTCCGCTCTCGACGGCCCGCGCCTGAAACCGAAACCCGAATACCAGGTCATCGGCGAGAGATTCACTCTCAGTCTCCAGTCAGATGCCGGCTCCTTTCTGGGCGGTGGCAAGACCTTCAACTACTCAGACGCCGACTCCTCGCAGTTTTTCGTCAATATCCGGCAGACCGGAACTTCGACGGACATCCTCCCCAAGCCTGACTACCTCGAAATCGACTTCCTGGTGGGCAAGGGCGCGAAAGCCAATGACTCCTGGTTCCTCACGATCGGAACAGACCAGTTGGGGAAAGCGCTTGCCACCGGAACGTACAACGGAGCGACGCGTGCTCCATTTGCCGTAAAAAACACGCCCGGTCTCGATTTCGCGCTGAACGGCTCGGGATGCAACACCGAAACCGGCCGATTCACCGTCGCCGCACTTGCATTCGATTGCCGCTCGAATGGTGGGATCCTTCAGTCGCACCTCAAACAACTGGTGATGAATTTCGAGGACCACTGCGAAGGCGCGACGCCGGCGATTCGCGGGCAGTTCTCGTTCCTCGATCTCACCGGTGTTTCGTGCGATTCGACCGGCACCGGCGGCGGATCGGGCGGTAGTGGTGGCGGTTCCGGCGGTGGTGGGACTCCGCCCCCCTCCGGACCGACGGTCATACTCCCTGACAACGTTCTGGGCACACCGCTGGTGATGTCCAACTCCAGTTCCGCCACCGTTCCTTTCTCAATCTTCGACTCCGACAACGGGACAGCCGACGTCACGCTTTCGGCATCCAGCGACTCGCCAGACCTCATCGCATCGGTCAATCCCTCTGTCATCCCAGCACCAGGCAACGGGAGCTCGGTGCTGACGCTGCAAACGTCATCGAAGGCCACGGCTGGTGTTCATGTCGTGACGATCACGGCCTCCGACGGAACGTTCTTGTCCTCCGCATCGGTGTTCGTGACCATCCTCTGCGATCCGCCGTTCATCCTCGGCCTCGATCAGCCAAAGAGCTCCACGGTCTCCATCGGAAGGCCGGCACTGCTATCCGTAAAAGCTTCGGGCAGCGGCCCGTTCTCCTATCAGTGGTACACCGGAGCGAGCGGACTGGTGAACTTCCCGCTACCCGGCGGCACGACAGCGAACTTCACGACCTCCGCACTCAACGACAACGCGGCCTACTGGGTTCGCGTCACGAATCCCTGCGGCAGCGTCGACAGCCAGACCGCAAATGTAAGCGTGACGGCCGGAGCGAAACCGGCATCGAGACCGAGGTGAGTGAAGGCAGAAGGCAGAAAGATGATGAATGCCTCGGCGTCAGCCGGGCAACCCCCTCATCGTTCCCGTTCGTCCTTCTGCCGTTTGCCTTCTTAGTATGATCCGCGGATGAAAAGGACTGCCGCGATCGCGGGCGCTTTGGCTTCTCTCCTCTTTGTCTTCGCCCGCTCGCCTGAAGAACGGACGATCACAGATCCTGCATCAGTCACCTCGACACCGAACCGCAACGCGCTACCGGTGCCGATCGATGACCTCTTTTTCAGCCGCAGCGTCAACAAAACCGTCGATTCCCACATCTACCCAGCCGAGGGACATGGATTCGTGAAGAGAGAAAGCCAGATCGACGCGATCAAGCGGACCTTCGATTGGTTCGATCGCTACCTGAAGCCTCAATAGACGGAACGGACGCTCACAATTTCCGCGACCTTGAACCTTCAGGAGATCGTCATGAGACTTCGCTACGCATTCGCCTTCCTTCTCCTTCCAATCGCTCTTCACGCGCAACCCGCGGCTGCCCCGCCGGCAGATGAGACGTGGCGCTTTGTCGTCGCCGGAGATTCACGTAACTGCGGAGATGTGGTCATGCCGGGCATCGCCGAGGCGGCGAAAAACAACGGCGCGAAGTTCTACTGGCACCTCGGCGACTGGCGCGCCATCTATACGATCGACGAGGACATGTCCCAGGCCGCGACGATGGCCGGCACCCCGCTGCATGTGTTCAGCTATCTCAGGGGAGCCTTCAAAGACGCGATCGAAAACCAGGTGAAGCCCTTCGAAGACCGCGGCGTTCCTGTCTTCGCCGGCATCGGCAACCACGAGTTGACCTGGCCGATGTCACGAGCAGCCTTCGTGAAAGCGTTCAACGCCTATCTGGATCGGCCGGCCATTCACGATCAGAGGCTGAAGGACGATCCGAGCGACACGTCGGTCAGAACGTATTTTCACGTCGTCAACAACGGCATCGACTTCATCACTCTCGACAACGCCACATGCGACATGTTCGACGGCGCGCAGATGACCTGGCTGAAGAAAGTGCTGGATCGTGACGGGGCGGACGCCTCGATCAAATCCGTCGTCGTAGGTATGCACGCGGCACTTCCCGACAGCCTCTCGTGCGGTCACAGCATGGGCAACTATCCCGCCCAGCAGAAGAGCGGACGCGAGGTCTACAGCCTTCTGCTCAACCTGCGCGACAAGAAGAAGAAACAGGTCTACGTCCTCTCCAGCCATTCGCACTTCGTCATGGAAAACATCTACGACACCGCCTACTGGAAGGCGAACGGCGGTGTGTTGCAGGGTTGGATCGTCGGAACCTCGGGAGCGGTGCGCTACCGGCTGCCGGAGACGGCTAAGCCTGGTCCGAATGTGCGGACGGATGTTTACGGCTACCTCCTGGCGACGGTGAGCCCGGACGGCTCGATCGCCTTTGAGTTTCGCGAGCTGACTCCGAAAGACATTCCCGCGGAGGTCATGAAGAAGTATTCGCAGACCTTCGTCGAGAACTTCTGCTTCGCCGCGAATCGCGACATCCATCCGCAACAAGGCACCTGTCCATCGATGTCCCAGTGTTCGAGCGGAAGCGATTGAGCCCCCTGGAGTCAGTTCCGTAACTCGCTCATTGGTACTTGTGATATCCATTCGAGAACGACGTCGGCCTCCGCCAGCATCCTTCGAGTGGCCCGGAGGAGCTCTTCTCGCTCGTGCTCCGTCAGATCAGGCTCTTCCTTGATGATCTCGGCCAGGCCGCGAACGTCATCGATGATGCCGGTCAGCCTCATCGTGATCAGGTTCGAAAGCAGCACCGTGTGGACTTGATTCATTCAATGAGGGAGTAGCAGGAAGCCGGAAAATCGCCCCTGCCTTCGCGCTCCTCATCGCCACGACATCGTTTGTAGGGCCCAGCCGCGCTGGGCCGAACCCCCGTGGGCGGGACCAAAACTACCAACATGATGAAGAATGACGTCGCCCGGCCTACCAATGCCAAAGAGCGCGAAGATCGCTCTCACTGCCGTTGAACGTTTCGCGATCGCAGGCACCGGCTCCGTCTACCGTATGTGGCTCCGGACCGGACGCACCGTCGGTGTACTGCCACATTGTCCATTGGCTCCAGGTCGCCTGCAGGACCGGGGTGGAACCGTACTGCGCCAGCCAGAACCAGCAGTTCCCCAGCACAGAGTCGGTGTCAGATCCGAGCAGTCCTTTGATGTACGAGCCGGAGTACAAACCCGGATAGGAGCCAGTAACACTCTGAACCCTCGTAACAAACGCATGAGCCTGATCCAGCGACATGTCGTCGCCATTGTTTTCCTCGAAATCGAGGACGAGCAACGTCGAAGCATCAGGAGCGGCCACATCGAGGAAATGCTGGGCTTGCTGCTCGCCGTCGTCACCGGTGCCGAAGTGGTAGGCGCCCCAGAGCAACCCCGCGCTGAGCGCCTGCGTACGCCGTGACGCATAAGTTGGATCGACGTACGTCAATCCCTGAGTCGCCTTGTAGATAACGCCGATAATCCCGGCGTTCCTGATCTGGCTGAAATCAACCGAGGCGTTATGGTGGGAAAGGTCGATGACCGCATTGAGTCCAGTAGGCATGGCGCTTCCTCCTTCCGAGAGTCATACAGACTAGATGAATCTACAACTGAGTGTGTATTGAATGAATCGGTACCCACCCAGCCCTGTCATCGTAAGAGCCTGTGAAAGATGCCGCGCTCCATATTACTGTCACTCTGAGATCTTGTGCAGAAATCAAGTTCACCGTCATCCTGAGGCTGCCGGAGCCGCGTGGGATGGGTGGGCGGGGGAGCGGCGCAGGACGGCGAAGGATCTCAACCGCGCGGTTCCAGCCGAAGCCGCGAAGCTTGAGATCCTTCGCCGTCCTCCGCCGCTCCCCCACTCCACCCCCCAAAGCGGCTGCGGCAGTCTTCCAAGAAACTCCCAGGGTTTGTGCGGCTTTCCCGGTATCTCTCAACCGGAGGCATCAACATGACCAAGGTGATCGGTTGCCGGTCGTGGCACGTTGCGCGCGAAGGCGCGCGAAACAACATATAGGGGTAGGGAGAGCCGGTTAAGGCTCCCCCTCCCTCCGAACCGGACGGGCGGATCTCCCGCATCCGGCTCTCCAGTCGGTGGTCTCAACGAGACCGGATGAGCAGTTGATGAGCCTCGGCCATGAAGTAGAGACCC
>JBBRNB010000090.1:0-29540 GCA_038230535.1 Thermoanaerobaculia bacterium
ACGAAAGCCGCGATTGCCGGTGTCGACGCGCGCAGGCGCGTCGGACAATGTAGCCCCTGGCTCGGCCAGGGGTATTCGTCGGTGGTGGATGTTGCGGCCGCGAAGGTGGCCGCCACAATCGCGACCATCGCGCCAGGACTTGGTGGCGACCGCCTTCGCGGCCGCAAATTCAACATCTTCCTGTTACCCCGCGCCGAGCGCGGGGCTGGATTGTTTCGCGCGCCTTCGCGCGCAACGTGCCACAACCGGCAGCAGCCCTCACCTCGATCAGGTCGCTGCCCCATGAAAGATACTGAGAAAGCCGCATACAACCTGCGAGTTTCGTAGCAGCCGGCAAAGCCCCCGCCTCGACTTGTTGTGCTCGCACGGGACAGGCTTCGGGGGCGGAGCGCGGAGAAGAATCCCCTCCCTGAAAACCGGGAAAGGGTGGCGCATTACGCACGGGCTACCGGCTGGGGATTCCTCGCCGTCCTACGCCCCGAGCTGACCGAGCGCCACAAGCCGAAGCGGGGCTCCGGCGGTTCGGAATGACAGCGGGTCGATTTCGGACGAGCTCTCGAAAGGTACGGTAGCGACTCAACCGCACCGCGCACGTGTCATCGCTTACACACTACCGCCGCGCTTGCGCGCCGTGGACGCGATTCCAATCGGCTTCCACCGCGCTGCCCTTTGGGAAGAGCGTCTCGATGATCTGTTGCTTCAGATCTGATCGAAGCATCGTGAAGGGGACGTGAACTACCTGGTCAGTGCTCAGCGTATCGTCAGTCGATCCATTCAGTGCGGCGAGCTGCCGCCAACGGCTGCCGTCTCCGGTCACACGGTGCGCCAGACGCGACCAGGCATCTCCCGGATGCGGCGAGACAACCACCGTGATCTTGTAGTCGCGCGTGACCGAAGCATGGATCTCCGAGCTCACATCCGCCACCATGATGATCCCGTTCGCCCTTTCGCTCCTTGTAGGCGCTTTCGCGACGGCCACGGGAGGAACCGTTCCTGTCGATTGCAGGCCGCCAGGACGAACCGCGGCCGGCGGCGGCGGCGGTGTTGCCGCGTGAATCTCCGAAACGGGAGGCTGCGGTTTGCTCACCAGAGACGCATTCGTGACCGGGCCGGCTGTTGCTGCGGGAGTCTTTGCGGGCGCCGAACCTCCGCCGCCGATGTTCACCGTTTGCGCCGATGCCTGGACCGGAGGTGGGTTCACTGAGGGCTTTGCAGGTGTTGGAGAGACCGGCGCAGACACGATGGCCGGCGATGGCCGGCTCACTGGAACGGCCGCCGGCACCGTGCTGCGCGCCTGCGCGTTCTTCTGGTCTGCGGAGCCTGCTGCCACGTTCACTGGCTTTGACGCCGCTTGCGTCGAAGGAACGGCGGTTGTTGCCACGGTCTTCGAAGGTTCCGTTTTGGCCGTCACGATCGAGGCCGGTGGAGTGGCGGCGGATTTCACTATCGTCGCCGCCGGAGCCGCCGGCGGCGGGCTCGAAGCGACGGCCTTGGAAGGAGCAGGCGGAGCGTCCGTCTCATGAACCGGCTCACTCTTTTCAGGACGTGACGCCGCTGTCTTCGCCGGCCCCTTGGTCGATTCGGGGATCGGGACGACCGCGACGCTTGTTGCCGTTGCCTTCGCTGCCTCGGTTTGCGCCGGCTTCTGTATGGCTGCTGTGGTTGGGGCAGCGGAGGATGATGGAGCCGAAACTTTCGCGATGCTGGTCTTGGGCACTCTATGTGGAGCCGCGCTCTTGTCTGGACTCGATACAGCGATCTTGTTCGATTCCGGGGTCGGGGCGACAACGACCTTTGCTGTCGTCGTTGTCTTCGGAACCTCGGCTTGCGAAGGCTTCAGGATGGCTGCCGTGGTTGAAGCAGCGGAGACCGGCAATGGAGTCGGACTTACGATCCCCGCGGTCATCTCGGAGTGATCCTTTGCGATTGGAGTCGGAGTTGCGAGCGAAGCTGCCGGCATCTCCGGAGCCTTCGCCGCCGATTTCGGCGTCAGGTTCAGCGGCTCGCTGGCGGAGGCCGGAGCGCTGGATGACGGGCTCGCGGCCGAGATGGAAGACGAAGTCGCCGGCGTCTTCACAACAACTTGCGGCGCAACAACAGCCGGCGAGCTCGGCGTAGTCTCCCTGGCCGGCGCTGTTTTCTCCAGATCGACCGCCGCTCCAGGCTCCAGTACCAGTTGGGGCACCGGCGGTATCGGCGGTGGCGATGCATCACTCTTGGCGGAGGCGGGACGTGTGGGACGTGCCGGGGTCGACTCGTGGAACGACGGTGGCATACCGGAACGCGTCATCGTTCCTGACGTCGTGAGGGTCTTGGCGGGATCAGCGTCGAGCGGCGGCAATTCCACGGTCGCACCAGCGGTCAGCGGTTCGACGTCGCGCCATGGCACCGCGTCGGCGACATCCTCGGCCTTCTCGTTCAGGATTCTGGGGGTGATGACGAACAGAATCTCCTGCTCCTGCAGCGTGCGGCCTTCCCAACTGAAGAGATGCTTCAACAGGGGGATATCGGAGAGACCGGGCACACCCCGCTTTTGAGATTCTTCGCTGAACGAGATCAGCCCACCGATGACCAGCGTCTGCCCCGGCGCGACCTTGGCCGTGGTCTGAACCGACCGGACGTTGAAGCCGGGAACGCCTGAAACAGACAGATCCGCACTGGGCTGGATAATGCTCGGAGCGATCTCCATGGCCACGAGACCGTTCGGCGCCAGGGTGGGCCGGATGTCGAGGCGGACGCCGAAGTCCTGGAAAAGGAATCCCTGCACGGACGTCGTTTGCCCGACGGTAGTCGTGGGGATGGGGACTTCGCCACCCACCAGTACCGAAGCGGATTCACCCGACAACGTTGTGATGTTCGGCTCGGCGACGGAACGGGCGAGGTCTTTCTGCTGGAGAAGTTCGATCGCCGCGGCGATGGCGATGGTCTTGTCGACGAACGACGCCACGACGTTTCCCCCCAGGAGTCCGGTGATCGATGGAGGTGAAGGCGGCGCGGCGATCGCCGTCCGGCCGGGCTGCTGAAAACTGCCGGCCGAGATTCGCGTTCCATCCAATCGATAGTCGATGCCGAGCTTTCGGGCGCGGCCACGGTCAACCTGCAGAACGCGGATGGCCACCATGATCTGCGGAAGCTCGTCGACTTCCAGAAACGAGAGCACACGCCCCGAGGCCGACTTGAGAATGAGGCCGCGAGCCACGTAGGAAGCCAGGCCGCCTTGAGCCGTTTCCTGTCCCTGAAGCTTGGGGAGAATGCCGGTGAAGTTCCTGTTGCGCCCTGGATCGGCGGCCTCGTTGGAGAGTGGCTCGATCTTTCCGCCGACGCCTCCAAGTTGCAGCTCGGCAAGGGTGATTGCCCGAACGAGTGATGAGATGTCTTTGACACGCCCTTCCAGCACAACGGCATCGGCGGTGTTGCTCACCTTTGTTCCGACCTGGATTCGCCGCATCCGGATGCGCGGATCGACGTCACCGAGCGCCGAAGTCAGGCGTATGTCCCCATCGTTGGAACCGGGAAACTGAATGAGGCTGATGACCCGGCTTGCGGCGCCGGCGACACTGCCGAGCATGTTCTCGGTAAGCTGCCGAGCCTCATTCGCCACCTTCTCGCTGTTGACCCTTCCGCTCAGGACGATGGAGGATCCATCTCCGCTCGGCTCCACATCGATGCGCGGATCGAGGTCGCGGAGCGTGGACTCGAGCACCTCGATGCGGGGTGAAACCATCAGGTCGTACTTGAGTCTCCGGCCGTCGGACAGCCAGGCGAACACCGTGGAACGGCCGGGAGCCAGCCCCTGCAGGAGGATCTGCTTTGCCTCCACGACGTGAATGGCTACGATCTTGGGATCGCCAACGGCCACGCGGGTTACGCGCGAGGAAAAGCTGACCACATTGCCGCTCCCGACGCGGACTCGGATCAGGTCCTGCACAGTCTGGATGGGGCCGGGCGCCGGAGGAACCTGTTCAGAAACGGCCGCCGTCTTTGCAGCCTTGGCCGAACCTCCGGCCGCATGGACGGAACCGACGACGAGAAGCACCACCCCACACGCCACGCCGAGTTTTCTCATCAGTGCACGTCGACCTTCTCCCTGTGCGCCCCCGTAATCAGTTCAACCTGTTCCGGTGCTTCCGCAACGGGCGTATGTTCCTTTTGAGTGCCGATCTTCAGGAGGCGTCCGCTGACGATCTCCTTGCTGCCATGCAGCGCCAGTGCGATCGTGTCTCCCTTGGCCTCGGCCTGAGCGATCGGAGAAACATCTTCCGGCCTCACGGCCAGAACCAGACCTATGACGCCGGTTGGCCGCCGATCACGGGTGTTGGCAGATTGGACCAGGCTCTCCAGAGGTCCATGGGCTGCTTCCCGCCGGGCGGCCTGGATGGCGCCGAGGTAGTACGCGTCCCGGCCCACCACCTTCGACTCGCCGGTATGCGAGACGCCCAGCAACTCGAGCTGATCGCCGAGTCGAAGCTGCTGCACCGGGAGTAGCGTGCCCGGCACTGCGACGGTCACTACGACACGCCCTGCCGGAGGAGCATCGGATAGCCATTTCGCCGGAGCGAGCGCGGCCACGAAATCGCCGGCTGTGATCGGATTTCCTTTTGCCACCGGCCGCTGAACGATTCGTCCGATGATCACCGCCGGATCGAGCACCGTGCTGGCTGGGATCGTCCCCTTCGGCAATTCAGCGAAGGTCAGTTTCGACGCATCGATGCGCTCGCCGGGTGCTATGGACTCGCGCGCCACAACTACGCGCGTCGAGTTTGCCCTCGTCACCTGACGAGCCGCTAACGCCACCACCAGGAGCAGCGCCACGGCCACCGTCAGAACATAGGGGATCGAGATGTGTCCTCGGTCGCGGTCGTTGTACACAATCGCCCCCTCTCGTTCCAGCGGCCCCGATCAGCACTCGCCAATCGGAGACCTCACACACACATCACGTTAACCGCAGAAGCATCAGGTACGCGGCGGGGCCAACGCCCCGCCGCGGTGAATCGTTCAAAACAGGGACTACTGCAGAACCGGTGCGGCGGCTTCTTCACCAGGTCCGGGCGCTGCCGGAGTGAAGGTCAGCTCGGTCTGCGAATTACCGGATTGGCTATCGATGGGATGACCGAGCGAAGCGCTATCGGGCGCGTCGGTAAAGGAGCTTCCGGCTGTGGCAGCGGTGCCGGCAGCGTTGCTTACGGCGGTGATCTGGTAACCCTGGTTGAGCGCGCCGATCGACTCGGATACGTCGCTCAGCTCGGCCAGGACTGAATCGCGGACGTTGGTCATCCCAACGATCAGACCGATGACCAGGATCGTGGTCAGAAGCAAAAGCTCGATGGTGACGATGAAGCCAGCTTGGGGACGACGATTACGGATCTTCCGTGACATGGACCTCTCCTCTCCTCTGGGGGGTTCTCCGGGGGGGTGAAAGAAAAATCGGACATCGTCAGGACAATCCGGACGACCGCCGCACTCGTGCTTGGTTGATACCCAGCAAAAACGGTATCACTGCTGTGAGCGCTTCGTCAAACTATTGAGAACAAATGATAAATGAGTAACTCCACAGTAATGCAAAGCGGACTGTACGGATTGAAATACTCTAGTTCTGGAAAGTCCGGAGAAGATCGATGGTCTTCAGAAGCTCGAGGACGAAGGGTAGAACCACCACGACCACGAAAAGTGGAAAGCCACAAAGCAGGACCGGAAACAGCGCGATCACCATCGCACGGTCGATTCGCTTCTTGCCGCGTTCGGCTCTCCGTTCCCGCTGGATCTCCGCCTGACTCGCAAGGATGTCTGCGACTGGAAAGCCGAGGCGGCTGCCAAGCTCCAGCGCCGCCGCGACAGCGTGCAGATCCTGAACGTTGCTGCGAGCAGCCATGGCGCCGAAGGCAACGGCCCGATCAGCACCTCCAGCGATCTCGTCCGAGACCCATCGAACCTCCTCGGCGAGCGGATGTTCCGGCGGCAGGCCACGTGCTCCGGCGCGCCGAAACGCTTCTTCGACTTCGAGCCCCGAGCGGAGCAGCGATACCAGAAGATCGAGAAAGAAGGAGAGCGCTTGCAGTATCCGCGCTTTCCGCTGACGCCTGCGGCTCACCAGCCAAAGGTCCGGGATAAAGAAGCCGGTGACCGCGAGCGGGAGGAGCAACATCCATCCGGCTGTCAGCCGCAGTGCTTCCGCGAACAGCAGTGGCAGAAGAAGAGCGAGGATGATCTTCGCCGCCCAAAACAGCGGCGCGCTCCGCCGCGAGTCGTAGCCGGCAGCCCGGAGAAGACCCGGCCAATATCGCGGGCTGGTCTTTCCACGCCGGAACACGATCAGCACGACGATCGTCGCCGCGAGCAGCGCGACGAGCAGGAAGTCGATGATCTGGCTCGCGCTCACAACTCTGTCCTCAGGATGCGGCGCAGCCAGGTGAAGCCGGCGATCTGCAGGAAGATCGCACCGACGAACAACTGCGGACCCCACGGGAGTGCCCAGACACGGTCGATCGATTCGGGCCGCTTCCACGCGAAGAAAGCGATGAGGAGATACGGGATGATCGCTACGATGATTGCCGACATCTGCGCGCCTGAGACATGGGTGTGCAGCTTGGCGCGCAAACCGAGACCGTGCCGCATCGTGCGGTTGACCACTTGAAGGACCGGCGCCAGCGGGCCCCCGACCTCCCACTTGGCGATGAGGAGTTGGGTAAAGATGCGCACGCCCTCGCAGTCATAGCGAATCGACAGCCGCCGCAAAGCGCGTTCGATGGGAACGGAGCCACGCAGTTGTTCGGCGGCGAAGAGAAGCTCACGTTTCACCGGCTCGAGCGCACCTTCGGCGGCGCTGGCAAGAGCATCGACCGGGTTCTGTCCGGCGGAGAGCGCACCGGCCATCAGATCGATCGCATCGACCAAACGGTTTTCGAACCGCCATGCGCGCTGCCGGGCGACCTCGTTGATCAGCGACCAGAGAATCCACACCGCGGCAAGACCAGCCAGTGGTGCGGCCCAGACCAGCACCGGCGAGATGTTCATCGCCAGCAGCGTGACGATTACGCCGGCGAATACGATGAGTACGATCGCGAGCGGAACCGGTATCCCGATCCCCGCGCCGCGTAAGGTCCGTTCGATGCGGCCCGGCCGCGGTTCGTCGCCGGTCTCTGTCTCGTCGAGCGCCTGCCGTCCCGCGAGCAGCCGGCCGAGGTGAAGCTCGTCGTCAGCCCGATTGCGGCTCAGTCGGATGCTTCTGACGATCAGGAACACGATGACCGCGAGCACGACCACGCCGAGAATCCATACCGAAAGGCCGCTCATCGCGATCGTTCCTGACGCAATGCCCGCAACCGGAGCAGAAACTCGGCCAGTGCCGGCGTACGCTCGAATCGCCGCACCGCCGGCCGGTAAACGATCAGCTCGCGCGCCGTCGTCGCATCGCCCGTCCTCGCCACTTCCGCCACGCTGGTCAGACGGCGGCTTCCGTCCGGGAAGCGGGTCATCTGCACGATCAGATGAATGGAAGAGGCGATGATCTCGGTCACAGTTGCCGCACCGAGCTCGATGCCTCCCATGAGCACCAGACTCTCCAGACGTCGGATGGCGTCATGGACCGAGTTGGCGTGGATCGTGGTCAGGCTCCCATCGTGCCCCACGTGCATTGCCTGGAGCATTTCGAACGCCTCGGCGCCGCGGACTTCGCCAACGATGATCCGGTCGGCGCGCATTCGTAGTGCGTTCCGCACCAGCACCCGGATATCGATCCCACCTGTTCCTTCGACATTCGCCTGCCGCCCCTCGAGGGCAATCACGTGAGGATGCTCGAGGCGCAGCTCTGCCGTCTCCTCGATCGTCACAATCCGTTCGTCCGGTGGGATCGCTCGGGAGAGTACGTTGAGCAACGTCGTCTTACCCGCACCCGATCCGCCCGCGACCAAAACATTCCGCCTGAGCCTTACCGCCTCGGTGAGCAGCTCGCCGATCTCCCCGGTGAGGCTTCCGAACGCAACCAGGTCTTCCATCCGGAACGACGATTCTCGTGCGCGCCGGATAGACACGACCGATCCCCGCAAGCTCACGGGCGACAGAACTACGTTGAGCCGCGAGCCGTCCGGCAGCCGGAGGTCGGCATACGGAACAGCTTCGTCCAGCCGCCGTCCCTGCGTCCCGACCATGCGGCGAAGAATGCGCCGAAGGTGCGCCTCGTCTTCGAACCGAACGCTGCTCCGTTCCAGTTTTCCGAAGCGATCGACCCAGACATCCGAGGGTCCGTTGATGAGGATGTCGGAGACCGTCGGATCGCGGAGCAACGATGCCACGGGCCCCAGGCCGTCGACCTCGTCGATGAGATCGGTCTCGATTCGCGCCAGCCATTCCTCATCGATCCCATCGAGCTCGGGACTCTCTTCAATGATGCGCCGAACCCGGGCCTTGACGGTCACCCCGGCGCTCGGAGTCTCCAGACTCTTCAGGATTCGTTGAAAGAGCCGCTGACGAAGACCCGGCTCGTTCGCCGCAGTCGCCGGTCCAGGAGGCAGCGGCGGCAGTCGCCGCAACGGCCACGCCGTGCGGATCAGCGAACGAAGATCCTCGACGGGAGGGATGGTGTAGTCGGTCATGAGCCTCCCCTTTCTAAATGAAGAAGAGGAGTGGACGTTTCCCGGCACCCCAACGGGGTCCGTGAGGATAGTCGAGTGCCCGTTCCCTGGCACCCCAAGGGGGTGCGTGAGGGTAGTGGAGTGGCCGTTTCCCGGCACCCCAGCGGGGTGCGTGAGGGTAGCCGGTGGCCACGCCGGAGGCGTTGCCACCGGATTCGTTCGTTTAAGGAATTGCACCCCGGCAGGGGTGCGAGAAGGGGGGCAGGTCCCATGCGATGTTCAGCGATGTCGAATGTGCCGAACGATTCACGCACCCCTGCCGGGGTGCCTTTGCATGCGCTCTCAAACCGGTGGCAACGCCTCCGGCGTGGCCACCGGCTACCCTCACGCACCCCGCTGGGGTGCCATCGTCGACCCTCGAAGACTTGTACAGGTGCGATCGCCACTACACCTTCCCCCCCACGCCCGCTCCGCCCCGTCCGACGTCGCGGGCCAGACGCTTCACCGCATCGGTGAACTGTGCCGTTCCCCTCTCGAAGATCGCTGGGATTCCGCGATGCGTGCCGGCGGTCACAGGCATGAGGAACGGCACGACGTGATCGACGGCGCGGCCCAACTGCTGCGAAACCACAGCCGGCGAAAGGACGTCGGGAGCGTCGCGGAACCGGCTGACGACGAGCCGTACGCGATCGTCGGTAATGCCGAGGCTGGAGAGCATACCGAGGAGTCGCGCGGTGCCAACGATGGTCGGCGCCAGCGGCTCCGTGACCACGACGACTGTTTCGCTGAGATCCAGAACCGACAGCGTCATCAGATCGAGGACCGGCGCGGTGTCAATGACCACCGTATTGAATCTGCGGCGAAGCTCGATCACCACGCGGGAGGCATCCTCCGGCGTGATCATCTCGGCCGCGCGCGGATCGAGCGGACTGGCCAGAACCGAGATCGACGACTCCCGTCCGGCGGTGGGAAGCGGAAACATCGGCCCGAGGTCGAGCTCGCGAATGGCATCGCCGAGGTCGCGCTCGGGGACCATTCCAAGGTGTGCGGCGACGCAGCCGAACTGAATGTTGCCGTCCAGCACCGCCACTGTCCGAGTGGGTTCCGCCACACGCAGAGCGATGGCGGTATTGATGGCCAGCGTGGTTGTTCCAACGCCTCCCTGATGACTGAAGAACGTGATCGCGCGCCCTTCATGCGCCGCCGTTCCACCTTGCGGCGCGGTCTCGAGAGCTGAGGCAATCTCTGCGTCGGATAGCGGAAGAGCGACGAAGTCGCCCACTCCCGAGCGCACCGCCTGCCGGAGGAATTCCGCTTCCGAACCGCCTCCGGCATCCATCAGAGGATTGATCAGACCGATGATCAATCGATCCGGCCGCCGTAGCTCTTTGGCCACACTCAACGCCAGCGCCCGATCCTGCACGAGATCGAGCAGGATGATGCGCGGATCGAAGTCTCGCGCCAGTTGAACGGCGGCTCCCGCGGTTCCGGCATGACGCGCCGCCACCGAGTGCTTGTGCGCCCGGCGTACGACATTCTCGATCTCCCGCCGGACGGCAGGATCCGGATAGACGATGAGCACGCGATCGGTTCGGCCGATCATGGCCAGGGGTCGCCCTCCTTCTTCGGCGCGGTTGCGGCACTGAGCGGGGGACCGGCCAGACCGGTCGGTATCCAGTAGGGAGGAACGTAGATGGTGCTCATCGAGAAAACGATGTTGGCCGGGATCAGCGCTCCTCGCAGGACCGGGTCATCAGCCACCGTCTGGCAATTCGCGGAGTAGCGTTCCGACACCCATCGCGACTGCGGCGTCGCAACGGGCGCCGCGCCGGGCGTCGAACGGAAGAGAACGTTCTGATCCACCCCTGACAAACCGATGGCGAACGCGGTTCCCTGCAGCGAGTAGAGATCGGAGACCTCGCCAACCGTTCCGCTGACGGGGTTCGCCGGATCGAGCATCCACGACCCTCCCGTGCAGTTCGGGTTGTCGTAGAAGACCGACGGCCTCGTCGTGAAGTTGGCGGCGCGGACAGCAAGGAGCGCGGCGAGGGGAGGATTGGAAGTGGGGACGCGATAGATGATTTGCGGCGCTTCCAGCGCGTTGAAGCTGACGGCACGGCCGATGAGGACGCTGCTGCCGGCCGGCTGTTTCGAGTCGTAGATGAAGATCGTGCGGCCGAAGTAGTCGCCGGCCTGATTGACGAAATGCTGCTGAATCAGAACCAGAGCGAAGATCGCTACGACGCCGAAGATGGTGAGCAGGATGAGCAGCTCGAGCGTGAGGATGAATCCGGCCGAGCCGCGGCGGCGAACACTTCGCACCGGACTACATCCCGCCGTCGCCTGTTCCCGTTTCTCTACCGATCGCAAGACATCTCTCCCCACCGCAGTCGATCAACGGCCGGCACTTCCGGCCTGAATCCAGACACAACGCGACGAAAGACTCCCGAAAAGAGACTGGTCGCGTTGCCACTCGAAATGCAGCCGTTGGGTCAGTCCCTTGCCTTGACTGAATGGACGGGCGACTACATTTTTGACTGCCGAAAATGGAAACCCGTAGAGAGGATACACGGGTTCGGTGTTGACGTGGAGTGGGTTGTCGGTTGCCGGTTGCCTGGCGTCGTGTGTCGGGTGTCGGGTGTCGGGTGTCGTAGGCGGCAGTTGATCGATTACTGTCTTCCGACCCCCGACCTCCGATTCATCCCCTACGAAAGAAACTTCGCCAGGAAATCCGGATGGATCTTCCAGCCGAAGAAACCCGAGAGGCCGAACAACACGCCAAGGAACATGAACGCGCAGGCGACGACCAGCAGCCAGCGCTTCTTCGTCAGCGCCGTCACACCGAACAGCGCGATGGCGACGGAAAGACAGGCCTCCGACATATCGAACTGATCGTCATGGAAGTTCAGCGCGTCGTACTGCTTCAGCGCGTCTTCGGCCTGCTTCTTGATGTCTACCTTTTCCTTCTCGTATTTCTTGACCTGCTTCTCGTAGACAACGATCTTGGCGTCGAGCATCGCGGCAAACTTCGGATCGGCGAGCATCGTCCGCTGAAGCTGAAGCTGATCGAGCGTCGCCTCCGCGAGGTTCTGCTTCATCCCCTTGGCCTGGTAGTACGACCACTGATCGACCGAGGTCGCCTGCGCCTGCTGCATCCCCTGGACGATGTTGCCGTCCTTGACGTTGCAGAGCGCCATGAACGTGGCCGTGATCGCGACGAGCAACGCGATGACCGAGTTGAGCCGCGATTCCGATGCGTGCTCAACCGCTTCACTGATGGTGTCGCTGACGTCTGCCATGGCTGTAATTGTAGCGGGTGTGGGGAGTGTGTAGGGCGTCCCCTCGGCGGCCTTGGTTCATCCCCGCACGTGGAAGGCCGCCGAGGGCGGCGGCCCTACACAGGACCCCCGCGCCCCTCCGGTGACTCACCCACCAAATCTTGTTACCGCTATTGCATGTTAGAAGAAGCCGACGTCCTCATCATCGGTGCCGGTATGGTCGGCGTCTCCGCCGAGAATACGCTCCGCGACTCGGGGCTGAAGACCATCATTCTTGAAGGCTCCTCGGAACGCATAGGTGGCACGCGATGTGTGGGCACCTCCAGAATGCCTCATTTCGAGCGCTTCCGCTTTAGTCTTCCATCAGGATCTGGTTTGCCTTTCGCGCCAAGATGCTTTTCCAAGACCTTCTTGCCTACGAACAAGATGCCGTTCTGATCGAGTAGCTTCTTCACCTTTTCCGTGTCGGCGAAATAGACTCCACTCGACGCGACCCACAGCCAACGCGAGATCTGAGCTCCCTCTCGGAGGTGAGGCCTCAGTTGCTCACGTGCGGCTGTACGCTTCTTGATAACCGTCGAGATCTCGTCTTGCTTGGCGGAATGTGGTTCCACGGCGACGACCTCATTGCTCGGCGAATGACTAAGCAAGTAATCCCACCGGTTCGCCTGATCGTTACCAGCTCTCAGCGCTTCATCAAGATCGAGACTGTCCTGGAATGTCGAGCGGACGCCCTCCTCAAAGCAAACATGATGTGACGCTTCAATGGCGCCCATACCTTGGCAAACCGACTGGCAGAGGGGGGATTCATCGCGTAGCGCCCGTATCAGAGCTGTCTTGCGCGACGCCTTTCTCACGATTCTGCCTCGTTGACCGCTTTTCGTACGACGTCCCCGAAGCGGGAGGAGTACTCAGTCAGGCCGCCCCAGCCCGAAATACTCTCATCTTTGGAGCTTGGATCCAACTCGGAGATCTCTTTAGAGGTTACTTTCCCTCCGGCTTCGAACTGAAGCAGGTGGGCACGGTAGTCCTTGGTCAAGGCGGACTCGGCTACCCGGTGCATCTGCTGCGACGAGCTCACGTCGAAGGCTTCACAGAGGAGCTGCCAGCTTGCGTGATGAGCTTGGAGTTGACGCATCATCCATAGCATAGTCAAGACGTGGGGCGAATGTGTGGAGAGCACGACTCTATAGCCACGCCAAAGCAGGTCGAGTACCAGGAGCATCACCGCAGTAATAGCTTGCGGGTGAAGTCCCATCTCGGGCTCTTCCAGCACCACCCAATCGGTTTCAGCGCGCTTGCGTTGCTGGGTCGAAGGCAGCAGGTGGTAAAGACCGAGAAGAAGAGGGGTGAATTCTCGTTGCCCTGCAGTCCACGTCATGAACGGAAGATGCATCCCTCCATGCACAAGCCGAAGCCGCTGCGCGTGCTGGTTATCTTCTTCTATGCCAACAGTTCCGCCGTGGAAAATCGCAGCATCGATCTTCTCTCGGACCTCTTTCTTCAGCCGCCTCTCCACGGGAAAGAGGGTCCCTGCATCCTTGCCACTGAAACGGTCGAACAGGTTCTGGCTGAACACTCGTGCTACCGCAGGTGTATCAGAAGTCAACTTCTGGAAGGGCGCTGCCCATCCGTCGCTGATCAGCATCGAACGATGCGCTGGCACGAAGAAAAGTTTCTCCTTGCCATCACCGATGCGGCTGATGGTCTTTGGAGTGACCCTCTTGTTATCGAGAGTTACCTCGGTTTCGCCTTCGTGCCAGGCTGGAGCCATGCCCGTTCCGAAAATGAGATCGATAAGCACATCTGCACGGCCGGTTGGATGGCCGGCGGCTTTCAGTGCGTCCACGAGTTGACGTCCATCCATTGCAACCTTGAGCCACTGGAGGGCGAGGCTCTTGCCTGCGCCCTGTGGACCAACGAGGACGGTAAGATCTCCCAGAGTCAGACTCACGTCCCTCAGATGAGCAAAGCCTCTGATCTCCAGCTTCATGAGTTCCGATGCACTTGTTTTATCTGTTTTTTTCGGTTTGGTCATGAGAAACCTCGCGTTGCGGTGTGGATCTGCACTCGTGAGTCGGCGCGTTACGAGTGCGCAAGAGGTATTCAATACGGCTTCGGATTCCAGTCTGCTCGAAGCTGAGCCCCCAAGGGTACCTTTGTGCCTGCCAAATGAGGTTTGGTCAAGGCAATCGTACTCCTTCGAGCGGTCCGGACACCCAGAACCGCTCCTCAAGGCCACGGACAGCGAGTCACCACGTTTACTAGATTCGCGATGAAGAGTGCAACGGCTGACCGGGATCGAGCCGGAGCGGGTGCGTTGAGCGATTCGGGAGGGGGAGATCGAGGGAGAGTTGCTCCGAAACGGCTTCCGCATCCGAGGGCCGCAACTGTTGGCGCTGGCGTTCGACTCCTGGTCGATGCAGGAAGTTGAGGAGGCGTTGGGTGAGGATGCGCCGCAAGCTCTGCCGCCTTTGGTGCGGACGGCTACGCTCACAGCTCGGGTCCCGCGGTATCAGGTTGTCATGCTCGAGGCGTTGGCGAGGCTCGGGCTGTCCATCGATACGATCGTGAGCGATGCGTTGCTATCGGTCGCTGAGGACAACGCCGTCGAGATGCGGACGCTGATTCCGGGGTTTGGGGAGGCGGTCGATTTTCCGGAGTGATGGTCGTGGGTTGCTGGGGGACTCTACGTCACGTGGAATCCCTACCTGTTCCGGGATGAGAGATGTCATCATTCCGGTTCACGTGGGACAGATGATCGGAGATTCGCGCTATGGCAACAGTCTTTGACACTGCCGCATACATTCTCCAGAAGCTTGGCGGCGTCACCGCGATGAAGCTCCAGAAGCTGGTCTATTACTCCCAGGCCTGGTCACTCGTTTGGGATGAGAAGCCGCTTTTTGGTGAACGGATCGAGGCGTGGGCGAACGGTCCTGTCGTGCCCGTTCTCTACGATTGGCATCGCGGCACGTACAACGTCCAGGCATGCTCGAAGGGTAGTCCGGGCGTTCTCTCGGTGCTGGAGGGGGAGACCGTTGACGCCGTTCTCGAAGCGTACGGCGACAAGTCTTCGCAGTGGTTGAGTGATCTCACGCACTCGGAAGACCCGTGGAAGGAAGCGCGCAAAGGACTCGCTCCGGGGCAGTGGGGGCGCCGCGAGATCACGCACGCAGCCATGGCCGAGTACTACGCCGGTCTCGGTCCGGCGTAGTGCCCCGATGGCGCCAAAACACGCGCAGTGGCGGAATACGCCGCACCCGAAGAAGAAGGTCCCCGAGGTTCGGTCACAACCAGACTACGGCAACGCAAATCCTTCCTGGCGAGTCCGCGATCTTCTGATGGTGGAGCCGTTCGGGTGGCATGTGATGAGCGTCGAGGAGATGGCCAAGGTCCATTCGCGGTTGTCAGCCCTCGAAAAGCTGACCTGGCGCGAGATTTTGAATCCATCGATGGGACGAAGGAGACATCACTACATGCCGGTGGCCGAGATTTGCGCGCCAGCTCGTGCACAGCTCGAGGAAAAACGGCTCGCGGATACTGACGAGCTTGTGTCGATCCGCATCGGCAAGACGGAACGGATCTGGGGGATTCTTCAGCAGGGTGTCTTGCTGGTTTTGTGGTGGGACCCGCAGCATCTCGTTTACCCGATGAATCCGGCTGACAACTAACTACGCAGGAAGAGTCGACGTCCGCCACGGGGCGACGGAACGATGGCGTCTCGCCGGCTCGAGCCCTCGGCATGAGATCCGGATCACATCCCGCGAAATCGCGACCTCGCCCCGAGAGATCACGATCTCGTCAGAAGGTACTACCTGTGGCAGAGCTCAGGCCACGCGTTTGAATCGCCGAAGATAGGTCTTGCCGTCACCGATCAACAGTTGGTCCTTCACGATCTTGAACGGGCGTGGCTGAGCGGTGCCGGTGTACTGCCGGAGCACGTCGGTGATGACGTTGGCGGTGACGGTGCCGCTTTCGTAGTCGACCGTGTAGGTGCCGAAGTACGCCATGTAGTTGTTGAACGACGCCAGCATGTCGTCGTTCGCCGTCCTGCCCATGGTCCACCACGACGCATCGACGATCGGCAAAGGTGGATTGATCGAGATCTGCACCGAGACGTTACCGGCGGAATCGTAGACCCAGTAGCCGAGCGGAGGATTTCCCCACGGATACGATTTCCCCGGCTTTCCCGGATCATTCATGTCCCATGCTTCGACCATCTGCCACGAGCCAACGATGGGTCCGAAATCCTTCTTCTTCATCAGCTTCTCTCCTTCTCTTCAAGGAGAGAGAAAAGGGCCACTCTCCCCTACCACCAAAAACGGAAGGAGACACGATACTCGCGTGGGATCACTCCGGCACCCACCCACGGGGGTTCGGCCCAGCGCGGCTGGGCCCTACGAATCGCCATCCTGTCGTTACTCCACGGAGTTCTCGTAGGAGACCGTCGCTTGTAGGGCCCAGCCGCGCTGGGCCCTGGAGATTGGACGTTTCGGGGCGTAACGAAAGCACGCCGGAGGCGTGCGTGAAGGTAGCCGCACCCCGTTGGGGTGCCGAGAAACGTCCAATCTCCAGTGCACGCCTCCGGCGTGCTTTGGTACGCTCAGGAACATCCAATCTCCAGCCGTCCGGCGCAGCTGGGCCTACGAATCGCCATCCTGTCGTTACTCCACGGAGTTCTCGTGGGTGCCTTGTCGCTTGTAGGGCCCAGCCGCGCTGGGCCGAACCCCTGTGCGGAGGGCGAGAATAACCTCCTCCGACCAGGTACAGGATCGGCCAGAGGATTCAAACACTGACGAGGCACCAGGAAAGCTCAGACTTCCAGACACTCTCATGCTCCGTTCAGATCTGGGGAGCAATGGTTCCTCGTCCAGTGTCCGCCTCAGAACGCCGGCAACCATCTCGGAAAAGATCCTCGCCTATCTGCAAAAGGGTAGCCAGGTATCTGCAAAAGGTCTGAGTGGTTTTGTGGAATGTCCAGATGGTTTTGCAAAAGGTCGCGAACCATTTACAGAAGCCTCGAGACCATTTGCCGAATGGTTCGATGCCTTCTAAAGATGCTCTCAGACCTTCTGCAGAAGGTTCGAAGCCTTCTAAAGAAGCTTCAAGACCTTCTGCAGAAGGGTCCGATGCCTTCTAAAGATACTCTCAGACCTTCTGCAGAAGGTCTGATGCCTTCTAAAGAAGTGTCGAGACCTTTTGCAGAAGGTCCGAAGGTATCTCTCAAAGGCACGGACCAGCTCGAGGTCAAGCCCTCGATCCCTCTGGTTTGCGCCATCCCACTCCTGAGAGCTCCAGCCGGCCTCCAGGCAACATCTCTGTCATTCCGAGACTGGCGAAAGTCCCGCGGAGTTGACTGGTAACCGTCGTCTAGACGCCGATCGCAGGGATGCTCCAGAAGGCGTAATGGCCGGCCAGTCCCACCGGATCCGGTTCCACCTCGTCGATCGACAGGAGCATCTGGCCAGCCGTGCGGCAAACGTTCCAGATGCGAACTTCGTAGATCAGCCCCTGAAAGAAGTTGGCGGGCCGTCCCTGGTTCTTTTGCGCGCCGATGAGCGTCGCCTCGTTCGGAGCGGCTGTCAGAGCCGTGACCGGCCTCACGCTCACTTCCAGCGTGCCATTCACGTACAGGCTCATGGTCGTACCATCACAGGTCGTGGCGACGTGGTACCACTGGCCAGCCTCGAGTACCGTCGTCGAGTGGATCGTCGCCGTTCCCACCCCCAGACCTCCCACGTTGCGTCCCGCAAGCAGGTGGCTGTTGACGATCGAGAGTGAGCCCTCGGCCAGCTTGCCGGCGATGAAGCCGCCGTCGACCGAACCCGGCTTGATCCACGCCTCGAGGGTGTACGGCGCGACGCCCCCCATACTCAGGTCCGCGGCGATGCCGCAGTCGTGATAGGACCGTGGAGCGATGCGCGCGCTGACCGCGCTCTGCATTGGTTTTGTGATTGACACCGCATCGGTTCTGCGGACTTCGGCTAGTGCGCTCATCTTTTCTCCTCGTCCCTGCCGTTCCTGCCGGCCAGGGCGATCAATGAAGAGAGAGCGACGGGAGAAGATGCTTTTCCGTCAAAACGAAGGATTTTGCTCACAGCGCGGCCCGCTGAGACGGCTACCTGCATGCAATCTCGCTGGCGCGAGCCAGCTCCGCTTCCGCATACTCCACCCCTTCACGGTTTCGCAGCGACGCAGCGATGTCGCGTGCAGCGATCGCACGCTCGCACGCTGCAGCAAAATCGCCGCGGGCAATCTTCAGACGGGCCATGTCGGTGAGAATCCGAAACTCGTCGTCGCGGTCGCCGATCTGACGGATCATCGTCAACGCGCGGTCGAGCAGAGCAGCCGATTCGTCGAGCGCGCCGGTCTGGCATCGCGCGCGTCCGAGGAGCCAGAGGCATTCGGCTTCGCAATGCGCGTCGCCGATCGTCTTCAACTGATCGATGGCGCGGGTCAGGTACGACACCGCCTCGTCGTGCAATCCCTGCGCGAGCTGCGACTGGCCGATGCCCATGTTCGCCTTCGCTTCGCCGTTTACGTCGCCGACCGCCGCCGAGTCGTCGCGGGCTCGAATGGCGAGCCGGATGGCGGACTGGTACTCGCCGCGCGAGAGATACGTCCAGTGCAGACGCCGCAGCAGCATTGCGCGCTCCCGGATCTCACCGGCGCGGTCGTGATAGTCGAGGGCACGTTCGAGAAACACCGCCCCCTCTTCGTACTGTCCGCGCAGCGCCAGCGACCATCCCAGGATTCCGTCGGCCAGGGCATCGGTCTCCGGGGAGGGATGATGAGAGCGCAGCTCGCCAACGAGTGCCGCAGCGCGCTCGTAATGGCCGATCGCTGCCTCCACGACCGCCAGATGCACCAGCGTCCGCGAGATGCCTGCACCATTCCCAAGCTCGAGAAAGAGATCGAGCGCCTGCGCCAGCGACGCGCGCGCCTCCACGTAGTTGCTCAGCGCGATCTCGGTGACACCGCGCAGGAACAGCGCGCGTGCGAGCGGCAGCAGATCGCCGGTAGCCGCGGCCTGCAGCACGGCGCGATCGAGCACCGTTGCCGACTCGCGAATGCGTCCCACGGCGCGCCACGTCTCCCCAAGACTCAGGAGAAGCTCCAGGCGTTCAGCAGAGGTGAGGGTGAGGCAGCGCGACTTTTCTTCGACCCGCTCGATCAGCTTGACCGCCTTCCGCCATTCCGAGCGGATACTCGCGGCACGCCAGGCCCGCATCCCGGCCTCGAATGCCCGCCGCTCATCCCCTGCCGCGGAGTAGTGCGACGCCAGTGCCTCGGCGATGCGCTCGCTCTCCGCACCGTATACAGCCTCCAGCGCTTCCGCCACCCGCGCGTGCAGAGCACGCTTGCGTTGCGGGGGAATGGGGTCGTACACCACGTGTCTCAGGATCGAGTGCTGGAAGCGGCAGTCCTCGCCCGGCGTCAGCCCCTGAATCGACAGCACGCCGCCGCGCACCCCCTCGCTCAACAGCAGCTCGATGCCGCTCTCGTTGACGCCGGTCAGACGGCAGAGCGTGGAGACGTGGAACTCATCTCCGATCACAGCCGCCTGCTCGAGCACTGCGCGAACGTGCTCTGGCAAACGAGCCACCTTCGCCTGCGCCGCGATGACGATTGTCTCCGGCAGCGAGAGATCGCACACCCCTTTCCAAAGCCAGCGCCGCGACGCCGGATCCCGCGCGATCGCTCCTCCGGCGACGAGATGCCGCAGCGTCTCCACCAGGAAGTAGGGATTGCCTTCGGTGAGAGCGAACAGAGTCTCCAACTCCCGGCGTGGAATCTCGCCCCTGCGGCGGATGCCGAAGATCTTCCCCATCACCTCCCGGCAATCCGACTCGTCGAGCCGATGCAGCCGCACTGTCGTGTAGGTACGCCGGCCGGCCTGTTCGGCGAGCCAGGCATGAACGGGGTGGTCCGCGCTCCCGGCCTCGTCAGCGCGCACGATCACGATCACCATCAGCGGTTCGTTGTCGATCATGCGCATCAGGCAGCCGATCACGTCGAGGCTGGTCGGATCGGCCCACTGCAGGTCGTCGAGCGCGAGCACCATCGGCTGCCGCCGGCTGAGGGCCAGCCAGGCGCGGCAGATCGGCACGATGAAGCGGAATTGATCGCCGGCGTTTCCGCCGCCGGCCACGTCACCCCGGCTGGCGTCTTCGAAGAGCTCTGCCGGCAGACGGATCCCGCACACCCCCTCGATGGCATCGCGCAGCGGGGTACCGTCCGGGGGCTTGCCATTGAGCACGGCGGTTCGCAGCAAGTCGAGAAACAACTCATACGGCGCGAGGCGTGCGCCCCGATAGTCGAAGAAGCGGCCATAGAGAGAGACTGCTCCCTGCTCCACTGCGCAACGGCGGAAATGGCGGACAAGCTGGGTCTTGCCGATGCCCGGTTCGCCGAGGATGGCAACGGGCCGCGGCGCGCCCTCGAGCGCACTGCGCAGCTCAGCGTGGAGTGTGAGCAGCTCCGCATCGCGCGCGGCGAGCTGGTCGTAGTTCGGAATCGGATCCGCCGCCTGAGTGTCCGGCTGCGCCATGGCATTCTTCCGCGTCACCGGCGCGATGAAACGGTAGCCGCGGCAGTGATACGTGGCGATGAAGCGAGACTGCTCGGCATCGTCACCGAGCATGCGGCGGATCTGTGAGACCGCCTTTTTCAACACGCCGTCGGTGGTGAAGACGTCTGACCACACCTCTTCCAGCAACTCTTCTTTCGAGACCACGCGGTCGTTGTGCCCGGCCAGGTACCGCAGAACCCGCACTGCCCGTGGTTCGAGCGGCACCACCTCGCGGCCGCGGTAGAGAAGATCGACTCCGGGCGCGAGATGGCAAGGGCCGAAGTGCAGAATGGTTTCGTCTGGATGATGCATGTCGTTACCGGGTTGCCGGTCATTCGGGTCTTTCGGTCCGCGGCAAACCGGCGGACCACCTGGCAAACCCCGGTGATGTTCAATGTCAGGATCGCCGTAAATATATGTTGGCCTTCCGCCCGAATCCGTGACGCGCCGCACAATCTGACACAGAACCAAACCGTCACCAGACCGTCAGGTTAGTCACAAGACGCCGGCGCATCTTGCGATCCTCAAAGGAGGCAACATGCGTTACCCCATCCGAATCTGGCTGTCTGTACTTCTTCTCGTTTCGTTTCACGCCTGGGCAAAGGACTACACCGCGCCAGGCGTGACCATCACCGCCGGCGATCCTGCCGGTATGCGTTTCAAGTCGCTCACGGAGCTCGAGGCCGGCGACTCGCTATCGGTCGAATTGACCGGCGCGCGGCCCGGCGCCTCGGTCGAGATGCTGCTGCAGGATGCCAGCGGCCGTGAGTGGTCGTACTCCCTGGTACACAGCGACCGCCGCGGCAGTGTGCCCCGCACCATCTTCTGGTACCAGTCCGGAGTCATCGGCACGACGGCACGGCGAACCGACTTTCGTCCCAACCCATCGTTCACCACGTTCGACGAAGCGGAGCGGTTCTTCGCGGCCAACACGCTGCTCATGACGGTGCGCGAGCGCGACGGCCGGCTGCTGGCTACGCGTGACATCCGTCCGCAGCCGCGCAGGACGGCGCTCGTGTATCCATCGAACAAAGCAGGCGTTCTCGAGAACGCCATCAACGCGCACGACGAGAGCCTCTATGTCACCGGCCGCAACTTCCCGGCCGGCGCGACCGTGCAGCTCTTTCTCGTGCCGAACCGCTTCGGCTGGGCTCCGGGCGACACCTTCACCTCGAGCGCCGCGAAAACCGTCACGCTGGCCTCGACCCAAACCAGTTTCACCGCCCAGGTGCTGGCGAGCGGTACCCAGCTCTCCGGCTCGTACGACATCATCGCCCGCGCCGGCGCGAGCTCGATCCTCACCGTGCAGCCCTCGGATGTCATCAGCTTCGGTGAAGACACCGGAGTGGTCATCTATTTCATCATCGTCAACGGCAACATCGTCGTCGAGTCGGCGGGCCGGATGAGGGCATCGCCCGCGTACTTCGAGTTCTCCAACTTCTTCGAGAAGGGAGAAGACGTCTACGGCGCGGTCGATCCGACCGACGTCCCAGCCAACCATCCCGGCGGCAGTTACGCCGCCCACTGGACGGTCGCTCATCAGCCGGCGGCGTACTGGGACGCCCCGAATCCCGCTCTGGTCGATGTGTCGGGAGACGGCCCGGAGATTCATCGCGTGAAGTACTTCTGCATCAACGGTACGCGCATCAGGATCTGGGCCGGCGCCACACAAGCCGCGCCGATCGCCCCGTACGACGTGGTCATCGATTTCGGCGCCGTGCCGGCGATGGACTCCGCCTCGTTCGTGGCGGACAACACCTACAACAAGGGAGTCGACTTCATCGACGGATACTCGGACGTTGGCTTCTGGGTCGGCGAGCCTTCTGACGCCACCGGTTCGAACGCGGTCGGCACGGTCGAGTATCTCGATCAGAACGGCATCTCCGGCATCACCGATCCCGCGGGCATCACCGGTCCGAACTATCCGATCACGCTTGGATGGGCGAGGATCATGTACCCCGCCACGGCCGCCGGCACCGGTACTCCGGTCGCACCGGGCGGGCCGTATCCGATCGCGGTCTTCCTGCACGGACGCCACTGGAATTGCGACAACGATGGCAGTGGTCAAGGGTTGGCCGGCGGCTTCGGCGTCTGCCCTCAGAACCAACGCATCCCCAGCCACGAGGGCTACAACTACATCATGCAGCAGCTCGCCAGTCAGGGGATCTTCTGCATCTCCATCAGTACGCACGACATCCAGCCCGACCAGGGCTTCTGGAACTACGACGTGCGCGGCCGGCTGGTGCTGAAGTTCCTCGACAAGCTGCGCGACTGGACGAACAACGGCACCGATCCGTTCGGCGGCCTGTTCAACGGCAAACTGGACATGTCGAAAGTCGCGCTGTCCGGACACAGCCGAGGCGGTGAAGGAGTGGTGGCGGCGAACCAGTTGAACGCGACCTGGCCCAATCCGCACTCGATCGTGGCCGTGAATGCGATCGCTCCGACCGATCAGAATGCCTCGGGTGATTACAAGCCCACCGCGCCGTACTTCCTGCTCCTGGGCGCACGCGATGGCGACGTCCATGACATGCAGGGGTTCCGCACCTACGACCACTCCTATCCGCAGGGAATGCTCAACCGCCAGCCAAAGACGGTTGCCTGGGTCTACGGCGCGGATCACAACTTCTTCAACACCATCTGGACCCCGACGGCGGACCTCGGGATGCCCAATCCGTGGGCTGGCTCTACCGACGACTGCGGTGCCGCTCCCACCGTGGCCCAGCCCATGAGGTGCCAGTTGAAGATGACCGCGGCGGTGCAGCGCCAGGTCGCGCTGTCGACCGTCACCGCGTTCTTCCGCCTGTACCTGCAGAACGCGGCCGGATACCGCGAAGTCCTCACCGGAGCTCTCAAACCGGCGGCAATGGACAACGCCAATGTGCTCTGGACCTATCAGGATGGCAATCGCAACGCCATCGACAACTTCGAGCAGCAACCACTCAACGCCACGGTGAACACCGTCCTCGGTCCGGTCACTGCGCCGGGATTCGCGACCTTCGAAGAACGGCTGCTCAACAACAACAGCAGTTCGTACCCACCGGGGCCACCGGTCGATTCTGCGTTCTACCACGACACCCTCGGTCTCAAGCTCTCCTGGGCAGCGCCTCTTCTATATGAGACCGACATCCCAGCCGGTCCGGCGCGCGATGTCAGCATGTACACACATCTGACCCTGCGGGTGGCCAAAAAGGACTCGAGCAACCCAATGGCTCCAGGACCCGATGTCTCCCTTACCGTGAACATCGAAGACGGGCAGGGGCACACCGGCGTGTACTGGGCCGACGTGAGCAATTACCAACGGATCCCGCACCCGTTCCAAGGGAGCCGAAACGCCAATCTGGCCCTGATGTCCGGCATCCGCATCCCGCTGCAGAACTTCACCAAAAACAACTCGCTGGTCGACCTGACGAACATCGCCAGGATCAAGATCATGACCAGCGTATCCGCTGAGATCGGCCTCGACGACATCGAGTTTGGAAAGTGAGATCAACCATGCGTCCATTCATAGCCACCCTTCTCTCATTGATGATGATCACCACAGCGGCCCTGGCCGCGGATACGCCACTCGATCCGCCGCGCGAGCTGAATTTCAAGATCGCCAGCGCGACGGTGCAGAAGTTCGAGCGGCCGCTCCGCGCCCGCTCCGGCGAATACGACGTCGCCCTCGTGCTGACTCTCGATGTAGTGCGAAGCGATTGGGAGATCCTCCCCCCCGACATCGAAACGTATCTCTACATCGGTAAGCACGAACTGCGGCCATTCGCCAACCAACTCAACACCGACCGCGTCACCCTGGTCTTCCACGACCCGAACTGGAAAGACCTCCAGGGCGGAGAGACGATGGTCCTCACCACAGTTCACGGCGACCCGATCAACAACCCGGAGAAGTACAAGGGGTATCCACAGTTCGACCCGAGCATCATCAAATAGCCCTCGGCGTGCCCCTCTCCCCGGCTGACGCCGGGGAGAGGGGAATTTCGCGCATAGTGCGGATGTGCTGCAGGTGCGTTGAAAAGTGTCCACGCGCGTCTTTGGGTTGTAGCTGAGCCCCGGGAAGTGGCCTTCGTCGATCACGCGCAGAGGCGGAATCCCTGTTTGGGTCAGGCAAGGGCTAGGTCTGAGTGGGAAAAGACCTCTAGTCAGGTGGGCCAAGAAGTGGGCTCGATAGGTGTGCGTGCTCGTCCAACTCTCGGAGAGTTCTCTCCGCATCGAGCAAGTGTGGAGAACGAAGGTTAGCAAAGTACTCCACCGCACGATTGGCGTGTGGCAACCCTTCCGCGGCGCGTCCCTGTCTTAGAAAAAACTTTGCAAGCTCTAGGCACATCAGGGCTATCAGATCAATGCGCCCAATTCTTTCGGCAAGAGCGAGCGCTTCCAGTGTCAGACTCTCTGCCTCTTTCTGGTCTCCGCGGTCGGCTGCTAAGCTACCGAGGAGCAACGTCGCAACAGAAATGATCTCGATGTCGCCAAGCTTCTTAGCCATCTGAAGAGACTCGAGAGCGTGTGGAAGGGTGCTGGAGTCCCTGGTGGCATGCTCAACTTGTGCAATTGCCAGGAGGGCTCTCGCGACATCCGCGCTCTCCTTGGAGATGGTCTGCCAGATTTCGTAACTCTCCCGAAAGGCAGTTAACGCCTGCGCGTACTCGCGCAGGGAGTTCTGCCCGTATCCGCGCAAGTGAGCGATCCTAGCCTTTCGATCAGCCGACGGGGTTGTTCTCGACAGGTAAGCGGTCGCTGTGTCTGCGGATGTCAGGGCCTGACCGGGCTCGCCTCGGTAGAAAGCCATCCAACCGACTATAACCGCACGATCGACCGCGCGATCGAAGCTCGCAGCGGCCACTGCCCGGTCCTCTCCCTGCCGGTTGAGAGCGAGGCACTCATCCCATTTCCCGCGGAACCATAGAAATCCGTATAGGGCATCCGCCACTATCTGCAGGCGTTCATTGTCTCCGGAAAGCAGAATTGGCAACGCCGCCGACACGGTCGGCCATTGCTCCTCCAGCACAGAGTAGCGGTCATACCTTGAGTATCCGTTCTCGATAGCGAGCGCATAGACGCTGTCTGCGATCCGTGTTTTACTGTCGTGGATGGCTTCAGGGCGTGCTCGCAGCAGGAAGCTCGCGACCAGCGGCGTGAGTATGAACCTGCGCAACTCAGTATCACCGATCACAAGCGCGCGGTCGACTAGACTTTCAAGGGCTGGCTGGGCGGCTAGCGGAGCGATAGTTGCCAGTTCCGCAAGGTGTCTCACTGAGACTGGCTCACTGAATTGCGTAAGAGCTGCGAGTAGCCGCGTTTCGTCAGGCGTAAAAGTTCCGAGAAGGTCGCCGAAGATAAACTCCTTGGCCTCATCGCCAAGAGGAGATTCTCGCAATAGGTCCAGCGCGTCGGCGACTGTGCGACAACGGCCGCGGCCCAACTGTCCGGCGACCCATCTGAGGATCAGGGGGTTGCCGCCGCTGCTGTTGTATAGCTCCTCGCGTTCATGTGTGGTCGAGCTGGCAAGGAGCGGGCGGTCCTGTGCCAGCTCCTCCAGGAGCTCCGCGGCATCCTTCCACGGAAGCCGCTCGAGTCGAATGAGCTTTGCCTCGACGTCGGTCCGGCGCCTGCTGGTTACGATGGCCTTGTTCGGCTCCGGGAGATTGCCGAGAAACTGAAAGACGTGCCAGCGGTCTTCTTCTGTGAGGTTCTCCAGGTTATCGATCACGAGCAGTGCGGTTGTCTCCGAGAGAGCGCGATATAGCGCGAGTGCTCGCTGTTTTTCATCCAATTGAAGAATGTCGGGCCGGCCGAGTTCACGAGCTAACGCATTGAGGATTTCGAGATAGCTGGGCAGAAGGCAATCGTCCAGCGCATGAACGCCGTCAGGCTCGAGCTCACGCGACTTGGATGATACGAAGAGAATGCGCGTGTAGCGATCTTCGCGCGAGAGTTCGGCGGCACGGACCGCCAGAGACGTCTTTCCGATACCGCCGGGGCCGTCGATGAGAACACCCCATGTTCTGCGCGCCGGGTCCAGAGCGTCGGCAATCGTCGCGAGGACACGTTCACGGCCGAAGAAGTACGGCAGCCGTGGAAGATTGCCACGGTTACGGCGATGCTGATGGACCGACGGCTGGGAAAGGGGAGGCAACGGCGATGTGGCAGCAATCGGCATCGAGCGGACCGATCCGATCGGGCTAGGGAGAACGTCGGGCTGAGAGGTGAGAAGGCGATAGAGCGAGGTGTAACTCTTCGGCTCACTTACGAGGAACCGCGCGTACTCCCGGAGCGGATGCGGCAGATATGCGGCGTCCTCTGGATCGAAAAGGACAGGGATGAACTTGTCGTTGCGACCGGCACGCTGGTAGAGATCGCCTGTTATGATCGCTCCCTCCCAGTTGGCGCCTAGTCCTTCTCCCGGAGGGCTATGGCCCTGAAAACGCTCGGCATACGCCTTCGTGACGACACAAAGAACGAATTGAGCGCGGGCGATCTCCTCCTGCATCCAGCGTGGCCACCCTTCGGCGGGGAAGGGCGTGAAGCGATCGAGCCAAGCTGGGAGGCCGTCGTTGCGGAGACGCTGCGCCAGAGCAAGGACACGTTCCTTGTGGCGTTCGTCATCCCAACTATAGCTGAGAAAAATGCGATTGGGCATGTTCTACTCACAAGCTAGCGCCATAGCTAACAGCGATTCGACGCTCGGGCTCGAATGAGGAGTGTCAGAAACAGGCCAACTCCCTACCAATGAGTTGACGTTTACGAAGCCGGAGCGAAATTCTTGCTGTTGCGGGAGAACTCGAAAATCCGACCACCGGATTCGCAACTCTACTAACGTTCGACTATCCTGAGCGAGCGATGACCTCGCCGCTGCCTCACGCTCGTCACCACTACTCCTACGACGAGTATCTTGCGTACGAGCGCGACAGTACGCTGAAGCACGAGCTCGAAGCCGGGGAGATCTACGCGATGGCGGGTGGATCACCGCGGCACAGCGCTCTGGCATCGAGGATCAGTGCTGCCCTCGAGAACACTCGCCCTTCCGGCTGCACTGCCTTCCAGTCAGACATGCGTATCCGTGTTCTAGCCACCGGCAGAGCCACCTACCCGGATGTCTCGATGGTCTGCGGGGAGATCGAACTGGATGCCGACGACCGCGGCGGTACGACGATCACCAATCCCACCTTGCTCGTCGAAGTCCTCGCTCCATCCACCGAGGAAGTCGATCGGGGGAGCAAGTGGCGGGACTACCAACGCATCCCGTCGCTGCAAGAGTATGTCCTCGTCAGCCAGGAGCCGCGCGTCGAGATCTATCGTCGCCTGACGTCGGGAAGCTGGGAGTATCTGGACGTGCGAGAAGGCACTGTGAGCCTCGCTTCGGGTGCGACTTTGAATCTGTCGATTCTGTACCAGAGTCTTCCGCACTAGCTGAATGGTGTGGCGGAGACTCCGGCCTTCGGATAGCAACTCCTCGGCATGCCTGCGCGCACGCACCTGATGTCGTACATTGCCTCCCATCAATGCAAACGCCACGAAGAAAAACGGTCTATGCGGCGGCCTGGATCGTGTTCGGCCTGTCGCTGCTCGTCTCGCGCGGATCGGTTATCGCGGACGGCATCACCTTCTCCAGGCAACTGCAGAAGGGTCTTGCGCCGTATGGTTTCATCAGCGTCGTTCTCTTCATTCTCGGCTGCTTCAGCAACCTGATCTTCGTGGCCACGCGGCTGATCCTGCACAGCACGCGCGCCTCGCTGGGATGGCGCATCCTGCTGATCGCCTCGGTGGTCAACAACGCCGCGATCGGAGCCTGCTTTTACGGCGGCTATCTGAAGGATGCGTCGTACTGGCTCTGGCTGCTCGCGTTCGTTCTGGCGGCTTGGTCGCTCCTGTGGCTCCCCGCGGATCCCGTCGTGGCGTCTCCGAAAGTGCGTTCCTCGAAGAAGACGCCGGCGACCGTCGATGAAGGCGTCCCCGGCTTGCTCTGGAGCTGGCTCGCGTTCATGTTCTTCTGGATCGGTGTGATGACCGTCTCGTACCTTCATCCGCAGAAGCCGGTCACGCTTTCCGCTGCCGTGGCTCCAAAGCCTTTGAAGAGGCTGACCAGCTACGTAGTGGATCTTTCCGGTGCGTTGTCGCCATCCGATGTGGCCCGCATCGATGCCGGCCTGGAGCGTTTCGAGAAAGAGACATCGAATCAGATCGCCGTCGTGGTGTTTGCAAAGGCTCCCGCGGAGGACATCGAAACCTTCACGATCCACGAGGCCGAGGCTTGGAAGTTGGGGAGGCAGGGACGCGACAATGGAGCGATCCTTTTTCTTTTCCTCGAGCAGCACATCGCCCGTCTCGAAGTTGGCTACGGCCTGGAAGGAGCGTTGCCGGACGCGATGGCGCGCCAGATTCTCGACAGGCAACTCGCCGGCAGCGTCGCGCGGGGGGATGTGGCGGAGGGCATCGATAAGACCGTAGCCGCGGTGACGGAACGCATCCGCTCCGAATTCACAGCCGGCCGTGCCCCCGGCATCATCAAGACCACGTGGGCACGGCTACGGAGCATGATCACGATCATCGCGCCGCAAGTCTGGCCGTTCCTTCGCGACAGCACTGCAGACCAACGCGCCGGCATCTCCTTTTTCGGCTCCCTCATCGGTTTCGGCCTCGCCAGCGGCCTCGCCAATGCCGGACGGATCTGTCTCAACATCGGCCGGGCCGGAACGAACCTCGTGCGCCGCCGTCCCCTCGGCCATGGCATGCTGCCCGTGGAGCTGGACTCTGTAGCGGACACGGTCCAATTGATCGCTCTCGTGGCCATTCCACTGGCCGGAGTGGTCGTCCTCATCGCCGGCGGCGGAGCCTTCGGCGGAGCCGGTGCCACGATCCACTGGAGTGCGATCGTTCCTTGAATGTGGACCGCGAATCGTGAAAATGGTCGCGGTGTAAGGTACGATATCGCCCTTCCATCACTGGGAGAGCGGCGGCCTCTACCTGCGCCCCGAGGCAGCAAGGCGCTTTCTGGGCGAGTACGAACGCTGGATGATGCACGAACCGGCTGGCTGCGGCCGGCCCGGCTTTCGCGCCGCCCTCGGCGAATCTGTGCGGAGCTACGCCACCGCGCTGCGCGACGGCAAACCGGACGCGTTCACT
>JBBRNB010000091.1:0-28403 GCA_038230535.1 Thermoanaerobaculia bacterium
AGCATGAACCTCGCTCTTTGATCCGTCACACTCGTCGCCTTCCAGGGCATCGTCGGTCTTCCTCGACGCCCCTGAACCGGCTCCCGACTGTTACCTATGTTCCCGGGCCGATCTGTTACCTATGTATCAGGTCTGTACACGTGTCTCTCTCTCCCCACTTCGTGGGGAGAGGGGCATCGATGTGAAAGTGCATTTATGACAACAACTTACAATCGATCGCCTTCTCCCCTCCGCAGAGGGGAGAAGGTGGCGAAGCCGGATGAGGGGTCCTAAAGTTAAAGCCATTGGGATGACAGGTAATGTCGGACGCGCGACTACCTCATGACCGCTCACGTGACACCTGCTTGGTGTACGTTATGCCGATGAAAGCGATTCTCGTTTCCCAGACCGGCGGTACCGAAGTTCTCCAGTACGTAGAGGTCGAAACTCCGAAGCCAGGTCCCGGCGAAGCGCTCGTTCGCATCGAGGCGATCGGGGTGAATTTCATCGATGTCTATCATCGGACCGGGTTGTACAAGTTGCCGCTGCCGTTCATACCGGGGTCAGAAGCGGCTGGGGTCGTGGAGGCGATCGGCGAGGGCGTAGGTCTGGTGAAGAAAGGCGATCGGGTGACGTTCACCACTCGCGGTACCTACGCAGGGTACGCGGTGGTGCCGGCGGACAAGCTGGTGCCCTTGCCGGATGCGATCGATACCAGGACTGCCGCCGCGGTGATGCTGCAGGGGATGACGGCGCACTATCTCTCCACGAGCCTGCATTCCATCGCCGCCAACGAGGCGGTGCTGGTTCATGCGGCGGCTGGTGGTGTCGGTGCGCTGCTGGTACAGATGGCGAAGATGCGCGGGGCGCGCGTATTCGGCACGGCGTCGGCGAAGCACATTCAGATCGCCACCGAGGCTGGCTGTGACGTGGTGATCGACTACACGAAGGATGACTTCGAAGCGATCGTGATGTCGGAGACTTCAGGCAAGGGATGCAACGCCGTCTACGACTCGGTCGGCAAGACGACGTTCGACAAGAGCCTGGAGTGCTGCGGTCTGCGCGCGACGCTGGCGCTGTTCGGACAATCGAGCGGTGTGGTCCCTCCGTTCGAGCCGGGCCGGCTGGCGAAGAACGGTGTGTTTCTGACGCGTCCGAGTCTGGGTCACTACACGGTGACGCGCGAAGAACTGCTCGGCCGGGCGGACGATGTCTTCGCGTGGCTCGGATCGGGGAAGCTCGAGTTGCGGATCGATCGGGAGGTTGCGCTGCGTGATGTAGCCGAGGCGCATCGGGCGTTGGAAGCGCGGGAGACTACGGGGAAGGTGTTATTGATTCCGTAGCAGGTTCAGACCGCAGGCAACGCAGCAACCCTCACTTCAACCCAGGCCGGATCTCCTCCACCAGCTTGTCGAACCGGTACGAGATCCCCTTCGTCACGATGATCTGCTTGAGGTAGTTGAGCGAAGTGATGGCGGCGGGGAGGCCGGAGATGGCGGCGGGGATTGAGGCCAGCCGGCCGGCGAGCTGCATGGTCTTGTCGGCGACGCTGTAGTCCTGGGACATCAAATCGGCGCGGGCCTGGCCGTTGTAGGCGATGGTCAGGAGATAGATGTCGGCGACCAGTTCGCGGAAGCGCATCTCGCTTCCCCATGCGAAGCAGTCGCCTTTGCGGATGTTCTCGAGGAACTCCGTGGTGGTCTCGCCCTTCGAGACCGTGTGAACCTTGGCCACATGCTTGAGCGTGTGCGCATCCGACCCGCCGATCATCGAGGCGTGACGGCCGCGCTTCTGTACGCTGTTCACGAGTTGCTGCACCATCTTGTTGTGGAACGACGCCATCGCGCCGTTCAGCACCTCGAAGATGTCGAACATCTCGAGCAGCTCGGCGATGTAGGTCGCGGCCACGTTCTTCATCCGATAGTTCTGAAAGAGATGATTGACGCCGAAGATCATCCGCTGCGACTTCAGGTACGGAATGAGCTCGCGGATATCGGGCCGAAGCCGCTGGATCTCGCGATGCTGCTCCTCGGTCAGACCCCAGACACCGACATGGATCCGCTGACCGGTCTCCGGGAAGTGGGTCTCGACCTCCTCTCCGATGAAGAAATCGGTCATGTCCGGGTATTTGTTGAGCAGGTAGAGGGCGCCGTCGATCGAGTCGTGATCGGTGAGCGTGACGTACGACATGCCCCTCTCTTTGGCGATGCGGTAGACGTCCTCGGGGGCGTTGTAGCAGTCGCGAGTGTTGGCGCGCCGGAAGTACTTGAAGACCGAAAAGCGGCTGTGACAGTGCAGATCGGCCCGCTTGACTTCGGGATCCGCCAGGATCTGCATCGTGGCCGTGTCGTTCATCGAGTTTGTAATAATCTCAGAAATGATTGATCAACCTGAGGTTATTTTCCCTACAATTCGCGTGCCGTGAAGATCAGCGCGTGAGTTTAGCGTACGCTCCTCGAGCAGTTTGCATCTTCGTGGCAGCTTCGCAATTGCTCAGATGACCAACCCGAATCGCAAAGCACCAACGACTGCCGGCGCCTCTGCCTGGATGGAGGAAGAGATCCCGAAGAGTCTTCCCATCATCCCTCTGGTGTCCTCTGTCCTTTTCCCGAACGGGGTGCTCTCGCTGCAGGTCGGCATCGACCGGAACGTCCGTCTGCTGAAGAGTCTCGGCGACGACCAGAACCTCATCGCCGCCTTTTGTCAGAAAGGCGGCGACAAGGAAAACCCGCGTGTCGAGGACCTGTCCCATATTGGGGTGCTTGCGGCCATCGTGCAGCGCCTGCCGCTATCGTCGGACCGCTACCAGGTCTTTCTGCAGGGGAGGCAGAGGGTCGAGCTCGTGCAGATGCTCCAGAACGAGCCGTACTTCGAAGGGATGCTGCGCGAAGTCGCGCCCCGCCCGATCCCGAAGAGCGTCAAGACCGACAACATGATGAACAAGGCCATCTCTCTCTTCGAGAAGCTGGTGGAGAGTGACTCGAAGTACTCGAACGAGCTGCTCAACATCCTGCGGATGAACATGAGCGAGGGGCCGGACACATTCGCCGATCTGCTTTCGTCATTCGTCAACTTCCCGCTCGAGGAAAAACAGCGCTTGCTCGAGACGGTGAATCCGATCGAACGGTTGGAGTTGCTCGTCGACTCCATCCAGCGCGACCTCGGCAAGGCGACATTCGACAAGGAACTGCAGCGGCAGATTCAGACGTCGATCGACCGCCGCGACCGCGAGACTTATCTCCGCGAGCAACTCCGCGTCATCCAGGATGAGTTGGGTGATACGAGCTCCGCGGACCGCGAAGCGGATTCCTACCGCGATCGGGTCGAGACTCTTCCGCTTGCTGAGGACCACAAACAGTCGCTGCGGCGCGAAGTGAGCCGGCTTGCGCAGCTCTCGCCGTCGTCGAGCGACTACGCTGTCATCAAGGGCCATCTCGATACCGTCTTCCAGGTTCCGTGGACGGAGAAGACCGAAGACCGGCTCGACCTGGTCCGCGCGGAGGAGATCCTCGATGCGCGGCATCACGGTCTGGAGAAAGTGAAAGAGCGCGTGCTGGAGTTTCTGGCTGTGCTCAAGCTGAAAGGGGATCTGAAGGGTCCGATCCTCTGCTTCGTCGGGCCTCCCGGTGTCGGCAAGACGTCTCTCGGTGCGGCCATCGCCGACGCCCTTGGCCGCAAGTTCGTTCGGATGGCGGTGGGCGGGGTGACGGACGAGTCGGAGATCCGCGGGCATCGCAAGACCTACATCGGCTCGATGCCGGGCAAGCTGATCCAGAGCTACATCCAGGTCGGTGTGAACAATCCGCTGATCATGATCGACGAGATCGACAAGATCGGAAAGGACTACCGAGGCGACCCTGCATCGGCGCTTCTCGAAGTTCTGGACACGAAACAGAACAACGCCTTCGTCGACCGGTATCTCGAGATTCCGTACGACCTTTCACACACGCTCTTCATCAGCACGGCCAACATGCTCGACACCATCCCGAGCCCGTTGCGCGACCGGATGGAGGTCATTCGTCTCTCCGGTTACACGGAAACAGAAAAGCTCGAGATCGCGAAGAAGCACCTCATCCCCGAGCTCCTCGAGAACCATGGACTGGGCGCCGCGCAGGTCACGGTCGGTGACGATGCGCTGCTCACCGTCATCCGCGATCACACCGCCGAGGCGGGAGTCCGTAACCTCGAGCGCAAGCTGGCCACGATTCTCCGCAAGATCGCGCGAAAAGTGGCCAGCGGTACGGACGAAGTTCATTACACGGTGGAGAACAGCGACATCGAGGCCTACCTCGGCCTGCCGCCGTACGAGCACGAGTTCGCCGAGCGGCATCCTGAAGTCGGCGTCACCACAGGACTGGCCTGGACGCAGTTCGGCGGCGAGATCATGTTCATCGAGGCGACGCGAATGGCAGGCAGCGGGCGTACCACCGTGACCGGCCAGCTCGGCGATGTCATGCGGGAGTCGGTGACCGCGGCTTACTCGTATGTCCGCTCGAAGGCCAAAGACCTCGATATCGAAGACCGAAAGTTCACCGAGAATGACATCCATATCCACTTTCCGGCGGGAGCGATCCCGAAGGACGGGCCCTCGGCCGGCGTTGCCATCGCTACCTGTATCGCCTCGGTGATGGGAGACCGGCCGGTGCGTCACGATGTGGCCATGACCGGCGAGATCACGCTTCGCGGTAAAGTGCTCTCCGTCGGTGGCATCAAGGAGAAGGTGATGGCCGCGCAGCGTGCCAACATCAAGACCGTGGTGCTGCCGGAAGGCAACCGAAAAGATCTCACCGAGGTGCCGGAGGAAGTGAAACAGGGACTGAACTTCATCTTCGCCGAGCGCGTCGAGAACGTCTGGAAAGAAACCCTGATCCCACTGATTGTGGCGCGCCCCGGGGCTCGCAAGTACGACGATGCCGAGTACAAGGCCGAGCATCCGAAGAGCGACCGTCCGGAACAGCGATGAGCATGAAACGCGGCTGCCTGAACAACTTTCTCTTCGCCGCGCTCGTCGTCCTGACGTTCGGCGTCAGCACCTACCTCTGTTTCAACTTCTTCATCCGCGGACGATCGGTGTCGACACCGAACCTGATCGGGAAGAGCGTGGATGAGGCCAAGGCCACCTGCTCCGATCTGGGCGTGAGTCTGATCGTCGACCTGGATCATCGCCGCAACTCCGATAAGATCACGGCGGGCAATGTGGTCTGGCAGAACCGGACTCCCGGCGCGACGAGTCTCATCAAGCGGGGGACAGACATCCATGTCGAGTTGAGCGCCGGTGCGCTCGTGCTGCAGGTGCCCGAGCTCGAAGGGCAGTCGCCGCGCACCGCACTGCTGCGCCTTGGACAGCAGAATCTCAAGCTCGGTACGCTCGCCTATGCCGACATTACCTCGCCGCCCGGAATCCTGGCCGAAGACCCGCCGAAGGGAACTGTGGTGGCGGCGCAGAAAGAGGTATCGCTGCTGGTCGGCGTGCCCCCTTCTCCCATGGCGTATGTCATGCCCGATCTCATCGATCATCCGCTGGACACGGCGCGCCCGCTGTTGGAGGCGCGCGGGCTCAACGTGTCGAATGTGAAGTTCGAGTCGTACCCCGGCATCGCCGACGGCATAATCATTCGCCAGTTCCCGTTGCGGGGCGCACCGGTCAGCGGCCGCGATCCGATCACGGTCGTCGTCAGCCGGCAAGAGGAAGGCGGTATCGTCGAGAAGCCGGCAGCCGTTCCTCCAACCAGCACACAATGACAGACATTCAAATCGCGCCGTCGCTCCTCTCCGCCGACTTCTCCCGGCTCGCCGGCGAGTTGCGCGACGTCGAGGCAGGCGGCGCGGACCTCGTCCATCTCGACGTCATGGACGGGCACTTCGTACCGAACCTGACCATCGGGCCGGCTGTGGTGAAGGCCTGCCGCGCGCAGACGAAGCTGCCGTTCGACTGCCATCTGATGGTGAGCGAGCCGCAACGCTTCATCGAGGCGTTCCTGAAAGCCGGAGCCGATATGATCTCCATTCACCTGGAAGCGGAGCCGCATCTGCAGCGCGCGTTGCAGATGATCCGCGACGGCGGCGCGAGGGCTGGAATCGCCATCAACCCGGCCACGCCGGCGGAATCGCTGAGCACGGCTCTGGAGTTTTGCGACTTCATTCTCGTGATGACGGTCAATCCCGGCTTCGGCGGGCAGAAGTTCATCGAACCTGTGGTGGGGAAGATCCGTCACATAGATCGGATGGTCAGAGAGAGGGGCGTTGCGGTCAGCATCGAAGTCGATGGCGGTATCGACGCGGCGACAGCGCCACTGGTCGTAGCGGCCGGTGCGCGTATCCTCGTCGCCGGTTCAGCCGTGTTCGGACAGCCTGACCGCAGAGCGGCAATGGAAGCGATCCGGAACAGCGTTAGCGTGGGAGTTTGACGAAGTAGATCAGTGGATTCGTAGATCAGTCGATCAGAAACGGGAAGAGAAGGCTGTTCCTGAAAGTGTTGAGGGTGCATTCGTGGGCTAGTCGATCAGAAACAGGAAGAGAAGGCTATTCCTGAAAGTGTTGAGGGTAGTGGGTACGTGGATAGGTGGGCCAGTCGATCAGTGGATCGGAAGCAAAGCGCTTCCTGTTTCTGATCTACTGGCCGACTGTTCGACTGATCCACTGGAGGCACATTGAAAAAGACATTGACCCTCATAGCGGTCCTTGCGATCGCGCTCACCGGCTGCAAGCACTGGTTCGGAAGCCGTGGAGGATCAAGCAGCGGCGGAAGCAGCATCACGCGCTCTCAGCGTGCCGCCTTCAACCCCGCGCTGATGAAGATGCCGAAGGAGCAGGTGTTCCAGCTCGGCGAAGATAGTTTCGCGAGGAAGAAGTACCAGAAGGCGCGCGAGTACTACTCGCACGTCTACGAGACGTTTCCGAACGATCCGCTGGGCCGGCGGGCGTTGCTGCGGGTCGCCGACACGTACTACGAGCAGGGCGATGCGGTGAACCTCGTCGAGGCGCAGTACAAGTACCGCGACTTCATCAACCGCTATCCCGGCAGCGACCGCGCCGACTACGCGATGCTTCAGACCGCGATGTGCTCCTTCAAGCAGATGGAGCGGCCGGACCGCGATCAACAGAAGACCCGTGAGGCTCTGGAGAAGTTCAATGACGCCATCAGAGCCTTCCCGAAGAGCTCTCTCCGTCCGGACATGGATAAGAGGCTGCAGGACGTGCTCGACCGTCTGGCCAGACACGATCACATCATCGCGCGCTACTACGTCAAACGCCGCAGCTTCAACGCCGCCGTCCAGCGCCTCAACGGCATCGTTGAGAACTATCCGAACTACGTCGAGCGGGACGGCGTCTTCTTCGACCTCGGCGCAGCGCTGTCGGGACTGGGGCGGACCGCCGAGGCCCGGCTGTATTTTGAGCGCGTCGTCACGGAGTTTCCGAAGAGCCTGTTCGCCTCGAAGGCGAAGCAGAAACTCACTGCCCTGAAGACAGCATGATCAAGCAGGCGGCGGCGATGGTCCTTCTATTCGCTCTGGCAGCGTGCGCGACACCGCGTGCCGGCGAAAACGAGCCGCCGTCGCTGGTACCGCCTGCAGACGCTCCGCCGGCCGCCACGAACCCTGCCACTGAAGCCCGCCTTGCAGAGTTGCAGACATCGATGACCGAGCTGCTCGAACGGTTGGACGTTCTCAACTCACGCATCGCCAGGCTCGAGTCGTCCCAGAGCGAACCGCGAGCTGCGCAGGCGCCTGTACGCGCGAACGAGCAGCCACCCGTACCCGCGCCGCGTACGACTGAGCCGGCACCGGCTGCTGCCGGGAGACCCGTGCCTGTTCACGCGCCATCTCCGGTCAGCGGCCCGCTCAAATCGGCCGCAATCGCAGACAACTATCGCAGCGCCCTGATCCTCTTCGGGAAAGGCCGGATGGCTGACGCGCGTACCGTATTGCAGCAGGTCTTCGATGCCGAGCCGTCCGGTGAGCTTGCCGACAACGCTCTCTACTGGATCGGTGAGACCTACTACGCCGCCGGTGACTACTCCACCGCCATGCGGGCGTACGATCGGGTGGTCAAGGAGTATCCCGAGCAGAACAAGGCGCCCGATGCGTTGTTCAAGATCGGCCTGACGTTTGCGAAGACCGGCGACCTCGGAATGGCCCGAAAGACATTCGACGAGGTCATCCGTCGCTACCCGTATTCGACCGCCGCGTCTTCGGCGAAGCTCGAGTTGAAGCGGGTGAAGTATTGATGTTGGGGGGTGGGGGGTGGGGAGTGGGGGGTGGGAGGTTCGCGCTGCCACTCGCCCTTCAAACTCTCAATTCAACCCCGTTTTCAGCTCCCACCCCCTACACCCCACCCGCCACTCCCGATACAATCCCCTTCATGCCTGACGAAACGGAAAGCGGAGCATCGCTCCTGGCGCGCAGGGATTACGCGCGCGCGATTCCACTCCTCAAACGCGATCTCGACAAGTACCAGTCGAATCCTCGGATTCGCCTCCAGTACGCCGATGCGCTGGCCGGCGCTGGTCAGCACGAAGATGCCATCGCTCAGTACGAGCACACCGCCCGGTACTACGAAGAAAACGGACTGACGGTGCAGGCCATCGCCGTGGCGAAGAAAGGCGAGAAGCTGCGCGACCAGATGGCGGCGTCGCAGCCGAAGGAGGCCGCGGCAGGGAGGAGCGAGCCGCTGTTCTCGCGTCCCGTGCCGAAGTCGCCGCTCTTCGAGGTACTCACGAACGAAGAGCGCGATGCCCTGGTGCAGGAGATGGATCTCGAGTCTCATGACGAGGGGAGCGTCATCATCGGTGAAGGACAGCCGGGAGCATCGATGTACGTCATCGCCAACGGCGAAGTGAAGGTCTTCACGCACGGATCGGGCGGTGCGGCGGTCTATCTGGCCAAGCTCGGCGAAGGGGATTTCTTCGGCGAAGTCAGCATGTTGACCGGAAAACCTCGTACCGCGACAATCACCGCGTCGCAGCGCACCGAGCTGCTCCGGTTGGACAAGGACAAGCTCGACAACGCGCTGGCGAAGTATCCCGGCATCCGCAAGGTACTGAACGAATTCTATCAGCGCCGCGCTGAACATACGGTCGAGGCGATGATCGAGAGTCTGAAGAAGAAGTAGAGCTGTGATCAGTGGATCAGTCGATCAGGGCAGGTCGCGTGCTCCTGATCCACTGTTCACGGATCCACTGACCAACTACAACAGGAGCACGCTTTGTCCGTACTTCCCATCGTCAAATACGGCGATCCCATCCTCCGCAATGCCACGAGACCTGTTACCGAGATCGACGAACCGCTGCAGAAGCTGATCGACGATATGGTCGACACCATGTATGCCGCCCCCGGTGTCGGGCTGGCGGCGAATCAGGCCGGCGTCTCCAAACGGCTGGCAGTGATCGATCTATCCGTCGGCAAGCGGCTCGGCGAGCTGCACGTCTTCATCAATCCTGAGATGGTGGAGGCGGAAGGGGAAATCACCGACGATGAAGGCTGCCTCTCCATCCCGGACTTCGTCGAAGTTGTTACGCGGCCGGAACGGGTGAAGGTCCTCTATACCGACCGGAACGGCCAGAAGCGCGAAATCCGCGGGGAAGGTCTCATGGCCCGCGCGCTTTGCCACGAGATCGACCACCTCAACGGCACCCTGTTCGTCGACCACCTCCGCGGCTTCAAGAAAGATCGGATCATGAAAAAGATCCAGAAGCTGGCAAAGTCAGGGATGTGGTTGTAGGAGCTGTCAGTCGATCAGTGATCAGTGGACCAGGTGAGAAGTGCGAGTCAGTCCTCCTGATCCACCAACCCACCAACCCACTGATCCACTGCTTCACGGCATCGGCCCGAATGTCTCGCTGGTCAGACTCTTTGGATCGATCCCGTTCTCGTGCAGCGCTTCGACGACGCTGTCGATGAAGGGATCGAAGCCGGCGGCCATCAATGTCGATGAAGGCATGCTGTGGCGGTTGCGCGCAATCAGCGTGCCGATCTTTCCGCTCTCATGGACGATTGCGCCGTCACGCGCCAGCGGATCGAAGTCACCCGCGTACAGGATGTTCCGGTGATCGGGCTCGTAGAGCACGCAGATCCTGCGAGGGTCGCGATCGGCCAGCATGTCCAGGACGATGCTGCGGATCGGCGCGATGCCTGTGTCTCCCGCCATGAAGACAATCGGGCGGCCGTCGTTACGAGGCAGCACGAAATCGCCGTACGGTCCGTCGATCGTCACCGTCGCGCCGGCGTCGAGATTCGTCAGCGCCTTGCCGCCGCGGCCCGATCCCACGCGGACGCAAAGCTGCACCGCGTGCTGCCGCTGCGGCGCCGAAGCGATCGTGTACGCGCGCGACACGCCGTCCGGGAAATTGAAGTTCACCCACTGTCCCGGTTCGAACGAGAAACTATCGTCGTCGAATGACACCGTGATCTGCACTACGCTCGGTGCCAGCTCCTCGATCTCGGTGACGGATGCAGTGTGAGAGCTCATGCGGGAAGTATATTGCGGCTCCGTGTCCGCGTTGCCGGCGGAACGGATGCTCACAGTTTCATGACGGCAACGCGGCGAGACCACGCAACCCTGTTTACCTCGCGTCCGGAAACGTCACCACCTTGTTCTCGATCGGGTTTACTGTCTTCAGATAGTCATAGATCGCGCCCAGGTCGTTCTCTGTCATTCCGGCGAATGCAAGCCAGGGCATGACGGTGTTGTGGCCGGCCGGTGCGTCTGGAGCGGTGGTGGAATCCATCGAGGCGAAGGCCTTGAAACGGCTGATGAGCTCCTCCTTCGTCGCGAGAGACTCTTCATCGAATCTCTCTCCCGGATTGAGCGATTCTGCTCATTTTACGGGAGAATCCGCGGAATGGCTCTCTTCGCAATCCTCCTCGCCGCCACCCTGCAGACGAACGTTGCCAACGTGACGAAGGTGTACGAACGCGACTACGCCTCGCGGCTCGTGCCGATGCTCACCGAAGTGCTGCGATTCCCGACGACGCAATTCGACGCCGAGGGCCACGCCGCGCAGAAAGCCTGGATCGCCAGGACCGCCCACGACCTCGGCTTTGTCTATCGCGATGCGGGACTCATCGACGAGGTCGAGCTTCCCGGTCCGCCCGGTGCGCCGGTCCTCGGTCTGATGGTGCATGGTGATGTGCAGCCGGTCGACGCCGATGCCTGGACGGTCCCACCGTTCTTAGGGAAAGCCGATGAGACCTATGTATACGGTAGGGGATCCGCTGACGACAAAGGCCCGCTCGTGCAGGCATTACTGGCGATGAAAGCGCTCCAGCAAAGCGGCATCCCACGTACGCACACGGTGCGGCTCCTCGTCGGCACCGATGAAGAATCGAACAACACCGACGTGACGGCGTATCTGAAAGCGCATCAGGCGCCGGACTACACGCTTGTCATCGATTCCAACTTCCCGGTCATCGCCGGCGAGAAAGCGTGGAACTCTCTCTCCGTTACGACTGACGCGATGGCCGAGCGGCCTGGTATTGAAAAGCCGTACAGGGTCTTCTTCATCAACGCCGGACTGGCGACGAGCATCGTGCCGGAGCGCGCCGAGGTAAAGCTGGAGTGGAAGAGCCGTCCCGCGGTGGGCGGCGCAGTCGCGGGCAATGAGACAACCGTCCAACCAAACCCCGCACCCATGAACTGGGAACCGCTCATGGCCGCAATCAACGCCGCGCCGAGACCGCCCGAAACGCGCGTGGCCATGCAGGCCGGTCGCGACACACTCTGGATCGTCGCATATGGTCACTCCGCGCACGCCGGTGTGAATCTCGAAGGCGGCCGCAACGCTCTCGTCGCGCTGGCGAGTGTGCTCGACGGAAAGCTGCCGTCAGGCGGTGCGAATGACCTCCTCGCGTTCGTCCGCACCGCAGGCACCGACATTTACGGTACCGGCCTCGGCATCACCGATAGCGATCCAATCTGGGGCCGCTACGCCGTCAATATCGCCACGATCAAGCCGAACGCCGGCGACCCGAAGCAAACAACCCTGACGATCAACATCCGCCGCATCCCACCCCGCACCGGCCCTCAACTCGAGGCCATGATGGAGAGCTTCGTCACCGCCTTCAACAAACGCACCGGTTCCTCTCTCATCCCGTCCGGCTTCTACGACGACGAGCCGCTCGGTTTCGACCCGCACGCGAAACTCGTCCGCCGCCTCCTGGCCGATTACGCTTTGGCAACCGGTACGAAGAACCCGAAGCCCGCCATTTCCGGCGGCGGCACCTACGCCAAACGCCTCCCGAGCTCCATCGCCTTCGGCATGTGGTTCCCCGACAAACCGTACCCCGGCCACGACGTCGATGAGAAGAACCCAATCGCCGATCTGCAAAAGGGAACGCGGGTCCTGATTCATGCGCTGGTGGATATCGCCACGGGAGAGAAGATCGAGGGAGCGTTCAAACCGTAGGGCGTCACGCAAGCGTTGACCCGATGGGCTACTCACATGAGCGAACGAATTCCTCCTGCGTCATTCGAATATCTTCGATGATCCTGCGGAGAAGACTTGGTGAAATGTCTCGCCCCCACGTGGAATGGAACGGTCGTGACGCGTCCATCGGCGTGACGAAACTGTTTGTGTGACCCACGCTGCCGAACCTCCTGAAAACCAAGACGCGAGAGGGCCGCGACGAGCTCTCTCGGTTTCAGAATCGGAAGCTTCGGCACTTCAACCCACTCGGACCAACTGCGTCCCGACGAACTCAGCCTCCACCGCGGGCTCCCCATCCTCCATGAGCATCTCGATGACTTCCTGCAGGTTCGCGTTCAACTCGTCAAGCGACTCGGCCTGACTGTGAGCTCCAGGAAAACCGGGGACGAATCCCACGTAGAGGCCCGTCTCCGGACTCCGCTCGACGACGGCGGTGTAGCTCTTCATGGGCAGAGGCTGGCACATCGTAGGTTCGCGTGGCCCCGATGGCTATCAATGGCCGATTCCGTACCTCTATCCACTGGCGAACGGGCCGTCACTGCTATGGTCGGGTCAGTGGTGCCTGAACGCGTGGCAGAACGTGCTGTTGACGATCCTCTTGCTGACAGTCACGATCATGCTGGCGTGGAGCCGCGGTTACTCTCCGGCCGGCTTACTCTCGAGTGGCATGGACCGAGCGTTCGTGCAAGAGCTTCGGCACCGATTCGGGCTGCCTCGTCCAAGCGTACCGTTCGAACCTGATTGAGGGTGGACGAAGGTGATCCACCGTTCGTATCTCGTATAATCATGACGATGGGTAAGCTTCTCGAGAAAGTGATCAGCGAAACCGCAAAGCTCACAAACCAGGAGCAAGAGGCGTTCGCGGCGTTCATGCTGACCGAGCTCGAGTCGGAGCGCCGGTGGGATGACCTCTTCGCACGCTCGCAGGATCTCCTCGCGCAAATGGCTGAAGAAGCCCGGCACGAATATCGAGCATCCCTGACCGAACCGTTAGATCCCGAGAAGTTGTGAAATCGCATACGACGGCAGCATTCAGGAAGCGGTTCGCTGCTTTGCCGAACGATGTTCGGGAAAAAGCTCGTGTAGCCTATCGGCTTTTCGGCGCGAATTCTCATCACTCCAGCCTGCATTTCAAGCGGAGCAACCAGTTACAGCAACTCTGAAACGGCTTGTCCCTCACCAACTTCCTCTCCGCATCCAGCCACCTCGTCGTCCTCACCGGCGCCGGCTGCTCGACCGAGTCGGGGATCCCTGATTATCGAAGCCCGGGTGGTGCCTGGACGCGGCACAAGCCGGTCTATTACAGCGCGTTCGTCCGCAGCGAAGAGGTGCGGCGCTTCTACTGGGCGAGAAGCTATCGCGGCTGGCCGCGGTTCGCGGCGGCAAGGCCGAATGCAGCACACCGGGCGCTTGCGGAGTTGGAGTCGCGCGGCGGCGTCGACTTCCTCATCACGCAGAACGTCGATGATCTGCATCAGGAGGCGGGTAGCCGCCGTGTCGTGCAATTGCACGGACGCAATCGCGTCGTGGTCTGCCTCGAATGCGGTGCCGAGTTTCCTCGCGAAGACATCCAGGCGCGCCTCGGCGAGTTGAACGCGGATTGGCTGACTTCCGCGTCGTGGCCGCGGCTCAATGGCGATGACGCCGATTTCGCGCCGGATGGTGACGCCGATCTGGCGCGCGAGCTCGCCGGCGATTTTCGCGTCGCTCCATGCGACCGATGTGGTGGCGTGCTCAAACCGGGCGTCGTCTTCTTCGGCGAGTCGGTTCCCGCGGCGAAAGTGCGCGTGGCGATGGAGCACCTCGACGGCGCTGATGCAATGCTCGTCGCCGGCTCCTCGCTCACCGTCTGGTCGGGTTTCCGTTTCGTCAAGCGCGCCGCGGAGCGCGGTATCCCGATCGCCATCGTCAACGTCGGTCCGACGCGCGGTGACGAGCTGGCGGCACTGAGAGTCGACGCGAAATGCGGGGAGGTGCTGGAAGCAGCCGTCAGGAACCAAATCTCTGCAAACACCCAAGCACCAGCGCGGTGAAATCGTTTTGCACGCGCGCGGTCGTTTCCATCACTTCCTGATGCGTCAGTTTCTGCTTCAGGATGCCGGCTGCCATGTTGGTGATGCAGGAGATACCGAGCACCGGGATCTGCATCTGCGACATGGCGATGACCTCGGGGACGGTGGACATGCCGACGGCATCGGCGCCGAGCGTGCGGAAGGCACGGATCTCGGCGGGAGTCTCATACGTCGGCCCGGAGAGGGCGAGATAGACGCCTTCCTGCAGCAATTGTCCGAGCTCGCGCGCGACCTCTTTAGCCACGTCGCGAAGTGACTCCGGGTACGCCTCCGTCATGTCGGGAAAGCGGACGCCCAGGTCGTCGATGTTCGGCCCGCGCAGGGGATTGGCCCCCATCAGATTGATGTGGTCGGAGATCACCATCAGATCGCCGGTCTTGAACGCGGTATTGATCCCTCCGGCGGCGTTGGTGACGATGAGCTGTTTGATGCCGAGCCGGCCGGCGACGCGCGCCAGGAACATCACCTCCGGCATCTCGTGACCCTCGTAGAAGTGAATACGTCCCTGCATCACCACCACCGGCGTGCCGTTGACATGCGCGAGGATCATTCGTCCCGCGTGGCCCGCTACGGCCGACGCTTTCGCGCCGGGGATTTCGGAGTAGGGGATGGCGCTCTCGATCTCCAGCGCATCGACGACGTTGCCGAGTCCTGAGCCTAGAATCACGCCTGCCTGCGGCTGAACGGACGTCTTGCTGCGCACGAAGCGGACTGCGTCGTCGATAGTGTTGATCATGGCGGGCGGGAGTATATGCGGGTCGCGGGGTTGGGTGGTCCCGCGGTGCGTGGCGGGTGGTTGGTTGCTTTGTTGCGTAGTTGCCGGGTGCCAACGGGGTTGCTCAGCAACTCGCGGCGGCGACGACGCCTCGCTCTCAGCAACTCAGCAACCGAGCAACTCAGCAACCACCCACAGCGCACCGCCACATCACCCTCGCAACCGTGCGCACGATCCCGCATAATGCCGCCACTCGATCGTCTTCATCAAAAATACGGCAACGACGGGAGCAGTGAATGGAGCGTTTTTCTGCGCTGATCGGCTTCGTAGGGATTCTTGCGATTGCGTATCTACTCTCGACCAACCGGCGGGCCATCCGCTGGAAGACTGTTGGATGGGGACTGACGCTCCAGCTCCTCACGGCCATCGCGGTGTTGAAGGGGACGCAGATCGCCACCGCCTTCGGCACGTTCATGCCTGCGATCAGCCCTTGGGCCGGGGCGCTGATCTTCATCGTGCTGACGGTGATCGTGGTGCAGTTCTCAAAGCGAATGGCCCAGGGCTCTGGACGCCAGGGACTCTGGGCGGTCTACCTTGTCATCAGCGCGGTCCTATTTCTCTCGTACAACCTGCTCGCCTTCCTCTTCGAGAGACTGAAGGATGTGGTCACGCACTTCATCAGCTACACCGCCGTAGGCTCGAAATTCGTTTTCGGCCCGCTCGGTGATCCGGCCAACAAGAACATCGGCTTCGTTTTCGCCTTTCAGGTATTGCCGACCATCATCTTCATCGCGTCGATCTTCGCTGTCCTTTACTACCTCGGCGTGATGCAGGTCGTCGTGCGTTTCTTCGCAAAGATGATGTCGCGCTTCATGGGTGCTTCGGGCGCGGAGTCGTTGTCGGTGGCGGCATCGATCTTCATGGGCCAGACCGAGGCGCCGCTGACGATAAGGCCGTTCATCGCTGAGATGACCATGTCCGAGCTGATGACGATCATGACCGCGGGCATGGCGCACATCTCCGGCGGCATCATGGCCGCGTACGTCCTGGTGGCGAAAGTCGACGTCATCCACCTCCTCACCGCTGTGATCATGACCGCGCCGGGGGCGATCATGATGGCGAAGATGATCGTGCCGGAGACGGAGAAGCCGAAGACGGGCGCCGGCGTGGAAGTGGTGGTTCCTAAGCAGGACGTCAACGTCATCGACGCGGCCGGCCGCGGTGCGATCGAAGGGTTGCATCTCTCGCTCAACGTCGCCGGTATGCTGATCGCGTTCATCGCCCTCGTGGCGCTGGTGAACGGCGTGTTCGGATTCGCGCACGGCCTTGCCGCTCAGTACAAGATTGTCCTGGGAGGAGGCGTACTTCATCTCGGCAACATCGTCCCTGAAAGCCTGGACAAACTCCTCGGCTGGATCTTCAGCCCGATCGCCTGGGCGATGGGGGTGTCATGGAAGGACAGCCTGACGGTCGGCAATCTTCTCGGCACGCGCATGGTGCTCAACGAGTTCGTCGCGTTCGCCAAGCTCGGCGAGCCCGGCATTGGCTCCAGTCTCGATCCTCGCAGCTTCGTCATCGTGACCTACGCGCTCTGCGGCTTCGCCAACTTCTCATCGATCGCCATCCAGATCGGCGGTATCGGCTCGCTGGCTCCAACCCGCCGCGGCGACCTTGCCCGCCTGGGCATGCGCGCCATGCTGGCCGGAACGTTGGCCAATTTTCTGACCGCGACGATCGCGGGGATGTTGTTGTAGGTGCCCTCTAACGCAGCGCCCCAATCAACGACTCCATATCCCCCGGCAAAGCGGCCGTGAAGACCAACACCCCACCCGTCCTCGGATGTGGAATCTGGAGAGAGGCCGCGTGGAGTGCCTGTCTGCCGAACGATGAGATCGTTTTCTGCAGCCGTTTGTCTGGAATCCCGCGCCACTGCGGACCGGAGTAGACGGGGTCGCCGATGATGGGATGGCCGATCGATTTCAGGTGGACGCGGATCTGATGCGTGCGTCCGGTGCGGAGTGTGCACCGGATGACGGAAGCGTGCCGGAGATGCTCGATCACCTCGTAGTCCGTGACCGCTCGCCGGCCGCCGGCGATGATTGCCATTCGCTTGCGGTTGTGCGGATCGCGGGCGATGGGAGCGTCGATCGTGCCGCGCGGTTTCTGCGGCGTTCCGTAGACGATGGCCACGTATTCTTTGCGCACGGCATCGGTGGACCAGGCCGCGCTCAGCTTCCGATGACTCTCGTCGTTCTTGGCGATCACCATCACGCCGCTCGTATCTTTGTCGAGGCGATGGACGATGCCAGGGCGCAGCTCCCCGCCGATGCCACTGAGGTCAGTGATATGAAAAAGGAGGGCGTTGACGAGGGTCCCGCCGGCGTGGCCGGCGGCAGGATGCACCACCAGGCCGGCCGGTTTGTCGACCACAACGAGATCGCTGTCCTCGAACAGAATCGAGAGCGGCATCTCCTGCGACGCAGCGGTGGTGGGAGCGGGAGGCGGGATGTCCACTTCCGCGGTCTGTCCCTCCGCCACGCGAATAGAAGGCCGCACCACCGTCGTTCCATCGAGCGTGACCCGCCCATCATCGATCAGTTTTGCGAGGAAACTTCGGCTATGCTTCGGAAGCCGCGCAGTGAGCGCGCGGTCGAGCCGGGCTCCATCGTCCTCACTCATGAATTTTACTTTCATGGTAGACAGGAATGCATGCTAGAATCGCATAGTTCGGACATCAAGTGCCTCGATTAGGTAAGTGACATTTCGTTTCGTTCGACCGTATCACTGTTCGCAGTTTCATTTCTTTGCAGGCTGGCGAAGTCGTTTAGAATGCGTACGCAAATTTAGACCGAGACAGTCTGATTACCAAATACTCGTAGCAAAAGGGGAGAATATGTTCAAAGTTAAACAGTTGGGCGTGTGCGCGGCAATCGCGTTGTTCGCCGGTGCGGCGATGGCCAGCAACTTCCGCGCTGCGGATCAGGTCTATGTTCCCGCCGCCGGTCATGTCTCGAGCTCGTCGGCGACCTTTGTCTCTGACGTGTTCATCTCGAACCTCAACGATGACTCCGTCGACGTCTCGGTGATTTTCTCGCAGGGTACGGCCGGAACGCAGACGCCGTTCTCGAAGGTGCTGACGCTGGCGCCACGCGAGCGGCGCGAACTGCCCGACTTCATCGCGAATACGTTGCACACGACCGGCCTGGGCCAGCTCATCTTCAACGGCTGCAAGGCCACTACGGACTGCACGCCTGATGCGACGACCGGCCTGAACCTCAACTACCGCAACATCAGCGTCGAGAGCCGCATCTACTCGGTGCCGCTCAACGCGAACCTGTCCACCGCGCCGACCACCGGCCAGTTGTTCTCAGGCATCCCCTGGTACAACTTCGTTTCTGAGTCGGCCTCGGGTGCGGGTCTCGACAAGGTCTTCATCACCGGTGTCCGCAACACCGCGCAGTACCGCACCAACATCGGCTTCGTGAACGCATCCCAGTTCTCGACCACCACGATCACCGCAACCCTGTTCAACGGCCTGACGGGCGCACAGATCTCGCAGAGCAGCTTCACGCTTCAGCCACTGGGCTCGGTCCAGGGCGGTGTTGGCAGCGCGTCGATCTTCCCGCAATTCACCACCGGCGCGACTTCGACGAACGCCTACGTCGTCTTCAATCAGGGAAGCACGCAGCCGACGGCTGACGCCGCCGCGAACGGTTGCCCCACGGGTTGCCCGGCGTTCTTCGCCTTCGGCTCGACGCTTGACAACCAGACCAACGACCCAACCACTCTCGAGCCGCAGTACCTGCAGCCGCTGACGAACAACGCCATCACTTGCGTCTACAGCCCGGATGTCGCCGCCTGTAAGTCGGGCGCGACGATTCGCCGCGCTGCGAAGCACCAGTTCTAGGCTCCACTTCGCTTCCATTCGAGCGAACGGCCGCGTCTCGTGCGCGGCCGTTCGCTGCGGTTCCGTCTCGGAATCGTGACGTTGTTCACATGTTGTGACGCTCCGCCGCAAAGTGGTATCATCTGTCAGCTTTCGAGCAACAACCTATCGAAAGCGGCCGATTCGGCCGCTTTTTTTGTTATCAGGAGATATGAGCGTTTTACCCGAACGGGTGGAGAAGCAGATCGAGACCATCGTAACGTCGGAAGGTCTCGAGCTCGTTCACATTGAGTACCGGAAGCAGGGTCATGGGTTTCTGCTCCGCATCGACATCGACAAGGAGGGGGGCGTGATGATCGAGGACTGCGAGTTGGTCTCGCAACAGGTCAGCGCGTTTCTCGACGTCGACGATGTCGTGCCGGCGGAGTACGAGCTTCAAGTCTCTTCTCCCGGGCTGGACCGGAAGTTTTACAAGCCGTCGGATTATCAGAAGTTCATCGGCCGCCTTGTCCGTGTGAGGACCTCGAAGGCCATCCGGGGACTTCATGTCATCGTCGGCAGGTTGAAAGAGTTCAACGGCGAAACGATCGTCGTCACGGATCCGGTGATGAAAAAGGATCCCGACTACGTCGTATCGCTGGCGGATGTGAAAGAGACGCGGTTGGAAGTGGAAATCTAGGTTGGAGCAGAATGTTCGACGAGAACCTGAGTAAGAATATCAAGGCGCTGGCGTACGAGAAGTCGATCGACGTCGAGCGTGTGTTCAAGGCGCTCGAGGATGCCCTCGCTACTGCTGCGCGCAAGTACTACAAGACCCGGGAGCCAATGGAAACCGTCATCGACCGCGTCAGCGGCTCGATGACGATGTACGTGGTCAAAGACATCGTCATCGACGAGAACGAAATCGAAGATCCGCAGGCCCAGTGGACGCTCGATCAGGCTCGGAAGATCGAACCGGACGTCGAAGTAGGCGGCCGCATACGGCTCAGCTACATCACCAAGGAAGTGGTCGACGTCGTCAAGGACTCGAACACCCAGATCCGCACCTACGAGGCGCAGAAGATCGACTCCGAGGTCGAGCAGGGTGATGAAGTCCACATCCCGTTGACGAAGGCCGCGGAAGACTTTGGACGCATCGCCGCGCAGTCAGCCAAGCAGGTCCTCTACCAGAAGGTGCGCGAGGCCGAGCGCGAGAAGGTCTACAACGAATTCATCGGCAAGGCCGGCGAGCTCGAGAACGGTTACGTCAAGCGTTTCGAGCGCGGCGACATGATCATCGACCTCAATGGCAAGACCGAGGGGATCATCCCGCGCTCGCAGCAATCGCGCGCGGAGCGTTACTCGCAAGGCGACCGCATCAAAGCCGTGATCGTCGACGTCCATACACAACCGAAGGGACCGCAGGTCGTGCTGTCGCGCACCGATCCGCGCCTGCTCATCAAGCTCTTCGAGATGGAAGTGCCGGAGATCTACGACGGCACGGTGGTCATCAGAGGTGCCGTACGCGAGCCTGGCGAGCGCGCCAAGATCGCCGTCATGTCGCGCGAGCGCGACGTCGATCCGGTCGGCGCCTGCGTCGGCATGAAGGGCTCGCGTGTGCAGTCCATCATCCGCGAGTTGCGCGGCGAGAAGATCGACATCATCCCTTTCAACGAAGACATCGTCGTCTACGCGCAGAACTCGCTGGCCCCGGCCAAGATCACCCGCGTTTCGGTGACCAGCGACGAGCAGGCCCACCGGCCGCATCTCGACGTCATCGTCGACAACGACCAACTCTCGCTCGCCATCGGCAAGCGCGGCCTCAACGTTCGTCTGGCGGCGGAGTTGATCGGTGCCAAGATCGACATAAAATCCGAGGAAGAGGTCAAGGGCGAGGTGGCCGACGCTCTCACCGCCATGCTTCAGGAAGCGATGGCCGAAGCGCGGGCGGAGACGAATGTCCACGACATCGAAGAGATGCCGGAAGAGTGGGCCAATACCCTCGAAGCAGCCGGTTACGACGACCTCGACTCCCTGATCAACGCCACGGTCGAAGACCTCACAGCCATCGAAGGCGTCGACGAAGAAACCGCACAGCAGATGATCGAGGTCGCGCGCAAGCACGAACAGATCGAAGAGAGCGAGCCTGAGGGCGACGAAGAAGAACAAGCCTACCAGGCATCGAATGACGAACAGCCGGAGGATGGATCCGAGAATGGATCCGAGAATGGATCCGAGGCTGAAACACCGCAGGAAGAAGCGGTGAAATAGGGTTGAAGGTACGTCGCTGGCTTGCTGGGTTTACCAGGTTGCTGGGTAGTCCAGTGGCAGGAAACGTGGCAATTGGGTTACCCAAGCGCCGAGCAACTCAGTAACCGGCAACTCAGCAAACTTAGTAAAAAGGCAACCCAGTAACCTGGCAACTTAGCAACCTAGTAGCCCAGCAACTCAGTAACCCAGCAACCAGGAATCAAACAACCATGTAACCCGGCAACTCAGTAACCCGGCAACTCAGCAACCAAGGGGATTCAATGGCGGCAGCAAAATTTCGAGTGAGCGACATTGCGAAGAAGATGGGAAAGTCCGAGAAGGACGTCATCTTCCAGTTGCAGTCGCTCGGGGCCGAGATCACGGACCCGAATCAGGCGCTGGAGCCTGAAGTGATCCAGGCACTCATCACCGGCAAGAAACTGACGATGCGTACCCGCAACGTCATCATGCGCGAAGACAAGCCGCAGGTGGCCGTGAAGAAGGAGGCGGTGCGCCCGCCACGGGCCATCGTCAAGCCCACGCCGCGTCCGAAACGCGAAGTGCCGGTCGAAGAGCCGCAGGTCGTAGCGGCGCCGCCAGCCGTCATCATCCCGGAGTTCGTCGAAGCCGTAGAGGCCGAAGAACGTGCGGCAAAAGAAGCCCCTCCGGTTGTTGCGAAACCGCGTCCTGCTCCCGGGCCGTCTGCGGAAGCAGTTCCCGTCGAGACTCCCGAACTACCCGCTGCTCCAGCGCCTGTACCGCCGCCTGTCGCTCCACACGCGCATCCGCATCCGGCTCCTATGGCAGCCGCTCCTGCAACCGACCCGCGCCGTCCAACCGGTCCGACCGGACCTCGGGCTCGCGCACCGCAGGCTGCGCGTCCGAACTATGCCGGTCAGCAGACGGTGTCGCGCCCGAGCTACGCTCCTTCCGCACCTGGGCGTCCCGCCGGTCCCGGTGTTCAGCGTCCAGGCGCACCGATGGGTACACGTCCCTCCGCGCCAGGCGGTCCTCGCCCGCCGATGGGCATCCGTCCCTCGGCTCCCGGAGCGCGTCCGGGCAGCCCGATGGGTGCTCGTCCCGCCGGCTCGACTGGATTCCGCCCCGGTGCCGGCCGTCCAGGCACCACCACTCCTTCCGCACCTCCACCACCTCCGGGCACGCTGCCGGGTGGCGCGATGGGACGCCGCAAGCCGCGTCCTGACGGAAGCGAAGACCCCTCTCCGAAGAAAAAGACCACCGGGAAACGTGGCAAGAGCGAACGTCCCGCGGAAGTCGACAACGAGCTCTTTACCAAGGGTCCGTTCTCCGGAACGCAGATCATCAATGACGATCTCGGACCCGACATCGTCATGCCGGAGACGGATGAGGATGGGAAGCCGCGTACACCGTCGAACCGCCGCGACGTCCGCAAACAGGCCGCGCCGGTTTCCGGCAAGGTGCTGAACTTCAATCGCCCGACCGAGAAGATCCCCCTCAGCGAAGGAGCCACCGTCAAGGAGCTCGCCGACAAGCTGGGGATCAAAGCAAATGACCTGATGAAGCATCTTCTGATGAAGAAGGGCCTCATGCTCTCCATCAACCAGCCACTCGGCGGCGAGCTCGCGCTCGAGATCGCCAAAGACCTGGGCATCGACGCGGAGATCGTTTCGTTCGAAGAAGCGGTCGAGCTCGAGGCGATGGAGAGGACAGGCGCCACCGGCAGCTCGCCGCGCGGTCCGGTCATCACCGTCATGGGCCACGTCGACCACGGCAAGACCTCTCTCCTCGATGCAATCCGCGAGACCAATGTCGCGGGCGGTGAGGCGGGCGGCATCACGCAGCACATCGGCGCGTACCACGTCGAGAAGCGCGGGCGGAAGATCGTCTTCCTCGATACGCCGGGCCACGAAGCCTTCACGATGATGCGCGCCCGCGGCGCGAAGGTGACCGATATCGTCATCCTCGTCGTAGCCGCCGACGACGGCGTCATGCCGCAGACCAAAGAAGCAATCGACCACGCGCGCGCCGCCAAGGTGCCGATCATCGTGGCCATCAACAAGATCGACAAGCCGAACGCAAACGTCGAGCGCGTCCGCCGCGAGCTCGCCGAGAACGGCGTTCAGGTCGAGCAGTGGGGTGGCGACGTCGTTTCCGTCGAGGTTTCAGCCACAAAGAAAACAGGTATCGACGACCTGCTCGACATGATCCTGCTCACCTCCGATCTCCTCGACCTCAAGGCCTCTCCCGAGATCGGCGCGAAGGGCGTCGTGCTCGAGGCGAAGAAGGAAACCGGCCGAGGCATCGTGGCCACCGTGCTGGTGCAGGACGGTACGCTGAAGATCGGCGACGCCTTCTTCTCCGGTGCAACCTCAGGACGCGTCCGCGCCATGACCGACGAACAGGGCAAGCGCATCACCGAAGCCGCGCCTGCCACGCCGGTGCAGCTCACAGGATTCGATGACGTTCCGAACGCCGGCGATTCACTGCAGGTGGTCGACGAACAGACGCAGGCACGCATGATCGGACAGATGCGCCAGGAGAAAGCCCGCGAGCTGTCGCAGGGCAAGACCTCGCGCATGTCGCTCGATCAGCTCTTCGCGCGCATGCAACAGGGCATCGCAAAAGAGCTCAACCTCATCCTGAAAGCCGACGTGCAGGGCTCGGTCGAAGTTCTCTCCGACACGATGCGTAAGATGTCGACGTCCGAGGTGAAGGTCAACGTGATCCACGCCTCGGTCGGGGCCATTTCGACGAACGACGTCCTCCTCGCCTCCGCGTCGGATGCAATCGTGGTCGGCTTCAACGTCCGTCCGGAGCGTTCGGCCGGCGAGCTCGCCGAGAAGGAAGGCATCGACGTCCGCCTCTACACCGTCATCTACAACCTGGTCGATGAGATCCGGCTGGCCATGACCGGCCTGCTCGATCCGAAGTTCCAGGAAGTCTTCCAGGGCCGCGCCGAAGTCCGCAGCACGTTCAAAGTCCCGAAGGCTGGCATCATCGCCGGCTGCATGGTCATCGAAGGCATCATCCCGCGTTCCGCCAGCGTCCGTCTCCTCCGCGACAACCGCGTCATCCTCGAAGGCAAGATCGGCTCCCTCCGCCACTTCAAGAACGACGTCTCCGAAGTCCGCCAGGGCTTCGAGTGCGGCATCGGCATCGAGCGCTTCCAGGACATCAAGAACGGCGACATCATCGAAGCCTTCAAGATCGAGCAATTGGCTGCGGCTCTCGCGTAATCTTCTTCCGGAGCGCGGCGGCCCTCCCGCCGCGCTCCAGGTTTCATGATCGTCTCCGTCGCCCTCTTCGAGATCTTCATCCCCCACGCCCAATCGCTGAAAGACAAGCGAATGGTGGTCCGTTCGCTCCGCGACAAGCTGCGCAACCGCTTCGAGATCTCAGCAGGGGAGGTAGGCCTCAACGACCTCCACCAGCGCGCGCGCATGGCCGTGTCGTTCGTCTCTCTCGACGATCCCGCCGCGGATGCAATGCTCGAACGGATACAGTCGTTCGTCGAGACAAACACCGACGCGACACTGACGGGCTGGACGAGCGAGAAGTTGGATTTCGATGAGAGCGTGGCGCTTGGAGTGCCGCATTTTCCGTGAGGGGTAAGCAGTACTTGAGGAGATGTTAATTAAAGGAGTCGGCGCCCCTGATCGAGGGCGACGCCGAACTGATCTCAGTTTTCTCCCTCCGGCATGTACGAGACTCGCCTCCAAACTTTAGTTAAACCGGCAACCGCCTGAGGAGATCGCCTTCTTTCGCCCGTGGTATTCGGTGTGCAACCTCGATGGAATGCAACTCGACGATGCTTACCTATCAAATACCACGCCTCGGGCTTGACGACAGCAGCGGAATCGTCAGCTACACTTTCGATTTTCTCCCGACTAACACTCACTCCATGCAGAACCAGAAAACTTCGGCGTCTCCCTCTTAGCCGTTCTCGGCCTTTTCATTGCTCTGGCGGCGCTCGTCGCGAGCTGGCTCTCCGTTCCCGGCTTCCCGTTTCATCCGTTCAGCTCTCAACCACGACAGAGAATGTCGGCTTACGAGAATGAAACAAAGGACGTGCCCGTCACGAGCCGGCAAGGCGTTTTGAACACGCCCCAAGTCAGTGTACGACCGGGGCCAGGTAACGAAAGTCCAAGCACTAAAGAGCCTTCCGATGAGATCAGGGTAGACGAGCAGGATAGATCGCAACCGAATGTCGTAGCGGCAGCCGAAGATGCACTCAATGCCCTACGATCACAACTGTACGTAGTGCGAGGACATCTCCGAAGTATCCAGAGCCAACCCAACGAGGCCCTTCAAGGTCTCATCACAACTAACCTTACGCTTGACGTGACGCTTCTCGACGCGCAGGGTGAGGTTCACGAGTCATTTACCGTCAAAAGCCGTGGCGTGGGCTTTTCGAACGAATCTTCCACTCTGCAGGCTCGCGAAGGCCTGCGCTCTGACCTCCTAGAACATCTCCAGAGAGAGCACTCATGAAGCGGCACGGGCCAAGAGACCGCCGGTTCTTCGGACCGCATTGAACGGTATGCTAATCGGATCTTGGCCTTGGCTGACCGTCTTGAGAACTTGGCGCGACAGACCGTGAACGTCGACTAAGTCGACTTCGCTGGTGATGGCGCACCGCGATCAGCGTTGCCTCAAGCCGACGCCCCAATAGAGTTTTTCTGCCAAACACGAGATGCCGTCTCGGGAGGGCACACTTCGCTCCGTGTAGATTGCTCCGACGGCCCGACGCCGGTAGGCATGCTGACCACTTCCTACTTCGTACGTCAGCGGTCGGGAGACATCGACAAGCCCCCGAGCCTCGGCGATGTTTAGCTTTAGCGAGGTACCTACCTAACACCGGCAGGCATGCCGACATGCTCAAGTGTGACGTTCTCCAAAGAATACGACCGCTTCGAATCCACACTAGCCACCACTCCAATCACAAGCTCACACTGCAGCTCAAAGAACTTTGGTGGCTTCAGAGACGACTCGCCATTAGTATTGGTTTCAGTAAACGTCATACTAACCGCCCTACTCTGCCCTGGCGAAACCGTTGTCAGCGAGCCAAACATATAACTGTAGTCGCCCTGGTACGATCGAGCTCTATTCGAACCCGTCTCATCAAATGTTGGGATGAGTGTGGCTATCTCAGTCGGATTGTAGGCGTCCGCACAACCGCCGCTTTTCTTTCCGACTCCCACAACACCTAGTCCAGTTACGCCCGAGTTCGAGAGTAACCACTGCGTACCTTGGTCATCTATCAACGTCGTGCGAAGGAATTGCCCGACGTCGTAATCGTTGCACAACGCCGTTTCATGAGGAGCCGAAGCATTGAGGACCAGGACTAAGCCATTTTGCGTCGCCAAATTACTGAGTTCAAATGAGCATCGTATCCCGTCGGGCCCGGCACCCCACCCTGGCGCAGGGGAGACGCCTCTCACCGAAATGCACGACTTGAGAACTAGCCGTAGCGAGCCAATCTCCTTAATTGCAATCCCGGCTCCAGGCAGTCGCGTTGTTGCACGACTGCCGGTAGAAGTGTTTGTAGAGCCAATCGAAGGGGGAGGCGAGATACCTCTATTGAGCAGCTGCTGAATATCCGGTGTCTTTGGAAATGCGATTCGTCCGGCGGCAACGATTCTGGCTGATTCCGTAGAGATACCCTTCACCATCAGCTCGACACCCTCAAGGGTTGTTACGTTGCCAATCAAGATCAAATCGACGCCCGCGAACTCGCCCAGCGTTTTGGCATTCGCTGGATTAACCAAGCCTTCCTCCGTGAGCTTGTGTTCGGCCAAAATACTCTTGATGTTTGCTCGGTCGAGCACGGACACGCCACCGGTCGAGACCATTTCCACAGCTAGGCGTTCCGAGAGATAGCGACCGAGTTCGGTCGGCTGCCCTTGTAGGTCAGTAAAGTCAATGGCCGCAACGTTCTTGAACCCCTGCGCTGCGATGGCCTTGGAGAGCGAAGCCGCCAGAGCTGCCATTTCTTGATTAAGCGTCTGCGCTTCCGCATGAGAAGGCACTATCAACCAGGAAGAGAGAATCCCGCAGAGAACAGCGCCCTTCGTCAGATGCATGCATACTCCTCCGCTAAGGGACCCGCCTCCGCGGGCGGCGGCAGTTAAGCCTAACCGGGTAGCGAAGGTCGGGGCACCGAGACCCGCCGCGTTGAGCGTCGCGAGAGTATAGCAGCGGCATGATCCTACTGCAAAGCTAGCTATAGCTAACCCTTAAACAAGCGATCTGGGTACGCGGGAGTAGGAGCGGGGTCCTTTTGGCCCTTCTTGGAGCCAGGCCTTCGATTTTCGGTGGGGCCTTGGCCGAGCCCTCAGGTCGAGCCTTCGATTTTTCTAGATACACCCAGGCTTTCATTCTGTCATGGGTTCCAAACGCGCAGGATTGCCATTTCGGCTCTCGATCGTTCCAAAACGACATGCTCATGCGAGGCCGGTGGAATGAAGGGAGGAACCTACCTTCAGCCGTGACGCTTGCGTCATCGGTCGAGGTTGAGAATCGTGATCGTGTAAGTAGGAGCAGCCTCGGGCGCGAAGCGTCACGAGAGCGGCGTCGAGACATCTGAGGAGCGTTCCTTTAGAGCCGAATTCGCGATCGCATGGTCGGATCAGGTTGGAGATGTGTCCCTCGCTTCGCAGCCGCAATCCGGCGGCGATGGATCGTAAAGTAATCAGCCCTTCATACCATCCGATCCATGCAGCAAGACGACGAAGGATGCTCCCTCGCGTTTCGCGAATCGACGAGGCGGTCGTGCCGGCGGCCTTCCCAACGGCATCGACGATCTCGTGCATCTTGGGGCGGCCTACGACGCGGTCGCCGTTCGTTGCCGCGGGACGTGACGTGAGAGCGCCTCTGAATTCGAGTCGTAGCGGTCGTGCCAGAGCACGCCGAGGATCCCTCGGAAGCGCCGTTTCTCCGAGGAATGTGCCATGAATGGTGCAAAACGGTCCGCAAGGCCTTCGGCGCTCGCGAGAAATTACCGTGGTCTGCTCACTAAAACTGTCCACTGGACTGTCACGACAGTTGTGCAGTGCGCGCTTGGAACGCCCGGTGGTGGCGCGCGCCACGGAACCGACGGCATACCGCAATTTCCGG
>JBBRNB010000092.1:0-28174 GCA_038230535.1 Thermoanaerobaculia bacterium
AGCCCCGCGCTCGGCGCGGGGTACTTCGTGGTTGAGGAATCTGCGGCCGCGAAGGCGGCCGCCACAGGATCCAGGCGCGATGGTCGCGGTTATGGCGACCGCCTTCGCGGCCGCAAACCATCCACTACGACGATTACCCCTGGCCGAGCCAGGGGCTACATTGTCCGATGCGCCTGCGCGCATCGACACCGGCAATCGCGCGGCTTTCGCCAGCACCATGTTTCTTTTCCCAGGTGCAGCGCGCGTGCTGTCCTTCGCTCGGAATGACAGGCCTTACAGCATCTTCTCCACGATCACCACATCCCGCCACAGACCGTCGAGCTGACCATGACGTTCGTAGACGCCGGCCTCGCGAAAACCGGTGGAGCGGCGCAACGCGCGGCTGGAGGTGTTCTCGACGAAGACGCGCGAGACCAGCTTCCAAAAGCCGGCGACCTGGGCGGCGGCGAAGAGCGCTTCCATCGCCATCCGTCCGGCTCCGAGTCCGCGCGAGGCGCGGGACGAATAAACAGAGAATCGGCGTTGCCGGAGTAGCAGTCGCGCGGGCGGTATGTCGAGGTCGCGGCAAAGGCGATGACCTCACAGGCATCGTTCACCACGACGACGACCGGATGGCGTCCGTCCAGCCACTGCACCACGTCGTCAGCGGCGCGGTGGCGGGTCTCGAACGTGGCCATCCGGTCATCGATCCCTTCGTTGCAGATGCGCGCGATCGCCGAAGCGTCAGCGGCCGCGGCATCGCGTGTCTTCATTTCCCTGTCAGTTCCTTCACGATGTCCGAGACTCCGTAGACCTTCTTCAGCGCGTCGAGGATGCCCGCCGAATGCACGGCTACGGCACGGCCCTGGCGCTCGTCGAACTGGTAGTCCCACGGCAGCGACTGTATGTTGCCGTCGAAGATGATGCCGGCGAATTCGTTGTTGCGGTTCACTACCGGGCTGCCGGAGTTGCCGCCGATGATGTCAGCGGTCATGACGAAGTCGTACGGCGTCTTGTCCTTGTCGAGAAGGGCCTTCTTCGACGTCCACGATGCCGGGAGCTTGAACTCGCCCTCGTTGCCGTGCTCGGCGGCGTGCTCGAACGTGCCGCCGATCTCAGTGGCCCAGGGAACGGCCTGACCGTTTTCGCTGAACCCTTTCACCGTTCCGAACGAGAGGCGCAGAGTGAAGGTCGCGTCGGGATAGGTCTCGCCACCGCTGGTCTTGAACTGCGCGTTCGCGATCTTGGCGTACGACTGGCGCAGTACTTCGGCGATGTTGTCGTCGTACTGCTTCCGCAGCTCACGAGCCCGAGCGTCGACCATGCGCGCCACCTGGATCATCGGATCAGCCGACGCGTCGACCGCCGCTTTGCCGCCTTCGCCGAGAGCCTTTCGAGCCGCCACGTCGCGCAGCTTGGTGCCACGTACGAGCTCGGAGGCGCGTTCCTGCGGCGATTTGCCTGCCAGCACCTGCTGCACCAGCGGATCAGCCGGGGAGACCTCGAGCCAGTTTGACAGTGAGTCAGTCAGGGTGACGGTCTCCAGATCCTCGTAGATCGGAGCTTCTGAATAGAGGTCCTGTTTCAGCGAAGGGAGGTTCGACTCGCGATACTCGCGCAACCGGTCGCCGTTCGGTTTTGTCGATTCATCCGCGAGCCGGAGTAGCGTCTTTGCTTTCTGGAAAAGTACGCTGTTGAAGCCCAGGCCGGCTTCCACGAAGCGAAACTCGAGATAGATCGGGCGATAGGTAGCGAGGGCCGCATCGACATTCTGCCAGGCGTCGCCGTACGCCGCGTTGAGCTGCGGATCGGAAGTCACCTTCTGCCGCAATGCTGCCTCGGTTGCGGCTTTCGCCTTCAATACCGCCGGGTCCTGCAGGCCGGCGATCCGGCCGAGGTAAGCCTTGCGCGAGTTCTTGATCCCAAACAGATCATCGTGGGCGCGGCGATCGTTCTCGATGCTCCGCTGCGCATAGTTCGTGAGCAGCACTTCGCGGCGACGGAGCAGGTTCAGCGTGAACGGATAACCGATGTCGCGGAAGAACTGAAGATGGGCAAGCGTGTTGAGACGGCTCGTCGAGCCGGGATGACCGGAGACGAAGACGAGGTCGCCATCCTTCGCACCGCTCTCGCTCCACTTCAGGTAGTCCGCCGGGTGTACCGGCTTGTCGTTCTCGTACGCGCGAAAGAAGCAGACGTCGAGGTCGTAACGGGGATACTCGAAGTTGTCGGGGTCGCCTCCGAAGAAAGCGATGCCTACCTCCGGAGCAAAGACGAGGCGCACGTCCGTGTACACCTTGTAACGGTAGAGGTGGTATTCGCCGCCCTGGAAGAGTGTCACCACGTCGCTGCGAAGTCCGGACTTCTTCACCGACTCCTGCTCGATGGTGCTCATCACGCTGCGGCGCGCCGCCTGAGCAGCAGCAGTGGTCATGCCCGCCGTAACGGAGGCGCTAACCCGAGGCGTGACGTCTTCGATCGACTGGAGCACATTCAGCTCGAGGTCGACGCATTTCACTTCATCGGCATGCGTCTTGGCGTGATACCCGGTCGTGACGTAGTCGTGATCCTTCGTCGAGATCTTGGCGAGGCAATCGAGACCGACGTGATGATTCGTCAGAAGGAGGCCATCTGCGGATACGAAGGAACCGGACCCGCCGCTGTTGAAGCGAACGGACGCCTTCTGCAGATGATCGAGCCATGCCTGCGTTGGCTCGAAGCCATAACGCTGCTTGAAGATCGTGTTCGGCGTCCGGTTGAAGAGCCACATTCCCTCATCCGCGGCCAGCGGAAGAGCGAGGAGCAGCACGAGGAATGCCAGGAAAGACTTGCGCATCGAGATAGCCTCCAGTCAGTTTGCGAGCGGGATTCTAGCGGTTTGGGTGACAAGTGTAGGGCCGGCGCCCTCGCCGGCCGGCGCGGACCAGGAGGCAGGCCGCCGAGGCGGCGGCCCTACACCCATAGTCAGTGCCAGTTTGCGACGAGTGTCAAGGGCGACGGATCGGCCTCGCCGCCATTGGCGATGACGCGGCCGTCGGGAGCGAGATCATAGTCGGATGACGAGACCGGATTGACGTCGAGACGATAGCGAGGGCGGGTTGCGGTGATCGCAAATCCGCCGCCACTTTGCAGGTCGACCTCGGTGAGCGTGTTGTCGCTGGTGAGGTAGTCGAGATGCTTCCCGTCCGGAGACCAGCGCGAGGAGCGGCCCCCGCCGGTGGTGACCTGCCACTTCCCTCCGCTGCCGGGGAAGGGAACGACGTAAATCTCCTCGCGGCCGCTTTCGTTCGAGGTGTAGGAGAGCCAGCGCCCGTCTGGGGAGATGCGGGGATCATGTGCCCCGAACTGGCCGGCGATGAGAGCGCGCGGCTGCTCCCCGGCGACAAGCGGTACCGCCCAGATCTGTGGAGTGGTGGGATTCTCCCAGAGCGACACCACGACCCAGCGGCCGTCTGGCGAGGAGGCGCCGGGATCGGCATCGCCGTTGAGCCGGGCGACGAGCTGGCGCGGTCCATTGCCGTCCGCACGCCGGCGATAGATGGCTGCCTTTTCCGCCGGCGTATCGCGGGACGCGTAGATGATCTCGTTGCCATCGGCACTCCAGACTGGCGCCTCGTTCCCCGAGCCTTCGAAAGTCAGTCGCGTGCGGACATCGCGATCGACATCAATGACCCAGATGACCGTGTGGGGATCACCGGCGTTCGTGATGAGACGATGGCCGTCGGGCGAGAGCTTCAGGTCGTAGTATTTGGCTACTTCCCCCAGCGTGCCGAGGTTCTTGCCGTCATGGCTGAACCACACCAGGTGCGTTCCGGACAACATGCCGCCAGGTTCATAGATGAGCATGCGGCTCGCGGCGTCGAACACCCCATGCCACGTCGATGCGTCGAAGCGAACGTTCCGCACCACAATCGACGGTGTGCCGGTCAACACGCCGCGGCTGACATCAAACGGCTGGGCGACGAGTGACCCGTCGTGCAGCATCAGGAGCCGTCCGTCGACATACGCGACGTTGGACAGGAGCTGTGTGACAACGCGATCGCTCTTGCCGTCGAGAGACCGCAGGTGCAGCGCCGTAGCCCGCGAGCCCTGTTCTAAATGGTTCGCGGCGAGGTAGAGGAACGACTTGCCGCCGGGAAGGAACAGCGGCCAGCGATTGGTGGTCATCCCGCTGCTGGGTGTCGTCAGCGCGACCGGAGCGCCACCGTTGGCGGCAACGCGATACAGCCCTGCGCGCGTTTCAGGCGAATAGACGATGACGTTGTCGTCGCTCCAGGATCCCCCGCGGGCATTTGGTGCGTCGGCAATCACGATCGGCACGCCACCGCCGGAGACGTCGACAGTCTTGAGTTTGCCGTGCGCGAAAAACCCGAGGGAGCGATTGTCGGGCGACCAGAAGGGAAACATGGCGTCGTCAGTGTTCTCGATCTCGCGAGGGTCAGCAGAGTCGAGAGAACGAATCCAGAGCGTTCGCTTTCCTTCCTCGGATACGGCCACGAAGGCGACGCGCCGGCCATCGTGCGAGAGTACCGGTGAGCCGGCGTAGTCGCCGGTGAGGACAAAACGAAAGCCGCCCGGCGGGACGATGGCGGCGGTCACGGGCCTGTCGAACAAGGCGATCTCGCGCCGCGCCCACGTTGCGATTCCAACCGCCCCGCCGATCGCCGCCACCAGAGCGAGTGACCACACTGCACGTTCTTTCCACATCCGGCCGCGCCCCCGTGCGAGTGGGAGCGGCGCCGACGGGTTGGTCTGCTCGTCGCGGATCCACTGAAGCGACAGCATCACGTCGTGCGCGGTCTGGAAACGATCGTCGGGGTTCTTGGCCAGACAGGTGCGGACGACGCGATCCAGCGACGAAGGCGTCATCGGCCGCAACGTCGCGATTGGTTGTGGATCGCTGGCGATGATTTGGGCGATCATGCCTGCCCGGCTGGCGGCGTTGAAGGCACGCCGGCCGGTGACCATTTCGTAGAGCATGCATCCGAAGGCGAAGATGTCGCTCCGCGCATCGCTCTGGGCGTACTCGAGCTGCTCGGGCGCCATGTAACAGAACGTCCCGACCAGGGTTCCCTCGGCGGTAAGCGGTTCGTCGGGCCGTATCACCGTCGCGCTTTGCACCGAGGTCGATCCAATCAGCGCTGCATCGATTGCCTTCGCCAGCCCGAAGTCGAGGAGCTTCGCTCCGGAACGGGTGAGGATGACGTTTCCGGGCTTGAGGTCGCGATGAATCAGGCCGGCGCGATGCGCTTTGTCGAGGGCGTCGCCAATCTCGATGCCGTATCGGAGTACATCTGCAACTGGCAGCGGCCCCCGCGAAAGCCGCTCTGTCATCGGCTCGCCGTCGAGATACTCCATCACCAGGTACTCGATGTCGTCTTGCTGTCCGACGTCGAAGAGCATGCAGATGTTCGGGTGGTTCAGCCGGGAGATCGCCCGCGCCTCACGCTCGAACCGCGTCCGGAGTTGCGCATCCCGAGCAAACTCCGCAGGCATCACTTTGATGGCCACATCGCGCGCGAGCCGGGTGTCGCTGGCGCGGTAGACCTCCCCCATGCCGCCCGCGCCGATGGAGGCAGCGATTTCATACGGGCCGAGTCGGGTGCCGGCAGGAAGGGACACGATTGGGGGAAGTCTAATCCCAACTCGTCCCGTTCATCTTCCGCACGTTCTTGGCGACCTCGATGCAGTTGGCGCCTCGGCGGAAGCCTCGTTCTACCAGGTGCCAACTCCTTCATAACTCAACCGAGTTGGTCGCATCAGCGGGTTCGAAACCACTTATGCACGATCGTGAGCGCAGAGTACGCGACAATTGTCCAAAACGTGACACTGACCGCATACATCACGCTAAACATGACCCACACGCCGGTATCAGTCATTCCACTGTGAAGACCTTCTGACCAAAAGACGGCCGACGCCATTAAGCCTGGCAGGAGTACGACCGCCAGCGGGGAAATGCTCTTGGGTAACGCAGCGGCGCTAATAACCAAGAAGGTGGAAACCGCAAGTGCTATCCCAACCCGTGCCCCTATCGACGACATAGTAACCCTCCTGAGCGTCCAACAGCGCGCGACGCAGCCTCACGATAGAACTACTCAGAATAGCTGCCTTTACCACTGAGGCTGCTAACTCAGTTCTCATTGCGAGTCTCGTCAGGCGATTTTCGCACAGGAGGCTCTGGTGACAACCCTGATGCGGCGTCGGCTGCAGCTTGGCCGAATACCTGAGCGAATGCCGTGCGCATCATCGCAACGGCTGCGTTCATTTCTTGCTCTGTTGGAGCGCGGCTCTCACGAGCTACGTGACTCCGGTCGTCATTTAATTGCGGCCAATTCCAAACTTGGAATCCTATGTGTGCGGGAGATGTCAAGTCCATCACGAGATGCATCGCTGCTCCAAGAGCGTTATATACGCCAAAGTCCGACGGTGGCCGCCCACTCTTGTCAGCAGCGGATTTCTCAGCGATCGCCGTGTTTATCGAGTCTGTGTAGAACTTCCCAGCCAGTGCTTGCGCCTCGTTGACTGATTGCCCTTGTTCTCGCATTCCATGTTGATATGAGTGTCCGTTATTCTGGCCTCCGATAAAGGGATCGTCCGCTTGCCGACTGGCCAACTTCAAATAGTTCATCGTCGCAGAGTCGAGCTTGGGAAATGCTCTATCAAGCATCGCTTCGTGGGTCGGAGTTGGCCAAGCGCCATTTGGATCAATAAGCATGAGCGGATTGTTGAATGCGTAGTCGTAGCGGTTCCAGGTTTGAGGTCTCGACGGCAGTCCTGGGTGCTTATCGACCTCCAGGAACCTCCCCAAATTCGCGTTGTAATACCGCGCGTGCATGTAGTCGACGCTGTGGTTATCGCCGGCCACGATATCTCGCTCGTGGCCCGTGAACTTTATCGCGTCTGCCGGGTTCTCCTGAGGTGACAGGTTCATCTCGGAGCCGAAGGGGTAGTAGGCGTGGTTCGAGACGATCACACCGCCGTCGCGTGTGATCATCCGAGGTGATCGAGGTGGTAGTGATACGTCGTCGTCGATGATCCGTTTGGGGATATCGAGGCCAGCAGAAGTCCGTCCCGCCAGACGTAGTCTTTGGACCATGTGTGGGCTGTCAGTCCAAATGGATTGGTCTCCAGGCTGGTGAACTCGCGCAGGACTTTGCCACCCTGATCACGCACTATCCAAGTCCACGAGGCACCCTGCTTAACCGCGATGCGTTCGTCGTCGGCGGTGTAGGCAAAGTTCCGGATGTCGGTCCCGACCGTCGCTTTCGTCACCATACCGGTTCCGTCGTACACGTACGTAGCATCGTAACCCTGGGTAACGTTTCCGGCGTCGTCGTAGGTGACGCCAGCGAGGTGGTTGGTGGTGGAAGGAGTTTCACTCATCGTCACCGCCGCTTCACACGTAGTGTTGCCGAGGCAACCGATCGCTCCATTCCATCGAGTGGCGCCGAGGCGGTTGCCGTAGAGGTCATAGGTATAGGTCTGCTTGTTGCCCTGCACCGTCGCTTCAACGAGCCGCCCTTCCGCGTCGTAGAGGAATGAGTCGCTTCCGATGCCTTTGATGTTTCCGGATCCGTCATAGGTGTACGTACCACTGGTGGAGAGTTGGTGCGGGACCAAGTGACGCGAGGCCCGACTGCTTGGCGGTGCTGCCACAGGTGTCGTATCACGACTGTCTGGCTGTGGAATCTCCACGACTTCGCGCACGCGCGCGTCCGCACTGAGCATGCGCGCACGAGACGGCAACATGGTCAGGGTGAATGTCCGGCCGTCCAATGACGCGAACGGCTCGAGTTGCCCGACATAGGCACGAGCAAGTGACTCGGCGGACAGCTTACCGTCATCCAAGGGCAGCGATGAGTCCAGCGTGACGAGATACCGCCCGATGACCGGATCGAACGGCGATGCAGGGAGAAACTTCGGCGTAGCACCCTCGACGTTCGAGATCGTGCTGATGATGAACAGCAGACAGACAGCGAGATTCCTCGTTACTTTGCCCATTTCGCTCCCTCGTCTAGATCATTCGCACAGATTGGCCGCATCACGCAGCCCCGATAGCCGCTGTGCACACTCTGCTGACGGCAGTCTCTCCTGTGCGTGATTCCTCTCCAAAACTGTTGCGCTACACCTATGTAGTGCCGCGAGACGAGATTCTTCCTATCTCCTTTCAGAAAAGTGTGCAAACTAGTCCCAACTCGTCCCGTTCATCTTCGCCACGATCTTTGCCACTTCGATGTAGTCGGCCCCTTCGCCGAGTTGGTTGAGCGACGCGGAGAAGAGGTGTTGGGTGAGGGCGAGCATCGGCGTCGCGGCATGTTGCTGATGAGCGATCGAGGCGGCGATGCGGATGTCTTTGTCGTGGTGGGCCAGCTTGAAGACCAGTGGCCATTTGTGCTCGAGAAGGCGCATCGGGAGAAGGTTCTCCGAAGCGTTGGAGCGGCCGCTTCCGGCGTTCGTGACGGCCAGCGCGGTCTTCAGATCGATGCCGTACTGCTTTGCCAGCAGCAGACACTCGGAGGTGATCCATACGGTCGCACCCATGATCGTGTTGGTCAGCACTTTGATCGCGTGACCGGAGCCGGCGGGTCCGGCATGGATGATGGTCTTGCCGCAGAACTGCAGGATGTCTCGCGCGCGCTCGAAGCCGGCCGCGTCGCCGCCGATCATGATGGTGAGGGTCGCGTTCTCCGCGCCGGCGGTCGCGCCGGTCACGGGTGCGTCGACGAACGCGACGCCCTTCCCAGCGAGCCGGCTTGCGGTCTGGCGGCTGACGTTCGGATCGCCGCTCGTGGCATCGATCCAGAGTGTTCCGGTGTGAACGTACGGGAGGAGCTTGTCGACGATCTCATCGACCTCAACGCTCGTCGGGAGCATCGTGATGATGACTTCGGCGTTCGCGCACTCAGCGAGATCATTCGCCAGCTTCGTGCCGTGCTCGCGTGCGTGCCGCTCCGCCTTCTCGCGCGTGCGGTTCCAGACGAGCAGATCGTGGTGTTTGGAGAGATGACGCGCCATCGGAAACCCCATGGCGCCCAGACCGATGAATGCGATTTTCATGGATCGCATTGTATGGGGGAGTGGGATGTGAGGTGGGGAGTGGGGAGTGGGGAGTGGGAATCCGGAGATTGGGTGTTGGATAAGGTTGGAAGGGTTGTCGGCTCCCACCCCCCGGTTCGAACAGCCGCTCAATCGAGACCCTCCGGCACGCGTTGCAGAGAGAGAGAGAGGTAGCTTCAGCAATTGTCCACGGAGGCACGCCCATACGCCCGCTCTTCCGTGGTTGGGTCCGAGGTGGGCACGTAACTGAAGGGTCTCGATAGACCGGCTGTTCGAGTTGTCAACGAGAGACTAAAAAGGGGGCTGTACGCCCCCTTGTTTTGCCTTGCGGCCCAATTGCTGTGAGCGTCACTTTAGAGCACCGCAAGCGTCAGGTTAGTGACGTAGCTCACAAATTTCAAGTTCGTTTGTACCAATCTGCGTTGATCTGCGTGTACTGCTTCCACTGATCCGGAACCAGATCCTCCGGGAAGATGGCCTGTACCGGACACGCTGGCTCGCAGGCACCGCAGTCGATACAGACCTCCGGGTCGATGTAGAGCATCGTATCTTCGGCGAAGCCAGCCTCGTCTTTGCGAGGATGGATGCAGTCGACAGGGCAGACATCGACGCAGGCGGTGTCCTTAGTACCGATACACGGTTCAGCGATCACATAGGTCATGGCTGCGGCATTTTAAGTGAAGAAGTAGCGGGTCAAGTGAAAAAATATAGGTCCGGCGAAGCAAATCGAGTCGATCCGGTCGAGCACACCGCCGTGCCCCTGGATCGATGATCCCCAGTCCTTCACGCCCCGGTCGCGCTTGATCGCCGACATCGTCAGTCCGCCCAGGAACCCCATCACGGTGATGGTGAACGCCATCCCCATCGTCTGCCACATGGTGAACGGCGTCAACCGCCAGAGCGCCGTGCCGATGAGCGTGGCCGAGATGATCCCGCCGATGAAACCTTCCCAGGTCTTGCTGGGGCTGATCACAGGCGCGATCTTGTGACGTCCGAGCAGCTTTCCCCAGACGTACTGCAGTACGTCGCTCAACTGCACGATCACGACGAGGAAGAAGAGCAGCCGGGCGTTCTTTCCCGCGTAACCGGGGATCTGCAGCATCAGCAGGGCAGGCACGTGGCTGACGCTGTAGACGCAGACCATGAGGCCCCACTGGATCTTCGCGCTTCTCTCCAGAAACGCATTCGCGTCGCCGGAGATGGCGATGCGCGATGGGATGAACAGAAACGCGTAGACCGGAATGAGTACGCTGAAGAAGCCATACCACTCCGTGGCCACGAGGTAGTACTGCAGGGGTGTGATGATGAAGAAGACCCAGAAGAGCGCGGAGTGGTCGGCCGGGCGCGTTGGCGTGAGGGTGATGAATTCGCGCAGCGCGAAGAACGACAACAGCGCGAAGAGGATGACCGAGCCGAGAATGCCCGTGGCGAGCGACAGCGCGAAGACGGCCGACATCACCCACCAGGCGCGGATGCGCGCGTTGGCGTTGCCGACGACGTCGCCGCCCCTCCACATCTTCAGGATCTGGCCGATGATCGTGGCGACAACGAGCAGCGCCAGTACACCGCCGAAGAGCATCAACGTCTGCCGGTCGCGAATCATGGTCACCATTGCCGTAGCTCCAGGATGGCGTTGCGCGCTCGATCGAGGAAGTCGTTCCTCTCCTCGTTCTCGCCGACGTGCATCGGCTCGCCGAAACTGACCGAGGCGAGCATCGGTACCGGCACGAACTCTCCCTTGGGCAGTACGCGATTGAGGTTGTTGATGTAGGCCGGAATCAGCTCGACGTCCGGCCGCGCTTTCCCGAGGCGGTACAGGCCGCTTTTGAATTGCGCGATCGATAACCCGTCGCCCCGTGTCCCCTCGGGAAAGATGATGAGCGAGTGGCGGTCACCGAGCCCTTCGAGAAGGATGTCGAGGGCGTTCGGCTGCCGGTCCATCGACGTTTGAAGGGCCGGCTGCCGGTCGACCAGGACCGCGTTGAAGACCTTCACGCCGAGGTATCGGCGAAAGCCGGGCCGGTCCCAGTAATCCTTTGCCGCCACCGGCTTGGTGATGGCGCGGAGGTACGGCGGAAGGGCGGCCCAGACCAGGACGAAGTCGAGATGGCTGGCATGATTGGCGAAGTAGATGCGCTGCCGCTCGTCGGGCGTGAAGCCGACGCGCCGTACGTTGCCACCAGCGAGAACGCGCGCGATTCCGACGACGCCCTTCGCGATGAAACGCCTCACCGTGACTCCAACTCGGCGGTGATGCGGCGCGTTCGGCGGACGATCGTGATGATGGTGCCAATGATGATCGCGATCAACGCCAGTACCAACGCGTAGTCGCGGAAGCGAAGGTAGCCGGCCACGGCGTCCACGATCGCCGCGACGGTGAGCGTGGCCATCCGGTGCGGCTTTGCCATCGGACCGCAGAAGTCCTGTTTTACCCCGATGGAGCCGCCGAGCACGCGCACGTAGGCGGTCATCACCGCCAACAGCCCCGCGCCCCAGCCGAGCAGCGGACCGAAAGTGTAGAAGCGGATGATGGCGTAGCCGGCCGGGACGATGATCAAGGGATCCGCGATACGGTCAGGCAACTCGTTGAATAGCTCGCCTGTCTTTGACGCCATCTTCCCTTCGACCGCCACCATTCCGTCGAGCATGTTGCAGAGGAGACGTAGCTGGATGCCCGCGGCGGCGGCGATCAGCAACACCACGCGATGAGCTCCTTCCGCGTCCTTGCTGGCCAGGAACGCCGCGCCGGCGCCGATGGCGAAGAAGACGCTGAAGACCGAAATGAGGTTCGGCTGCACCCGCCACCGCACCAGCAGCGATGCCAGCATCTTCGCCCAGCCCCGGTCACGCGTTTTGAGAGGACGACGATCCATGACGACGATCCATAAGGTACGCGGCGGATTGTAGCGGGTTCGCACCGTGTAGGGCCGCCGCCTCGGCGGCCATGCCGCTGACCGCGCGATTGTTCGTGATTCAGGAACCCACAGCCTCACGGCGGTTGGCCGCCGAGGAAGTGGATGGCCGGCGAGGGCGGCGGACCTACACCCCGCGGCCTACCCGCAACCGCGTCAAGCCGCCCACATCCTGATCGACTCGATCTGGTAGTCGTTCCCCATGAACGTGACCAGATCTCCGGCCGCGTGGCCGAGGAGGGCTTTCGCTACATCCGACTGGTTGGAGTAGACGCCGTGCTCGGGTGCGGACTCCCATGGGCCGAGGATCGTCACCTCGCGGCGGACGTCGCCGTTTGTGAGTGCGACCTTGGTCCCGACGCGGACGATCGACGTATCGACCTGCTCCGGATTCAGGACCTGCACGCGAGAGATCTCGGCGGCCAGCTCGCCGACGCGCGCGGAAAGGTACTCGGCGCGCGCGCGCGCGGCCTTGTACTCGAAGTTCTCGCGCAAGTCGCCCATCTCTCGCGCTGCCTGCAGAGCCCTGGAGTTCGCGGGGATCTCGACAGATTTCAGGTTGGTCAGCTCGGCGCGCTTCTGCTCCAGCATCTGTGCGGTGGCGTAGACCGGCTCCGCCTCGGGCTCGCGCAGGTGCGGAAACTTCATCAACGCGGCGTGTTTGGCCGTCTCGCGCCGATACTCCTCGATGGCGCCGTAGCGGTCGAGGGTCTCGACAAGCTTGCGCGCCTGCTCTTCGTTGTCGACACCGCTGATGATGCGCAGCACCAGTCCGCCGTGATCGAACATGTCTTTGAAACGGGCGCGCACGGCTGAGAACTCGTCCGAGTTGATCGCTTCGATGATCTGGAAAAGAAGGTTGTAGTTGGCCTTCTCCGTGAGCACATCCTGCTCGTTGAGTTGTTTGACGAACCAGTAGAACGCGCGAGGATGCCGGCGCGGATAACGGAGGGTCTCGTCGACGAGGCGGTCGCGGAGCTCGGTGAGGCCGTCCTCTTCGAGCGTGGAGATGATGAGCGAAAGGATGCGCGGCTCTTCATCCAGGAAGAAGACTTCGCTGAAGACCTTCGGCCATTCCGGATGCATCTCCCGCACCTGTCCTAGCGCACGCTCGCGGAGTGGTTTGTCGCTCACGGCGGCGATGACTCGCGAGGCCAGCGCGCCGGTGATGAGCGACTTCGGGTCGAGCTGCGCGGTGTACTCGCCGGGGAGGGTTTCGAGCGTTGCTGCGATCTGCCATGCCGCTGCCGGATCTCTCGGCGCCAGCCGCGCGGCTTCGGAAGCAAGCTTCGCGGAGATGTAGTCGGCGAGATCTTTGCTGCGCGCGCTGTGCTTTCGCGCAAGATCGAGCTTCCCTTTCGGATCGGCCCGGTCGAAATCGCGTTTGATGGCCTCATCGGCCTCGCCCGTCGATGAGCTCCAGGAGTAGGTCGCCTTGGCGCCGCTGCCGCTGATGACGATCTGCTGGTTCTTCCGGGCGGCGGTCCACCACGAGCCCCATTTCTCCTCGGGAACGATGCCGATCACGGCATCGCGAACTTCGGCCATCTGCATCGGCCGGGCGAAACTCTGCAGGATTCGCGCGAAGAATTGCGACGGCGACTTCTTTGCCTCTGCGCGCAGCGCCTCGTTGTCCGAGAACTTCTCGCGAAGTACATGCCCAGCTGGAAGCGGCACGAGGTACTTGGCCGCCGCGCCGATCGGCACGGGGACGCGCTTGTCTTTTTCGAAGTCGAGCCGGGTGATGCCGAGGTCCGGGTTCAGCTCCGTCACGATGCCCGCGCCGCGTCCGGCCATGAAGTACATCTCGCCTTCGTCGTACTTCAACCATGTCTCGATCTTCTCCGCCCGTTCGACAGGGTTGCTGGCCGGTTCGGTAAAGCCGGAAAAATCGAAGACGCGCTTGAAGTTCTTCTGCGTGCCGTACGCGCCCCGCAGCGCCTGATCGAACTGCGCGCGCAGTGTGGCCGGATGCTTCGAGAGACGCCCGAGCTCCTTGAGCACCTGCAGGCGCAGCGGCCAGCGCTTGTTCTCGATGAGTGTGTCGGAGAGCAGGCCGAGGAGCGTGTCGGATTGGGTGCGCTGCTCCGATTTGCGGAGGAGCCTGGCGATTGCAATGAACGAGTCGACGTCGCTCGGGTCACTGTCGAGCTGCGACATCCAAAGGGACTCGAGCTCGTCGAATTTCTTGTGGTCGATCAGGTACTGGGCATCGTCACGAAACGGCAAAGTCGAAGGTCCTCCAGCGGAATGAGCGGGACATTGTAGCGGTGTTGGCTTCCTGCCGTTAGTCAGCGCCTGCCGCGATATCATCATCCGCTTGACTGAGGAGACGGAAACCGGCGCGAGCGAACGGATGCGCGCCCTGCGCCTCGGGCTGGCCACGTTCGCGATTCTCGCGCTCGAGCTGGCCATCATTCGCTGGATGTCGCATCAGGTGCGGATCTTCGCCTACTTGAATAACGTCCTGCTGATGGCGAGTTTCCTCGGCATGGGTCTCGGCGTTGCCATAGGACGCCGCCGTCCGCGGCTCATCGACTTCGCTCTGCCGTCGCTGGTCATCCTGGCGGCGATTCTCACGTTCTCCGCGCAACTGGGCCTTCTGCGGATCGCCTTTCCGGATCCCACGCTGTCGATCTGGGGCGCCGAGACCTTGCGCGGCAATGAGACCTTCATCAGGAATCTGTCGAAGATCGTGGCGCTGTTCTCGCTCGTGGTCTGGATCTTCGTCTGCGCCGGCAGTGTGGTGGGGCCGCTCTTCTCGAGTCTGCGTCCGCTGCGCGCCTACACGGCCGATCTTGCCGGCTCGCTCCTCGGCGTCATCGCCATGACCGTCGCCGCGGCGTTCGGTACCACGCCTCCGGTCTGGCTTGCGCTGGCGGTGATTCCGATCGTCATTCTATCGCCGCGAATCATTTCCATTGTCTGTGCTGTGGCCGTGGTCGTGCTCGCGCAACTCTCCGTGCAACACGCGCTCTTCTCGCCTTACAACCGCCTGGACATCGGCTACTCGGCGGTGATCCCCGGTCATCCGTTCGCACTCGCCGCCAACCGCGACGCGCATCAGCTACTTCTCGACCTCCGCACCTCGAACATCACCGATCCACACTTCACGGAGGTTCAGCAACGGTTTCTGGCGAAGTACCGTTACATGTACGACCTCCCCTTTCGCGTGCCGGCGGGTAAAGGACGGGCGCTGGTAGTCGGCGCGGGCACGGGCAATGACGTGGCGGCAGCGCTGCGCAACGGCTTTGGCCAGGTCGTCTCCGTCGACATCGATCCAACGATCGTCTCGATCGGCCAGGGTTTCCATCCGGAGCATCCGTACAACGACCCTCGCGCGGTGAGGGTTGTGAATGATGCCCGGGCCTACCTGGAGCAGAACCCTGACGAACGATTCGACATCGTCTGCTTCGGCCTTCTTGATTCGCACGCCATGTTCTCGTCGATGGCGTCCCTGCGTCTCGACAACTATGTCTACACGGTCGAGGCGATGCGATCGGCGTGGAGGCACGTAGCACCGGGCGGCGCGCTCAGCGTTTCATTCTCCGTCTACGCCGGCCCGTGGATTGCCGACCGGATCTTCGCTGTGATGACGCAGGCTACCGGCCTGCGGCCGCGCGTGTTTGCGTTTCCTGAGACGACGGCGAAGACCTTCATCGTGACGAAGGGACAAACGCGCATGCCGGCGCGGCCGGTGATCTTCGAGGTGCCGATGGCAACCGACCTCGAGGCCACTCGCGTCACCACCGATGACTGGCCGTTCCTCTATCTGCGGCCGGACACCTTCCCTGCCGGCTACGTGACGATGCTCGCATGCATCCTGGTTCTGGCCGCGGCAGGAGCGCGGTTCGCGTTTGGAAAGCACCTTTACGGCAGCGGCTTCGATCCGGTGCTGTTCCTGATGGGAGCGGCATTCCTGCTGATCGAGACGCGCGGCGTCACCGACCTGTCTCTTCTCTTCGGCTCGACGTGGATCGTCAACAGCTCTGTTTTTGCTGGTGTGCTGGTGATGGCGCTGGCTGCGAATCTGGCGGTGGAGCGCTTCCGTCCGCGCAATCTCACGCCGTACTTCGTGGCGCTTTTCGCCGCGCTCCTCGTCAGCTATCTCGTGCGGCCTTCAGAGTTGTTGACGCTGCCGCTTCTCGGACGAGGCGTTGCCGGCGGACTGTTGAATGCGCTGCCCATCGGCTTCGCCGGTGTCATCTTCTCGACGCTGCTCTCGCGCTCGGAAGACGCGACGTCGTCGCTCGGATCGAATCTGATCGGTGCGATGGCCGGCGGCTGCCTGGAGTACTCGTCGATCGTCACCGGGCTGCGGTTCTTGACCGCGATCGCCATCGCTCTCTATGGCGCCGCGTTCGTGCTCGTGACGCGGGGGAGAGTAGCGGATCCGTAGATTAGTGGCAGGAACACCCGATCGGGGTAGTCGAACGGTGGTCAGTAGATCAGTCGATCAGAAACAGGCGTCCTGATTCACCAATCCACTGGTCCACCGATCAACTTGTCCACTGATCTACCGCGTTACCGCCGGAGCTTGACGATCGCTCTGAACACGTCGAACGGAAGTTCTTCGGCGTGAACGATGTGACGAAGGTGATGCAATGTCGTGCGTCGCTCTTTCACGTCGTCGAGCGAGATGTTGTGCTTTCGTAGTACCTCATGTGCTTTCTGGTCAGGCATAGTTCTCCCGTTAGAATGAATCGCTTGGGACTCGGGCGAACGCATCGATGCAGCGCGCTATTTCACTTATCAACACAAAGTGCTTGCTTTTGATCGTTTCGAGACGCATCTTGATGGTATGCGACGCTTAGCACTGCTCATCCTTTACGCCATCGTCACCCTCGCCTGTCACTACGGTCCGAGCTCTCCCGCCGCGGCTGCCGCATCCGGCCGCGACGTTGACGCGATGAAACGGATGCTCGATGAAGGGCTCGATCCGAATGCGCGCGACGCCACCGGCTACACGCCCCTGATCGCCGCAGCCCGCTCAGGCAACGTTGCCATGATCCGGCTCCTGACGAGCAGAAACGCCAATCCGAATCGACGCGACGCCGCGGTCAACTCATGGACGCCTCTGCTGCACGCCATCCACAAGGCGCAGCCGGGCTCGACCACGGCGCTCCTCGATGGAGGCGCGAATCCAAACGGCACCGACACGAACGGCACGACTCCCCTGATGATGGCCGCTGGGTACGGATACACCGACATCGTGAAGATCCTTCTCGCCCGCGGTGCCAATCCCCGCCTGGCGACGAGAGACGGCATCACAGCCATCGATCTGGCCCGCTCCGGCGTCCCCGACATCGACCGCTTCACGGTCTTCGACTGTCAGGACGATACGGTGAAGGCGCTACTGGCCTCCGACCCGAAGCTTCCCGATCACACCGCGAAACTACCCGGTGTTGCTCGGGTGCTCGTGCGTTCGAAGCGGTGCCGCGCGTAACTTCTCTAAACCCTCAGCCCGATCTTTCCGAAGTGGTCCCGCTTCATCGCGCGATGCGCCTCCGCTGCCTCAGCCAGCGGGAACACGTGATCGACTACTGGCCGTATCCGGCCGGCGCGAAGGTCATCGCCGAAGCGCGTGACGAAGGAGGCGACGATCGCGGCCTTCTCCTCTTTTGATCGCGCCCGGAGTGTGGAGCCGATGATCTGCTGCCGTTTGCTGAGGAGCGCGCCGACGTTCAATTCAATCGAGCCCGGGCCGCCCATCGAGCCGATGACCACGATGCGGCCGCCGACTGCCAGGCATTCGAGATCGCGGGCCAGATAACGTGCGCCGATGTGATCGAGAATGACGTTCGCGCCGGCGGCGCGGACGACGAAATCCTCATCGTTGTAGTTGATTGCCAGATCGGCGCCGTGAGCAAGGCAGCGCTCGCACTTCTCGGGTGACCCTGCGGTGACGAGCACACGCATTCCGGCAAGCTTCCCGAGCGTGGTTGCCGCGGTACCGACGCCGCTTCCTCCGCCATGAATGAGAAGCGTCTCTCCCGCACGTGCGCGGGCCAGTTCGAAGATGTTGAGATACGCCGTAAGGAAGACCTCCGGCAGGGCGCCGGCTTCGTCGTTCGTCAGCGTATCCGGCACCCGGATGGCGGAGCCGTGATGAACGACAACCTCCTCCGCGTAGCCGCCGCCGGCGAGCAAGGCCATGGCCCGGTCGCCGGCGCTCCATCCGCGGACATCGGCGCCCACTTCGACTACCTCGCCCGCGCACTCCAGGCCGAGGATCGGGGACGCGCCGGGTGGTGGCGGATAGTGCCCTTCCCGTTGCAGGAGATCGGCGCGATTCACTGCTGTCGCGCGCACGCGGATGCGTAAATCGTCGGGCCCGGCCGTGCCTGAGCTCACTTCACCGATTCGGAGCGTCGATTCGTCGCCGAATTGATCGAACACGATAGCGCGCATATCTTGCAGTAAGTGTATCGTCTCGGCTCCAATGACGGACGTCGTTTCCTGCCGCAATCTTCGAAAGTATTTTGACGACGTGAAAGCCGTCGATGGGCTCGATCTGTTTGTGGAGCGCGGCGAATGCTTTGGCCTTCTCGGGCCAAACGGCGCCGGGAAGACGACCACCATCGAGATCCTCGAAGGATTGACCGCGGCGGATTCCGGCGAGGTCGAGATCCTCGGTTTGACGTGGCGCAAGAACGAGCGCGAGTTGCGCGAGCGCATCGGCATTTCGCTGCAGGAGACGCAGCTCACCGAGAAGCTCACGGTCTTCGAGACCTTGCGGCTCTTCCGGTCGTTCTACAGTTCCGGACAAGACCCCGAGGACTTGCTGCGCGACTTGTCGCTGGACGAGAAACATGACGCGCGTGTCGGCAAATTGTCCGGAGGCCAGCGTCAGCGGCTCGCGGTCGCTTGCGCGCTCGTCGGAAATCCTGATGTGCTCTTCCTCGACGAACCGACCACCGGTCTCGATCCGCAGAGCCGTCTGCAGTTGTGGGACATCGTGCAAGGCTTTCGCCAGAAGGGAGGGACGGTCCTTCTGACGACGCACTACATGGAAGAAGCGGAGCGGCTCTGCGACCGCGTGGCCATCGTCGATCACGGCCGCCTCATCGCTCTCGGTACGCCGGCGGAGCTGATCGCGAAACTGCAGGCGCGCAACGTAATCGAGTTCAGCAGCGAGCCGAGGCTGGAACAGACGGTCGTCCAGGCAATCGACGGCTGCGCTGGCGTCACCGCGCATCGCGAGGGCTGGTTGTTACGCGTCCACTCGCTTGCCGAAGCCATACCGCAACTGATCGGAACCGTCGAGAAGCAGGGCGCGAAGCTCGTGTCGCTATCAACACATGAAGCGACGCTGGAAGACGTCTTCGTCTCGCTCACCGGAAGGGAGCTCCGCGATGCCTGAGAAAACGCGCATCCGGCCGGCCATCATCGAGCTGGCTTCGACGCGCACGAAAGAGTTTCTGCGCGAGAAAGAGGCGATGTTCTGGGTCTTCGGCTTTCCGCTGATCCTGGCTCTCGCCCTCGGATTCGCATTTCGCGAGAAACCGCCTGACCGTGTGCCGGTTGCGATCCTGGCCGGCCCCAATGCGCAGCAACGATTGGCTGCACTTCAGAAGTCAGCGACGCTGTTGCCGCGCATCATGAACGAGCAGGAGGCCCGCGATGCGTTGCGCCGCGGCAAGGTGTCGCTTCTCGTTGAAGGAACGAGCGAGATCGTCTATCGTTTCGACGCCACTCGTCCCGACGCGCTGAGCGCGCGTCAGCAGGCAGACGATGCGCTGCAAACTGCCGCCGGCCGCCGCAACGTCATCACGTCGCGCGAGGAGCGCGTCCACGAGCAAGGCGCGCGCTACATCGACTTCTTGATCCCCGGGCTCCTCGGCATGAATCTCATGGGGACCGGGATGTGGAGCATGGGCTTCACCATCGCCAACGCGCGAATGAGAAAGCTTCTCAAGCGCCTGGTGGCCACGCCCATGCGGAAGACCGAGTATCTGCTGGCGATGTTTCTCTCACGGCTCATCTGGCTCCTCATCGAGGTGACGGTGCTGGTCGCATTCGGATGGATGGTTTTCGGCGTGCGGGTGAATGGCTCGATCCTTGTGCTCGCGGTTCTCTCCGTCGTCGGCGGCTACGCCTTCTCGGGTATCGGACTTCTGACCGCGTCGCGGGCAAAGACCATCGAAGCGGTCAGCGGCCTGATGAACCTGATCATGATGCCGATGTGGCTATGCTCGGGCGTCTTCTTTTCATATGAGCGATTCCCCGAGTCGGTAAAACCGGTCATCCGCCTGTTGCCGCTGACGTTGCTCAACGATGCGCTGCGCGCTGTAATCAACGATGCCGCCGGACTGTCGCAGATCGCGCCGCAACTTGCCCTGCTCGCGGTCTGGGGCGTGGTTACATTCATAGTCGGGATAAGGATCTTCCGATGGCAATGAAACGATTCGTCGTGGTTTCCTTACTGCTTCTCGCGGCCTGCGCGGCCACCACGCCTGCTACGACTCCGAACGAGCCGAACGCAGATGCGCTGCTCAAGCTCGATCGCGAGTTCGCGAAGCAATCGGCGGTGCGTGGCGACCTGGCCTGGCGGGAGTACATGGCGCCGGACGCCGGGAAGCCGGCCAACGGCGGTCGAATGCTTATCGGGCCTCAGGAGATCGGCGACAACATGCTGGCCGCGTTCAAAAGCGGTTTCACGCTGGCGTGGGAGCCTACCCATGCGGAGATCTCGCGCGGCGGAAAGCTCGGCTATACCTGGGGCCGCTATCATTCTCTATTCAATGGCAAGTCACGCGAAGGAACATACATGACGATCTGGCAGAAGCAACCAGACGGCTCATGGAAGGTGCTCTTCGATACGGGAGATCCGGATTGAAGGCCGGCAGATAAACCAATGAAAGTCGCTACGTGGAACGTCAACGGGATCCGGGCACGTGAGACGCAGTTTCTGGAATGGGTCGAGAGCGAACAGCCCGACGTGGTCTGTCTGCAGGAGATCAAAGCCTCCCTTGCGCAGGTCCCCGAATCGATCTGCAGCCTCAGCGGCTACTGGTGCTACTGGCACGGAGCCGCTGCTTACTCCGGTGTCGCGCTTCACATGCGCCGCGACACGTTTCCGGAGGAGCCGAAGTTCACGCATCCACAGTTCGACCACGAGACGCGCATCGTCGAGGCTCGCGCAGGCGGCACCATCTTCGCTTCGGTCTACGTCCCGAACGGCGGCAAGGACTACGCAGCCAAAGTCGGCTTCATGAAGTCGCTCATCGGCTACGCACGGGCGCAACGTGAGCTGGGATTGAAGCTCGTCATCTGCGGCGACTACAACATCGCCCGAACTGACGCGGACGTCCATCCCAAAGAGCGGAAGCCGAACATCATCGGACAGCGCCCCGAAGAGCGGGAACTGCTCGAAGCGATGATCGCCGAGGGCCTGGTCGATGTTGGACGGAAGCTCTATCCCGACGCCGAGGACTACTTCACCTGGTGGGCACCGTGGCGCAGCCTCCGCCAGCGCAACATCGGATGGCGACTCGACTACGTCCTGGCCAGCGAGTCTCTCGCCGAGCGGGCGGTATCGTGTCCGTCGTATCGCGAGATAGGCACCAGCGACCACGCGCCGGTAGTGGCGACGTTCGAGTGAGGTCTCTTAAACATCCAGCATCTTTAGCAGACTTGCGGTTGTGAATACGCCGGTCGGAAAGTCTTCGAAGTCGCGATCATTCGACCAGATCGGGACTCCAAGCTTCAACGCTAGCGCCGCCAGCGGAATGTCGGCTGGGTCACGCGCTCCCAGCAGAGCTCGCGCCTCGAGAATGTGACTCGCATATTTGTCCCTTGAATAGATCTCGATCGGCAGGATTGCGAAGGTATCAGACAGCAACTCTTCGGCAATCTTGTACCTGGTAGCGAAGTGAGAAAAATGCGCTCGCACCTCGACGGCATTTTCATCGGTTGTCACGATGACAAGCTCCGGGCTCGCGAATACGCGAATGGCAGCTTTTTTCGCGACCGCAGAGAGGAGAACGTTACTATCGGCGGCGAAGCTTCTTCTGCTCTTCGAAGTCACGTTCGATCTCCTCTTGGGAGATGTTTTGGGCGTCCAGTTGCTCTGCGATCTCGCCCGCTAACGTGACATAAAGCTTTCGCCGAACGTCCATCGGGATCTTTGACGGATCTCGAAGCGGATATAAAACAGCCGCCGCCTTGCCGTGTTTCGTGACAAGAACGGATTCATCGCTGTCGATGAGCTTTGCGATATTGCTTCGAAACTCTCGAATCGTCGCGGTCTTCACGCAACAGTACCTCGTTGGGTAAGGATAGTACGCGCACGTGTACACAAATTCCACGGACAAAAAAGGCGGACCGAAGTCCGCCTCATTCGAGTGCAAACTGCCCAACCTCTACTCGAGCACCACGATCACGACCCGCCGGTTCTGCGCACGGCCTTTCTTGGTTTTGTTCGGCGCGGCCGGAAGCGTGTCGCCGTAGGAGATTGTCGACATGCGGTTGAGCGGGAGTTGTGAGCCACGCGAGAGGTAACGGCGTACTTCGTCGGCGCGGCGCTGGCCCAACTCGTCATTCATCTTGCGGCCGCCGGTGTCGTCGGTGTGGCCCTGGATCTCGATGTAGTACTGCTCGTTGAGCGCCTTCACCTTGGTGCCGAAGTCAGCGAGAGCCGCCTGTGCGTCCTTGTTCAGCTCGTACGAGCCGGCCTTGAACTTGATGCGGTCTTCCTTGAACGTCTCCTGGAAGGCGACCTTCCCCTTCGCCAGCACGCCGAGCTCCTGAGCGCGCTTGAGAGCGTCCTTCGATTCCTGGCTGAGCTGCGCGATCGCGGCATCGTTCTGGGACAGGTGCGCATCGTTCTGGGACAGGTGCGTATCGGTCGCCTTCTGTTTGGTCTGCAGGTCCTCGACCTGTCCTTCAACCGACTCGATCTTCTTGGCGTTCTGAGCCTGCGCTTCGGCGATCTTCTGATCGACCGTCTTCGTGGTGGCGCACGCGCCGAGCATGGTGGCCAGAGCTATGGCCGTGAGGATGCGGAATCCGATCTTCTGGGTCATCAACTTCCCTTCCTTTCGTTGCGTTTATTTCGGGAGGCGACCAGGGGAGGTTCGGTGCCGAGATAACCTGCGCGTACCCGGACGGCACGCGCCCGGCCTGCCAGCTTGAGCGAGATCGTCCGGTACTTTACCGCACCTTTTCCAGTAGGCACGAACCCGATCAGGTACTGGGCGCGGAGATCGTCTTCGATGTGGGAGACGGCTTCCGCGATCTGTTGCGGCGTATTGCCTAGATAGAGCTTCCCGCCCGTCAGTGAGGCCACTTCACTTAGAAGTCCGATGTCCGACAGATCTTCTCGCGGGTGCTTCCTGTCTACACCCTGCTCGACAGGTGGCTCCCTGAGGCCGAGGGAGTAGATCGGCACCGAGATACCCTGCAGTTGCTGCGCCAGAGCGCCGCGAGTGAGCGAAGAAGCGTTGTCGATTCCGTCGCTGAGAAGAATGATCGCGCGAGACGGATTACGGCCGAGGCGGCTCCGTTCCGGCATCGTCACCAGCGCGTCGAAGAACGCTGTCTTCCCGTACGGAGTGATCTTTGCCAGACCTCGCGTGATGTCGGCGGGATTCTCTGTGAACGGCACAAGCTCCCGCGCCTTCGACTCGGCGAAGAGATACAGCGCGAAGTCGTCCCCCGGCCTGCGGTGGGCGATCAGTGCGCCGATGGCCGCGCGGGCGGAGTCCATCTTGCCGGCCAGAGCCATCGAACCGGACCCATCCAGCAGGATCGTGAAGGAGACCGGCGTGTTCTGCGACTTCTCGAACATGTCGCTATGCACCGGTGAGCCGTCGACTGTCAGATCGACCTCGGCCGGCCGGAGATCAGTGATTGGCCGCCCTTGATCGCCCAGCACGGTGAAGGGGATCATCACGTAACCCACAGACACCGATTCGGACATCGTGGCCGGTGCAGCCACGCTCTGCGCCATCGCCGGGAGGGCGATGAGTACGACAGCGGCGCACGTGAGTAGCCGGCTCATGCGGGTAATGAACAAATAACTAGCTGCGCCACATTTCGGGGCTAGCCCTTCATGAGTGGCACAAACTCCTCGTCCTGCTGCTGAATCCGCTCCCACGAAAGGAAGTCATAGTACCCACAGCGTTTGAACTCGGGGTACGCCTTGCAGACACCGGGACGGGCTTCATAGACGGTACAACGGCGCTCTGCCGTATCGAGAAACATGCAGACGCTACCGTAGACCTTGTCCTTCTGGTGCCGGAGCACCTGGGTCCCTTTCATGGTCTTCGTGAAGCGTTTGCGGGCGACTTCCGGATCGATGCTGAAATGCTTCGCAAGCCGGTTTACTTCGCGATTGTTGATGTTGATCTCTTCGTAGCTGCAGCAGTACGCCGGACATTTCGAACAGTCGTAGGAAGCCATTGCTTCGGAGTGTACGGGAAGTGATGGCCAGGGACCAGAGGTAGTGGGGTCGGAGACCACCCAGCCAAGCCGAGCTCGAAGATCCGACTCCCAACCTCCGGCAACCGGCCCCTGTTACCCCTATCATGCGTATACATGGACCACGCCGTCGCCCTCGTACAGGCGTATCTGCAGCTCAACGGCTACTTCACGTCGGCGGAGTATCCAATCATCGCCACTGCGGGGCGCAACGGCTATCGGACCTTGACCGACATCGACGTACTGGCGTTTCGTTTTCCGCCGGCGTCATCCGGACAACCAGGTTCGCGCGCGCCACGTGGCCTCGATATGAGTGATGTCGATCCTGGCCTGGGCGTACCACCCGACTCGGTAGACATGCTGATCGGCGAAGTGAAAGAAGGACGCGTCGGTATCAACAGCGGCGCGCGCGAACCCGAGGTCCTGAAGACCGTGATCGGACGTCTGGGCGATTCCAACATGGAGAGCGATAGCGTCGTTGCCGATCTGCTGGCACACGGCTCGGCCACGCTGCCGTCCGGATTCTCCGTTCGACTCATCGCCTTCGGCTCATTCCCTCCCGGCGCCGCTGTTCCCCCATGCCGCATCATCAGCCTGGGGCACGTCCTCGAGTTTCTGCAACGGTATGTGCGCAAGCACTGGAACATGTTGCGGCATCTGCAATTCAAGGATCCGGCCTTCGGCTTTCTGATGACGCTGGAAAAGGCGCGGCGGGGTGGCGCTGGACGCCGTGGCAAAGCAGGGGTCGAGGTCGTCTCCGCCACACCGCGGCCGGCCCTCGTGCCGGGACAACGGAGGTGACCTATCACCTACCTCACTGATGATCCGATCGACGGCGCTGCTCTGGTGAAGAGTGTCATGCGCCCTTCCGACGGCGCGTACGTGCTGTTCGAGGGTGTGGTCCGCAATCACCATGAGGGAAAGGCGGTGGAGTCGATTTTCTATGATGCCTATCGCCCGATGGCCGAGAAGGAGATCGCGAAAATCATCACCGAGGTGCAGGGCGAATACCCGGACGTGGCCATCGCCGCCGTCCATCGGCTCGGCCATCTCGTCGTGGGAGATTCTTCGATCGCCATCGTCGCTGCCTCGCCTCATCGCGCGGAGGCATTCGCGGTGTGCCGGATGATGATCGACCGGATCAAAGAGACTGTTCCGATATGGAAAAAGGAGCGCGGCCCAGGTGGTGAAGAGTGGGTTGGATGGCAGGGCAGGTGCTGAAATGACTTCTCACGACGTCTCCGATCGCCAACTCCCGCGCGGCGCCGGCGAGGCCGCTGACGTTCCGGTGGTTCCAGCCGCGAGCGTGATCCTCCTCCGCGACTCGCCCCTCGAAGTGCTCATGCTCCGGCGTCACGCCAGGTCGACGTTCATCCCCGGCGCCTGGGTCTTTCCTGGCGGTGTGGTCGAGGCGAGTGACCACGAGCTGGGCGACGGAACAGAGGTGGGTACGATGCGCGTCGCCGCGGCCCGCGAGCTGTTCGAGGAAAGCGGCATCTGGCTCGGCTCGACGCTCCCCGACGCGGACGCCAGGCGCCGTGCGCTGCTCGCGGGCGAGATCACGTTCGCGCTGCTCGCGGGCGAAGCGCCTCTCGATCTCGCCCGTCTCGTCTGGACTTCGCGGTGGATTACGCCGGCCGGCGTACCGAAGCGGTTCGACACCTACTTCTTCCTCGCCACAATCGGCCGCGATGCCGTGGCATCGGTGGAGAACGTCGAAGCGGTCGAAGCCAGGTGGATCACCCCGCCCGGCGCGATCGCGGCACTGCAGATCGTCTTCCCGACGTTGAAGAATCTCGAAGCCATCGCCGGATACCAAACCACGGCGGAGTTGCTGGCCTCGCGTCAAGGAGTAGAGGTTCCGGCCACGAGGCCTGTCCTTGTGGTCGAAGGCGGCAGTAAGAAGATAATCCTGCCGTGATCATCCGCGACATCACCGCCCCGAACCCGGGCGCATTCACTCTCAGCGGCACGCGCACCTACCTCCTGGGAGACTCGGCTGTCATCGATCCCGGCCCTGCCATCAACTCGCACATCAAGGCAATCCGAGAGGCGATGCCGAAGCTGCACACGATCCTGATCACCCACCGCCACGGCGACCACGCGCCTGGGGCGGTTCCGCTCAAACGCGCCACTGCGGCGCGCATCGTTGCTCCACGGAGCGTGCTCGATGACACGCTCGTCGACCAGCGGGTGGCCGGCGGCGACACCATCGACATCGAAGGCGAAGCGCTCCAGGTCATCGCCACTCCGGGGCACACCAGCGAGCATGTCTGCTTCCTCACCGCCGCCGGCGATCTCTTCACCGGAGATACCATCCTCGGTGAAGGAACTACGGCGATCTTTCCGCCAGACGGCTCGATGCGCGATTACATCGCCTCTCTGCGGCTCCTTCTGACGCACAACCCGAAGCGCATCTTCCCCGCGCACGGCCCCACCCGCGACGACGCTACCGCCTTGATCGAGCGATACATCGCACACCGCCTCGAACGCGAGCAGCAGGTGCTCGACTGCCTCGAGGCCGGCGTGACTTCCACCAGGTCAATGCGCAAACGGATCTATCCCAAACTCAACTTTTTCCTCCGCCGTGCGGCTGAGATCCAGCTCACCGCACACCTTGCCAAACTCGTCGAGGATGGGAGGGTGGTTGCGAAGGGGTGGGGGAAGTGGGCACTTCACTGAACGACGAAGGATCACCGTGCGCGGATCATTCATCCTTCAACCTTCCGCCTTCATCCCTTATCCTCCCCCAATGAAACGCAAAGACTTCATCGAGATCCACGACTACAGCGCTGACGAGGTTCACGAGATCTTCGAGATCGCGCGGGACATGAAGGCGAATCCGGACAAGTACCGCGATGCGCTCAAAGGCCAGACGCTGGCCATGATCTTCGAGAAATCGTCGACCCGGACGCGTGTCTCCTTCGAGGTGGGGATGTTCCAGCTCGGCGGCCACGCGCTCTTCCTCTCCTCGCGCGACATCCAGATCGGACGCGGCGAGCCGATCTACGACACCGCCAAGGTCCTCTCCCGTTACGTCAACGGCATCATGGCTCGCACCTTCGCGCACAAGACTGTCACCGAGCTTGCCGAATACGCCAGCGTTCCGGTCATCAATGGACTGACCGATCTCTCGCATCCGACCCAGGCCATGACCGACTACTTCACCGCGTGGGAGCACCTCGGCGATCTGAAAGGGCGCAAGTTCGCCTACATCGGCGACGGCAACAACATGGCCCACTCCCTCATGTTCGGCGCGTCGAAGGTCGGCATGACCATCGCAGTGGCCACACCACCGAGCTATGCCCCCGATCCGATGGTCGTAGCCAAGTCACAGGCCGATGCCGATCATGCCGGGACGAAAGTCATCATCACCAATTCGATCGAAGAAGCCGCTCGCGATGCCGACGTCGTCTCCACCGACGTCTGGGCCTCGATGGGCCAGGAAGCGGAAACCGAGAAGCGCCGCCGCGACTTCGAGAAGTGGCAGGTCGACACGCGCGTCATGTCCTTCGCCAAGAAGGACGCCATCTTCATGCACTGCCTCCCCGCCCACCGCGGCGAAGAAGTCGCCGCCGAAGTCATCGACTCTCCGCAATCGGTCATCTATGACGAGGCCGAGAACCGGCTTCACGTGCAGAAGGCGATCATGTACGTGTTGATGAGGAAGTGAAGTGGGTCAGTGGATCGGTGGATTTGTGGATCAGTGGATCAGGAACGCAGCCACCTGTCATCCTGAGCGAAGGACAGCGTGCGCACTGCACCTGGGTGAGAAACACCGCAGAAGCCGGGCATCGACACGC
>JBBRNB010000093.1:0-28088 GCA_038230535.1 Thermoanaerobaculia bacterium
CTTCACCGAGAGTCAGAACGGGATGAAGCTGTTGCTGCGGATCTTCATGCCCTCGCAACTCGACTCGGCGCTCATGGACAAGGTCATCCCGCTGCGGGTCCATGCGCTGTCCGGTGGCTCGGAACGCGTTCTTGGCAGCCTTGATCTGCAACTGCGCCCCGTCGGCGCGCCCCAACTCGCGCTCTCGAGCGAGAACCTGCTCGTCCGTCTGCGCGCGGGCGAGCGCAAAACGACAGTTGTGATCCTCGACAACCTCGGTGGTACGGATGCGCGGCAGGTTACCTTCGAGCCAACTCTGCCGGTCGGCATCTCGGCCGAGTTTTCGCCGGCTACCGTCGAGTCGATCGGGCCGCACGCGCAGCGGCGCGTCACCATGACGTTCATCGCCGCCGGCAACGCAGTAGCCGGAGAGTACGACGTCAAGCTCAAGGCCCTCACGCGCAGCCGTCTCAGCGAGATCGAGAGTCCCGATCAGACCTTCCGCGTCGAAGTCGAGAACGCCGGCGGTTCCACTCCTATGATCGTCGTGGCATCGCTGGTGATGCTCATCGTCGTAGGCGGTGTGATCTGGAGTGTGAAGAGCCTGAGGCGGTGATTCGGCGTTTCGTCCCCCGTTTTCAAGGCGGGACGGGAGAACTGTAGATTCCCGACGCGTAGGTGGCCGCGTAGATCCGGGTGGCGGGTCCGTTCAGGGCCAGGCCCGAAACGGTCACCCCCTCCAGTCCGGCGGGGCTGAAGACGTTCCCGGCGTTGGTCGAGACAAAGAAGCCGCCGTTGACGTTGCCAACTTTCTGGCGGCCGGCGAAGAGCCGTGTCGGGTTGTTCGGGTACATCAGCAGCGGAATGCCGAGGTTCGAGCCCGGCGTAGGAGGAATCCAAACGTTCCCCTGGTTTACGGAGCCGTACACTCCGAGCCCCTCGGTCAGGGCGTAGACATAGCCGTCTGCCGGGCGCACCGCGGAGGCGATCACGTGCCAGGGGAGGTTGTTGGCGACATTCGTCCAATTCACGCCGTTGTTGGGTGAGCGGAAGAACGGCGGTTTGTACGGTTTTGGGAGATGATCGAAGATCTCCGTGCCGGCGTAGATCATGTTGCTGATCGGGTCGTGCGAGAGGGTCCAGACGATCAGGCCGGTTTGTCCGGGACCGAAGGTATGGAACTGCGATAGCCCCGCTCCGAGGTTCGAGACCCACACCCCGCTCGGTACCGCGTGGCTGCTCCAGCCGAGCCCCACGTAAAGCGTCCCTCCAACGACGAGCAGCGACCGGACCGGGTCGGAGTATGTCTTGATGGCCGTCCAGTTCGCTCCATGATCGCGTGAAAGGTAGAGCGTGTTGCCGATTCCGACGTAAACGAGTTGCGTGGGTGTGAGCACGAGCAGGAGCGGCCCGGCCACGCCATTGAGCGGGTGCGTCCACATCACGCCGTTGGTCTTGGTCATGTAGAGCCCGTTCTGCCCTGCTACATACCAGGCCGCCTGGTTCGCCGGTTCGACGGCAATGCTCGCGACGCACGCATCCCCCATCGGCCGAATGACTGTCCCCCACGAGAATCCCCCCTCCGAATGCGGTGGCAAGGTGACGACGGGGATGTTGAACGGACAGGTCGCCGCATGGGCGGATGGCAGGCAGATGGCGGTGATGAGCAGCACCAGCGCGATTGACCATCGCGCGATTGTCGAGGGAGGATCAGGCGACTTGTTCGATGCCATCATGAACGCGACTCCTCTTGATTATTCTGTCGGATAGTGCGGCAGGTCGCAGGAACATTTCAGGTTAGGCGAGTCAGAATTTCGATGATGATCTTCAACTGTACCATCTGCCGAAGACGTGCTTGATCGAAGTGAGGAACTGGTTGGTGATCAGGTTCCATTCAGCGGTTCAGACAACTACCTTTCCTATGGCACCGAAGGTGTTCATAGCGCTGCCGTATGCGCAGATCATTCCGTCGCTGTCCAGGTCGATCCGCCAGGGTGCCATGCCGCAGAGGAGGGTCTTATGCGCCTGGCAGCTGCTGCTCTCGGTCAGCGGACAGGCGCTGTCGTTGCGCGGGCCGTAGATGAGAGTACTCATTACGTGCTCCATCATCAGCAAGTCCTCACCCAGCCGGGCCAGCACTTCGTCCCCATGCCACGATTCGAGCGTGGTACCGCGGAAATAGCACGGAAGCGGGTAGCGATCGAGAAGCAGCGACTGAAGCCCGGCGGACTGATTGCCGCAGAGCACATCAATCGGAAAGTCGATCTGCTCGGAGCGCCGTGCGAGCAACTCGTCACTCGTGGTTAGCAGACGCCGCACAGCCTGTGCGAAGGGCTCCTCGCTGTCGCCAAGGCGGCCCAGCATGCTGGCGATATCTTGCCGCGTCTCGATCGTCTCCTCCTCGATCAATCCCCGAAGGGTCTCCCGGACAGCGGTCCCAATCGCCTCCTTCGATGAGGCATGGGCATCCATGACAGCGACAGCGGCGGCGATGTACGCCGCCGGCGGATTGCGGGTCATCATCGCTGCATCGCAGACGAGCGCGTTGATCCAATCGACGTGCTCTTCGGATCCAACGATTTCTACAAGGATTGTGCGCGTTGCGGTGTACCAGCCGGCCTCTTCCGGATCGAGAGCAGCGAGCAGCGCGTCGAGGCGCGGCTGGGTCTCCCACATTCGCTGTACGCTCGCAGACATCCCCTCGGCCAGAGCACGAGCGCCGATGGGGATGGCTTTGTGGTCGCTGCCTACCGGTACGACGGCGACGATGTGCGGTTTGCCGTCGCTGAACTCGACCCTGGCGATCCGCAACGGCCCGATTGTTTCGAACGCCGCCCCCTCGATGAGGTGCTGCTGCTCAAGGTCGGCATTCAGTCCCAACCGGATGTCGATGCCGGCCATCTGCGCGCGCAGCGGCTCGGGGCAGGACTCCTGCGTCCACCACCGGGACAGAGGAATGCGGATCTCCGTCAGCGCCGGTAGCACGCTGGCCAGGCGCACTCCCGTCCGGATCCAGTCGAGCACACGAAACAACCCGTAAACCGTGGACACCGACTGCAGATAGTGAACGTATTCATGGAGCAGGATCGGGAAATTCATTTCGAACGATTCGCGGTCGTATAGGTCGAAATCGAGCCGCGCGTGGAGCGCGAAAGGATCGAAGAAGTTCATGCCCCCGGCCTCTGAAAGGCGAGCGAGATGCGGCAGTGTCACGAGAGCCCCGGCGTCGAAGTCGGCATCTGAATACTCCTCGAGTCCCGCAGCCGGAGCCGCGGATGTCCGTAATAAACATATGAGAGGGACGCCGCTTCGTTGTTCGCCTGGAACGAGCGGCGGATATCACGCAAGACGCTGCCGATGAGCGGCGCATCACCGCCCAGGGCCGCGTCGTAAAAGAGATGGGCGATCTTGGCGGCCGCTTCATCGTCAACCGACCAGAGCGGCCCGATGAAGCCTCGAAAACCTCCGCGCAGCGAGATCCCCGCGAAGCCGGCGTTGCCGGCCAATACCCGCTGAGCCATGCCCACTTCGCATGCGTTGATGAACAGCAGTGGACCGAAACGGTGCCCTAGCGTGGACGCTCCGAATATATGTGGACTGACTCGCTTGCCGTTGGCCAGAATCAACCCGGCATAGCCGGGCTTGGTCGGATCGCTATTGCCGTGGCAGGCGAGATGGACCACGCTGATCTCCGCCGGTGAACCGTCTCGTCGTTTGACCTCGGCATCGAGCAACTCCCGCACGGCGGCTGCGGTCCCCTCCACTGCGATGGCGCCGTACGTCTCGACCATGTATTTTGCTTCGGCTACGGCATACGGCAGGTGCAGAGGGTCCTCTGGCTCATAGTCAGGAGCGATAACGGCAACGTCCTTCAGCGAGATCGATGAAGCCGGCCGCGCAGGAATGGCGCCGCTTTGGCTGTGTAGCCATCTGCCGATGATTGCCTGCGCACCGAGATAGGGAGGCCCGTCGCTTAGCGGCGTCTCCATCAGCGCCAGTTCCCAGGGAATGAACTCCTCCTCGCTGTAGAGAAGCAAGGCCGGCGGACGCTCTTCAGGGGCGAGAGCGGCGGCCACGGTGCGCAGCGCATCCCAGAACGCAGGCGGGATTCGTTCTGTGATCAGTGTCCCGATCGACTTGAGTGCCGGTTCCAGCAGGGGAGTCTGGTTGTGGTCGACCATCTCGCGCATCAGCGCTCGGGCAAAGGTGTGCGCGTCCTCGACCAGATCGAGAGGAAACGGCCGCGTGTCGATCGCCGCACGCGTGGAGCTCATCGACCAGACGTAGCGGCCGGTGGCGGTGTTGCCGTCCGCTTTGCGGATCATCACCACGAGGTCGGCCGGTTCCTCCTCCGCACCGGGGATGGTGCATGACGAGCTCGTGCCCGTCACGGCACCGGGCTTGCCGGTTCCGATCATGATCGCGCACGTTGCACTGCCGCAGACGATCCCCCGGTGAATAAACGCGACGTGGATGAGGATGCGCCCATAGGGCGCATCTGAGCGGACGCGCAGCAGAATGGACGTCGAAGGAAGCTGCCCGACCGTGTTTACCTTCAGCATCCGGTGCCACCCGGTTGGTGCGTCGAGCCCTACCGCAGCCACGTCGACCATCAGCTCGAGCTCCGTCTCCTCTGCCAGATGATCGACGGCCAGGGGCGGCGTTGCCGAACCGAGCCGCTTGCGCGAGAGCGCGACCGTGAGCACGAATTCGTCGCCGTGCAGCGCATTTGAAGGCGCCGTGACCGACGGCCAGGCGACGAAGCGCTCCATCCGCGCCGGATCGTCGACGGGCAGTCGTGGCATCCAGTCGCGATAAACCCCCGGGATGACCGCATCCCCCACGCCGGGCACTACGCCGACGACCTCGGTACCGTCCAGAACGACCGTGTGCCGAACACGCGGGCGAAGGCGCTTCCAGCCGATGGCCGGACGTACCTCGGCGCGGTGCCACCGGCGGTCGATGGCCTCGGCGAGAGGCAAGCTTCCTTCGGCCGAGTTGATCTCTGCCAGTAGCTCGCCGGCATCGAGGACATACCAGAAAACCTCTCCCTCGACTTCGTCGCGGACGACACACCACGTCAGGTCCGGATATCCGGACACCTTGGCCCTGACACTTTCCGTGCGTGCCGACCCATCGAGAACAACGGCTGGCTCCGTCACTCTTGCACTCCTCTGCCGCTCATCCGAATCGAGCTCGTCTTTCCGGGACCCCAATTCGCATACGGTGTATGTCTCTACTCATTCGATTCGCGCGTTTCGCGCGGATCGTGGCGTTATCGGCGTCGTGTATGGTTGTGCCGTGCATCTTAACGGCATGCAGGCTCGAACGACGAGTCTCGAGTCCCAGGTGCACAGCGTCTTCGGTTCTCTCACAAAAGCCCGGAGAGTTTTTCGAGTAGCCGCATATCCAGCCTGGCTGGCCCTGTATCCAACGGATCGCTCTCGGCGATCTTCGAGATCCATTCTCTTCGCACCGAAAACGGCGGGTGTGTGCCAAATTCGCGGAAACGCTCGTCTTCAGCCGGGGAGCCGAACGGTTCATCACGCCAGCCGTGGAGTTGCATCAGCCACTCATTCGCCCTGAAGAAGAGCAGGACGGACCAAGCGTAGGTTGCCAGCGGTATTTGCATGCCGATCGTAATCCCGCGGCCGAGTTTGAAGCCGGTATAGTCAGCCTCGTACTCCTGATCCCAGCTCTGCACGTTTTCTGACAGCGGTACTGCGTCTACCTCGTCGTCTGCAGCCGAAAGCTGCCAGTTCTTTCTCTCGCCCTCATGCGAGCAAAGAATGTGTGCGATTTCGTGTCCCATCACGAATGCCTGCATGGACAGCTCGATATCCTGTCCAATCAGGCGAACCGATTCCGAGAACGCGCTTTGTTCGAACGTGCTCGTGTAGTTGTTCTCATAGTGGTGTTCCTTGAAGCGTTGCAAGCACCGCCGCGCTGCCGCCGGTGGAGCGTCAGCGTGCCGGTCGAGAAGGTCTGCCGCCAGAGACGGGAAGAGAGCAATGTCCGGGATGGTCACATCCGGCGGCAAGACTGCAAGCGGGAGAAGCAGGCTCAGGTCAGCGATGAAGTCGAAAAGGCGATCGTAAAAAACGATGACGTGCACGCCGGTGGGTGGATGCGTAAATGCTCGCGCGTTGTGGCTCCAGTCAGCCACGGTGGCCAGAAAGACCGGCGCATCGCCATGTCCATAGTGTCCCGATACCTGGGTGACGAAATGTCGTACGTCGTACCACAGGTTCAACAACTGAAGAAGCATCGCCCCGTTCTGGAAGGGCGTCGACATTGCCTCCGCCTCATCGATGCGTCGCGCGAGCTCATCGGGGTTCAGAATTCCGAAGCCGCCACTTAGATGATCCGGTAATTCCAGGCGGTCTTTCGCACCCATTTCCGCGAGGTGCTTCCGCGCTATCGCGCGTGACGCTTCAAAGAATGCCTGATTGCGCCGGCCGAGAGGTGCGCGGTGCCGCGAAAGCCGCCGTTGAATACGTTCGACGTACGCGATGAGGTCAGCGTTCGGTTGCGGTGCAAGCCTCAAATTTCGTCCGGCCGCGAGCGCCAGTTGGCGGAGGTGACACCCTGTCGGGTGGGGCGACGATCGCGGGTTATTCCGATCATAGTACAAGCTCGTGTAAGGAGCTTACGACGCCCTATTGCGCCTGCATGTAGGTTGGATCCCCGGTGCGGTTGTCGATGATTGAGGCGTAGCCGGTGACGCGGCCTGAACCGCCGATCACTCGAAGGGTCAGTCGGGCGTTCGTCGCTGTGTTGAAGCCGAGGGTCTGAAGCATCGATCCGATCTGGAGGAATTCGTAGGGTCCGAGATTCAGAACGCTCGACGCTGTGCGGCCATCGGCCAGAGTGGCTGTCACCTGTACCTGAGCGGATTTGCCGGCTACTTCTACGAAGCCGATGTTTGCCCGGTACGACGCGCTCTGTTCGAGATGCAGAATTTCGAGATCGCGCTCGCCGATGCCTGTCGCATCGGTAGACGTAACCGCGGGGATGAACTGGCCGTAGGTTCCGACGCCCTTTGCGTCGTACGTTCTGGCCGTGATGATCAGATTGCTCAGAGTTGGCGTGACGACATGCAACGCTCCTCCGGTGTTGCTGGTGGCGAAGAGCGAACGGAGGATGCTGTCGAAGGCCTTGACCTCGGCAGGCGCAATCGTGACCTGCTTCGTCATGGTGGTGGAGGTCCCTTGCGCGAAGAGGATCAGATCCGCGATGACCGGTGTGTTCGAGGAGTTGTAGATCCGCACGTCGGTCCGCCAGGTGTTCCGCCCTGTCTCGAAGTCGGCGACTCCGGGAACTACGTAACGGCTGGCGTTCATGAGCGACGGCTTGACCGCCGGAATGAGCGTCGGATCCGCCGTCCGATTGTCGACCATCGAGGCGTACGCGCCGACGAGTGATCCAGGAGTGGTGACGTCGAGCTCGATACGGGCATTGTCTGAGGTGATGCCATGGTCCGCGAGGAGTGAGTTGAACTGCCGCTGCTCGAGCGGAGCCAGACTGACATCGAATTGTGTGAGCTCGTGTCCGGCGGCGTCATAGATGTGGAGGCGAACCGTGGCAGCGTGTCCCGACGCTTCGACGAGACCGACGTTGGTGCGATACGCGTCCGACTGCGCCAGATTCTGAAGAGACAACGGCGTTCCCATTGCCGCGAAGTTGGGCGCGGAGAAGGCTGGAATCGCCTGTCCGTATGTCCCTGCCGGAGTAACGGCATAGGTCCGGCTGGTCACGACCGCGCGCGCTTCAATAGTCTTCGGACGCACTTCCAGTGAGCCGATGGCCGGCTCGTCGATGATCGCGCCGAAGCCGAAGAGATGACGGACCACGTCGTCGAAGGCGACGGTCGATCCGGCGGGAACAGTGACCTCGACGCGCCGGCCGCTCTGCGTTCCGTCGACGGCGCTCGGTGTGAACGAGAGCATGTAGACGAGGGGAACGGTTGCCGGGTTGAACAGCCGCACGTCCGATTGCCAGAAGGCGCTCGCACCGGCCGCATGCGCAACGGCCGGCAGCAGCGCGACATTCGCCGGGATGGGAATGGCGCGGGGTTGCGAGGTCATCATGGTTCCAACGTTCAGGTTTACGCGCACGTCGCCGATCGTTACGCCGTCCGCAGCCGCCAGATGCGCTGTCGCTACAGAGGTGCCGATCTGCCGGCCCGCGGCGCTGACCGTCAGCATCACGTCGAGCCCTGAAGGAGGAATGCTGCCGGACGGGGGATTGATGACCAGCCAGGGTTGATCGGCGGTGGCGATGAATGTCGATGGTGAAGATGCGGCCTTCGCTCCCGCCGGCGGCGCGAGATGGATTGCCTGAGACAGGACGTCGGCACCGCCGTTCTCAACCATCAACTCGAGCGTGCTGCCGTCGTTCGAGGTGCGCGGTTGCACGACCACCCGGACCTCGGCGGTGAATGGACGCTGGCCGAGGCAGGGGATGACCGTCCGTACGCGGTAGAAGTACGGGGTAGCGGTTGCAGCATCATGGAGGAAGGGGGCGGAGTGACCCGTCGTGGAAATGGTCTGCGCGTTCGCGAACGAGATGTCGGCCGCTTCCTGCAGTTCGTAGCTGCCGGCGCCCACGTCGTTCCAGGTGACGTGATAGCCGGCACCGCTCGAAATCTCGGCGACCGTGCCGAGGACGATTGGCGATGGTGCCGGACATTCGTTGGCAGCCTCGAACGTCACGCAGGAGCTCGAGACCGCGGGACAGCCTACATGCTGCGCAACGACTCGCCACTCGTATCGTTTTCCGGCGATGAGATCGTGATAGTCGAACGATGTACCGCTCGTCTCACCGGCCAGCGTCGCGCACCCGCTCCCCTCGGCGCCGAAATAGACCTGATACGAGCCGGCGCCGTTCGCGGCCCAGCGTAGCGTGCCGGTCTTGGCGGGCGCCACTCCTCCCGCCGGCTGCAATCCGGAAGGTGGCAACGGGCAGGCCACGACAGGAACGAGTGTGTGTGCCGTCGACTGATTGTTGGCGGGCGACGGATCGGGCGTCGTGGACAGGGCGCCTGCGGTGATTGCATACGGCGTATCAGATCCGGCGCCTTGCGGAACCGAAACGGCGATCTGGATGACGACGTTCGTCGAGGGGGCAATGTCGGCGAGTGTGCACGGAAGCGAGCCGCAGGAGGTGGTCGCGGAATGCAGCAGCCAGTTGTCGGGCAGGGCCAGGCTGACGACCGGCGCGCGGGCGACGGATGGTCCCGCGTTCTGCACAACGATTGTATAGGTCGCCTGGGTGCCCGGCAGTGTGGAGGTGGAGCCGTTCAGCGTGACCTTGATGTCGGCGACTGCACTGACGGTGAAGGCGTTGCTCGTTCCGGCGATGGTGCCGCTGGTGGCGGTGATGGTCTGCGATCCGGTAGTACCCAGCGACACAACGTGCGTAGCCAGAAGCCCATTCGTGAACGAAGCCGTGCTTCCGCCGCCGGACAACAGGAGTCCTGTAGACGTGATCGCCGTGCTGCTGTTGAACGTAGTGACGACGTTGTCGTTTGCATCGAGAGCCGTGATCTGGACTGCAAACGGAACGTTCGCGGTTTGCGCGCCGATCGCGCCTCCTCCTGCCGCTTCGACGCGGAAGTGATGGAGTGCTCCGGCGCCGACGGCGAACGGAGCGGAGGTACCGCTGCCGGCGGAAGAGCTGGCGGTGATGGTCCTTCCATTGCCTGCCTGTGTAACCGTCGCGTTCACGATCTTCACGCCGCCATCAGCGGCAGCGAATGCAATGGTGAGGGGAGTGATGGAGCTGCCGTTGGCCGCGAGTGTGACCGTTCCGGCGTATCCGGAATCGATGTTGCCGAAGGAGTCGCGTGCGGTGATGCGGATCGCGAACGGAACACCCGCGGTCTGTGTAGCGATATTGCCGCCGGTGCTTGCTTCGACTGTGAACCGATCCGCGCCGGCGGTGTTGACCGTGACCGTGGCGCCGCCAGTGAGCGCGCCGTCTGCGGCGGAGAGGGTCTGGCTTCCGGTGGTACGCAGCGTGACATTGAAACTCCCGCTGCCTCCGGTCAATACGCTGTCCGCGGGCAGGGTGGCTTGTGCATCGCTGCTCGTGAAGTGCACCGATCCGGCGTAGCTGGGGGTCACGTTGTTGAATGCATCGTGGGCGGCAACGGTGAAGGTAAAGGCGCTGCCCGCGGTCGCCGGCGCGGGAGCAGAGAGGAGGAATCCCGTTGGAATCGCCGGGGCGGCATCGATCGAGTTGGAGGTGCCGGTGATTGCCCCGGCCGTTGCAGTAATGGTCTGGCTGCCCGCCGTGCGCAGGGTGGCCATGAAGGTGCCGGGAACGGCATCCGCCGGAAGTGAGGCGTTGGAGTCGCTGCTGGTGAAGTGCACGGTTCCGGAGTAACCGGAAACCGTGTTGTCGAAAGCATCGAGCGGTGCGACGGTGAAGGTAAATGCGATGCCGGCCGTAGCGGCGGTGGGAGCCAAGACTCCGAAGTGCGTAATGGAGGAGGGCGCAACGGTGATGTTCTTCGAGACTCCGGTGACTGCGCCGTCCACCGCGGAGATTGTTTGGCCCCCGGCTGTGCGCAGCGTCGCGCTGGGAGTACCGATGCCGTTCGTCAGTGTGGTGTCGCCCGGCAGGGTCGCGGCGGCATCGCTGCTGGTGAAGTGCGCCGTTCCGGCATACGCGGAAGCCGTGTTGTTGAACGCATCGAGCGCCGTGACTGTGAAGCTGAACGAGCTGCCGGCCACGGTCGACGCGGGCGCCGCGACGATGAAGTGCGTCGCCGGTCCCGGAGCAACATTGATGGTATTCGAGGTGCCGGCGATTGAGCCGTCAGCAGCGCTGATGGTCTGTGATCCAGCGATGCGCAACGTCGCGTTGAATGAGCCGGTGCCACTGATGAGCGTGGTGTCGGCTGGCAGGGTGGCGTTGGCGTCGCTGCTGGTGAAGTGCGCTGTCCCGGCATAAGCAGTCGCTGAGTTGTTGAACGCATCGAGCGCCGTGACCGTGAAGCTGAGCGGGGTTCCGGCGGTGGCCGATGCGGTAGCGGTGAGGATGAAATGCGTCGTGGGCCCCGGACCAACGTTGATTGCATTGGAGTCACCTGCAACGGCACCGTCCGTGACGGTGATCGTCCGCGTTCCAACGGTTCGCAGTGTCGCGCTGAACGAGCCCGTGCCGCCGGTCAACGTGCTGCCGGCCGGAAGGGTGGCGGCGCCGTCGCTGCTGGTGAAGTGTCCGGTTCCGGCGTAGCTTGTGGCGAGGTTGTTGAAGGCGTCGAGCGCAGTAACGGTGAAGTTGAAAGCGCTGCCGGCGGTCGCTGTGGAAGGAGCAGACACGATGAAGTGTGTGGCGGCCGCAGGAGCGACGTTGATCACATTCGAGGTGCCGGTGATTGTCCCGTCAGTGGCAGCAATGGTCTGTGCTCCCGCCGTGCGCATCGCGGCGCTGAACGTTCCGGCGCCATTGGCCAGCGCGCTATCGGGCGGCAGCGTGGCCGCGGAGTCGCCACTGGTGAAGTGCGTCGTCCCTGCGTAACCGGTGGCTGGGTTGTTGAACGCATCGAGTGCCGTGACCGTAACGCTGAAGGAGCTCCCGGCGGTGGTGGATGCGGGAGCAGTCACGACGAAATGAGCCGCCAGGGCGGGAGCGACAGTGATCGCATTCGAAGTGCCAGTGATCGTGCCGTCGCTCGCGGTGAGGGTCTGCGAGCCGGCGGTTTTCAGCGTTGCGTTGAACGTGCCGGTGCCGTTTGTCAGTGTGCTGTCAGCCGCGAGCGTTGCCGCGGCGTCGCTGCTCGTGAAATGTACCGTACCGCTGTAGCCAGTGACGGTGTTCTCGAACGCGTCACGTGCGGTGACAGTGAACGGGAAGGCGCTCCCGGCGGTTGCCGGCGAGGGAGCGGAGACCGCAAAGCGAGTGGCTACAGACGGTGCGACGGAGATCGGATTCGATGTGCCGGTGATCGAGCCGTCTGCCGCCGTGATGGTCTGGCTGCCAGCGGTACGCAATGTCGCGCTGACCGTGGCGGGAGGCCCATCGGCGGGAAGCGATGCCTGGCCGTCACTGCTGGTGAGGTGGACTGAGCCGCTGTATCCGGTTGCTGGATTGTCGAAGGCGTCGAGCGCCGTCACGGTGACGCTGAAGGGGGCGCCGGCGATTCCTGACACCGGCGCGGATATGGCGAAGTGGGTTGCTGTTGATGCGCTGACGTCGATGGTGCCTGAGGTTCCGGTGATGGTGCCATCGGTGGCGGTGATCGTACGCGCGCCGGAGGTGTGCAACGTGGCGCTGAATGTGCCGGTGCCGTTCGTCAGAGTACTGCCGGCGGAGAGGCTCGCCGCGGGATCGGTGCTCGTGAAGTGCACCGTGCCTGCGTAACCGGTGGCGGTGTTGTTGAAAGCATCGAGTGCGGTAACGGTGATGTTGAAGGCGTTGCCGGCTGTTTCCGACGCAGGGGCGGAGACCGTAAAGTGTGTCGTCGCTGCCGCTGCGACGCCGATGGTGTTCGACGTACCGGTGATCGGTCCGTCGGTGGCTGTGATGGTCTGCGATCCGGCGGCACGCAGGATTGCGCTGAAGGTCCCGATACCGTTCGTCAGCGTGCTGTTCGACGGGAGGGTGGCCGCTCCGTCACTGCTCGTGAAATGTACGGTTCCGGCATAGCCGGTGGCGACGTTGTTGAAGGCGTCGAGCGCAGTCACCGTGACGCTGATGGCGATGCCTGCCGTCGTTGATCCGGGCGCAGACACCGCGAAGTGCGTGGCCCCCGCCGGGGCGACGTTGATGGCGTTCGAGGTGCCACTGATCGCGTCCGGCCCGTCCGTTGCGGTGATGGTTTGCGATCCCGCGACGCGTAGCGTTGCGTTGAACGTGCCCGCGCCATTCGTCAGTGTGCTGTCAGCCGGGAGTGTGGCCGAGCCGTCGCTGCTCGTGAAGTGTGCCGTTCCGGTGTAGCCGGTGGCGGTGTTGTTGAAAGCGTCGAGGGCCGTAACGGTGACGCTGAAGGCGTTGCCCGCGATGGCGGATGGAGGAGCGGAAACCGCGAAGTGTGTGGCCGCTGCCGGAGCGACGATGATGGCGTTCGAGGTGCCACTGATCGCGCCCGGGCCGTCTGTCGTGCTGATCGTTTGCGAACCTGCGGTGCGGAGCGTGGCGCTGAAGTTCCCGAGGCCGTTCGTCAGCGTGCTGTTTGGCGAAAGCGTGGCGGTGCCGTCGCTGCTCGTGAAATGCGCGGTTCCGGTGTAACCGGTGGCGATGTTGTTGAAGGCGTCGAGCGCGGTCACCGTGAGGCTGAAACCGATGCCGGCCGTGGCCGCGGCTGGAGCGGAAACCGTGAAGTGGGTGGCAGCGGCCGGGGCGACGACGATCGCGTTCGAGGTGCCACTGATCGCGCCCGGGCCGTCCGATGCGGCGATGGTCTGCGATCCCGCCACTCGGAGCGTGGCGCTGAAGGTTCCCGTACCGTTCGTCAGCGTGCTGTTCGACGGGAGTGAGGCTGTACCGTCGCTGCTGGTGAAGTGCACGCTACCTGTGTAGCCCGAGGCGGTGTTGTCGAAGGCATCCAGTGCCGTCACGGCGAGGCTGAAGGCGTTGCCCGCCGTCGTCGAGGCTGGAGCAGTAACCATAAAGTGGGTGGCCGCGGCAGGTGCAACGATGATCGCGTTCGAGGTGCCGGTGATGGGGCCGTCCGATGCGGTGATGGTTTGCGACCCCGTTGTGCGCAGTGTGGCGCTGAAGGTTCCCGTGCCGTTCGTCAGCGTGCTGTTCGACGGGAGTGAGGCTGTACCGTCGCTGCTGGTGAAATGCGCGGTTCCGGCGTAGGCCGATGCCGTATTGCCGAACGCATCGAGCGCTGTCACAGTGAAGGTCAATCCGCTGCCGGCGGTGGTCGATCCAGGAGCGGAAACCGCGAAGTGAGTCGCTCCGGCCGAGGCGACGATGATCGCGTTCGAGGTGCCGGTGATGGGGCCATCCGTTGCGGTGATCGTTTGCGGTCCTGCCACTCGCAGCGTGGCGCTGAACGTTCCCACTCCGTTCGACAAAGCGCTGTCCGGCGGGAGTGTTGCGGTGCCGTCGCTGCTGGTGAAGTGCACGGTGCCGGCGTATCCGGCCGCCGTATTCTCGAAGGCGTCGAGGGCGGTCACGGTGACGCTGAAAGTGGTGCCCGCGGTCACGGAACCAGGCGCCGGCACCGTGAAGTGTGTTGCCGCGGCAGGTGCAACGATGATCGCGTTCGAGGTGCCGGTGATGGGGCCGTCCGTTGCGGTGATCGTTTGCGGTCCTGCCAGACGCAGCGTTGCGCTGAACGTACCTGCGCCGTTCGTCAGAGTGCTGTCAGCCGGAAGTGAGGCTGAGCCGTCGCTGCTTGTGAAGTGCGCCGTTCCGGCATAGGTGGTAACCGTGTTGTTGAAGGCGTCGAGGGCGGTGACAGTGAGGATGAAGGAGCTGCCCGCTGTGGCCGGCCCGGGGGCGGAAACCGAAAAGCGCATGGCCGCCGCCGGTGCGACGTTGATCGCGTTCGAAATGCCGGTGACCGAGCCGTCGGTGGCGGTGATGGTCTGCGATCCCGCGATGCGAAGCGTGGCGTTGAACGTGCCGATGCCGCTCGTCAGAGTGCTATCGGCAGGGAGTGCGGCCGTTGCGTCGCTGCTCGAGAAGTGCGCGGTCCCGGCGTAACCGGTCGTTGAGTTGTTGAAGGCATCGAGCGCCGTCACGGTGATGCTGAAGCTGGCTCCGGCGGTCGCGGATGCGGGGGCGGAAACGGCGAAGTGCGTTGTCGCGGCCGGCGCCACGACGATCGCATTCGAGGTGCCACTGATCGCGCCCGGTCCGTCCGTTGCTGAGATGGTCTGCAATCCTGCGATGCGCAGCGTGGCGTTGAAGGTGCCGAAGCCGTTGGTCAGCGGGCTGTCCGCAGGGAGCGTGGCGGTGCCATCGCTGCTCGTAAAGTGCGCCGTACCGGCGTAACCAGTCGCGGTGTTGTTGAGGGCGTCGAGCGCTGTCACCGTGAGGCTGAAGGTGTTACCCGCCGTCGTGGATGCAGCAGCTGAAACTACGAAGTGCGTCGCTGCCGACGGTACAACGTTGATTGTGTTCGATGTGCCGGTGATCGGACCGTCGGCCGCCGTGATGATCTGCGTTCCGGCGATGCGCAACGTTGCGTTGAAGGTACCGGTACCGGTTGTCAGGGTGCTGTTCGACGGCAGCGTGGCGGTGCTGTCGCTGCTGGTGAAATGCACCGTTCCGGTGTAACCGGTGGCGGTGTTGTTGAAGGTGTCGAGCGCCGTTACGGTGACGTTGAAGGTGTTGCCGGCGGTAGCCGATGCAGGCGCCGGCACCGTGAAGTGCGTAGCCGTGGCCGGCGCGACGTTGATCGCGTTCGACGTGCCGGTGATCGGGCCATCTGTTGCAGCGATGGTCTGCGATCCTGCGGTGCGCAGTGTCGCGCTGAACGTCCCAACACCGCTTGTCAGGGTGCTGTCCGCCGGCAGCGTGGCGGTGCCATCGCTGCTCGTGAAGTGTATGGTTCCGGCGTAACCGGCCGCCGCGTTGTTGAAGGCGTCGAGCGCCGTCACCGTGACGGTGAAGGCGGTGCCGGCAGTGACCGATGCAGGTGCTGAGACCGTGAAGTGAGTTGCCGCGGCAGCGGCCACGCTGATCGCGTTCGAGGTGCCCGTGATCGGGCCGTCTGTCGCGGAGATGGTCTGCGATCCCGCAACGCGCAAGGTTGCGCTGAACGTCCCCACGCCGTTCGTCAGCATGCTGTCAGCTGGGAGGGTGGCCGTGCCGTCGCTGCTGATGAAGTGCACTGTGCCGCTGTAGCCGGTGGCCGTGTTGTTCGAGGCATCGAGCGCCGTCACGGTGAAGCTCAAAGGGCTCCCCGCGATCGTGGACGCCGGCGCGAAGATCGCGAAATGTGTTGCTGTTCCCGCCGCGACGGTGATCGCATTCGACGTGCCGGTGACGGCTCCGCCGGTCGCGGTGATCGTCTGTACTCCGGTGGTGCGCAGCGTTGCGCCGAAGGATCCCGAACCGCCGCTCAGTGTGCTGTCTGCCGGAAGGGTTGCCGTTCCGTCGCTGCTGGTGAAATGGACTGTGCCGGTGTAGCCATTCGCCGTATTGTCGAACGCGTCGAGCGCGGTGACGGTGAACGTAATGGGAGTTCCTGCGGTTGCCGACGCGGGAGCGAAGACGACGAAGCGAACGGCGGCGCCGGCGACGTAAGTGTACGAACCGCTGGCCGTCCCTCCTGCCGTGGTCACCACCACGCTCACGGCGCCGATGGCGTGGACCGGCGTCGTGACCTGGATCGTTCCCGCCGTGTTCCCTGTGATCGTGGCCGGACTGCCGCCGAAGGTGACGCTTGTGGCGTTGGCGAGTGCGGTTCCGCTGATGGAGACGGTTTGTCCGCCGGTCACCGGGCCGCTGTTCGGTGAGACGTCGGTCACCGTGGGCGGTGCGGCGTAGGTGTAGCCGTTTGTCGCGGTTCCTGTGCCGCCCCCGGTGGTGACCACGACATCCACACCGCCTGCGGCATGCGCTGGAGTGGTGACCGTGATGTTGCCTGCCGTGTTGTTGGTGATCGTCGCCGGAGTGCCGCCGAACGTCACGCTCGTGGCACCAGACAGGTTCGTGCCGCTGATCACAACGCCTGTCTGGCCTCCCGCGATCGGGCCGCTGTTGGGCGAGACGGTCGTGAGCGTCGGTGCGGCCACATACGTGTAGCCGCTTGTCACCGTTGCGATGCCGCCCGCTGTCGTGACCGCTACATCCACTGCCCCGGCCGCGTGCGCCGGTGTGGTGACGGTGACAGTGCCTGCCGTGTTGTTCGTGGTCGTGGCTGGCGTACCGCCGAACGTTACGCTCGTAGCACCGGACAGATTCGTGCCGCTGATCACCACTCCGGTTTGGCCGCCCGCGGCCGGGCCGGTGTTAGGGGAGACGGTCGTGAGCGCCGGTGCGGTCACATACGTATAGCCGTTGGCCGACGTGGCACTTCCGCCTGCCGTGGTGACCACAACGTTGACGGCTCCGGCGGCGTGGGCAGGTGTGGTGACGGTCACGCTGCCCGCGGTGTTGTTCGTGATCGTGGCCGCGGTACCGCCGAAGGTCACGCTCGTGGCGTTGGAGAGGTTCGTGCCGCTGATCACCACGCCGGTCTGTCCGCCCGCTGTCGGACCGGTGTTCGGGGATATGGTCGTGATCGTCGGGGCCGCTACATACGTATAGCCGTTCGTCGATGTAGCTGTGCCTCCGGCGGTGGCCACCACCACGTTCACGGCGCCGGCGGCGTGCGCCGGCGTGGTCACGGTAATCGTGGTGCCGGTGTTATTCGTGATCGTCGAGTTTGTCGTGGCGAACTTCACGCTGGTGGCGCTGGAAAGGTTGGTGCCTGTGATTACAACACCGGTCTGGCCACCAGCAGTCGGGCCGGCGCTCGGCGCAACTGAAGTGATGATGGGCGCGGCCACATAGGTGTAGCCGTTCGTCGATGTCACAGTGCCGCCCGCATTCGTCACGACTACGTCGACGGCCCCGGCGGCGTGGACCGGCGTGGTCACGCTGACCGCGATGCCCGAGTTGGTGCCGATGGTGGCGGCCACGCCGCCGAACGTCACACTCGTAACGAGCGAGAGGTTCGTGCCGTTGATCGTCACCGACTGGCCGCCCCCTGCCGGGCCGGAGGTCGGCGAGAGCGAGGAAATTGCCGGCGGAGCGGCGTATCGATAGGCGTTGGTGGCGGTCACGCTGCCGGCCGGAACAGTCACGACGACGCTGATCGTGCCAGCGGCGTGCGCGGGCGTGGTCACGGTGATGTCGGTGGCCGTGTTGTTTGTGATCGTGGCGGCGGTGCCGCCGAAGGTCACGCTTGTGGCACCCCCGATATTGGTGCCGTTGATGATGACGCCGGTCTGTCCGCCGGTAGTGGGGCCGGCATTGGGCGTCACGCTGTTGATCGCCGGAGCGGGGAGATAGGTAAACCCCGCGGTGAGAGTGGCGCTGCCGCCGGGGGTGGTGACGGCGACATCGACGGCGCCTGCCGCGTGCGCTGGCGTGGTTACGGTGACCGTCGTCGTCGTCGCGTTGGTGATGGTGGCGGCTGTACCGCCGAAGGTGACGCCGGTCGCGGTGGATAGATTCGTGCCGGTAATCACCACTCCGGTCTGGCCGCCGGCGGACGAGCCGGTGACAGGCGAGATCGAGGAGACCGTGGGTGGGTCGGAATAGGTGTAGCCGTTGGTCGAGGTGGCGCTGCCGGTGGCTTTGGTGACCACCACGTTCACCGCGCCGGCGGCATGAGCCGGCGTGGTAACGGTCACCGTGGTGCCGGTGTTGTTCGTGATGGTGGCTGGTGTTCCGCCGAACGTGACGCTGGTGATGCTGGAGAGGTTGGTCCCGGTGATGACGACGCTCTGGGCTCCGGCGCTCGGGCCGCCATTGGGGGAGATGGTCGAAATCGTAGGAAGGTTCGAGCAGCCATTGAGGAGAACGGAGACGTTGTTCGTGTTGTAGTTCGCGGTGGCGAGATCGATCCCTCCGTCTCCGTTGAAGTCGGCGGCTACGACGAAATAGGGGAGAGGTGAGCCGCCGCCGACCGAGTATTGGGCCGACGTGGCGCTGAACGTTCCGTCGCCGTTGCCGGTGAGGATGTCGATCGTGTTGCAGTCGAGACAGTCCGAGGCGATATCGAGTTTGCCGTCGTTGTTGAAGTCCGCGACGGCCACGGAGTACGAATAGTTGCCGTTGTCGTAGTTCACCGCGGGGGCAAATGTTCCATTCCCGTTACCCAGCAGGACTGAGACGTTCTGTGAGTCATGGTTTCCCACGATGACGTCCAGCTTGCCGTCGCCGTTGAGGTCCGCCGTCGTCAGAGCGAACGGTTGAGTGCCGGCCGTTGCGGTGAGGATTCCTCCGAAGGTGCCGTCCCCATTGCCGAGACGCACGCTGACGGTGCCGTCCGACCGGTTGGCGGTGACAAAGTCGAGTTTGCCGTCGCCGTTGAAATCGCCGGCGGCGATCGCGACGGGCTGCACGCCGACGGAGAAGTTCGTGGCTGCCCCGAACGTGCCGTTGCCGTTTCCGAGGAGGAGAGAGACGTTGTTTGTACTGAGATTGGCGACGACGAGGTCGATCTTTCCGTCGCCATTGAAGTCGCCGGCCGCGCTGAACATCGGCACCGATCCAACCGAGTAGGCGACGCGCGTAGGGAAGGTGCCGGTTCCGCTGTTGAGAAGAACGGATACGGCGTCCTGGCCGGAATCCGCCACAACCAGATCTGGCTTGTTGTCGCCATTGAGGTCGGCCACGAGCACGGAGACGGGCGCCAGTCCGCCGTTATAGTTGACCTTTGTGGCAAAGGTTCCGTTGCCGTTTCCTATCAGGACGGAGACGTTGTTGCCACCCTCGTTGGTGACGACGAGGTCCATCTTCCCGTCGCCGTTAAAGTCCCCGCTGGCGATGTGAAACGGGATGCTTCCGGCGGATGGCTTGGTCCCTTGCAGCGTAAACCCGGGACAGGCCGCGTGAAGGGGTGCTACGGCAGTGAAGATCGCCAGCACCGCCGCCCAGAGCCTCGCCGGCCCAGGTACTCCTCTTCGAATCACGGTTCGCATGTCCACCCCTTTGGTCGTCAGGAATCACGAGGGATGTCGAAACGTGCGAAAACGTTTCAGGGAGGGGGGGAAGCCGGAGCTTCAGGTGACAACCCTACTTCCAGTCGCCCTGCATCGTGAAGGCAGCCCAGTAATACGGGTCGCTCCACCGAGGATCGCGGGACATGGCTGTCTGTGCCTCGCGAAGCGCACGCGCCGGAGAGGCGCCGCGGCGGAGCATGGCGTCGTAGACGTTCGTCATCAGTTTGGCCGCGGCGCGGTCATCCACGCTCCACGCCGTGGAGATGACGCGTTTCGCGCCTCCGTACATGAAGCCTCGGGTGAGGCTGATCAGCCCCTCGCCGTAGACGGCCTTTCCGAGCGCGGTCCGGCAGGCGCTCAGAACGACGAGGTCGGCCTGCAGATCGAGGTTGTAGACGTCGTGCAGCCGGAGGAAGCCGTCGATCTTCTTCCCGCGCTGGTCGTACATCGAGAAGATGAGGCCGGAGAGGTCGGGCTCCTCGGCGTTCACGACTCCATGCGTTGCGATGTGAAGGATGCCGTAACGGCGAAGGTCGGCCGTCATCAGCGACTGCTTCGTGGCGTTGAAGTCGAGTGCCTCGAGACTCTTCCTTCGATTGGCCGATGCCAGAATCGCTTTCGCCTCGTTGCGCGTGAACTTGAGACGCCTGAAGTCGCCGGGGTTGCCCCATCGCTCCATGGAGCGGCTCTCTGATGCCGGCGCAGCACCCTTCCCGAACCGGGGATCGTTCCTCTGGAAGACCGGATCGGCGAAGACAGCTACGCTGCTGGGCGCTCCGCTGCGGCGCGGCATGCGGCGCAAGGTATCGAGAAGAGTCGCAGACTGAAGATACGCAATCTCATGAGAGGTGACGAGCGGCCGGTGCCGTTCGTCGGGAAGCGCCGCGAACGGCGCGTAGTGCAGCGCACCATCGGCGACGATGAGCAGGCGCTTCCCCTTCACCTCCGAGGCGATGGGGCGGAACACCGCCAGGGCCAGCGCCTGGCCGGCCCGCTCTGTGCGGCTGCGAAGCTTCTGCGCCGCGGGCTGATCGAGCGCGGAAGGATTGCGGCGCAGCAGATCGTGCCAGTTCTTCACGAGCTCTTCGACGTGCGCCTCACCGGGCAGGGTGTGGACGGCAACGCTCTTTTCACCTACGACCCAGACGAAGCTGCGTTCCGCGCCGAGGTGATACTCGATCAGCATGGTGTCAGCGTCGAGAAGGCGCGACTGAACCTCGGATAGCGGCAACGGCTCTGGAAACTCCAGCGCCGCGTACTCGGGACTGGCCGCCCGGATGCGCGACTTCAACGCCCGGTAGTCGCCAACGAGCTCGCTGATGGCGTTCTCCGTGGCTGCGATTTCCGGCCGGCTGCGATCACCGCGCATCAACTGGGCGCGATAACTCTCCCGGGCCTGGAGATTCCGGCGTATGTTTCGCTCCTGCGTCAGGAGCTCGGGGGGAACGCCTTTCACGACGTCGGCTTGTGAGCGTGCCAGGCTCTCCAGAAGGGTACGGGCACGTGATCGCTCATTGGCCCGGAACGCCTCGGCTGCGAAACCGCCGTCCGGATTGCGCTCGTGCTTGAGCATCTGCAGGTCGATGACGAGGTCGAAGTATTTGCGGACGGTGCCGAGGTAGGTCTTGCGAAGGTCGGGATTGACGATCGCTTCGCGCATCGATTCGACGACCTCCACCGCCCCTTCAGCGTCCGTGAGTGCATCATCGAGCCTGCCGGATTTCTGAAACACTCGAGCACGAAGGTAGAGCGACTCGGACTCGTTCGCGCGATCCGCGGTGTCGCGAGCGCCGGCCAATGCCTGCGACGCTGACTTCGTGGCCTGCTCCAGCAACCCACGATCGAGCTCCGTGCGAGCAAGCGTGGTCAGAACGCGTGCCTCGGCGCGTGGATCCTTCGCCTTGCGCAGCATCTCCAGAGACTTTCCGAACGACTCGATCGCTTCGTCGACCTTGTGCTCTCTCAACTGGAGGCGTCCCAGCGTCGCGGTGGCGTTGCCGATTGCCTGCGGATCGCCCGAGACGATGGACAGTTTCAACGCTTCCTGCAGCGTGGCGCCGCCTTTGGCATCGTCCCCCATCGCGAACTGGACCAGGGCGATGGCATGAAGAGTCTGCGAGATTCGCCGCGGATTGTTGAGTATTCGCTTCGCGGCCAGCGAACGCTCGAGCGGCGGAAGCGCGCGGCTGTAGTCGCCCATGTCGCTGTAGGTGTTGCCGAGGTTGACCTCGAGTGCGGATTCGGTATCGAGCGACGCGCGGCTGGCAAGCGGAAGTGCAGCCTGGAAAAGGGCGATGGCATCGTCCCAGCGGCCGGTCTGCTCGTACACCAGGCCAAGGTTGTTGCGAACATCGCAGATGCCTTCGTAGTCGCGTGCTTCGGTGACGAGAGGGAGGGCAGCCTTCAAATCCTGCTCGGCGGCGACGACGTCGCCAACGCGGCGCGTGAGCTCGCCGCGACGGTCGATGGCACGCCCTTCCGCTCCTTTGAATCCGAGGAGGTGAAAGAGAGAGATGGCGCGATCCGCGCGCGCAACGCCCTCGGCGATGCGGCTGACGATTCCGAACACGATCGCGGATCGAAACAGCGCTTCCCCTTCGATGAGCGGCTCGCCGGCCCGTTCCGCGGCGTCGATAGCCTCAGTGAATCGCTGCAGCGACGTGTCCAGCGATTTCGCATCACCCGTCGACTCGAGTCGCCGCGCTTCCCGGTTGAGGCGGTGAGCTTCGGCAATGAGCCGCGCGTTTTCATCCGCGGGCCCCTGCTCGAGTACCAGGTCGTACGACCCGCAGTAGTCGTGGACGATGGGAACGACCGTTACTTCGTACGAGGCGTCTACTTCCTGAATCGGCGCGGCCAGCATCTCGTAGCCGGACTCGCCGTTGCTGTCATCCGAGGAGTCGATGCGCTGTCCATCCTTGAGCAGCGTGAGGACGACGTAGAGGCCCTCGTGCTGGAGACGTACGCGAGCCGCAAGCCCGGCGGGAACCTCGATCCTGAATGTGGTCGGATTGAGACCGCCAATTGTGTCGTGAACGGTGACGCCGGCGCGCAGCAGTGGCGCAGGAGCGGCATCCGCCCCTGCGGTGTACGCGAGTGCAGCAAAGGCGAACGCGAGAGTCCTCATCGTCCTTTTGTCTGGATCGTGATGGTTTGCTCACCGAGGTCTTCGCGCCTTCCTCGCGCGCCGAGCCCGGCGACGGCGATCTGATAGTCGCCCTCGATGAGGATTGAGGCAGGAAGAGTGACCGTGATGTCTGTGGATGGAGGAGCGATGACGTGACCACTCCAGACCAATGTACCGTTGGCGCGGCTGACAGTGACGTCGTACGACGGATAGCGATCGGCCCGGTTCAGCTGGATCGTCAACGCAACACCGGTGACGTCCGGCGCGAGCTCGAGATGTTCCGGTGGTTCTAAGTCTCGCAAGTTGAAGAGATCGGTCTTATACGCCACGATCTTCTCCGCATGAAGCTCCCGCGCCGGCGTGACCGGAGCGCTGTGCGTCTGCATCGAGATAGTTGGAGGAGTCGGAGATGAGCCAAAACGCCGCCACGACAGCCCCACGACGATGAGCGCGATCGCCGCTGCGATTGCTGATACCCAGAGCAAGCGTCTCGATACCGTCCTGTGTTGCGCGCGATGGGCCAGGGCTGCCGCGAAACGGATTCGATCCGGAGGGTTCTCGAAGCGCTCCGCCAGAATCGGGCGGTCTTCCGGGCTGACCGCGCCACGAACAAACTCATCGAGGAGCTCGCTCTCCACGGCCTTTACCGTTTCGAAGAGGCCGTCGTCGCCAGCGAGCAGCCGCGTCTCGAATTGCTCGGACTCTTCAGCCGGGAGACGCCTGAGAAGGAATCGGCGTGCATTCTCTGCTTCGTGGTCGTTGAGGTGTATGGCCATCAATTCGCCGTCCTTACAGCTCTCAATGACAAGCTGGCCGAAAACGTTTCATCACTCATCGGGAACCCTCGATGCGCCGACGCACTTCTCGAGCCGTTCGCGCAGGCGATGGGCGCGAATGCGCAGCGCGGCCGGGGAGAGGTTGAGCTTTGCTCCGAGGCGGCGGCGTGCGGCGATCTTCGGCCCGCTATCGCTGGTGTAGTAGTCGAGGATGAGCTCCCGTTCGGAGAAGCCGAGCGTCTCCAGACATTCATCCAACGCGTGGAGCGTCCGTTCGGCATCCAGATCCGCCCCACCTGCCTGCGGCGCTTCCCGGAGGGCGCGCTCCTCCCGTTCGTTCTCCCGGAGCGCCTCGTAGTAGACGAGCCGGGCCACGCTGCGGAGATAGGCCGGCAGCGACGCCTCGGGCACCACCGCACCCTCTTCGAGCTTGGCGGCTACGCGGTCGAGGGTCTTGTCTGCGAGCTCGATCGGATTGCTCGATCCCCACCAGCCGAGGAGTGCCTGAAGCCTCGCCCGAAGGGATTCGTATTTGACTGCTGCGCGCTCGCGGTCCGCATCAAGGCGAGTGAGTATCGCATCGAGAGCAGTAGCTGTGAGCGCCCAGCGTGCGTTCTGACCGGACTCGTTGCGCATCGCGGGAAGCCGAGGCAACGAGTCTACTCCATGGGGATGCTTGCCGGGCAGTCTGACGCCAGACCGGTGCCACGTCAATTCGTTGATTGCAACACCATCGGCTCACTCTCCGCCTCCTGCGGGAACTCCGGCGTGCGGATGCGGGCGAATGCTTCGAGGGCGCGGTGCAAGGTGTGCGAGTCGTGGGTGGCCATGACGCTGGTGCGGAGAAGCTGGCCGCCTTTGGCGACGGCGGGGGGGAGGACCGGGTTCACGAAGACGCCCTCTTCCAGCAGCTTCTTGAAGATGCCGAGGGTGAGATGGTCGTTCCGGCAATCGAGGACGGGGATGATGGGGGTGCCGTGGAACGGGGCGTTGAATCCGAGCTTGATCAGGCCCGACGACCAGAGCTGCGCGTTTTCGAATAGACGGTCTCGCCGTTCAGGCTCCGACTGGATGATGTCGAGCGAACAGCGGGCGGCGGCGACGGCGGGAGGGGGAAGGCTGGCAGAGAAGATGTGACTGCGGCAGGTGGAGCGCAGATAGTCGATCACTCGCCTCTCTCCGGCCACGAAGCCTCCGACGGATGCGAGGGACTTGCTGAGGGTGCCCATCACGAGATCGACGTCGTCGAGCAGGCCGAAGAGCTCCGCGGCGCCGCGGCCACCGGGCCCCAGGACGCCTACTCCGTGTGCTTCGTCGAGCATCAGGCGGGCTCCGTATTTGCGCGCCAAGCGAACGATCTCCGGGATGTTGGCGATCGTTCCCTCCATGCTGAATACCGAGTCGGCGACGATCAGCTTGGGGCGGTCTTTGTGCCGGGCGAGCACCTCCTCGAGCATCTCCATGTCGTTGTGGCCGTAGCGCGCGAAGCGGCATCGGGAAAGGAGAACGCCGTCGAGGATGCTGGCGTGATCGAGCTCGTCGACGATGGCGATGTCATCGTCGCCGAGGAGAGCGGACACGACCCCGAGGTTGGTCTGGTAGCCGGTGCTGAAGAGCAGCGCATCTTCCTTGCCCATGAATGCGGCAAGCTCGCGGGCGAGATCGACGTGAATGTCGAGTGTGCCGTTGAGGAGCGGCGAACCTGAACAGCCGGTACCGAACCTTCCGATCGCTTCCTGTGCCGCGGCTTGTACCTCAGGGTGCGTGGCCAGGCCAAGATAGGAATTGGATCCGAGCATGACCACCGAGCGTCCCTCGTGCTGTACGACCGGTGTCTGCGGGCTCTCGAACACCGGATAGAAGGAGTAGAGATTCGCAAACCTCCCCTCGCGGGCGCGATCGTATTGATAAGCCTTCCGAAAAACGTCCGGGCTCGATGACGATGGCTCCCACGAGCGTCTCACTCTGGCCAAGTCCTCCGGAGAGGGGCCCAGCGGGTGCTCCTGACCGCTGAAAGGCCGGTGACTGTTCTCCGGCTGTGCGATCGCTCTGCTCAGAAGGCGCGCCAATGTGGGCGTGTATTCCGGATGCCCGACATGCCTGACGAGGTACACAAGCGGCTCCGATGCGGCGCCGATATCGAATTTCATATCGTAAGTTGTAATACCCATGTTGAAGCGGCGATATCCACCGTCGATGGCCCGCTCGAGCCCCAGGTAGCAGAGGTTTCTGTAGATTTCGTCGTCGGATCGGCGATCGCTGGCCATCCCGACGTGTGCCAGGAAGTACTCTTCGTCCCCCAACAGGCAAGCGGCCATGCCCACGAGCTTGCCCGCCGAGTGAATGAGGATGGCTTCGCTGCGTGAGTCGAGCTGGCCGCTGATCTCGCGAAAATAGCGGGCGCTCAGGTTCTCGTGCTGGTAGCTCGTCGCGCGGCTGTTCGTACTGCTCCAGAGTGCCTGCATCTCGTCCGCGTGCGCGGCGAAGTCAGTGATCGTCTCGACTTTCATGCCGGGTTGCAGCAACTTCAGGCGCGCCTTTCGGACTCTCCGGCGGTTCTCGCTCTTGAGACTGGCTGCATACTCGTCAAAACTGTTCCACACAATGGGGATTACCGCGGCTGGAAAGCCGAAGAGCGGGTCAAAACCACGCGCGCGAAGTTGCTGATATGCGTCAACCCCCGGCAAAGGGACATCGCGAACCAGCACAACGTCCGCATGGCTCGACTTCGCAACGTCTTCGAGGCTATTTACCAGAGCATCGAGAAACTCGGGCCAGTACTCAGGCACTGCGGAGATAGCTTCGCCGAGGCCTGCTACGAAGCCGCATTCCACTGTGCGTATGCGCATGAAGGCGGCGTCGTAACGGCGAAGGGTCATGATGGTGTCCGCGTCGATGTCCGGCGACAGGGACGCGAAATCGAGGTCGATGACGAAGAAGTGCGCGATTCCGGCCGGCTTCGCTCCATCGAAAGCGACGAGGTAGTAGTTCTCGCCATCGCTGACCCGCGCGCGCTCAACTGCCCGCAGATGGGGCACTTCGAGCCGGACTGCCTTACGCGCAACGAATGCGTTCCACGCGGCAGGATCCAGAGTGTCGATGTCTCTGTGAATGGAAATTCGCAACATTGGATGCCGTCCTTCAAACGCTGAGAAACAATCGCGCCAGTGCCAGCAACAGCTTCGTGTCGATCGTTCGCAGTTCACCTGCGCCGATCAAGAACCGCAAGGCTGCGAACGCGTTTGTGGCGGCCATGGCGAAGAGGTAGAGGAAGCCGGCCACTTTGGCCGCGGTGTGTGGTGACGGCTGGATCGTGCCGAGGGTCCGTTTGGGACTGTGCAAACGGTAGATCAATGCATCTGTGCTCATGACGTCGTTTCTCCTCATGTGAGAGCGCGGGCGAATCAGATCGGTTCCCGGTTGCGCCGCAGACGCACCGCTCCGGCTACGAATGCGGCGGCGAATATCAGCCCGATCCATAGACCCGGGGTGCTTAGGAAGTTTCCGGGAGTGAGTGCCGGCAACGGATCGATCGGAACGCTGCTCATGGCTCGAGGGACGAACGCCTGCGTATACCAGCCGGTCAAACGGTATTGGAGAAGGTGGCCGAAATACGTAGTGCGGAAGGCGATCCACTCGAACATGGAGATTCCGAGAAGCGGCAGCACGGCCCATAGAAAGGTTGCGCGCCGTGCCCACGCGGAGATCAGCAGCAGCCATCCATAGAGGGGCGCGTGCCATAGCGCGATCGCGATCAGGCCGTAGAGCAGCGCGATCGACGACTGGAAAGGCGTCACGTTTGTCCACAGTGACACCAACGCTTCTCTGTGGCTCAGCAGCCTCATGGTGCTCAGCAACAACATGACCACTTGTGTTGCAATGATGACTGCGAAGATGAACGGCGGCATGACCAGCAGGGGAATGCTCAACTTGGAAAGCACGGTGGTGCGGTCGGAAACGGGGAGCGACTTCCAGAAGAGGATGCTGCGGTCGCGGCGCTCGCCGTGCAGGGCGTCGAGGCAGTAGAACACCCCGACCAGGAATGCGGTCACGGCGATCAGACCGGCAACGGTGTTGTACGGCATGACCACCGCCGCGCGCTGATTCGCCGAGCCGGCCAGGGTGCTCATTCTCTGAGGCAAATGAATCGTGCCGATCAGGAAGCCGAACAGAAAGACTGCTGCTGCGGCCAGCGGCGCGAGATAAATCGAGCGGTTCTCCCACAGTTCGCGCCGCACCGACCAGTACATCGGCCGCGTCGGTGACATGGCCGGTGGTGGCGTTTCCTGCGAGCCGGCCGCAGCTTCGAGCACCGCAGTCGATGGTGTGTTCATAGGGCAACTCCTTCTGCTCCGGGCTGGTTGCCCATCACAGCAACGAAGAGGTCAGCGATGTTGGGGGTGCGCACATCGCCCAGTGTGGCGAGGTGGTCGCGGCCGGCGTGGTCGAACAGCAGGATGCTGCGGCCGAAGACCTGACGCTCGCGAATCGGTCCGAGCGCCCGGGCCGCGGCCACATTCTCGGGGCGTACCATCACTTCCAGATAGCGCGACTCGAGCTCTTCCATGCTGCGGCTGA
>JBBRNB010000094.1:0-28038 GCA_038230535.1 Thermoanaerobaculia bacterium
GAGCGCGTAACGCTCCTTCTCGCGGCCGGTGGTGTCGAGGATGGCTGCTTCGCCCTTCTTCAGCTTCTTGATCGGGGCGTCGTCCATGATCAACAGCTTGCCGTTACGGTTGATGACGACGAGATCGCCGTTCTTGTTCGTGACGGTGGAGACGTTGACGAACTGGATCTTTCCAGGGTTCGTCGCTTCATGCTTCGACTGCTCGGAAACGCGTGAGGCGGTACCACCGACGTGGAAGGTACGCATGGTGAGCTGGGTGCCCGGCTCGCCGATCGACTCGGCGGCGATGACGCCGACCGCTTCGCCGATCTCGACCATCTTGCCGCTGGCCAGGTTGCGGCCGTAGCAGCGGCGGCAGACGCCGCGGCGGGTCTCGCAGGTGAGGCCCGAACGGATCTTCACCTGCTCGATACCGGCTTCCTGGATGGAGTTGGCCAGCTCGTCGGTGATCTCGTCGTTCTGCGACACCAGGATCTCGCCGGTGAGCGGATCGTAGATGTCTTCCTGCGAGACGCGGCCGACGATGCGGTCGCGGAGCGGCTCGAGGATGTCGCCGCCTTCCATGATCGGGGTGACGATGATGCCGTCGAAGGTCTGGCAGTCCTGTTCGGTGACGATCACGTCCTGCGCGACGTCGACGAGACGGCGCGTGAGGTAACCGGAATCGGCAGTCTTGAGGGCTGTATCGGCCAGACCCTTACGGGCGCCGTGCGTGGAGATGAAGTACTGCAGCACGGAGAGGCCTTCGCGGAAGTTGGCGGTGATGGGGGTCTCGATGACTTCGCCCGAGGGCTTGGACATCAGACCGCGCATACCGGCCAACTGGCGGACCTGCTCCTTGGAACCGCGGGCTCCGGAGTCGGCCATCATGAAGATGGGGTTGAACTCGCCGCGATCCTGTTCGGTGCGGCGCATCTCACTGAACATCTCATCGGAGACGTTCTCGGTGGCGCGATGCCAGATGTCGATGATCTTGTTGTGGCGCTCGCCGTGGGTGATAGCGCCGTCGAGACGCTGGCGCTCGACCTCGAGGACGGCGCGGCGCGCCCCCTCGACGATCTCGCCTTTGCGCGACGGGATGACCATGTCGTCGACACCGATGGAGACGCCGGCTTTGGTGGCGTAGAGGAAGCCGAGGTCCTTCAGATCGTCGAGCATCTGCACGGTCAGCGCGTTGCCGAAGTTGACGAACGCGAAGTTCACCAGCTCCTGCAGGCCGCGCTTCTTGAGAAGGCCGTTGATGAACGGGATCTCATCGGGCATGTGCATATTGAAAATGACGCGGCCGACGGTGGTCTCGACGAGCTTCTTTTCGAGGTCCTGAATTTCGGCGTGCATCAGATCCTGATCGTTGAAATGCTTGGTGAGGTCGATGAACTTGCCGGTCACGCGGACGCGGATCGGAGTCAGCAGCTCGACCGCTGTGGCCTGCAGCGCAAGGACGACTTCATCGAAGCTGCCGAAAATCTTGCCCTCGCCTTTGGCATCCTTCTTTTCCTTGGTCAGGTAGTAGCAGCCGAGAACGAGATCCTGCGACGGGACGGCGAGCGGTTTGCCGTTTGCCGGCGAGAGGATGTTGTTCGAGGCCAGCATCAGAATCTGCGACTCGACTTGAGCCTTCGGTGACAGAGGCACATGAACGGCCATCTGATCGCCGTCGAAGTCGGCGTTGAATGCTGTACAGACCAGCGGGTGGATCTTGATGGCCTTGCCTTCGACGAGGAGCGGCTCGAAGGCCTGGATGCCGAGACGATGGAGCGTCGGTGCGCGGTTCAGAAGAATCGGATGCTCTTTGATGACCTCTTCGAGCGCATCCCACACTTCGATGGTCTGCAACTCGACCATCTCCTTGGCAGCCTTGATCGTACCGACCAGGCCTTTCTGCTCGAGACGGTTGTAGATGAACGGCTTGAACAGCTCGAGGGCCATCTTCTTCGGCAGACCGCACTGGTGCAGCTTCAGCTCGGGGCCGACGACGATGACCGAACGGCCGGAGTAGTCGACGCGCTTGCCGAGGAGGTTCTGGCGGAAGCGGCCCTGCTTGCCTTTGAGGGTGTCGGAGAGCGACTTGAGGGGGCGGTTGTTCGAGCCCTTGAGCACGCGGCCGCGGCGGCCGTTGTCGAAGAGCGCGTCAACCGCTTCCTGCAGCATCCGCTTCTCGTTGCGCACGATGACGTCGGGCGCGCGGAGCTCGAGGAGCTTCTTCAGGCGGTTGTTGCGGTTGATGACGCGGCGATAGAGATCGTTCAGATCCGACGTGGCGAAACGGCCGCCGTCGAGAGGAACGAGCGGGCGCAGCTCAGGCGGAATGACCGGGATGACGTCGAGGATCATCCAGTCGGGATGATGTCCTGACTTGCGGAAGGCATCGACGACCTTGAGCCGCTTGGCGGCCTTGAGCTTCTTGATCTGCGACGTCTCGGTACGCATCATGAGGCGCAGCTCGTCGCTGAGCTCTTCGACGTTGACCCGGCGCAGCAACTCCTTGATGGCTTCGGCGCCCATCTTGGCGACGAAGACATCACCGTGCTTCCCGCGCAGCTCGCGGTATTTCTCTTCGGTGAGCAGATCCTTCTCGTCGAGCTCGGAGGCCAGATCGCCTGGATCGATCGTGACGTACGACTCGAAGTAGAGGATGCGCTCGAGGTCACGGAGCGAGATGTCGAGCAGATGGCCGATTCGCGACGGCAGGCCCTTGAAGAACCAGACGTGCGAGACGGGCGAAGCGAGCTCGATGTGCCCCATCCGCTCGCGGCGTACCTTCGACTTGGTCACTTCCACACCGCACTTGTCGCAAATGACGCCGCGGTGCTTCATCCGTTTGTACTTACCGCAGAGGCATTCCCAATCAGTGATCGGGCCGAAGATCTTGGCGCAGAAGAGGCCGTCGCGCTCCGGCTTGAAGGTGCGGTAGTTGATCGTCTCCGGCTTCGTTACTTCGCCGTACGACCACGACCGGATCTTCTCCGGAGAGGCGAGGCTGATCTTGATGGCGTTGAAATCGTTGATCGCCTGCGGCTTGGTTGACTGAAATAATGAGTTGAAACTTTCCAAATGCGCCTCCCTATGTGTCAGGCGTTATCCGTTGAACGCGGTGTCGGAAGCGAAAGGGCCACAGTGTTGCCGTAGCACATCCAGCACGGCGCTTCCCATTCCTGGTCGCCGGTGAAGAAGTGTGCAGTCATACTCACGGCCCCCATGCCATGACAGGCAGTGCATGAGGCGTTGGGCATGCTGGCAACTGCTGTGACTTTCTTCGCCATTCGCTATTCCTTGAGCAGCTCCACGTCGAGACAAAGCGACTGCAGCTCGCGAACGAGGACGTTGAACGACTCGGGGAGACCCGGATCATCCGGGACCTCGCCTTTGACGATGGCCTCATAGATCTTCGAGCGGCCCTCGACATCGTCCGACTTCGAAGTGAGCAATTCCTGCAACGTGTAGGCGGCTCCATATGCTTCGAGGGCCCAGACTTCCATTTCTCCGAAGCGCTGGCCTCCGAACTGGGCTTTTCCGCCGAGGGGCTGCTGGGTGATGAGCGAATACGGTCCGATCGAACGGGCGTGAATCTTGTCGTCGACCAGATGCGAGAGCTTCAACATGTAGATGAAGCCGACGCAGACGCGCTGCTCGAATTGTTCGCCGGTCATACCGTCGAAGAGCGCGGTCTTTCCGTCGTCGGGTAGCGCCGCGGCCTTGAGCTGGGCCTTGATCTCCGACTCGATGGCGCCGTCGAATACCGGCGTCGAGAAGTAGAGACCGAGGGTGCGAGCGGCCCACCCGAGGTGCGTCTCGAGAATCTGACCGACGTTCATGCGTGACGGAACGCCGAGCGGGTTGAGCACGATCTCGACCGGTGTGCCATCCGGCAGGTACGGCATGTCCTCCTCGGGGAGGATGCGGCTGATGACGCCCTTGTTACCGTGGCGTCCGGCCATCTTGTCGCCCACGGACAGCTTGCGCTTCATGGCGACATAGACCTTGATCATCTTGATGACACCCGGTGGGAGCTCGTCGCCCTTCTGGAGGTCTTCGCGACGCTCCTCGGCTTTCTGCTCCAGCACACGGATGCGGTTCTCTGCGCGCTCGACGAACATACGGACCGTCTCGCGCGACTCTTCATCAACCGGCAGCGCCAGCAACTCGCGGCGCGAGAGGCGGCCCACCGTGTCGCGCGTTGCCGACTGGCCCTTGGCGACGAGTGTCTCGCCCGAGCGGAAGTCGACCACGTCGCGCTGCAACTTCTTGTCGCTGAGGACATCACCGATACGCTTGTTCCGCGCGTCGGTGATGATGCGGATCTCGTCCTGGATGTTGCGGTTCATCCGTTCGATCTCGCCCTCTTCGATCGACTTGGCGCGAAGGTCTTTCTCCACGCCTTTGCGCGAGAAGATCTTCACGTCGACGACTGTGCCCTCGATGCCCGGAGGCGTCTTGAGCGAGGCATCGCGGACGTCGCCGGCCTTCTCGCCGAAGATGGCGCGGAGCAGCTTCTCTTCAGGAGTGAGCTGCGTCTCGCCCTTCGGCGTGACTTTGCCGACCAGGATGTCGCCCTGCTTGCACGTTGCGCCGATGCGCACGATGCCGGACTCGTCGAGATCGCGCAGCGCGCTTTCGCTGACGTTCGGGATGTCGCGGGTGATCTCTTCGGGACCGAGCTTCGTGTCGCGCGCTTCGATCTCGAACTCTTCGATGTGAATCGAGGTGTAGTAGTCGTCCTTGGCCAGCTTCTCGGAGACCAGGATGGCGTCCTCGAAGTTGTTGCCGCGCCATGGCATGAAGGCGACCAGGATGTTGCGGCCGAGGGCCAGCTCGCCGGCATCGGTGCAGGGACCGTCTGCGAGGACCTGGCCCTTGCGGACCCGCTGCCCTTCGCGGACGTTCGGCTTCTGCGTGATGCAGGTGTTCTGGTTCGAACGCTTGAACTTGATGAGCTGATAGATGTCGGCGCCGAACTCCTTGGTCTCGCCGGTCTCCTGATCTTCCGCTTCGACGCGAACGATGATGCGGTTGGAGTCGACGAGGTCAACGACGCCACCACGCTTGCACAGGATCACGGCGCCGGAGTCGCGGGCCACGATGTTTTCCATCCCGGTACCGACCAGAGGCGCATCGGTACGGAGGAGCGGCACCGACTGGCGCTGCATGTTGGCGCCCATCAACGCGCGGTTCGCGTCGTCGTTCTCCAGGAACGGAACGAGCGAGGCGGCCACGGAGACGAGCTGCTTCGGTGAGACGTCGATGAAGTCGACCTTCTCTTTCTCGATGGAGACGAAGTCGCCCGACTGCCTTGCGATGACGCGGTCGTGAACGAGATTGCCTTCCTCATCCATGACCACGTTCGCCTGCGCGATCGTGTAGCGCTCTTCATCCCACGCCGAGAGGTAGAACGCATACGGCTCGGCTTCGGCGAGCTGGAGCTGGCCTTTGCGCGTCTTGTTCCCGGCGTTCTCCTTGGAGATGCGGTTGTTTTCCTTCTGCAGATCGCGCTTCTCGACGATCTGGCTGAGGGTGAAGCTCGAGTCGCCCACCTTCACGATCCGGTAGTGATCGAGCACGCGGCCTTGGTCGACTTTCTTGTACGGGCTCTCGATGAATCCATACTCGTTGATGCGGGCGTAGCACGCCAGCGACGAGATGAGGCCGATGTTCGGACCTTCCGGCGTTTCGATCGGACAGATGCGGCCGTAGTGCGTGGGGTGAACGTCGCGCACTTCGAATCCGGCGCGCTCGCGGGAGAGACCACCCGGCCCGAGGGCGGAAAGACGCCGTTTGTGCGTCACTTCCGAAAGCGGGTTGGTCTGATCCATGAACTGAGAGAGCTGCGACGAACCGAAGAACTCCTTGATGGCCGCGATGACCGGCTTGGAGTTGATCAGGTCGTGCGGCATCGCCGAGTCGATGTCCTGATGGACCGACATCTTCTCTTTGATGGCCCGTTCCATCCGCACCAGCCCGATGCGGAACTGGTTCTCGAGCAGCTCGCCGACCGCGCGGACACGGCGGTTGCCGAGGTTGTCGATGTCGTCGACACGGCCGACGTCCTTGCGGAGGCGCAGCAGGTAGTTGATGACGACGAAGAAGTCTTCGGCGGACATCGTCTTCTGCGTGACCGGCGAGTCGAGGTCGAGCTTGATGTTGAACTTGAAACGGCCGACGCGCGAGAAGTCGTACTTGCGCGCATCGAAGAACATCCCCTCGAAGAGGGCCTTGGCCGACTCCAGGGTGGGAGGATCGCCCGGGCGCATGCGGCGGTAGATCTCGATGATGGCCGCTTCGAACGACTTGGACGTGTCTTTCCGGACGGTGTTGAGCAGGATGTCGGAGACGAGATCCCACTCGGGGAAGATCACGTCGACGGACTCCACGTCGTGTGCGCGAAGCACATCGGCCCAGTCCGCCGGCAGGTTCTCGGAAGCTTCGAAGAGGACCTCGCCGCTGTTGACGTCGACGACATCGGAGAGGAAGACGGCCTTGTCCATCGCCGCGAAGTCGACCTTTGCCGATGCTTCGTTGTGCTTGGTGAGCGCGTCGGCCATCTTCTGGTCGAGCTTCACGCCGGCGAACACAGTGCGAACCGTGCGGCGGCCGCGAATGGAGTGGCGCTCTTTCGCTTCTTCCTGATCGAGGACGCGGCGATCGAACGACAGCGTGACCTGGTCGCCGGTGATCTTTGCCTTGATCGGCGTGTAGAACTGGCGAAGGATCTCTTCGTCGGTGGTCAGGCCGAGGGCACGCAGGAAGACGGAGCCGAGGAACTTGCGCTTCCGGTCGATGCGCACATAGAGGATGTTCTTCTGGTCGTACTCGAACTCAACCCAGGAGCCGCGGTACGGGATGATCTTGGCCAGGAACGTGTGCGCCGATTCCTTGGTGAAGAAGACGCCCGGCGAACGGTGGAGCTGCGAGACGATGACGCGCTCCGTTCCGTTGATGATGAACGTGCCGTTGTCTGTCATCAGCGGGATGTCGCCGAAGAAGACTTCCTCTTCCTTGGCGTCGCGCATGTGCTTGACGCCGGTGTCGGGATCCTTGTCGTAGACGAAGAGGCGGAAGGTGACCTTCAGCGGAACGCTGTAGCTCATCCCGCGCTCCTGGCACTCTTCGACCGAGTACTTCATCTGCAGGTCGACGGGGTTACCGCAGATGTCGCAGATCTCGACGCGGTTCTTGTTGATCACACCGCACTTCTGGCAGCCGACAGTCTCCTCGTGCGGGTGATCGGTGATGATCTTCGAGCCGCAGTTCGCGCAGGTCATGCGCAGATGCTCGAGGCCCTTGAGGGAGCCGCACTTGCACTCCCAGTTCCCGATCGCGAACTTCACGAAGTCGAGCGAGCAGGTTTCCCGGAAGTCGCTGAAGGGGAAGACGCTGGTGAAGACCGACTGCAGGCCGGTATCTTCACGCTCCTCAGGGAGGAGGTTCATCTGCAGGAACCTGTCATACGACTTGCGCTGCACGTCGATGAGGTTCGGCAACGCCATATAGCTCCGGATCTTGGAGAAGTCGTGGCGAACCGGTTCCTGTTTCGGCAGGGAGGATCCGTTCATTCAATTGCTCCTTTGGATCGCGACGAGACAACTTCAGCGGCTCGGAAGCGGTACAGGCTGACAGCAAGAGGCCGCACGGCAGAAGGCTCTGCCTGCGACCGTCGGTTGCGGCCCACGCACACCGGGTTCGTCACTGCGTTAGATGTGATGACGCGCCCTCAATGAGAATTTCGTAGGCGAGTCCCGCCGCAGGCAACGCGGCAGGGTGGATTCGCGAGGATTGTGAGCTATCGGAAAGGGCCGCTCCCCCCCTTTCCAGCTCAGAGATGACTCGTGCAGCAAAAAGCAATTTCCGGACGAGACATTCCGCCTCGTCCGGATGATCCTGGTAAATAGTTGATTCTTTGGTTGACAAGCTCAACCGCAGAAGACCATCAAAAAGCCTGACTACTTGATGGTGACCTTGGCTCCAGCGTCTTCAAACTTCTTCTTGATTGCCTCGGCCTCGTCCTTCGTAACCGATTCCTTGACGGTAGCCGGAGCGGCCTCGACAAGGTCCTTCGCTTCCTTCAGTCCGAGGCTGGTTACTTCGCGTACAGCCTTGATAACATTGATCTTCTTCTCGCCAACCTCACTCAGGATGACGGCAAACTCGGTCTGTACCTCGACCGGAGCCGCTGCGGCTGCCGGGCCCGACGACGCCGCCGGTGCGGCAGCCGCGGCTGCCGACACGCCGAAGCGGTCTTCCAGAGCCTTGACCAGGTTCGAGAGGTCCAGCACCGACATCGTCTCAATCTGCTTCACGAAATCTTCAGTCGAAATAGCCATTTCAGCCTCCAAATAGTGTTGAGTCGTTCAATCTGATGCGCCACGCCGTGAGGCAGAGCGCGAATTCCTGCTATGCGTTTGTCTCGGGTGCGGGCGCTTCCTCGGCACCACCGCCGCGCTGCCTGGCGATCATGTCGATGACCACCGCGAGGTTGCGGATGTTCGCCTGCAGTACAGTCGCCAGGCCGCGGATCGGAGCCTGCATGACGTACAACAGTTTCGCGATCAGCTCCGGGCGCGACGGCAGGTTGGCGATGGCCTGGATCTGGTCCGCCGGCACGATCTGCCCGTTGAGCATGGCGCCTTTGAACGAGATTGCCGGGACATCTTTGGCGAACTTCGTCAACGCCTTAGCCAGCGCGACGGCATCCGTGCGGTTGAATGCCACTGCGGTCGGCCCGCTGAACTGGTCCTTGAGCGCCGTCAGCGGCGAGTCTTTCACCGCGATGAGAGCCAGTGTGTTCTTGACGACGACGTACTTCGAGCTCGTGTCGCGGACCTGACGCCGCAGCTCGGTGACTTGCGGGACGGTGATGCCTTTGAACGCGATCACGAAGGCGTTCGTGGCTTTGCCGATGCCTTCGCCGAGCTCGGAGATCGCTGCTGCTTTATCTTCGCGATTCATGCTCCCTCCTTACTCTGCCTTGATCTCGGCCACGGCGGTGTCGATCGAGATCGACGGGCTCATCGTGGACGAGACGTAAATGGTGCGGACGTACTTGCCCTTGGCGGCGGGCGGCTTCGCCTTGCGCACCGCGTTGATGATGCTCTCGGCGTTGTCGATCAACTGCTCCGCCGTAAACGCGATCTTCCCGACCGGAACGTGAATGATCGACGTCTTGTCGACGCGGAACTCCACCTTACCGGCCTTGATCTCGGAGATTGCTTTGGCGACGTCGAACGTAACGGTGCCGGTCTTCGGGTTCGGCATCAGACCCCGAGGTCCGAGGATTTTGCCGAGCTTGCCGACCGAACGCATCATGTCCGGGGTGGCGATGACCGCATCGAAATCGGTCCAGCCACCCTGGATCTTCTCGACCACGTCGTCTCCGCCAACCATATCAGCGCCGGCTTCCTGAGCCTCGCGCTGTTTGTCGCCCTGTGCGATCACGAGCACCCGCTTCGACTGTCCGGTACCGTGCGGGAGCACGGTGGTACCGCGGACCATCTGATCGGCGTGCTTGGGATCGACTCCGAGAAGCATCGCCAGCTCGACCGTCTCGTTGAACTTGGCAAAGGCGATCTGCTTGAGCAGACCGAATGCCTCATCCAACTGGTACGGCCGCTGTTCGACCTTATCGAACGCTGCACGGTACTTCTTACCGTGTTTGGCCAATTTCACCTCCGTAGTGCCAGCGGCTCTTGCGAGCCTCCTACTTCGTTGTTTGCAACGGCTACGCGCCGTCGCGACTTGTGGTGCTGAGCAACCTCATCCAGTTACTTCCAGCCCCATCGACCTCGCGGTCCCTTCCACCGTACGAACAGCCGCCTCGAGCGATGCCGCGTTCAGATCGGGCATCTTGGTCTTGGCGATCTCTTCGACCTGCTTGCGGGTCACGCTGCCGACTTTGGTCTTGTTCGGCACACCCGAGCCCTTCGGAATCCCAGCCGCTTTGAGCAGCAGGATGGCGGCGGGCGGGGTCTTGGTGATGAACGTGAACGTGCGGTCGGAGAAGACAGTGATGACCACCGGGATGATCAGCCCCTGCTGCCCCTGCGTCCGTGCGTTGAACGTCTTGCAGAACTCCATGATGTTCACGCCGTGCTGTCCGAGAGCCGGACCGACTGGCGGAGCCGGAGTGGCCGCGCCGGCGGGAATCTGGAGCTTGATGTATCCGGTGATTTTCTTAGCCATCTTAGAGTCCTTTGAAAACTATCGTTTCTGTGCTGCCGGAGCGCCGCCCGCCTCTTCGCTCGGGTCGAAGCGCGAGACCTGAAGGAAATCGAGCTCGACCGGAGTCGAGCGGCCGAAGATCGTGACCATGACCTTCAGGGTGTTTCGATCGAGATTGACCTCTTCGACCACGCCGGTGAAATTCGAGAACGGTCCATCGATGATGCGTACATGCTCGCCGTGTTCGTAGACGTGCTTGGGTTTCGGCTTCTCTTTCGTCGTGACGACCTGGGTGAGGATCTGGTCGACTTCTTCCGGCGTCAGCGGCGTGGGCTTCTTGCCTGTTCCGACGAAGCCGGTCACCTTCGGCGTGTTCTTCACGAGGTGCCAGGCGTCGTCGGCCATGTCCATTTCGACCAGGATGTAGCCAGGGAAGAACTTCCTCTGTACCTCGCGCTTCTTGCCGCCCTTCATCTCGATGAGCGTTTCGGTCGGGATCTTGATCTCCCCGAACTTACCTCGCATTCCAAGGGCTTCGATGCGCTGGTTGAGATTCTCCCGCACCCGCTCCTCGAACCCGGAGTAGGTGTGGACAATGTACCACTGCTTTTGTACCGTTTCTACCATTGCTAGGTGCCAGCTCCGAACCTTGTGAAGAGGAAGTTGATCGCCTTGAAGAAGACGAGATCGCACCCCCAGAGGTAGACGGCGAAGATGAGCGTAGAGACGATGACGACGACGGTCGTGCCTACCACCTCGGGGCGGCCGGGCCACGTGACCTTCTTCATCTCCGCGTTCGTGTCGCGAAAAAACTCACGTGTCGATTCGTACCACTCCCGCGGCCGGGCGATGATTGAGTTGCTCTCTTTGTCTGATTCCATCGATACCCCGAAATGATGACAGCTTTCAGCCCTCGGCCTTCCTCCGTGTCGCGGTGAAAGGTCGAGAGCTGAACGCTGAAGCTGAAGATGTTGGCAGGCCAAGAGGGATTTGAACCCCCAACCTGCGGTTTTGGAGACCGCTGCTCTGCCAGTTGAGCTATTGGCCTGCAAGTGCCGCAAAAGCCTGCAAAAGCGGGCTCAAAGCGACTTATTCCTTACTTCGACTCCCGATGAGGAGTGTGCTTCCGATCGTGACGGCAGAACTTCTTCAGCTCCAGCTTCTCCGTCATGGTCTTCTTGTTCTTCGTCGTCGTGTAGTTCCGACGCTTACACTCGGTACACTGAAGGGTGATGATTTCTCTGCCTGAGCGTGCCATGTTTGTGCGAACTCCGCTTCTGCTTCGTTTAGGTGGAGCCCTCTGCGAGAGTTGAACTCGCGACCCCGTCCTTACCAAGGACGTGCTCTACCCCTGAGCTAAGAGGGCCTACTGAAATTGGAAGGCAGAAAGCAGATGGCAGAAGTGAATCCTGCCGAGTGCTTCTACCTTTGCTCTGCTTCATTTCTGCCTTCTGCTTTCTGCCTTCCGACTTTGGAGCGGGAGACGGGGCTCGAACCCGCGACCAACAGCTTGGAAGGCTGTGACTCTACCAACTGAGTTACTCCCGCTTCTGGAAGGCAAAAAGCAGAAGGCAGAAAGCAGAAATGAATCCTGCCGTGCCTGCCGAGTTGCCTCTACCTTCGTGCTGTCTCATTTCTGCCTTCTGCTTTCTGCCTTCTGCTTTCAAAGATGGTGGAGAGTGGAGGATTCGAACCTTCGTAGGGCGTGGCCCGGCAGATTTACAGTCTGCTGCTTTTGACCGCTCAGCCAACTCTCCGTACAACTTCTGATGGAGCTGGCGACGGGACTCGAACCCGCGACCTGCTGATTACAAATCAGCTGCTCTACCAACTGAGCTATGCCAGCGCCAGACCGCTAATTTTTCAAAGACACAAACAGCCTATCGACGCTAAGCTAAAGGATGGCGCTCAGGCGGCGGAGACCGAGGAACTGCGGGTTATAGCAGAGGGCCAAACGGGACGCAAGTCCGAGGATATTCCGAAGGTGGAGGGTCGGACGTCGGGCAACGACGTGTAGGGCCGCCTCCTCGGCGGCCACGCGCCCGCCCGGCGGCGCGATCGTTCGAATTTTAAGACACTACCCCCCTCACGGCAGATGGCCGCCGAGGGCGGCGGCCCTACACGCGCACATATGATCAGGCCGGCTTGCTCGTCTGGCGCACTACTTCATAGCAGAGGATGGCTGTCGCAGTCGCGACGTTGAACGACTCGATGTGTCCGAACATCGGGATGCTGACCGTCCTGTCGCAGTGATCGAGGACGTTGCGCCGGATCCCCTTCCCTTCGCTGCCGACGACCAGAGCGACCTTGCCTCGGAAGTCGATGGTGTCGGGACGGTCGCCGTTCTCCGCGGCGGCATAGATCCAGTAACCGGCCGCCTTGAGCGTCTCGATTGCGCGCGAAAGGTTGGTCACCTGCGCGACCTGCACCCACTCCGAGGCACCGGCCGACGCCTTCACCGCAACCGGTGTCAGGCCGGCGCTGTCGTGCTGGGGGATGACGACGAGGCCGACTCCGAAGCCATCGGCGACGCGGAGGATTGCGCCAAAGTTCTGAGGGTCGGTGATGGAGTCGAGGATGAGCACGAAGGTCGTAGCCTCGTTCGAGACGATGTCGTCGAAGTCGGCGTAAGCGGTCTCGGAGATCTCTGCGACCACGCCGTTGTGAACGCCTCGTCCCGCCAGCCGGTCGATCTGCTCCGCCGCCAGGTGCCTCACCGCCACTCCCGCCCGCTTCGCCTCCCCGATCAGTCGTTGATGCCGCGCCGTCTCCTCCCGTGCCACCCCCACGTACCGTATGCGCTCCGCGTGCGAGCGGATGGCCTCGAGGATGGGATTGACGCCGTAGATGATCAACGGAGGGAGTTTAGGCGAAACCCCTCGTTCACCGGATGGTTACGCGAGCGTCGCGCCCAGACTGCACTTCTGCGGCTGTCTGAAATATGCCGGAGCGCAAGGTGTACGCGCCCGGTGGCAACCCGGAGAGGCGCAGGTCTCTCCCTGGAGTGACACTCACCGGCAGGCCGAGAAAGGAGAACGCACCGCCAAGCGAGATGCCGGACGGCGCGAAGAGATCGACGGTCGTCGCTGTGTTGCTTGCGACGACGACGCACCCGGTTCCGACGACCATGCGGACAGTGCATTCTGAGTTCTCGCTCGATCCCAGCACGCGCGGCGACAACCATGACCATCCATACGCGCCGTGGTAAACGGCAACGGGAGTCATGAGAGGTTGGGACAATCGAAGCGTCGCAATGCCGCTAACGTCCGTCGTTGCGACGGCAGAGGGGAGGGCACTGGATCCGAGCAGGAAAACGACTGCACCTGACAGCGGCTGACCGGACGGATCCGTCACCGTAACTGACACAGGCGCCTTGTCTTTCTTCCGAAGCAAGACATCGGCAACCGCAACGCGCGGTGGATTCACGTCCACCTCCGCATTACCCTCCCCATCGCGATTGATTGCGCGAACAAGCACCTTTCCAGTCGGTAGTCCTGTAGCCGAAAACTCTCCGGCTTCATCAGATCGAGCCGAGTGAAGCTCGCCATCTGCGTCGCGTATTTCGACGATTGCCAGACCTACGGGTTGTGATCGCTCATCGGTGACGCGACCGTGAAGCTCGCCCGGAGGCAGCTCGATCGGAAAGTCGTATCGCTCCGACTCCGGAACGGCGATGCGAACAGACGCCGCTCCAGTGCCGTTGAGCCTGTAGGTGGCGGTGTAAGTGCCGGGCTGAACGTCTTCGAACTTGAATCGTCCTGATTCGTCGATGGCGGTGATCTGAACTTCGGGTAGGTCCGTGAGCCACGAGGAACTGGCTTGCTGCCCCTCTGGAGTCTGGCTCGTGAGATAAACAGGCATTTCGTGATTGGCGCTACTGACTCGCTCCAGTTGCACCTGACCGGACTTGCGCGGCTGCCCCCCGGATGTGACCGTACCCGTGACAACGGTCGATACGAGCTTCACGTGGATATGCGTGGCATCGGACTGCGGCGAAATCTCGACGGCTCGTTCATCGACAACATGACCAGCGGCGAGCAGCCGAAGCGTAACCGTTCCCGACCCTGTCGGCAGCAAGTGTGCAGTTCCATTCTGCAGGGCAGTACCGATTGATGCCCAGGAGAACTCCTCTCCTGCAAACAGTAGCCGGGCCTCCGTACCGCACCGGGACACGGGTGTACAGTCGACGATGAGTTCCCGGCCGGTATCGAGATCAATCGTTCCGACATCGACGGGTGTAGGTGAGTCGCGAACTTCCTGGGTCACAAGCCTCGATGCGAATCCCGCCGCTTCCACAATGAGCACCTGGGGGCCAGCCTCGAACCCGCTGATGTTGAAAGAGCCGTCGTCGCCTGAGCTGCCTTCGGCCCAGTCGCGCATGACAAATGCGCCGGTCGGTCCGAAACCGCTGCGACGCAATAGCCGGACGTGCGCATTAACAATTGGCGCGCCGCTCTGACGCGAAACAACGTGTCCCGCGATCGAAGCGCCTTTGGAAAGTCGCACTTCTCCGACGGCCACCTCCTCCTCATCGGAGACCGCTCGCTCGGCTATCACGAACGGCGCCGCACCGTCGGCGCGGATTTCAACCGAGAGCGTACCGGAAGAAAGACCGCCGACGTCGATTACACCGGATGCATCGAACAATTCGATGTGCCTTCCCCCGTTATTCGCGATCATCACGGTTCCCGGGCCAGCGGGCTGGTGCGTCTCCGCGTCCTGCAGAGTCGCTCTGAATCGAACGCCGCGGGAGAGAACAGCCCTCACCTTGCCTTTCACATCGACGGGAACGCGCACCTCGGCGTTCCGAAACCCACGCGCGCGAACCTGAAGCAGAAAGTCTTCGTCTGCGGGAACCCCGTCGAGCGATGCGAGACCCTCGGAATCGGCAGTTGCATGCGCACCATCTCCGGTTCGCATGTCCGCGTATGGGACGGGGCGACCGGATCGATCGACGACAGCCATCATCACGTTTCGTGCTGGCCGAAGAAGAAACTCCTCAACGTCGGCCGCAGCCGCACCGAGCCGCACCATGCGAACGGCGGTTGCATATCCAGCTCTTCGCACGAGAAGCTGTACGGGACCGGCCGGTAAACCGTGCATGATAAAATGACCCTTCGCATCGCTTCGAGCACGACGTCGAAGAGCGCGTGACCCGGCGGGCATCGAGAATACCGCTTCAATGGCAGCATCCGCGATGACGGTATGCCGGGGTGCGTGTACCAGGCCCTCCACCCGCGCTCCGACTGGGAGTGTTAGCGATCGAGGAAATGCCGCCGTCGTGGCCACGCCGCTTTGCGGTGCGGCGTCGTCAGACCAAGCGGTATAGCGCACTGCCAGTTTGGGCAACGGCAGAAACATCACAGCGTCACGCTCCGCAGTTCCCCAACTTCGAATGTCAGAGGGCGCAGCCGTCATGAACACCGGTTCGATCTCGATGATGGACCGCGACACGGTGCTGGTACCGGAGAGGTGAATTGCGGTGCGTACCAACGTTGCTTCCGACGCTCGGATCGCGATCGGCGTACTCGCCGCCGCAATCCTCTGCCACCACGAGGCGGCCTTCGGTCCAGCGGCGCGTGCATAGATGGGCGTGGTCGCAGGGAAAAACGCCGGAGCGCTGCCGTTTTCGCCGAGCGTCACCGCCGGCAACATCGTCTCAGGCATTTCGGCCAGCATTTCCTCGGTCCCCCAAACCACGAGGGCTCCCGGTACAGCCTTGCCCCGGTCATCAACGACGCTTACCGTCCGACGCGTTGCTGCGCGGCAATCAGTGGACTGTGCGCCGGCCATCAGTTGCGACGGCGCACAATCCGCCGACCACCACCAAACCCGATCACCAGCACCAAGCGCTTCGATCTTCGCGATATCGACGCGAGCCGGCCATGCGTCGGCGCCGATTCGTACAGCTTGAGCGTTCGCCGGCAGAGAGACCAGTACCACCATCAGAAGTGCAGAAATCACGATCGTTTTCCTCGTTAAAGGTGGAAGATAAGATCACGATGGCAAAGAGCCGTCAAGGTTCACTTAGGAGTCTTTTGCGAAAGGCGAAACCGCCAGAGGGTGGGGTGTGTTTCAGACTTGCGTGGATCGACAGCTTCGGCCGCGGTCGGCGCGGATCCAACGCAGACCAAACGATCGCCACGACAATCGCATCGAAGATGCCCGAACGGCCCCTGCCGCTCGATGCCGAGCCGGATGCGTCGCGTGGCACCGCCAGCCGCCTCCGGATACCAAAGCTCGAAATGAATGATGTCGTGATCGGCGAGCCGAACGACGATCGCTGGACCGTCCGGTGTCACTACGAGGCCATCGACCGTCGCACGCACATTCAACAAGACGCGATATCGTTTATCCACGTCTGCTGCATATAGCTTCAGGATGTCTTCAGCATTCTGGAGAACCAACTCGTTCAATTTTGAGCCGAGAACTCCGATAAGCGTGCCCGAAGGCGAGTAACGGAAGACCCCCGGCTCCGCGGAAGTGATTACGTCAACGCCGCCCGTTGACTCCATCACCAACGCTCCGGCATACGGCGGGACGGAGAATCGATAGATCGTGGCCGCTGCTTCGCCTGAAACAATCGAGTGTAGCGGCTTAAGCTCGTCCCACGAATCCGCCAGTCCACCGCAAGCGACTGCGGTCGTTGGCGTGATTGCACCAAACGGATGACCAGCGAAACCAAGGTAACAGGCGCGATCACCGCGCACGGCCACATCGCTTGCCAGCAGCTTGTGGCTTCGCTGTGCAATCAATCGCTTGTGATCGCTCAGACGCAACGAAAAACTACAGCTTGAATAGGGACTGACGGCCACCAAGGTCGCACCGTCAGTAGCGATCGACATTGGTTCCGGAAGCCCGTCCGGAACCGCTGTTCCGGCAAGAACCTCTGTGAACTCGCTGGTCTTGAGGACGTAACTAACAACACCGCGGTCCGACGCGATCAGAAGATGGTCGTCGTCAAGCCAAGCGACATCCCTCGCCTGCTTTCCAATTCTTTCCGGCAGCGGGAGAGTGACATCAGGCTTGAGGGGCGTCTCCGCAGCAAAGATCGAGTTGGCTGCGGAGAAAAAGAGCAGTAGCAGCAGTCGCTCGCCCATCAGCCGGGCGTCAACCCTTTACGACGACATCGCTTGAACAGTACAAGCAATCACTGGCGTAACCATCCCAGCAGATCCAACTGTCGCCAGCTCCCGGAGAGAACACCTTGATGCCCGGCCAGCAAGTAATGTCCGCGAAAACCGCATTCACTGCGCCACACAAAATGAATGCTATAAAGAGTGTTCTCAGGAACGTCTTCATGATGCCATTCCCTCCCATGAACGAACTCTGTCATAAGTATCCGCCCAGCGCAATGGAATAATGATTCAGTCCAATCTCCGCAACAGCAGACTTACCATTAATGGTCCTTTGTAGACAAACCCCGTGTACACCTGAACCAGATCCGCACCTGCCGCGATCTTTGCTCTGACGTCCTTTGCCGTGAAAATGCCGCCGACGCCGATGAGCGGATAGTTGGGGCCGACATGTTTGCGGACACGAGCCAGGATCGACGTCGACGGCTCCATGAGCGGCGCGCCGGACAGCCCTCCAGTCTCGTTCACGGGGAACGGACGCGCTACGGTGGTGTTCGTGCAGATCATGCCGCGTGCGCGCTTCGCACAGACATCACAAACCTCAGCGAGCATGACGTCATCGATATCCGGAGCGATTTTCACGATGGCGGGGCCGACGGCGGTGAGGATGCGCTCCAAATGCTCGGGCCGCTGCAGCTCGCGGAGTGACGGCGTGTTCGGCGAGGAGAGATTGACGACGACGGCATCGGCGTGCGGCGCGAGCTTCGCCGCGCACGCTCCGTAGTCATCGGCAGCGGCGGCGATCGGCACGTCGCGGTTCTTGCCGATGTTGACGAAGAGCGGAACAGTTCGCTGCCACGATGCCAGCCGTTCCGCGACGGCATCGGCTCCGTCGTTGTTGAATCCGAGGCGATTGATGAGCGCTTTGTGTTCGGGATAGCGAAAGAGACGCGGACGCGGATTGCCAGGCTGGGGCTGGAGCGTAACCGTACCGACTTCGACGAAACCGAAGCCGAGGGCTGCCAGCATCGGCATCATCAATCCGTTCTTGTCGAAGCCGGCGGCGATGCCGATTGGAGACGGAAAGGTCATCCCCAGGATCTCGCGCATGGCGTGAGCAGGAGGAGCGCAGAAGCGTTCGATGGCCTGCAGGACGATCGGGATTCTCTGCAGCCCGATCATCTGCCGTACCGCGAGCTCGTGAGCGTCTTCCGCATCGAGCTGGAACAGCAGCTTGCGGATCAGCGAATACATTGCTCGACGCGCGCGATCGGCGAGAGCACGCGCGGATCCGACTCGCTGGCGCGGGCCAGCAGCGGGATGGCGCGCACGAGCTCCGGCCCGTGATCCATCCCCGTCAGCGCCAGCCGCAGCGGCATGAAGAGCTCCTTCCCTTTGAGGCCGGTGGCCTTCCTCAGCCGCTCGTTCATCGCCTTGACTCCATCCCCGTCGCGCGGCGCACCATGCTCGCGCAGATCGCCGGCGATGGCCATTGCGAAGGTGCGATCGATCTCCGGCGGCGTGTAGTCCGTCACGAAGCGGATGGCTTCGCGAAACTGTGGCAGAAGGTGAACCGACGTCTTCACCACGTCGATCGCCTCCTCGAGCCAGGGCGGATCGAAATGGATCGCTTCCACGACGAGCGGCCGCAACTTGGCGGCGGTCATCGCGTGGATGTACTGGCCATTGAGCCATTCGAATTTCTGCGGGTCGAAGACCGCCCCGGCGGCGTTGACACGCTCGAGAGAGAAGTTGGCGATGGCGTAGTCGCGATCGAAGACATCCCTGCCGTCTGGCGCCGACCAGCCGAGCAACGTGAGGTAGTTGACCATGGCATCGGCGAGAAAGCCCGCCTCCGCGTACGCCGAGACAGACGTCGCGCCGTGACGCTTGGAGAGCTTCGAACGGTCCTGGCCAAGGATCAGCGAGACATGCGCAAACCGCGGGACCGGCCAATCCATGGCCCGATAAATCAGCACCTGTCGATGTGTATTCGTCAGATGCTCTTCGGCGCGGATGACGTCGGTGATCTCCATGTCGTGATCGTCGACCACGACGGAGAAGTTGTAGATCGGCAAACCATCGGAGCGAAGGAGGATGAAGTCGCCGAGCGATTCGTGCTTCCAGGTGACCTCGCCGCGAATGGCATCGTCGATCGTGACGTCGCCATCATCGGGCACGTGAAAGCGGATCGCGTGCGGCATGCTGTCGTCGTCGCGCCGGTTCAACCAGCAGGTCAGGTCGTAGTGAGGCGGCCGTCCCTCCGCCTCGGCGATCTTCTTCTTTGCCAGGAGCTCTTCTTCGGCGCAGTAGCAGCGGTACGCGAGGCCACGCTCCACCAGCGCGCGCGCGATTTCGGCGTACCGATCGACGCGCTCCGACTGACGGTATGGCGCATGCGGCCCGCCCAGATCCGGCCCCTCATCCCACAGCAGACCGAGCCAGCGCAGGTCGTCGAGCACCATCGCCTCGGATTCCGCCGTCGACCGCGCCTGATCGGTGTCTTCCACGCGGAGGATGAACGTCCCTCCATGATGCCTGGCGAAGAGCCAGTTGAAAATCGCCGTTCGCGCGCCTCCAACATGGAGGTGGCCGGTGGGAGACGGGGCGAAGCGGACGCGGATCATTGCCTGACACTCTACCGCGAGCTAATCAACACAACCGCCAGAGCGCAGATCCCCTCTCCCCGCCCGATGAAGCCGAGATGATCGGTCGTGGTTGCCTTCACATTGACATGGCCGGCGGGGAGGTCGAGCAGCCGGGCGATGTTCTCCCGCATGGCATCGCGGAACGGCGCCAGCTTTGGCTTCTGGGCGATGATCGTGATGTCGATGTTGGCGATGTCTGCTTCCATCTCGTCGATGACGCGCTTCGCCTCGCGAACGAAGATCGTCGAGCCGGCATCTTTCCAGCGAGTGTCCTCGGATGGAAAGTACTCGCCGATATCGCCCGCGCCGGCCGCGCCGAGGAGGGCGTCGGTGATCGCGTGGAGGACGGCGTCGGCATCGGAGTGGCCGGCCAGACCGCCGGTATCGCTGACACGCACGCCGCCAAGAATCAACGGGCGCGCATCGTCGAAGGGATGAACGTCAATGCCCTGGCCGACGCGGATCATGCGACACCATTCCCGGCGATGTCGCGGCAGAGACAGGCGTGTGTGTCCCCACATTTGTTCAAATCAGGTCTGGATCGGGCTCCTGAAGTGACACAACTACCCTCCCATCGAGATGGGGTACAGCATGCTGCAATTTCAAAAGGCAATTCCGCAAGCCTCATTCGCCCCCTCCCCACTCGGCGTGTATGCGCTCTGCCATCACGAGATCCTCGGGGCGCGTAATCTTGAAATTCATCGAGTCGCCATGCACGAGATGCACATGATGACCGAACCGCGCGGCCAGGCCTGCCTCATCGGTGGCGACGGCATCTTCGCGCGCAGCGCGTGACAGCACATCTCGCAGTACGCCGATGCGGAAACACTGCGGCGTCTGTGCAGCCACCAGGGCGCTGCGATCTGGTGTGGAGGTGATGGCATCGTCCGCGATCTGATGAACCGTGTCGGGAAGCGGAAGCCCTGGAAAGGCCGCCCCATGAATGCGCGCTGCATCGAGCGTGGCGTGAAAGGTATCGGGCGAGAAGAAGGGCCGCACGGCATCATGAATGGCGACGAGGTCGAAATCACCGCCTGCCGCTTGGAGGCCGTGCATCACCGACTGAAGCCTCGTAGTGCCGCCGGCGACGAACTGCACGCGCTCGCCTGGCGATGCTTTTACGGCACTCAACAGCATGTCCTGCACCGGCACGACGATGCAAGTCACGACAGGATCAACGAGAAATCGCTCCACCACGCGCTGTACGAGCGGCTTGCCGCCCAGCAGCATGAACTGCTTCGGTACATCGCCGCCGAAACGCGTACCGCTTCCGGCGGCCGGAATGATGACGAGGACACGTTCGGCGTCGGGTGCCATGGGTTAGAGGTCTCGAGGTCTCGAGGTCTCGGGGTCTCGCGGTTTGGCGGCCTCGGGGCAGTTCCTCGGTCTCGCAGTCTCCCGGCGTCGCGGCAGTTGATGCGCCGGCGCAAGCTTTGGGTCACCGGCGGAGTCGGCGTAAGAACCGATGACCCCGGCTTCAGCCGGGGGTTCGGGAGATTCCCTTCCATTGCGAGCCCGCTTCAGCGGGCGACAGATCGGGGTACTCAGGCTGCGGTGTAGCGTTTTGTCAAATAGAGTGGGTGTCACGGGCCTCCTCCTGTCGCGCGCTGAAGCGCGCTCACACCATCAGGATGGCTCGAAACCCCCGGCTGAAGCCGGGGGCTACAGTTCTCACGCCGGCTCCGTCGGCGACGACGCTGGATCCGCCTGCGCCAGACGCCTTTGAACGTAAACGGAACGTCCAAACGCCAGGGCGCAAACACCGCGAGACTCCGAGACCGCGCAACATCGCGACCTCGCAACCGCAAGCCCTCGCGACCTCCCATCACACCGCCATGATGTCGGTCTCTTTGCTCTTCAGGATGTTGCCGGCTTCGTCGATGTGTTTGTCGGTCATCTTCTGGATCTCGTCGAGACCGCGTTTCTCGTCGTCCTCGGAGATCTCGTGGCCCTTGAGCATTTTCTTCAGCTTCTCGTTGCCATCCCGCCGCACCTGCCGGATGGCAGTGCGCACTTCCTCGGCCATGTGATGCGCCTTCTTCACCAGTTCCTTGCGCCGCTCTTCGGTGAGCTGCGGGATGGGGATGCGGATCACCTTGCCGTCCGTCGCCGGATTGAGGCCGAGGTCGGCCGTGCGGATGGCCTTCTCCACAGCGGCGACCATGGTCTTGTCCCACGGCTCGGCCACGATGAGCGATGGCTCCGGGACCTTGAGGGAGGCCACCTGCGCGATCGGCGTCGGCGTACCGTAGTAGTCGACGACGATCCCGTCGAGCATTGCCGCGTTGGCGCGGCCGGTACGAAGCGTCTTGAGCTCGCGATGCAGCGCTTCCAGAGCTCCATGCATGCGGTGTTGAACGTCTTTGACTACATCGTTGATCATGGTCTCCTCACGTCAATCAATCGCTCACCATCGAGCCGATGTCCTCGCCGAGGAGCGCGCGGCGGATATTGCCCGGCTCACGCAGCGAGAAAATATAGATCGGAATCGAGCTGCCGCGCGCGAGATCGATGGCTGTGGCATCCATCACCTGCAAACGTTCGGCAAGCACACGTTGATACGTTGCATGCTGAATCCTGGTGGCGCCAGGGTCGATCTCCGGATCGGAAGTGTAGATGCCGTCGACCTTCGTCGCTTTGAAAATGATCTCGCATTTCAGCTCGCTGGCCCGCAGCGCGGCGGCCGAATCCGTCGTGAAGTAGGGATTGCCGGTCCCGGCGGCGCAGATGACGATACGAGCCTTCTCGAGATGGCGGATGGCCCGGCGGCGGATGAATGGCTCGGCCACCTCAGCCATCGTGATCGCTGACGTGACGCGAGTCTGTGCGCCGCGGCGCTCCAGCGCGTCCTGCAAGGCGATGGCGTTGATGACCGTGGCCAGCATCCCCATGTGATCACCAGCAACACGGTCGATGCCCTCGGTCGCGGCGGTGACGCCGCGAAAGATGTTGCCGCCGCCGATGACGATGGCGATCTGGACGCCGTTGCGATGCACTTCGACGATCTCGTCGGCGATGCGCGCGATCGTGTCGGGATCGATCCCGGTACGTCGCCCGCCCATCAGCGCTTCACCGGAGAGTTTGAGAAGGACACGTTTGTAGCGTGACGGCATTCGCAATGCTTTATATAACAAAAAGGGCGGCCAACCGGCCGCCCTGACTTGTATTCAATACTTCGGTTTATTTCAGAATCGATGCGACCTCGGCAGCAAAGTCGTCGCCGCTTTTTTTCTCGATCCCTTCGCCAAGCTTGTAGCGGGTGAACCGGGTCACGGTGTACGCGCAACCGGACTCTTTGCCGGACGACGCCAGGTACTCGCTCACCGACTGTTTGTCGTTGCGGATGTACGGCTGTTCGAGGAGGCAGGCCTCCGCATAGAACTTGTCCATCTTGCCGCTGACCATCTTCTCGATGATGTTCTCCGGTTTGCCGGACTTGGCCGCGGCGTCGCGGGCGATCTCGCGCTCGGTGTCGAGATCCTTCTGCGTCACCTCTTCGCGGCGGACGAAGCGCGGCTCCAGCGCGGCAATGTGCATGGCCACGTCCCTGGCGATCTCGTTCATACGGCCACTCTTCTCACCACTGTTGGCGACGAGCTCGACCAGCACACCGATCTTGCCACCTGCGTGGATATACGTAGAGAGCACCGCGTTCGATGCCACTTCGTAGCGGACGAAGCGGCGGATGGCGATGTTCTCCTTGATGGATCCGATCATGCTCAGGACGTGCTGTCCCACGGTCTGCCCCTCGGCATCCCCCGGCCACACCTCGCCGTTGAGCGCATCGACGGACGACGCCTTGCTCTGGGAGATCACTCCGGCAACTTCGTCTGCGAGGTGGCGGAAGTTCTCATTCCGGCCGACGAAGTCGGTCTCGCAGTTGACCTCCACGAGCACGCCCATCGTGTCGCTGACAAAAGACGTCACCGTTCCTTCGGCCGTGATGCGGCCGGCTTTCTTGCCTGCGGCGGCCAGACCTTTCTTGCGAAGAATCTTCGTGGCCTCTTCCATGTCTCCGCTGGCTTCGGTCAGCGCGGCCTTGACGTCCATCATGCCGGCACCGGTCTGCTCGCGCAGTTGTTTCACCATGGCCGCAGTGATCTGCGGGCGGTTTTCGGATCCCGCTGCTGTCTGTGTCATCTGAATTCTCCTTGATACAGGAGCGCCGTCTGCCGCAATCGGGCAGCCGGCGCTCCATCTGGAAGTAGTCTTAGCGAATCAGGAAGCGGCCGGAGCGCTCAGGACTTCGGCGGGTTCGGCTGGAATCGGAGCATCAGCCGGAGGCTCGCCCTTGTCTTCGACACCGATGAACTTCTCCTCGGCAAGGTTGTAGCCTTCGAGCACGGCGTCCGCGATTTTCTGCGTGAACAGACGGATCGCGCGGATCGCGTCATCGTTCCCCGGAATGACGTAGTTGATGTCTTCCGGGTCGCAATTCGTGTCGACGATGGCCACCACCGGGATGCCGAGCTTTTTCGCTTCCTGGATGGCGATGTATTCCTTCTTCGGATCGATCACGAAGAGCGCGTCCGGAAGGCCGTCCATCTCGCGGATACCGATGAGATTCTTCAGGAGCTTCTCACGCTCGCGGTCGAGTGCGGCGCGCTCCTTCTTCGACATCTCCTTCTCGGTGTCGCCGACGACAGCCTCGATCTCCTTGAGGCGCTCGATCGACTTGCGGACGGTGGTGAAGTTCGTGAGCGTCCCACCGAGCCAGCGGTTGTTCACGTAGAACATGCCGCAACGGTTGGCCTCTTCGAGAATGGCATCCTGCGCCTGGCGCTTGGTGCCGACAAATAAAATGCGTTTCCCCTGGGACGCGAGGTCCGAGATGAACGCGGAAGCTTCCTTAAAGAGCTTGAGCGTCTTCTGAAGGTCAATGATGTAGATCCCATTGCGCTTCCCGAAGATGTACTTCTTCATCTTCGGATTCCAGCGCTTGGTCTGATGACCGAAGTGGACGCCAGCTTCCAAAAGCTCTTTCATCGTAATTGAGACTGCCAAGCAAACCCTCCTTTTCGCGGTGACGTTGAGTTGAACAGCGTGAACAAAAAAACAGGAGCGAGCGCACTCCTGTCTTCGGAAATCAAGCTTGGAAAAACCGGAACATCGGAGAACTAGCGCTTGGAGAACTGGAAGCGAGCGCGTGCGCCTTTCTGGCCGTACTTCTTGCGCTCCTTCATTCTCGGGTCGCGGGTGAGCAGACCGGCCTTCTTCAGGCGCTTTCGCAGCTCGGTGTTGAAGATCTGGAGCGCGCGCGAAATGCCGTGGCGGATCGCGCCGGCCTGGCCGCTGGGTCCGCCGCCGCCGACCGTGACGACGATGTCGAACTTGTCGGCCGTCTCCGTCAGCGAGAGCGGCTGCTTGATGATCATCTTCAGCACGTCGTTGCCGAAGTACTCGTCGAGCGAGCGGTGATTGACCGTAATCGCACCGCTTCCCTGACGAAGATGGACGCGGGCGGTAGACGTCTTGCGGCGTCCCGTTCCGTAGTATTCAACCAGAGCCAATGAATCCTCCTGACCTGTCAAGCCGTGTTCAAGCAACGCCCGAGTAGCAGTTTCAAGCGACCGTGAGTTGCTCGGGCTTCTGCGCTTCGTGCGGGTGATTGGTACCGCGATACACCTTCAACTTCTTGATCATCTTCCGGCCGAGTTTGTTCTTCGGCAGCATTCCGAAGACGGCACGCTCGATCATCGACTCCGGCTTTTCGGCGCGGATGAAGCGCGCGGCGCGCTCCGTCAACCCACCCGGATAGAGCGAGTGATGACGGTAGATCTTGTCCGTCTCCTTCTTGCCCGTCAGCTTGATCTTCTCGGCATTGATGACGATCACATGATCGCCCGTATCGAGAAACGGCGTGTAGGTCGGCTTGCTCTTGCCGGAGATGATGCGGGCGATCTCGGTCGAGAGGCGGCCGAGAACTTTGCCTTCCGCATCGATGATGTACCACTTTGGCTCGATGTCGCCCTGCTTAGGGAAATACGTACGCATGACTCTCCTGAACACACCACGAAACTAGAGATTTCGATCTTCGGAGGACCGCGGCGCAGGTGAGAACTGCTCAGCGCCGAACGTCATTCAAAGACAACCACACACCTTCCCTGCGGAAGGGGGTGAAACGGTAACACTGCCGAACAGACTGCGTCAAGGAATACATTCCCGGCCGGCAGGAGCCGGCTGCCTTGGTTGCCCAAGGCTCCCCCAACAAGCGCCATCGAACCACCTATAGCTCAAGATTGCCAGCTCTTTGGCAACCAAGCGAGCCAACTTCAATCCCACGCCACAATCATGGTAGAAGCAACGCCCTCATGACGGCGCGTCTCATCGATGGCAAAGCGATCGCGAAAACGATCGAATCCGAGGTCGCGGAGGCGATCGCGCGCCTCGGGATCGCGCCAGGTCTCGTCGCCGTTCGTGTCGGGAACGATCCGGCCTCCGAGGTCTATGTCCGAAGCAAGGCGAAGAAAGCGCGCGAGCTCGGCCTGCACGGCGACGAGTTGATTCTCCCGGAGCCGGCCACCGAGGCAGAGCTGCTCGCGCATATCGAACGCCTCAATCGCGATGACGCAGTCGACGGCATCCTCGTACAACTCCCACTGCCGCGCCAGATCGATCCCAGGAAGGTGATCGATGCCATTGATCCCGCGAAAGATGTCGACGGGTTTCACCCCATCAATGTCGGGAAGCTTCACCTCGGCCGCCCGACTCTGGCGCCTTGCACTCCGGCCGGAGTCATCCGCCTGATCGAGTCGACCGGCACGACAATCGCCGGAAGCGATGCTGTTGTGATCGGCCGCAGCGACATCGTAGGCAAACCGATGGCCGCCCTGTTGCTGCAACGGAGCGCGACGGTGACGATCGCCCATTCGCGCACACGGGATCTCGCTTCCGCTGTCAGGAGCGCGGACATCGTCGTCGCGGCCGCCGGCAAGCCCCTGCTCATCACGCGCGATATGGTCAAGCCCGGCGCGATCGTCATCGACGTCGGCATGAACCGCCTCGATGCCGGGGACAGCGATCGAATCGCGCATGATGACGAGAAGTCGCGGCTCCTCGCGAAGAACGGCACGGTGCTGATTGGCGACGTCGATTTCTGCCGCGTCCGCGAAGTGGCGGGATGGATCACGCCGGTTCCGGGCGGCGTCGGACCGATGACCATCGCCATGCTGATGCGCAACACGGTCATGGCCGCGGAGTGGCGACGGCGATGATTCTTCGCACCGGTTTGACAGGCGGGATCGCCAGCGGTAAATCGACGATCGCCCGGATCTTCGCCGAGCTCGGTTGCGTAACGTTCGACGCCGATGAGATCGTGGCGCGGCTGTACCAGCCAGGTCAGACCGGTCACGAAGCACTGGTGCGAACCTACGGCTGCGGCATCCTCCTGCCGGACGGCACGATCGACCGCCCCAAGCTGGCCGGCATCGCCTTCGCCAGCGACGAGTCGGCCAAAGCTCTGAATGGTCTGATCCATCCAATTGTGCTGGCGGAAGAAGCCAGGATGATGAATGCCGAAGAGCTGCGTGCTGCCAAGGAGTCGGGAGCCGGCCGCATCGTCATCATCGAGGCCACGCTGCTGATCGAGTCAGGCGGTGCAGACCACTACGACAGGATCGTGGTCGTCGACGTCGATCCGGAAACACAGCTCGCCCGCGCCATTGCCCGCGGTATGACGCGCGAGGATGCGGAACGGCGTATCGCTCACCAGTTGCCTCGGCATGAGCGTCTCCGATACGCCGGCTACATCGTCGACAACAGCGGCGATCTGGAAGCGGCCGAAGCCGAAACCAAACGTGTCTTCGACACTTTGCAACGCGATCTCGCGGCGCGGCGATAGGCCAACTTCTAGCCGGCTTGTCCAGGCAACTCTGGACTTGCGTTCAAGAAGAACAACGACCAATCCCCAATCGAGAGCCCTTCTCCCCTTCGCAAAGGGGAGAAGGTGCCGAAGGCGGATGAGGGGGTTCTTTGTTGCTTGTACCAGTGGCTAACGACAACTCCCCTCACCCGCACTCCGCTGTGCAACCTGGAACATAGGTAACACTTTAGACCGGGAACATAGGTAACAGTTGGTGGGCCGGAACGTTGAGGTCACGGAGCTGGGTGACCTCAACGTGAGACCGATGCCTTTCCTCCTCCCCCTTGAGGGGGAGGATCGA
>JBBRNB010000095.1:0-27744 GCA_038230535.1 Thermoanaerobaculia bacterium
ACACTGCCGGCCGGGTGGCGCACACTGCCGGCCGGGCGGCGCACACTGCCGGCCGGGTGGCGCACACTGCCGGCCGGGTGGCGCACACTGCCGGCCGGGCGGCGCACACTGCCGGCCGGGCGGCGCACACTGCCGGCCGGGTGATTGCCTGCGGGCAGGCGGATTCCACGCGGGCGGGAAGACCTCGCCAATGGTCTTGACTTAACCTCGAGTACCGCTCGTCCGCGTCGGCGATCGATTGTAAGTTGTTGTCATAGCGGCACTTTCACATCGATGCCCCCAGCCGCGCGAAGTGCGATTCGATCCTCGCGAACATCCAATACGATCCTCGCGAGCATCATGCATGGCATCCCCAGGTGATGATTACGAAGGATGAAGGATGGGCAGCATCGCCGCCCTCATCCTTCATCCTTCTGCTTTCATCCAGTAACTCAATTCACCGTAACAGTCACCGTCGTGCTCTTCACGTGCGTGCCGTTGCAGGCGTTCCAGACTTCAACGTAGAACGTGTTCGTCCCCTTGCTCGGGAACGAGGTCGTATACGAGCTCGACGTTGCGGCGGAGATTGCGGTGCCGCTGCCGGTGAACCATTGATACGAGACCGGCGTGGTACCTGCGGCAACGACGGAGAGCGTCACGTTCGTGTTTCGCGTCGTGGTCTTGTTCGTCGGCTGTGTCGTGATCGACGCCGCCGTGTTACGCGTGACCAGGGCACTGCCAGTGCCTGCGTGCGGACAGCTCGCTGCGTCGCTGACCGAGGTAACCGTGTAGGTCGTGGTGGCGCCGGGACTGACGCTGCGCGTTGCGGTCGTACCGCTCGAGACCGGCTGAACGACGCCGTCAGACCAGGTGACGCTCCACGGCGCGGTGCCGGTGAGCGCGGCGGTGATGGTAGCCGAACCGCTTGGGCAAATCGTTCCCCCGCCGCTGACGACAGCGGTCGGGATCGCCTTCACCGTCACGATCGCGCTGCCGGTACCTGCGTGTGGACAGCTCTTCGCATCGCTGACAGAGGTAACCGTGTAGGTAGTCGTCGCAGCCGGGCTCACGCTGCGGGTGGCGGTCGTGCCGCTCGAGACCGGCTGCACCACGCCGTCTGACCAGGTCACGCTATACGGCGCGGTACCGGTCAGAGTTGCGGTGATCGTGGCGGAAGCGCCCGGACAAATCGTGCCGCCTCCGGTGACGTTGGCGGTTGGAAGCGGTTTGACCGTTACCACCGCGCTGCCGCTGGCGGTGCCACCATTGCAGGTGGCGTCCGCGAGCGCGGTCACCGTGTAGGTCGTTGTCGACGACGGGCTCACGCTGCGCGTTGCCGTCGTGCCGCTCGATACCGGCTGCACCACGCCGTCAGACCAGGTCACGCTCCACGGTGCCGTTCCGGTCAAAGTGGCGGTGATGGTGGTGGAGCTGCCCTGACAAATCGACGCGGTTCCGCTGACCACGGCAGTCGATTTCGAGCGCACCGTGACTACCACGGGCGACGAAGTGCCGCTGCAGCCGTTGCCGTCGTGTACCGTGACGCTGTAGCTTCCGGACGACGAGACTACGATCGATTGTGTTGTTGCCGAGGTCGACCAGGTGTAGGTGAAGCCGGCGGGGGCAGTCAGCGTCACGGAGCCGCCGGTGCAGAACGTCGTCGGTCCACCCGGTGTGATGGCCGGGGCGGGATTGGCGTTGACCGTCACTGCCGTCGGTGCCGATGTCGCGCTGCAGCCATTCGCGTCCGTAACGGTAACGCTGTAGCTGCCGGTCGCGTTCGCGCTGATCGACTGAGTCGTGGCACCGTTCGACCAGAGGTAGGACGACCCACTCGATGCCGTCAGCGTCACGCTGCCGCCCGCGCAGAACGTGGTCGGACCGCCGGCTGTGATCGTGGCCGTCGGGGTGGGGTTGACCGTCACCGTGGTCGCTGCAGACGTCGAGCTGCAACTGGTGGCCTGGTTCACGATCACGCTGTAGCTGCCGCTCGTGCTCGCGCTGATCGACTGGGTCGTCGCGCCGTTCGACCAGAAGTACGACGAGCCGCTCGATGCCGTCAGCGTTACGCTGCCGCCCGCGCAGAACGTCGCCGGACCACCGGCAGTGATGGTCGCCGCCGGGTTGGGGTTGACCGTGACCGATAACGGTGTGGACGTCGCGCTGCTGCAGCCGTTTGCGTCCGTCACCGTCACGCTGTAGTTGCCGCCTGTGGTCGCGCTGATCACCTGGGTGGTGGCACCGTTCGACCAGAGGTACGACGACCCGCTCGATGCGGTCAGAGTCAGACTGCCGCCCGCGCAGAACGTCGTCGGGCCTCCGGCGGCGATGTACACCGTCGGGTTGGGGTTGGCCGTGACGGTTGTCAGCGGCGAGGTGGCGCTGCAGAAGTTCGCGTTCTTGACGGTCACTTGGTAGCCGCCGCTGGCGTTCACGGTGATCGACTGCGTCGTGGCGCCGTTCGACCAGATGTAGGACGACCCACTCGATGCCGTCAGCGTCACGCTGCCGCCGGGACAGAGCGACGTCGGGCCGCTGGGGGTGATAGTGGCGATCGGGGCAGGGTTGACCGTTAGCATCGTGGGTGACGACGTGGCGCTACAGCCGCTGGCGTTCGTGACGGTCACGCTGTAGCTACCGCCGGCGTAAACGGTGATTGACTGGGTCGTGGCACCGTTCGACCAGAGGTAGGACGAACCGCTCGATGCCGTCAGCGTCAGGCCACCGCCCTCGCAGAACGAGCCGCCGCCAGGTGGAGTGATGCTCGCCGTCGGGCTGGCGTTCACGTTGACCGTGGTTGCTGCCGAGGTGGCGCTGCAGCCGTTCGCGTTCGTCACCGCCACGCTGTAGCTGCCGCTCGTATTTGCGCTGATCGACTGAGTCGTGGCACCGTTGGACCAGAGGTAGGACGATCCGCTCGATGCGGTCAACGTCACGCTGCCGCCCGCGCAGAACGTCGTCGAACCGCCGGCGGTGATGCTTGCCGTCGGAATGGCGTTGACCGTAACGGATGTCGTTGCCGAGGTGGCGCTGCAGCCGTTCGCGTTCGTAACGGTCACACTGTAGCCGTCACTGGAGTTTGCGCTGATCGACTGCGTCGTCGCTCCGTTCGACCATAGATAGGACGATCCGCTCGAAGCCGTCAACGTCACGCTGCCGCCCGCGCAGAACGTGGCCGGACCGCCGGCGGCGATCGTGGCCGTCGGATTAGCGTTGACCGTCACCGTGGTCGCTGCAGACGTCGAGCTACAGCCGGTAGCCTGGTTCACGATCACGCTGTAGCTGCCGCTCGTGCTCGCGGTGATCGACTGAGTCCTTCCGCCGTTCGACCAGAAGTACGACGAGCCGCTCGACGCCGTCAGCGTCACGCTGCCACCAGCGCAGAACGTGATCGGCCCACTGGCAGCGAGGGTCGCCGCCGGGTTGGGGTTGACCGTGACCGGTAGCGGTGCGGACGTTGCGCTGCATCCGTTCGCGTCGGTCACCGTCACGCTGTAGTTGCCGCTGGTGGTGGCGCTGATCACCTGGGTGGTGGGGCCGTTCGACCAGAGGTAGGACGAACCGCTCGATGCCGTCATCGTCAGGCTGCCGCCGGCGCAGAACGTCGTCGGACCACCGGCAGCGATCACTGCGGCCGGCGAAGCATTCACGGTGACCACCGTCGGAGATGAGGTCCTGCTGCATCCGCTGGCATTGGTCACGGTGACCGTGTAGCTGCCCGCGGTGGTCACGCCGATCGACTGCCCGGTACCGGCGGGAGTGGAATCGCGTTGCCAGGCGTAGGTGTAACCGTCTGGAACAGAGAGGATGACGCTGCCTCCCGGACAGAAGGTTGTCGGACCGGACGGGGTGATGACCGGAATCGACGGCGCCGCAATGATCGGTACGCTGGCCGTTCCCGTCCACGAACAGCCGCTGCTGTTCGTGACAGTGAGGCCGATGGTGACGCTGCCGCTCGTTCCGGCGACGATGACGGCGTTGCTGCCGGCGGTCGATTGCAGGGTGCCATTGGTGACCGTCCAGGCGTAGGTCATCCCCGGCATCGGCAGGCCAGTGATCGTCTTCGCTGCGCCGCTGCAGAAGTAGTCGGGTGAGTAGTAGATGACCCCCGCCGGCGTGGGATTGACGTTGATGATCAGCGGCTGCTGTACGGACGAGACCGTACAGCCGAGGGAGTCGGTGACCGTGACGTAGTAGCCCTGGAAGACGGTCGCCGTGTACGACGGTGCCGTTGCTCCGGCGATGACGCCAGCGCCATTCGACCACTGATAGCTGTAGGGCGCGGTCCCGCCTGTGGCATGGGCGGTGAGAAACGCCGCCTGACCATCGCAGATCGTCGTGGCCGAGGCGGAGGTGGTCACGCTGAGTGTCGACGAAGTGACGGCGATCGGGGTGCTTGTGGTCTGGCAACCCGCCGCGTTCGTGACGGTCACGCTGTAGTTACCAGCGGCGCTCACGATGATGGACGGAGTGGTCGTTCCATTGGACCAGAGATACGACGATCCGCTCGAGGCCGTCAGGGTCACACTGCCGCCGGCACAAAGCGTGGCCGGTCCGCTGGCGGTGATGGTCGCGGCCGGGTTTGCATTGACCGTAACCGCCGTCGGTGCCGAGGACACGCTGCAGCCGCTGGCGTTCGTCACGGTCACGCTGTAGTTGCCGCTGGTGTTGACGACGATCGACTGCGTCGTCGCGCCGGTCGGCCAGGCGTAGCTCGAGGCCGCGGACGCAGTCAGCGTCACGCTGCCGCCCGCGCAGAACGTCGTCGGGCCACCCGTCGTGATGCTGGCAGTCGGATTGGCGTTGACGGTGACTGGAGCCGGCACCGAGGTGGCGCTGCAGCCATTCGCGTTCGTCACGGTGACGCTGTAGCTGCCCGCGGCATTGACCGTGATCGACTGCGTCGCTGCGCCTGTCGACCAGAGATACGAAGAGGCGCTCGACGCGGTCAGCGTCACGCTGCCGCCCGCGCAGAACGTCACCGGCCCGCCGGCAGTGATGGCTGCTGTCGGATTTGGATTGACCGTCACCGCCGTCGCGGCGCTGGCCGCGCTGCAGCCGTTTGCGTCGGTCACGGTCACGATGTAGCTGCCGGATGTGTTGACGGTGATTGATTGTGTCGAGGCGCCGTTTGACCAGGAGTATGAAGTCCCGCTCGATGCCGTCAGCACGACGCTGCCGCCCGGACAGAACGTCGTTGGCCCATTCGCAGACACGGCCGGCGTGGAGAGGGCGTTGACGGTCACATGAATCGGGTTGGAGATCGAGCGGCAGATGAGCAAGCCGGTGACGGTGACGCTGTAGTCGCCGCTCTGCGTAACGGTGATCGAGCGGGTGGTGGCGCCGTTCGACCAGGCGAACGTGTTGCTGGGATCGTCGGCGGCGGTAAGGGTCACGCTTCCGCCGGCGCAGAAGGTGGTCGGGCCGGAGACCTGAACCGGCTCGACGACCTGGTCGACCGTAAACGGTTCCGAGGTTCTCGAGCAACCGATCGAGCTCGTCACGGTCACGGTGTAGGTGCCCGGTGGGACGCTGACGGTGCTGGAGGTGGCGCCGTTCGACCAGAGGTAGGTGGCGTTCGCTCCTGCGCTGGTCGACACGCCCAGAGTGGAGGCCGGCGAGCCGGCGCAGTAGCCGCCATAGATCACCGCCGTTGGCCCCATCGCTCTGATGACCTTGTAGCCGCCTGAGAAGCAAGTGCCGTTGTCGGAGACGATCACGGAAACCTCCGCCGACGAGCCGTCGTCGTTCAGCCGGACGCGCACGCTCGGTTGATCGGAGGGGCCGGCGATCGTGCCATCCAGCACGCTCCAGGCAATGCTCGTGTAGACAGAGCCATTGGTCAGAGTGATGGTCTTCTCACTGAAGGCACAGCCGTAGCCGTTGGTGTCGTCGGCTGTCAGCACGGGATCGGGGACGCGATGGATTGGAACGGTAACCACATTGTCAACGACGCAGCTTTGTGGCGAGGCCGTTTCCACCTTCACGCGGAAGTCGCTGCCCGTTGTATAGATCACCGCCGAGGTCGTCCCGTTGCCACCGCTTATGATCTCGGCGCCGTCGAGTGCCCACCAGTTGATGCTCGTTCCCGGCGGTTGTGCGGGAATCGAAGCCGTGACTCTCGCATTCGAGCAGCCGGTACCGGTGATGGTGATCGGGGGTGGCGTGGGGCGAACGTCCGGAAGCGTGATGCTGGCGACGACCGGGCAGCCGGTGACGATATCGGTGGCGTGCATCGTCGCCGTGACGTCTCCCGAAACGTAGTAGTACATCTGCACCGTGACCTGGGAGTTGTCCGAACCGTAGGGGTAAACAGACCCGTTCGAGGCCGTCCATGTGATCGAGGCGAAGGCGGAGGCGTTCGTCACCGTCAATATCGAAAAGCCATTCGGGCAAATCGACGCGAAGCTCGCCGAGATGTTCGGGGTTGCGGGGGTTGCTGCCGAGACGTGGGCCGGTGCGCTGGATGCGCTGCAACCATTCGTATCGCTGACCCTGACCACGTAGTCGTTGGGCTGGCTCACGGTGATGGAGCGGGTGGCCGCGCCGTTGGACCAAAGGTATGAGAAACCAGCGGGGGCGGTCAGCGTGACCGAGCCGTTGGCGCAGAGTGAGGTCGAACCGCTCGCCGTAACAACCGGCGGCGCCAGCGCGCGGATCGGTACAGTGACCGATGCGCTATTCGCCGAGCAGCCGTTGGCGTCCTGCACGATGACTGAAACCGTTACCGGATCGGTGGCGTTGAGGGGCGTGAAGGTGATGGTTCTCGTGTTCAGACCGCCTGTGATGTTTCCGTTGGTCACGGTCCACCAATAGTTCGCAAAGCCGGCCGGAACGGTGGCGCTGTCGCTTCCCATCGAACAGACATCGGCGGTGGTGACGCTGATCTGCGGCGGCTCGATGGTCCGGATCGGAACCGTAACCGTCGCCTGCGGGGCGGTACATCCGTTCGCATCCTGCACGAAGAGCGTGATCGTGACCGGGCCCGTGGAACCGGGCATACCACTCCCGGGCCGGAATGTGATGGTATTCGTGCCGTCGCCGCCGGTGATGGAGCCGCCATTGACCAACCACCAGTAGTTTGCGTACTGCGCCGGGACGGTTGCCGTATCGTTGCCGTTCGGACAAACGTCAGGCGTGGCCACACTGATCTGAGGCGCGGGAATCGTGCGGATGGGGACGGTTACGGTCGCCTGGGGGGCCGTACATCCGTTCGCGTCCTGCACGAAGAGCGTGATCGTGACCGGGCTCATAGAACCGGGCATGCCACCACCTGGCCGGAAGGTGATGGTATTGGTGCCGTCGCCGCTGGTGATGGAGCCGCCGGTGATCGACCACCAGTAGTTTGCGTACTGCGCCGGGACGGTGGCCGTATCGGTGCCGTTCGGACAAACGTCAGGCGTCGCCACGGTGATCTGAGGCGCGGGAATCGTGCGGATGGGCACGGTCGCCGTCGCCTGCGGCGCGAGACATCCGTTCGCATCCTGTACGAAGAGCGTGAGGGTGACCGGTCCCGGGTTGCCGGGCATACCACTACCAGGATGGAAGGTGATGCTGTTGGTACCGTCGCCGCTCGAGATATAGCCGCCGCTGACCGACCACCAGTAGTTCGCGAAGCCGGCAGGCACTGAAGCCGTGTCGGAGCCGTACGGACAAACGTCCGGAGTCGCCAGCGTGATCTGCGGCGCGGCCACGATCGGCACCGTGATATCGACTGGCGTGTTGCAACTGTTGTAGTCATCCTGAATCGACAACTGCACCTGGGTAGAGCTCGGGAACGGCTGGAAGGTCACCGTGCGGCCGCCAGAAACGCGTCCGGCGCCGATGTTGGTGATGTTCCCGCCGTTCGCGTAGACGTTGATGGTGCTGAAGTTGTCCCAGTTGTCGATGTAAAGCGTACCGGTCCCGCCGGGACAGACCGACGGTGCCGCAAGCGAGGCCGACGGCGCCAGAGCGGGCCGGAGCGGGATGGTCTTGTTTGCCGTCGCCGCGCAAGAGCCCTCGCCAACCTGCAGCGTGATCTCGACGTCACCGCCACCAGGGGCATGGTCGAACTGAACGCCATTCGTACCGAGTCCACTGACGTTCATCGCGTTGGTGATCGTCCAGGTGTACGTTCCCCACAGATCAGGGACGTATGCCGAGGAGTACCCGACAGGGCAGATGCTATCGATGCTGACGTTGATGACGGGCACAGGGATTGCGCCGAGAGGAATCGTTACCTGCCCAGCGACCGGGCAGCCTTGGAAGTTGGTGGCTTGGCCGTGAATCGTGACCGGGCCCGTCCCGTCGGGGCGGAATGTCACCGTCTCCTTGTTCAACGGCCCTTCGAGGGTGGCATTCGTCGCGCTCCAACTGTAGCCCGAGTACGACGGCATGACGCCGGCTCGTTGCGCTGAACCGGCACACGCGTTCGAAGGCGCATTGATCGGCAGTGGAGCCGGGCCGCCGCACGTTTGGGCAGCAATAGGAGAAGTCGAGACGATGATGACCATCGCCGCGACAGCGAGTAGACGAGACATGGAACCTCCGAGACGATCACTCTCAAGTGACGTTGGATATTCGGCTTTATTTGTGAAATGTTGGGACCGGCTGGGAAAAAGAAGGTAACCGATCGTGCCAGAGGGAGCAATACCTATGTTCCGAACGGCTGTTCGGTCTGTCAGCGCACGCGGAAGGGTTTCGCTGTCCCCCGCGTTCACAACGCCCGATGAAACCAAGAGTTACCCGCGAAGTCCGCATCGGCAACATCACGATCGGCGCGAATCACCCCATCGCTGTCCAGTCGATGACCGCCACCCGGACGCAGGACATCGCCGCCACGATCCGACAGGTGGAGCTGCTCGAGGCTGCTGGTGCCGACGTCATCCGCATCGCCATCGACACTCCCAAGGACGTAACGGCCCTGGCCGAGGTACGCGCCGCGCGGCCGAACGCCAACCTCGTCATCGACCTGCAGGAGAATTACCGCCTCGCCGAGCGGGTCGCGCCGTTCGTGCAGAAGCTCCGGTACAACCCCGGCCACCTCTACCACATCGAGCGCGATAAGCCGGTCAGCGCAAAGGTGGCCTATCTCGTCGACGTGGCCCGTACCCACGGCTGCGCCATCCGCATCGGCGTCAACGCAGGCTCGGTCGATCCCGAGAAGCTCGACAAGTATCCGAAGGAAGATTCGATCTCGCCGATGATCGACTCGGCGCTGGAGCACTGCGTCATGCTAGACGACCTCGGCTTCGACCAATACGTCGTCTCGCTGAAAGACTCCGACCCGAACAAGGTGATCGACGCCAACATCCGCTTCGCCGAGGCCCGCCCGGACGTGCCGTTGCACCTCGGCGTCACCGAAGCCGGCATGCCGCCGGACGGCGTCATCAAAACGCGTGTGGCCTTCGAGCAACTCATCACCCGCGGCATCGGCGACACCCTACGCGTCTCCCTGACCTTGCCGTTCGAGAACAAAGGCGACGAGATCACCGTCGGGCGCCAGATCCTCGCCGACATCGCCAGCGGCCGTTTCCGCTCCGTGCCGCGCTTCGAACAGACAGGGATGAACATCATTAGTTGCCCCTCCTGCTCGCGCGTCGAGAACGAGGCCTTCATCGACCTGGCGCAGAATGTCCGCGAGATGACGAGGTATGCCAAAGAGTACGACATCACCATCGCGGTCATGGGCTGCCGCGTGAACGGACCAGGCGAGACGGATGACGCCGACCTCGGCATGTGGTGCGCGCCAACGTATGTGAACCTCAAGCGCGGCCCGGAGTCCCTGGGTCACTATGCCTATGATGAGATTCTCGGCCGGCTGCGCACGGAGCTCGACAAGCTGATCGATGAGAAACGAGGCGTCGCCGTTTGAAACGCATCCCCTTCCTCACGCTCTCATTCCTGATCATCCTCGCGGACGCCGGGACCAAATGGCTGGTGGCCACCCGCATTGACCTGCACGAGTCGATTCCGCTGATCCCCGACTTTCTTCAGCTCGTCCACGTTCGCAACACCGGCGCCGCGTTTGGGATCGGCGCGAACGCCGACTCGCGCATCGTCCCGTGGCTCCTGAACCTCGGCGCGATCGGCGTCTTCTTCGTCGTCGTCGCCTACGCCTTCCGCGCCGCGGTCACCGACCGCGTGTTACAGACCGGCCTCCATCTGATCCTGGGCGGCGCCATCGGCAACCTCATCGACCGCTTCCGCCTAGGCTACGTCGTCGATTTTGTCGACGTCTTCGTCAAGTCCCACCATTGGCCAGCCTTCAACGTCGCCGACTCCGCCATCTGCATCGGCATCGCCCTGCTGTTTTTGGATATGAGGAAGAAGCCGGAAGCGGATGATGTGGAGTCCGTAGCCGCCGCCTCGTAGTGTCCAGAAGGCTTTGTCCGCAGATTACGCAGATAAGCAGATTAAATTCGGGGTTCTAATCTGCTTAATCTGCGTAATCTGCGGATAAGCCTTTTCTAACCTGAACTCGAGTTGATGCCCATTGGGCTACGCTGTCACTTTGCTTCCACCGTGTCTGCCGACGGCGGCGAATCCGTCAACTGACGCTGGGCCATGGCGGCCATTCCCATCAAGCCTCCCATACCCATCGACTCCACCGCGGTCGAGGGAACGATCATCATGGCGCCCTTTTCTTTCAGGCCCTCGTAGAGCATGTTCATGGCGCGCAGGTGCAGAGCGGTCGGGTTGTCGTGATACGAGATCGAGGCGGTCTGGAACAGCTTCGCGATCTCCACTTCCGCCTCGCCGAGGATGATACGCGCCGCTTTCTCGCGGGTGGCTTGCGCCTCGCGCGACATCGCGTCCTGAAGGGCGTCGGGGATGATCACGTCGCGCATCTCCACCGACTGCACGGTCACACCCCACGGACTACAACGGGCGTCGATCAGTTCCTGGAGCTGTTCTTCGATCTTCTCGCGGCCACGCAGAAGGTCACTCAGCGAGGTCCGTCCGATGATGTCGCGCAACGCAGTCTGCGCCGCCCAGCTCACCGCATCCTGATACTGCTGCACCTCCAGCGCCGCCTTCTCGGCGTCGAACACCATCCAGAAGAGGACAGCGTCGACGTTGACCGGCACTGTGTCGGAGGTCAGCGTCTGTTCCGCGGCGAAGCTGGTGGTGATCACGCGCTGGTCGATCCACGACGACACCGTATCGATGAACGGTACGATCCAGAAGAGTCCCGGTCCGTGCAGGCCGATGAACTTTCCGAGACGAAGCACGACTGCCTTCTCCCACTGTTTGGCCACCTTCGGAGACTGCATGAGGACGAGACCGAGCACGATGCCGCTGATGAACCAGACCGGATTCCCTGTCACGATGAGCAAGGCCATTCCGGTCAGAAAAGACACCAGGAGGACGAAGATCGCGACAATGTTGGGGCGCGGAGCTGTTCCGCTGTGTCGTTCTCTGTTGGGCAAATTGATGGCAAGCATGATTACTCTTCTCCTTCTTTCAATCGCCGCGCAAGCTCTTTCATGGCCTGACGCGGCGAATACCCGAGGGCTGCAGAATCCGTGAGGAAGCGGTCGATGTGCGAGGCCAGGTGACGCTCGCGATGCCCGGCATGCGCCGACCTCGGCACCGACTCGGCGATGAACGTCCCCACCCCGCGCTGGGTCACAAGAACCCCTTCGCGCTCCAGCGTTACGTAGACCTTGGCCACAGTGTTGGCGTTGACGCGAAGGTCGACGGCAAGCTGGCGGACGGTCGGCAACTGGTCGCCCGGCCGCATCCGTCCCGTGGCGATGGCCACCCGAATGCCACGCTCGAGCTGCGCGTAGATCGGGGTGCGGTCGTTGGTGTCGATGGAGATGGGGGCGGTCATCCGCTGTCCTCTTGTACTACTAATATAGTACACGATCGGACAAACGTCAAGACCTGGAGTGAAAAATAGTAAGGCGGTAGCCGCCCATCGCCTTATACTCGAGTATCCTCACGATTACGCAAGCGGTCTGAGCTGAATAACTCGTGGAGCTGGTCCGTCCAACTGGAGACTCGTCATGCGAAATACCCGCACCGCGGTGGCAGTGGTTGCTTTCGTTCTGTTTGCTTTCTCCGCTCCGGCTGCGACGTGTCCCACGGCGGCTCCGCCGTACTACCAGAACGTTGCGTATTCCGGCGTGAATTGCGCGTCGAACCTCGGCGGACCATGCGGCATCGCACAACCCATCGCGTTCACTCTTTCCGTTCCCAGCTATATCGGCGTGCTCGAGTCATGTGATGTCGTGACGTGGCAATATGGCGACGGCATCACGGAGACGATGGCTCCCGGTGTTTTCATCGCCACGCACACCTACGCCTCGGCGGGCAACTACAACGTCTATACGTCGATCACAAACTCCCTTGGAACCCAGTCTGGCATTTACTCGCCGACCGTCGTCGCGGTGGCGAACGGCTACATGCAATTCTTCGGGAACAACTACTACCCCGGCTACACCGTGAATGAAGGCGCCGCCGCGGTTGTGACCGTGCAGCGTACGACCGGAGCCGGCGTAGCCTCGCTTCACTACGCGACGAGCGACAGCACCGCCTTCGCCGGACAGCAATACACAGCAACATCCGGCACGCTGACCTTCGCCAATGGCGAGGTCCAGAAGACGTTTACCGTTCCCTCGAACAACGACCATGTCTTTCACATCAACGGCCTGTCATTCAACGTAACTCTCTCCTCTCCGACCGGCGGCTTCCTCCTCAACGGAAACACCACAGCGACGGTGCTCATTGTCGACACTGATCCACGGCCGCTGTTGTCGTTCGAGTCACAGAGCTACACCACGACCGAAGATGCCGGATCTGTGACCATACGCGTGCTGCGCAGCGGCGATTTGAATCCGGTGGTCAGCGTCGGGTTTTTCATTGGCGGCAGCACCGCCACGGTCTCGTCGAACGGCGTACTGACCTTCTTCGCGGGCGACACAACCAAGACGATTACGGTTCCGATCATCGACGACGACGTATGGGACGGCGATCGCCAAGTCTACATATCGCTCTCGAACGCGACGAATGGAGCAGGGATCGTCGGCACCTCGTCGGTACCGTTGACCGTCAAGGACAACGAGCAGCCACCGACGCTCTCGTTTCAGGATGTTTCCGTAATCGAGGGGAATTCGGGAACAAAGACCGTCACTCTGACTGCCGCACTTTCGGCAAAAACGGCCTACACCCTCTCTTTCTATCCCTTTTCGATCAACGGGAGTGCGCGTGCCGGAATCGACTACAACTTCGCGCCCGCGTATCTCACGATCCCGGCAGGTCAACTAAGTACGACTGTGGACGCGCAGATCATCGGCAACACGAAAGTCGAGGTCAACAAGACGTTTCAGATCAGCGTGAGCGGCTACCTCAACTACCCGACGCTGTTAACCGTGCGGCCGGGTACAGTCACGATCCTCAACGACGACGGCAATGTCACGCCGTCCCAGCTCAGCATCGCCACGGGCGGAACCAGCCAGGTATTCGCAAACTTCGGCGCTCCGCCGGCGTCGCCACAGCTTGTAAAACTCAGCTCGTCCGACCCGTCCGTCGCCTCCGTGGTCGATTCGGTGAGCGTCACATCGTCTTCCTTACCGATCGACGTGGTGGGCAAGTCTGCCGGCCACGCGACCATCACGACGATCATGCCGGCGGCCTATGGTGGCGGCACCTATACGACGGATGTCAATGTGTTCAACGGAGCGGTGGTCATGCTATCCCCATCGAGCGTGTCGCTTCCAGTCGGAGGAACGGCGACGATTTCCGCCTCGATCTCGCCGGCGCTCGACACCTCCGAAGGCGCCTCGCTGCGATCGGCCGGGACCGGGGCCATCACCATGCCCGACCGCGTGATCATCGATGCGGGCGGTTCCTCCACCTTCACGATCACCGGCACACGCAAGGGGCTCACGCAACTGATCGCCACCCTCGGCGCGAATCACGGCAACTCCGCGACCACCATCTTCGTCGACGTCAATGATCCTCCCACCACGCCCACCATCAGCCAGGTCTCTCCGGCCAACGGACCTGCGTCGGGCGGAACAAACATCACGGTCAACGGCGCCAATCTTCGTGCTGGCTGCACGATCCGTTTCGGCGGAGTGCCGGCCACGAGCGTAACCTTCGTCAGCGCGTCCTCCATGACAGCGGTCACGCCGGAGCATGCGGCCGGTGCTTCGGATGTAACACTCTCGTGCGGGGCCGACACGTTCAACTTCGCGTCCGGCTTCACATTCCTTGCTACCTCGGCCAGCTTGTCCAGCATCGCCCCCTCGTTTGGCACGACGGCGGGCAACACGGTCGTGAAAATTACAGGTAACAACCTCGCCAGCGGCTGCTGGCCGTTCTTCGACGGCATTGCCGCCCGCTCGGCATCGGTGACCGGATCGACCGAGATGATCGCGGCGACTCCGCCGCATGCGGCGGCAACAGTTCCGCTCATGCTTCGCTGCAACGGCGTGCTCGATGCCTCCCTCGCCAATGCCTTCACCTACACCAGTGCGGCGGAATCGTCGCCAGTCATCACCGGCGTCGACCCGCTCATCGGCTCGGCCGGAAAAACGGTCACGATCAGCGGGGCACGCTTCCGTTACGACGACGCCGTGACGTTCGACACTACGCCGGCCACCATCCTTTCCACCTCACCAGGCACGCACGTAGTCCGTGTTCCCGAGATGGGGCTCGGGAAAACGAGCATCAACGTGACGGACCTCGCGGGCCACCTCTCGACCACCGGCCCGATCTTCTCGATCGTCGAGCCGCAATCGCCGGCAATCACCAGTGTTTCCCCAACTACCGCCCGCCCGGCAAACGAGATCGCGATCGACGGGAGCGGCTTCCGTCCAGGCTACACATTCACTATCGGAGACCAGCCGTCACCGCTCGTGTCGATGACCTACGCGCGCGTCGTTCTGCGCGTGCCGCAACTGGCTGCCGGCACATACGGGATCAACATCCTCAACGCAGCCGGGAAGGTCGCCGTCATCGGTCCTCAATTCACCGTTGCCGCTGCCGGTCTCGCAGTCCGGTTCGTCACCCCCGCCTGCGCCACAACCGATGGCGGCGTAAGAATGACCATCATGGGTACGAGCTTCGCCACAGGCGCGGTAGTGACCTTCGATGGAGCGGTCGCCCCTGGCGCAATCGTCGCCGACCCGCAAACGATCATCGTCATGATCCAGCGGCTTCCAACCGGTATGCCGCGAATCGTCGTCACCAACCCGAACGGCGACGCGGCATCGCTGAGCAACGCATTCAGCGTCACCTCGCCTTTCGATCCAAACGGCTGCACGCCGAGACCGCGTCCGTCCAGGCACTGACGGACGCGGGCGGGCGGTGGATCGTCGACGCATGCGTCGCGACCTCGGCACCCGACCGAAAGGCATTGCACCACAGAGACGTCTCTGTGGTGCAACGAATCTACTCCCCTAACTTTGCCTTCAGCTCCCGCAGTTCCGTCGTCAGCGTCGCCACCTGCGCTTCGAGGCGTTGCACGCGGACGGACAGCGGCTCGCCGGTGGCCGCGTGCGCAACCTCGACCGCAACATCCTCAACGATGGCGCCGCCGAGGATGTGCGCCCAGCGCGGTTCCTTCTGGCCGGGGCGGCGTGGCAGCTCTCGCACGATGGCATCGTCTCCGTGGCCGAGGCGCTGCACGGTCGCTTCGACGTCCTCGATCGTTTCGAACGAGTGAAGCCGGTCGCTCCGGCCGCGCAACTCGCCGGTGGTCTGCGGGCCGCGCAGAAATAGCAGGGCCATGACGGCTTTCGCGGGCCGGTCGAGGTGCCAGGTCGGATCGAGATTGTGATCCCAGCGCGTTGCGCGTCCGCCAAAGACTTTCCAGACCAGCTTCTCATCCTGCAAGCGGTCGAGTGCGCGCTGCACCTCGCTCTCCCCCACCTCCAGCACCGGCTCACGGTTAGACTTCTGATTGCAGGCGGCGATGAGGGCGTTGATCGTCAGCGGGTAGTACTCCGGCGTCGCGAGCTGCTTCTCCATCAGGCAGCCGAGAACGCGGACCTCGATCGGATCGAGCTCACGTGCCGGCAGACGTCGCGGTTTGCGCTCGCCGTCAAGGGTGGTGACGAAGTGACTCATGGGAGAAGTCTAGTGGATGCGCGGACTACCGGCGGCGATCGCAGCAACGGAATCACCGAGCAAGACGGCCAGCAGTTGCTACAACCGTCCTTACAAGGATAGGATGCCGCACTGTCCAGCAATCCAAACCACCGTTGCTCGCCGCCGAGCCAGGCTGCAACGAGATGAAGTTTCGCCTTCTCACAGCGTCCCTCACCTTTTTGTTGACGGTCGCGGCAAACGCCGCAACGTTCACCGTCACTAACACAAGCGACAGAGGTCCTGGCTCGCTGCGGCAGGCGATCCTCGACGGCCGAGGTGATATTGAAGGAGACCGTACCGCCGCCGACGTCACTGCTTCCGCCGGCGGCGGCCAACGTGGTCGTCGACGGAGAGACGCAGCCAGGCTACGGCGGGCGGCCGATCGTCGAGATTCAGGGAGCGGCCGGGACGTCACTAAATGGCTGCTTCCGTGTCCGCGGAGTACTTCGCGGCCTGTCCGTGACGGGCTGCAACGCCGCTCTCTACGCGGAATCAGGGTCGGTGATCGAAGACAACTTCTTCGGGCTCGCCCCTGATGGCGTAACGGCAGTGGGAAACCGGGTCGGCATCTGGGCAACAAGGCCACTGGGCCTCACCGGAATCATCGAGATCCGGCGAAACGTCTTCTCCTACAATCTGGCCGGCCTCAACATCTTTGCTCCAGCGCACGTAACTGGAAACCTCTTCGGGACGACGGCGGCGGGTGTTCTTCTGGAGTCGACGCGAAATCTAGACGACCTCTACGTAGACGCATTGACCGGCGGTACGACCATTGGCGGTCCTGCACCGGGAGACGGCAACGTCCTGGCCGGCGGCATCGGATTCTTCAACGGCTCGTACAACAGTGACGCCGCCCTACACCTTAAAGGCGCCTCTCAGGTGACCGTTCAGGGAAACATCATCGGTCTTCCCGGATCACGCGGCTATAGCGGAAGAACCGACGGAGTCGAGATTGAAAGAGGGACCAACAATCTGATCGCCGGCAACACCATCAGCGGTTTTCAACGAGCGGGCGTTCTGATCTGGGGCACCGGTTCGTCGGCGAACGTCATTTCGCGGAATTCCATGTCTGCGAATCAAGACGGTGGGATCCGCGGCGATAGCCTGCCAGCGCAACCTGCCGTTACCGGAATCACGGTGGACGGGGGCTCAACGACAATCAGCGGCACGATTAATGGGCTTCCGAACACACAGAACGCGATCGAGCTGTTCAGCTCCCTCGACGATTCGGGGTGCTTTTCGGCCGAGACATACTTGGGCACCACCGCCGTGACGACCGGCGCGAGCGGGGCGGCGGCGTTCCAGTTCACTGTCACAACCGCGTTGCCGGCGGGGAGCATTGTGACATCAACGACGACGCCTCTTGGCGGCAGCACGTCGCGGTATGCCAGCTGTACCGTAGTTAATCGCCCCGGCGCATTCGAGGTCAGTAATGCCTCCTTCTCGGAAAGCGCCGGCAATGCCATCGTCAACGTGTATCGCGTGAACGGAATCACCGGAATCGTAAGCGTTTCATACGAAACGACTGACGCCACCGCCAAGGCTGGGAATGACTACGTCGCTACATCCGGCTTGCTGACCTTCGCAGACGGCGAGACAGTGAAAAGCATCTCCATCCCGATCATCGACGACGCCGTCTACGAAGGGCTGCCGCCAGAGAATTTCACTCTGAAACTGACCAATCCGACAGGCGGCGCCACGATTCTCTTGCCGACCGCCAATATCACGATTCTCGATAACGACCCCATGCCGCTCCTCTCTGTGAGCGACGTTCGTGTGATCGAGGGCAATAGCGGCACCACGAACGCGGTCCTGACTTTGACAGCGACGGCGCCGATCTCCGGATCGGTCGTCTACGACACACATGACGGAACCGCCACGGCCGGCATCGACTATCAACAGCAGCACTCAACCGTCCAGTTCAACGGTGAGACCACAAAGACGATCACCATCCCGATCTACGGTGATACCGAGGTCGAGCGCAACGAAAACTTAACCGTCTCGCTGATCGCGTTTCCGGGATCGCCGGGCTGGGCTCTCACTCGCAGCGAGGTCACCGTCACGATCGTTAACGACGATACCGGCGTCGGTCCGGCCCAACTGGTCATCGAGCGAGGCACGGCCGGCGCCATCGTCATCAACCTGGGCGCAAACACCGCACCGCAAACGCTGACGTTCTCCTCGTCCAATCCTGCCGTAGCAACCGTCGTGAATTCCGCGCAGATCGCGGGTAATGGATTCGTGACGGTCATGGCCAACAGCGCGGGCCATACGTTGATCACGGCGACCCTTCCGCCGGAATTTGGGAGCGCGGCCACAAGCGTGGATGTCACGGTCACCGATAAACAGGCGCCACCACCTTCGTCGTCACTCACGCGCGTCGAGCCGGCTGCGGCCGGTTGCAGGCGGAACGACCGTGTCCATTCATGGCGCCAACCTCCCTGCCGGCTGCATCGCCACATTTGGCGGCGAGGCCGTAGTGCCGTCGTCGGCCACTCCAGAGTCGATTGACGTCGTCGCACCGCCGCACACAGCGGGCGTCGTCGACGTGTCGCTCCTCTGCGGAGCTACGACGCTCACTCTGCCGCACGCCTTTACCTACGTTGCGACCCGAGGCCGCGCCGCGAGACATTGACGATCAGTGGATCAGTCGATCAGAATCAAGACGCTGAGCACTGATCAATCCTGATCCACTCATCCACTGATCTTCTGATCCACTGCTTCACGCCACCGCAGCCGTTTCGCGATACTGGATCTCGTACAGCTTCCGATAGAGACCGTTGTGCTCGATCAGCTCTTCGTGGGTTCCGCGCTCGCGGATCTCGCCGTGGTGAAAGACGAGGATGGTGCCGGCGGATCGGATCGTGGAGAGACGGTGCGCGATGACGATCGACGTCCGGCCTGTCATCAGCGTCTGGATCGCGTCCTGGATCAATACCTCGGTCTCTGTATCGATCGATGACGTCGCTTCGTCGAGCACGAGCACTGGCGGGTTGAACGCTAGCGCTCTTGCGAACGACAGGAGTTGCTTCTCCCCCACCGACAACCCGGCGCCGCGCTCGCGCACCTCGGAGTCGTATCCTTCGGGCAGACGGCGGATGAAGCGATCCGCCTGGACGCGTCCGGCCGCCTCGCGCACGACCTCGGGGGTGATGTTCGGGTCGCCGAGGGAGATGTTCTGCGCGATCGTGCCGGTGAAGAGGAAGAAGTCCTGCTGGACGATGGCGAAGAGCGCGCGCAGCGACGATATCGTGAACCGCCGGATGTCGATGCCGTTGACCAGAATCTCACCGCTCTGCGGCTCGTAGAAGCGCAGCAGCAGCGCGGTCACCGTAGTCTTCCCCGCGCCTGTGTGTCCGACCAGCGCAACGCGCTCGCCGTGACTGACCGTGAAGGAGACGTTCTTCAGCACCCACTCCGGCTCGTTGTAGGCGAAGCAGACGTTGCGGAACTCGATCGACTGGAAGCGATCGATCTCCAGCGTGCCGTCATCGATGATCCGCTGCGGCGTATCGAGGGTCTTGAAGATCCGTTCGCTGGCCGCCATGGCCGCCTGCAGGATGTTGTACTTCTCTGAGAGGTCGGAGATCGGTTCGTAGAAACGTTGCGCGTACTGAAAAAACGCGATCAGCGTCCCGATGGAGAGCATGCCGCGGATCACCTGGCCGCCGCCGAACCAGACGATGAGCGCGAGACCGATCGTCTCCACCAGCTCCACGACCGGGTAGAACACGGAGTAGTAGAAGACCGATTCGATGTTCGCATCGCGATGGCGGGCGTTCAGACCGTCGAACTTCTCCGCTTCGTCGTCCTCGCGGTTGAAGAGCTGGACGGTGGCCATCCCGGAGATGTGTTCCTGCAGGAACGCATTGATGGCGGCGATGCGGGCCCTCGTCTGCCGGTAGGTCTTGCGCGCGCCGCGCCGGAACCATGCCGAGACCAGGATGATCAGAGGGATGATGGAGAAGAGCACCATCGCCATCCGCCAGTTCATCCAGAACAGCACACCCACGATGCCGATGAGCACGAAGACGTCTCCGAAGATGGAGACGAATCCGGCGGTGAACATCTCGTTGAGCGCATCGACATCGGTGGTGACACGCGTCATCAGGCGGCCGACCGGGTTGCGGTCGAAGAACTGGATGTCGAGCTTCTGCAAGTGCTCGAAGATCTGTTTGCGGAGGTCGTACATGATGTACTGCCCCATCAGATTCATCAGCACCATCTGCGTGTAGAGCACGGCGAAGCCGCCGAACAGGACGACGAAGTACAGCCCGGCGGCGAGGTTGATGCCGCTGAGCGGATCGAGGGCCCAGCCGTGCGCGACCAGCCACGCTCCAATGCGCTGGCTCACCCCGGCCACGTGCGCTCCCTGCGACGGCTTCACGTACAGATCGATGGCCACCGCCACGATGGCCGGCCCGGCGATCTCCAGCAGCGACGAGAGGATGATCAGCCCGACCGACAGCGTGGCTCGCAGGCGATAAGGCCTGAGATAGCGAAACAGCCGCCGCGCGAGATGCGGGTCGAATGCTTTAGCGCCTTCGTCTTCGTGACGTTCGATGTCGGCCATGGTTTTGTCTGCGGCCTTGCCGCGTTGTCTGCAACTGCGTTGTCTGCAACTTCGTTGCGTTGTCTGCAACTTCGTTGCGTTGCCTGCGCCTTCGTCGCGTTGTTTGCGGCTTTGCCGCGTTGTCGATCAGTTCCGATCAGCGACGATTTGTGAGTTGTCTCTCAACGCGGCAAGGCCGCAGACAACCGATAACGCGACGAAGTCGCAGACAACGCGCGAAGCGCAATTCAAGCTATCTCCGCGATCTCCTCCTCCAGTGTCTGTCTTCGATAGAGATTTGCGTAGTAGCCGTCGCGGGCAATGAGAGAGTCGTGCGTTCCTCGCTCGACGATGCGGCCTTCATCGATGACGATGATGTTGCCGGCGTCTTTCACCGAGGAGACCCGGTGCGAGACGATCAGCGCAGTGCGGCCCTTGCGGATCTCGCGCAGGGCGCTGAGGATCTGTTCCTCGGTGGAGGTGTCGACCGCGCTGAGAGCGTCGTCGAGGATGAGGATGGCAGGGTCGCGGACGAGAGCACGCGCGATCGCGGTCCGCTGTTTCTGACCGCCGGACAAGGTGATGCCGCGCTCTCCGATGAGCGTGTCCAATCCCTGCGGGAAGGAGACGACGTCACTCGACAGGCCGGCCATGTTGGATGCGTCGCGGATCTCTTCCGGCGAGGCGCTGCGGCGGCCGAAACGGATGTTCTCGGCGATCGACTCGGAGAAGAGGAACGTTTCCTGCGGCACCGCCCCGATCCACTGGCGCAACTGCGAGGTCGGAAACGACTCGATCGGACGGCCGTCGATGAAGATGGTCCCGGGCGGCGGCTCGAACGTTCGTGTGATCAGCGCCAGCAGCGTCGACTTGCCGCTGCCGGTCCTCCCCACGATGCCGACGGTCTCGCCCGCACTGACCTGAAGATCGATGTCGCGGAGCGTGGGGCGCGGCGCACCCGCATAGGCAAACGTCAGATGACGTATGACGATCTCCCCGCGCACCGGGGCGATGACGAGATCACCGTCATCCACCCGCACATCGGGTTGGATGGACCACACCTCGTGCAGCCGCACCATCGAGGCCATGCCGCGCTGAAAGAGATTGGTCACCCAGCCGAGCGCGATGAGCGGCCAGACCATCCTCCCGAGGTAGAGCTGAAAGGCGATGAAACTGCCGATGGAAAGAGTGCCGCGGATCATGTTCCGGCTGCCGATGAAGAAGATCAGGCAGAAGAGAATCCCGATCATGGCGTGCAGCCCGGGATAGAACATCGCGGTCAGCTTGATGACGGTACGGTTGTGACCGACGTACTCGCGGTTCATCGCCGCGAACGTCTGACTCTCGGCGCGCTCACGCCCGAAGGCGCGAACGACTCGCACACCCGCCAGGTTCTCCTGCACGCGCGCGGAGATATCGCCGAAGTAGTCCTGCACCGCTTTGTACTTCACGTGAATCCGCTGGCCGAAGTAATGCACCATCAAGATGATCACGGGCACCGAGGTCAGAGACATCAGTGACATCCCGCGGTTGATCCGAAGCATCATGATGAAGGCGCCAATCACGACGATGATCGACGACAGCGCGTGCATGACCGCCGGCCCGATCAGCATGCGCACCGAGGCCAGATCGTTCGTGGCGCGCGAGAGCAGATCGCCGGTCCGCTGCTCCTGGTAGTACGCCACCGGCAACGACTGCAGATGCCCATAGAAGTCGCTGCGCATTTCGTATTCGATGCGTCTCGATTCGCTGATGATGATCCGCCGCTGCAAAAAGAGGAAGAGCCCCTCGAGAACGGACGCTCCGATGAGCAACAGCCCGTACCGGACGAGAGTCCCACGAGTAATCGCCTTCGCCAGCTCGTTCACCGCGCCGCCGACGATGAGCGGCTTCAACAACGAGAACCCAGCCGACCCGAAGACGCAGAGCGCGCCCAGCGTCAGCGATGGTTTGTGACGGCCGAAGTAGTGGAAGAGACGTTGAAGCGGAGTCATTGAAGGCAAATGTTGGATGTTTGGGTATTGAGTGTTCAATGTGGAATGGGCTCCGTATCATTCAACATTCCCTTCACGTGTCCTTCAGCGGCAGCTTCTTCATCTCCTGAAGCGTGATCCGAAGAACACTCCCAAGCGTGAATCCTTGTGGAAAGCAATGCGGGATTCGTACCCCTGCCCCGCTGAGCTCGAGGAAGTCGAGAGGCGGCTTGCGGCGCGCCAGCACGAAGACCAGCTTGCGCGGGAGGTCCTCGCGGTCGTCGGCGTTGAGATGGAGGGGCTGGAGGTAGTAGCCGAAGTGCATGGTCCGCAGCGCCGGAACGCCGCCAGAGAACTCCGGCAAGGTCACGCTCAGTCCCAGCGCGCCGAAGATCCAGTTCTCCTGCGCGAATTCGCCGCGCCAGTGATCCTCTTCTTCCTCGGTGAGGTGTTCGAGCCGCATCAGCGCGCGTGAAAGAGGAACGACATGAAAGGACCGCTGCCGCTGTAGCCCACGGTGCGCTCGCGGACCTTGCCATCCGCCGCGGCGATGACGACGGTTGGGAAGGCAGTGACGCCGTAACGATCGATGATTTGCTGCACGGACGGTATGTTGCGGCCATCTTCGCGCTGGCGGTCGACGACCTTGACCGCGATGAAGCGATTGTTGATCTCAGCCGCCATCATTGGGTCCATGAAGACTTCGCGCTCGAGCTGGTGACACGGCCCGCACCATTCGGCGGAGAACTCGTAGAAGATCTGCCTGTGCAACCGCATGGCGGCAGCAGTGGCCTGGCCGGCCGGAGTCCAGTGCACGAGGTCGACGTCCTTCTCGACCGGATACCTCGACGAAACGATGCGCCCCACGATCAGCACGACCACTGCGATCACCAGCCAGATCGGCAGGGCGCGTTGCTTGGTCCGGTCGAAGGTCAGACTAATCTGCGCCGTAAGGCACCTCCCGCCGGGAGAATATGACGCACGCCAGGAGCAGGGCCACAGCAGCGTTCGACATCATCATCAGGATCCAGTTCCGGTCGAACGGAATGGCCGGCGCGTCCGGGAAGAGGTTGCTGTTGATGGTATCCATCGCTTTCATGACACTGGGATTCGCGCGCAGAAACGCGCCGATCACGGCCATCTCGCCGCTGACGGCGTTCTTCATCATGTTGAGCATCCCGTAGATCATCGGGAGGAGTATCTGCGCGCCAATGTAGATTCCGACGTTCACATACGAGCGCGAGAAGCTGCCGAGAAATGCCAGCAGGGAACAGACGAACAGCACCTTCAGCGCTGACACGAGGACTGCCGCTGCCGCGGTCCGCCACAGGATCGGCGTTCCGTCGATGAGCCTTCCCACGACGTCGCTCGCGAAGATCACGGCGATGGCGATCCAGATCGCCAGCACGACACCCGTGACGCGAGACAGCAAATAGCTCGCCCGGCCGATCGGCTTGCTGAGGATGAGTTGCAGCGTGCCCGAGGAGAATTCGGGGCCGATGAGCTGGCAACCGGCGATGAGCGAGAAGAGCCACATGACCTGATACGACGCCTGCGACGGAGCGCCCATGGCTGACGCGGTTGTGACGATGACGATGAGAAGCAGAAGCGCGGCGATGTAGCCGAGGTGAGCAAAGTGCCGGCGCAGCGTCTCCACGATCACGACGAGGCTCATGCTTCACCTCGGAAGATCGACTCGAGGTCGGCGATCCGCCGGCGGACGTCGATGATCCCGGCGCCGCTCCCGACGATCCGCGCCACCAGCTTGGCCACATCGGCCTCGGTGACCACGCTTGCGGTGATGACATCGTCCTTCGGCGCTGTTCCGGCCGCGGCCTCGACCGCAGCGAGGTTGTACGAGCCGGAGAGCAACGTGATGACGATCGTGATCCTGGCAATCTCGCGAAGCGCTTCGTCGCGCGAAATCACGCCGCCCTTGAGGAAGAGCACCCGGTCGCAGACTTTTTCAATCTCGGCGAGCTGATGCGAGTTGAGCAGTACCGCCGCACCGCGCGCTTTCTCCTCCGCGATGAGATCGCGGACGAGGAAGACGCCATTGGGGTCGAGCCCCGAGGTGGGCTCGTCGAGGAAAAGGAAGTCGGGACTGACCATCAGCGCCTGAGCCATGCCGACGCGCTGCAGCATGCCGCGAGAATACTGCGAGAGGCGCTTGTTCTCCGCCGCCTTCAAGTCCAGGCGGGTAAGCAGCTCTTCGACGCGATCGCGAACATGGCCACTCGGCACTCCGGCCAGCCGGGCCATATAGCGAAGGAACGCGCCGCCGGTGGCGCGCCGGTCGAAGTTCATCCGTTCCGGCACAAAGCCCGTGCGGCGGCGAACGTCGAGGTCGTCGTTCGGGCGTCCGTCGATTGTGATCGAGCCGGTGTCGGCGTTGAGAAAGCCGACGATGCACGACATCAGCGTCGTCTTCCCGGCCCCATTCGGACCGATGAGGCCGACCACTTCACCGGGCGCGATGGTCAGGTCGATCCCTTTCAGCACCGGCCGCACCGCGCCGAGCGGACGGTAGGCTTTGGTGAGCGCTTCGACTCGGATTCCGTTCATTGCTGGAGTTTGCGCAGGCCGGCGACGATCTCGTCGATTTTGGTCTTGTGAAAGATATCGATGGTCCGCTGCAGGTCATCCTCCGGCGTGTTCGTCAGATCCTCGGTGTAGACCTTTTTCAGCGCGCCGGCGAGATAGATCTTGGTCTCGATACGCCAGTTGGGACGAAAAAAGAATTCGGTCTGCACCGTGAGTTTCTTCGGACCGACGTCGAACGCGTCCAGGCGCCCCATTGGCTCGTTCTGCGGCGCGTTCTGGGGATCTGGCATGCGGAGGGATGATAGCAGTGTCGCGAGTAGGGAGTCGTGTAGGGCCGCCGTCCTCGGCGGCCATCTTCGCGCCGCTTAAGAACCGGGCCGCCGAGGGCGGCGGCCCTACATAGGAATCGCACGTCACGGAAAGAGCTGCGTCGCGTTCTCCCACAGGATCTTCCTCTCGACCTCTTCGCCGAGGCCGAGGGAGAGAAACTCGTCGATGTTCTTCCGCGGGGAGACCACTCCGGGCGACGGCCAATCGGTTCCCCACAGCACTTTGCCGGCAAGATCGGCGATACGGGGCACGTATCGCAGCAATGCCTTCGGCGGGATTCCGGAGATGTCGAGCCGTACGTTGGCGTGGCGCCGGGCCAGGAAGAAAGCGGTCTCGCCGTACAGCGGACGGCCGGCGTGAGCAAGGATGATCGGAAGGCGCGGAAAGTCGATCGCCACGTCATCGATGGGCATCGGGTCAGCGAAAACATTGCGGGCGCGCGGGAAGACGGAAGTACCAGTATGAAACATCACAGGCACTCCCCGCTCTTCGCATTCGCGATAGATCTCCGCCAGTTGCCACAGCTCGCCGTGGTAGCCATTCGGCGAGAAGAGCTGATGCGGCGGATGGATCTTGATCATGCGGATACCGAGGTCGAGCACGCGGCGGATCTCGTCGCGCACGTTGATCTCGTGCAGCGGATTGACGGAACCGGCCGGCAGAAGCCTGTCGCGGTGATGGCGCGTGAAGTTGGCGATCCAGTCGTTCGTCTCACGCGTGAAGCCCATCACGTCGGGAGAGACGTAGTTGATGCAGCAGATCCGCTCTACCCCTTCCTGATCCAGAAAGCGGACGACATCGTCAGCCGAAGCCAGAACCTCCTTCGCGTTCGCATGCGAAGGATCGGAGAGCATCGACAACACCTCCGTCTTGAGCATCTCCCATGGCTGGATGTGGACGTGGACGTCGAAAACGCGCATGGGTCATTATTGCGCTTTGCGCGTTGTCTGCGCTATGCGCGTCATCTCCGCTGCGCGTGTTGTCTCCGCTGCGCGTGTTGTCTGTGCTAGGCGCGTTGTCTGCGCTGCGCGCGTTGTCTGCGCTGCGCACGTTGTCTGTGCTACGCGCGTTATCTGTGATACGCGCGTTATCTCTGCTTGCGTGTGTTGTTTACACTGTGCGCGTTCTCGGTTCCACAACTCAACGCGCTAAGCGCAGGCAACGCGCGCAGCGCAGTCAACGCGCTAAGCGCAGGCAACGCGCGTAGCGCAGTCAACGCGCGCAGCGCAGTCAACGCGCGCAGCGCAGTCAACGCGCGCAGCGCAGACAACGCGCGAAGCGCAGCACTCACATCCTCAGGCGCATGCAGATCGCGGTGTCCGGGCAGGCGCCCTGAAGTTCGGCAGAGCCGAGGAGCTGCGGGTGGATTTCGTCGCGGTCGATCGGTTTGAAGCCTCGTTTCGCGAAGTAGGGCTGGGCGGTTGTGGTGAGGAGGTAAAACTCACGAATGCCCCGCGAGGCAAGCCGGTCCAATAATTGCCGGACGAGGCGCCGTCCGATTCCGCGGCCGCGATGCGAATCAGCGACGGCGACGGATCGGATGAGCGCAGCGGTTTTGTGAGCTTCGGAGCCGCCGCAACCGACGAGGTCCTCGCCGTCGCGAGCGACGACGAACGTCTTCCAGTGCTCGTCGATACCTTCGGTAGGCAGTTTGTTCGCGATGAGGAGCTGCTTGATCGCAGGAAGGTCCGCCGTCGTGGCGCCGCTGATGACAATGTCGCCGCTCATTCACGGAGGATAGCAAAGAGGCGCGCCTTACGCGGTTATAAACGGCTGAGCTGAAATGCCTTAGCTCGCCACTGACTGCACCACCCATGGTTGGGCCCGCATTTGCATTGCGTGCAAACACACTTGCAACCCATCTCACCTGCGAGTAGAAGGGAGCTGATATGTTTCAACAGATCACCATTCGGTCTCGGCCCGGCAACGTGGCACTTGCGCTCGTCGGTCTGGTCTACCTGCTATGTGCGCTCGGGACGCTCTTCTTCTTCGTGGTTACGAGCTGGTCCGACGCTTCGCTGGTCGACCGCGTTCTGCAGTTGGCACTCGCCGGCGCGGCGTTCGCGGGAGCAATCTTTCTGCACATCGGCGCGAGAAACCTAGGCGTACACCCTCGGCTCTCGCTGCGGCGGCACTAGCCTAGCCCGCATTTCTCACGTAGCTGATAAAGAAGCCGCCGCACCGTGCTATTAAGTTGAGTGTCTAGAACAACTTCGTAGCAAGGGAGGCGGCGGCGTGCAACAGACAGAGTGTAACGGGGAGCAGCTGAGTTTCCAAGCG
>JBBRNB010000096.1:0-27134 GCA_038230535.1 Thermoanaerobaculia bacterium
GGCACACTGCCCGCACTGTCCGGCACTCTGCCCGCACTGTCCGGCACACTGCCCGCGCTGTCCGGCACACTGCCCGCACTGTCCGGCAGACTGCCCGCACTGTCCGGCACACTGCCCGCGCTGTCCGGCACACTGCCCGCACTGTCCGGCACTCTGCCCGCACTGTCCGGCACACTGCCCGCACTGTCCGGCAGACTGCCCGTACCGTCCGGCACACTGCCCGCACTGTCCGGCAGACTGCCCGCACCGTCCGGCACACTGCCCGCACTGTCCGGCACTCTGCCCGCACCGTCCGGCACACTGCCCGCACTGTCCGGCACACTGCCCGCACTCTCCGCCGCGCTGACCGTCAGGATAGACGTACGCTACGATGACGGAACCGGCTGCCCGAGAACCTCATCCCGCGCGGCTTCGACGGCCAGGAGGATCTCCTGATAGAGGTGGAAGGCCAGATCGCTGTTCGGCGGTTTGGCGGCGCCTCGGTTGACGATCTCGGCGATCTGGGCCGCGTAGTGGGACGCCGGAGGCAGACGGTCGCCGGACTGATGGATCTGGCGGAAGCCGAAGAGCAGCTCCTCCTTCAGCGACTCGCGAAAGAGGCCGCTGGCAACGTCGTTCTCGAGGTTCTCGTAGTCGATGCTCATCGGACGAACGAATCAATCAGCTTCACGTCAGCGCCGTAGGCAACTCGCACCCGCGTACCATCGAGCGCGACGCGTGGCGCCAGTCCGCGGCCGTCAAGGAAGGCCACGTAGGCGTCGCGGAACGCCCGCGCGCGGGCGGCGTTCTCCCAGTGCGTGTCGACAAGCACGGTCGGATCGCAATGAATGTCCTGGGCGACGGTGACACGGTCATCGACCCAGCCGTCGCCGGCATCCCCGACCAGAAAGCGCCAGTGAAATTCGCCGAGGTGTTCCACCGTGAGCACGCCGGGAAGGGGAGACTTGTCGTCAAAGGGCACCGAAGATACGCTCGCGCGGTCCAGCCGCTCGAAGTATTCAGACGGATGACGTACCTCGCGTGTCGAGCGGGGCGGATTCTCATCCATCCGGTCGACCATCTTCCAACCGCCGCGATGGTAGCCGTCGATGACGAGCTTCAACCCCTCGGCGTAGGGAAACTTCAACGTTTCGGAGAAGTACTTCGGCGTCGATGGATCAATGGTCTTGCCGGCGCCGTTCAGAGACGACGTCAGGAGCGACAGCACCTCCGGATTGGCCAGGACGTCGTCGAGCTTCTGACCCGCCCCGTCGAGCAGGTAGTCGAGCATGACCAGCGTCGCTTCCCCCTCCATCAGGGAGTGCAGGGCCAGGCTGCCGTCCGTGTCTTTCTGCAGCGCCAGATCGCGTGCGCCGGCATGGAAGCGCTGGTCCTGCAGCGCATGGGTCAGCTCGTGGATGGCAACCGACTCCCGGAGGGCCTCGCTGTCCATGATGCCTGCCGCCGCGGAGGGTAGCTGGTCGATGGCGAAATACGTGTGCGTCAGCGGGTCGTAGAAGGCCAGGACCTGCGACTGATAGAGATCGAGCATGCTGCTGACGAGATCGGTGGTGCCGGCATCGACGAGTTGCAGAGCGCGGAGGATGAGCGCGTAGTCGTCCGGCGAATACGGGATCGATTTCTCCATCTGCGCGCGCAGCATCTTCGGTAACTCATCACGCTTGATGGTTCGCACCGTGACCGGGCGGGAGAAGGTCAGCCCGCGCAACTTCTCGACCGCCTTCATCTCCGTTTCGAGTGACGCACCGCGGGCGCTCGCCGAGACGAGCACGAGCGCGGCGACCAGGTTGGGGAGGCGGCGTGACATGCGCAGTGGGAACGGCGAAGGAGCACAAGTGCATTCCGAAACGATTTTCCCTACAATGCCGCCGGTTCAAAACCGATGGAACGTGACGGCGAGCGGATAGAGATCACCATCAGCAGTCGGTTCGAGAATATCGAGCTCGTGCAGGTGATCGCGGAACATCTCTGTGAAAACGCGGGGATGGATGAGGACGGCTCGCACTGGATCGGCATGGCCGTCCGGGAGGCCGTGGCGAATGCCATCAAGCACGGCAACAAGCTCGACGTCAGGAAGAAGGTCCAGGCAACGTTCGAGCTGAACGGTCACGATCTTTCCATCACGATCTCTGATGAAGGAACCGGGTTCGATCCCGAGACGGTGAGCGATCCTCTCAATCCGCAGAACCTGATGAAGACCAGCGGCCGCGGTATCTTCTACATGCGCACTTTCATGGATCAGATCCGCTACTCGTTCGAGAGCGGCAGCGGTACCTCGCTCGTCATGACCAAAAACCTCGCCAAAGGAACCGGCATCGCCAGCGGCAAAGCCTGATATCTTCCGCGTCCGGCGGCCGCATGCCGCTTACACAAACAAAGGAGAAGAGAGATGAAAGCCACCACTCGCGACGTAAACGGAATCGCGATCATCAAGGTCGATGGCAAGATCACGATCGGCGCGGGCGACCAGCAGCTTCGCGATGTAATCGCCAATGCGGACAGCAAGAAGATCCTGCTCGACCTCTCCGGCGTCACGACGATCGACTCGTCGGGCATCGGCGAATTGGTCGGCTCCTACACGACCGTGACAAACAAGGGCGGTAAGCTCAAGCTGCTGCACCTTCCGGCCAAGTTGAACGAGCTCCTGCACGTCACCCAGCTCATCACTGTCTTTGAGGTCTACGAGAACGAACAAGACGCGCTGACCAGCTTCTAAGCAGGACAGCCGCGCAAGAAGAACCGCTGACGTGTGTGGCCGCCGCCCTCGGGCGGCCCTCGAGTTTGGACGTTCGCCGCGTTACGAAAGCACGCCGGAGGCGTTGCCACCGGATGACGTACAAATACGAAGGCACCCCGGCAGGGGTGCGTGAACCGTCGAATTCGCCGTCGTACCTGGATCGAGCCTGCCTGACTTCACGCACCCCTGCCGGGGTGCATCTCCTAACACAAGCAAACCGGTGGCAACGCCTCCGGCGTGGCCACCGGCTACCCTCACGCACGCCTCCGGCGTGCTTTCGTTACGCTCCGGAAACGTCCAAACTCGAGCGCACCCCGGGGGGCCAGGAAACGTCCAAACTCGAGTCGCACCTCGGGGTGCTCACGCCGACTGCGTCGGCGACCCAAACCGACGGGCCGGTTCAGTCAGATCCCCGGAAGCGACGTCTACGCGTCAAGCCGTGCGTGAGACCGCGCTTACCGGAAACTCTGTTGCGGGGAGCTGTACTTAGAAATGACGCGATGAATCCACATGCATGGTGTCATTCTCAATGGTGCTATCCCACCGTGCTATCTGGACTGCGACGGCGAGATCGAGGAACTGAGGTCAGATGACCTCGTTGGTGATGTCGGTCGACCGTTACGAGGCAATGACCACGCCGCAGGTCGAACAGGCGCGTTGAAGCGCCTCAGAACCAAAAAGCCTCCCGCAGAACCCCCAGAGCCTCGGGTAAATCTCCCCGGCGCGATGCCGGTGGCTATCCAGTTCACTGATCTGCGAATCCCCTGTTCCCCTACTCAGCCGGCACCACGACGATATGCAGCCCCTTTACAGCAGCCACTCTCACCCGTGCTCCCTCGGCGATCGAGCTACTGGCGGTCGCGTTCCACAACTCGCCGTGAACGAATACCTTTCCGTCCGGTCCAAGCGGTGTCTTCACGATGCCGATCGCTCCGATCATCCCCTCGCTGCCGGTGGCCACGCGCCCACGCCGCGCACGCAGGACGAGCGTCGTCAGAAATACCGCGATGACGGCGATCGGGATGCTGACGGCAACCGCCGTGACGATGTTCACGCGCATCTGTGGGATCGGCCCATCGACGAGGAAGAGCGCACCGATCACCATGCAGACGATACCTCCGATCGCGAGAACACCGTGCGTGGCGAACTTCGCCTCCAGCGCGAATAACGCGAAGGCGACGAGCAGCAACGCCAGCGACTCGAACCGCGTCGGCAGAAAGTTCAACGCGAATAGCGCCAGGACGATGGAGATCACACCGACCACTCCAGGGACGACGGCACCTGGATGATTGAGCTCCGCGAAGAGCGCCAGCCCTCCGATGGCGAGCAGCAGGAAGGCGATGTTCGGGTCCATCAGCCACGACATGAGCCGTTGTTTGAGCGTCATCTCGATGACGTTGATGTGCGCGTTGGCAACATGCAGCGTGACGCTGGTGCCGTCGTAGCGCTTGAACGTACGCCCATCGATGGCCTCGAGGATTGCCTGCTCGTTCGGCGCGATGACGTCGATCAGTTTTTGCGATAGCGCCTCCTGTTCGGTGAAGGACTTCGACTCACGTACCGCGCTTTCAGCCACCGCCACGTTGCGCCCACGCTTCGCCGCGATGGTACGCATGAAGGCGGCGGCATCGTTCTCCAACTTCATCTTCATGATCTCGTCCATCTTTTCGCCGAAGATCACGGGGTGGGATGCGCCTGTATTCGTCCCCGGTGCCATCGCCGCGACGTCGGCCGATTCGAGGATGAAGAAGCCGGCCGAGGCGGCGTTGGTCCCCGCCGGCGCGACATAGACGATGACCGGCACGCGCGAGGTCATGATCTTTTCGACGATGGAGCGCGTCGAGTCGAGCAGGCCGCCCGGAGTGCTGAGCACCAGGATGACCGCATCGTCATGCTCGCTCTGGGCCTGATCGAGTGCCCGCCCGATGAACTCGTCGCTGATCGGATGGATCGCGTCGTTGACAGTGAGGCGCAGCACGCTGCCGCGAACTTGGAGAGCGACGGTGATCAGGAGCGCGGTGGTGGCGAGCAGGCGTCTCATACCCCTGATCCTACTCTTCCTGGCAAGGAACTACTGCGGCGCGTAGTCCGGAGTTGGCTCGTAGTTGAAGAACTTGGTGATGTCGTTTCGGAAGACGAGCTTGAAGTCGCCGATGGGGCCGTTGCGTTGCTTGCCGATGATGATCTCGGCGATCCCCTTCTCCTCGGTGTCTTTGTTGTAGACCTCGTCGCGGTAGATGAAGCAGACGACGTCGGCATCCTGTTCGATCGAGCCCGACTCACGGAGGTCGGAAAGCTGGGGCCGGTGATCGCCGGTGCGCTGTTCGGGACGCCGTGAAAGCTGCGACAAAGAGACGAGCGGAAGGTTCAGCTCTTTGGCGATCGCCTTCAGGCCGCGTGAAATCTGCGAGATCTCCTGGTTGCGCGACTCGGTCTTTCCCTTGACGGCCATGAGCTGAAGGTAGTCGACCATGATCATGTCGAGGCCGGCCTCCATCTTCAGGCGCCTCGCCTTGGCTCGCATCTCCATGATGTCCATGCCCGGCGTGTCATCGACGAAGATCTTTGCCTTCGCCAGCCGCGCCGAGGCCTCGGCAAGGTCACGCCAGTTTCGCTCGCTGAGCATGCCGGCGCGGATGAGGTGATTCGATACGCCTGATTCCGATGAAAGGATGCGCAGGCCGATCTGCTCTTTGGACATTTCGAGCGAGAAGACACCGACGTTGTAGAGGCGCTGCGCCGGTGCCCGCGGTTCACCCGAGCGATCCGGGATGGCGATCGACTCGGCGATGTTCATCATGAAGGAGGTCTTCCCCATTGAGGGTCTCGCCGCGATGATGATGAGATCCTGAGCCTGGAACCCCGAGGTGAACTCGTTGAAGCGGTCGTATCCGGTGGGGATACCGGTGATGAGCTTTCCTGCGTGCTGGAGTTGTTCGATCGCTGTCATGTTCGCCCGCACGATGCGATCGAGTGCGACGAATCCCTTCTCGATCGATCCTTCGGCAATCTCATAGATCGACTTCTCCGCGATGTTGAGCACATCGGCCGGCTCGCTTGGCGCGTCGAGCGCCGCCCGCATCACCGAGTTCCCCATGACGATCAGCCGCCGCAGAGTGGATTTCTCTTTGACGATGCGGGCGTAACGCTCCACGTTGGCGACGTCAGGGATTCCGTCGACGAGGGAAGCGACGTAAGCCGAGCCGCCGACAGATTCGAGCTGCGCGTTCTTCGCCAACTCCTCGCGCAACGTCAGCGGGTCAATCTCCCGGCTCTGCTCCGCGAGCCGTCGCATCGTGGCGAAGATCGTACGGTGCGCATCACGAAAAAAGTCCTCGGTGTTGATCGTCGAGACGACGCGATAAAACGCGTGGTTATTGATCAGAATCGACCCGAGTACCGCCCGCTCCGCATCGGGAGACTGCGGCATAGGCCGATCGAGGGCGACATCAAGTTGCGCTACGGACATTGGTTGAAGTGGCGAGTCTAGGGCTTGTTTTTTGTCACGGCGTGATGCTCACAGGCGTTCCACACCTTTTCCGCAGGACGGCGGAAGCCATCGACTGGGGAGGATCTCAAAGGTTAGCAGAGCGTGTCCGCAGCCTGTTGAAAAAGGAAGATTTCCCTTGACACGGGAAAGCGGAATTCCACAGCGGGTAGAACTTCAGGGATGGTCTGGCGAGCTGACGCTCGCTTACGCCGGACACCGCTCGCACAGCGGCAGCCGCTGCTCGCGTCGCAACAACCGCCGGAAGGCCCGGAACTTCGCCCCATTCCAAACACGCTCGAACGGTTTCTCGAAAACGTTTCCCATATCCAGCGTGAGACAGGGATAGAGCCGGCCGCGAGGATCGACGAATGCGTAGTTCGAGATCAACGTGCATGACCGCGCCGTCTGCCGCTTGAAGTCCGTGTCCCGATAGAACTCCATCATCTCTTCGATGGGCAACGGCGGATGGAACTCCAGCCGGAACGGATATGAGCTCTGCTTCAGCGTCCGCAGCTCTTTCTCCAGGACAAGGGGATCGACCCTCGGCATCTCATCGCTGCAGTAGGTGTCGACGTCGGAACGGAAGAAGATCGAGTCACCGATGGCTTTGGCGATCAGGTGTTCCGTTTCGGGGCGCTGGGCGGTGCGAAGCCAGATCTGATGCTGGAGACGAAGCGTATCGATGTTCCAATCGCGAAGGATATGCGCCCACTTCGTAAGTGATGCATACGTTCCTTCATAGACGGTCGAATAGATTTCGATTTGTGGTGTGTCAGAGCCGAGCCTGACCTTTGCCTCCTGAATCTCGCGCACCACCTGCTCGCACACGGCGTACGTTCCCTTGCCACGGTACCGGTCATGCACGTCAGGCGGATCGACGGAGATCCCGAAGGCCAGGAGCCCCGTTTTCACGATTTCGTCCGCGCGCCCGGCCAGCCGTGTGCCGTTCGTAACCACCGTCATCGGCAGTCCATTGGCAACAGCCGCCGCGAAGATGCGCGGCCATTCCGGATGCAAAAACGGCTCACCACCGAAGAACCGGATCATCGGTTTGAACGAGGCCACCGACTCCAGAAAGCGGATTGCCTTAGTCGTGTCCATCATTGCCGAGGGCCGCTTCGTCTCCATGTCCGTGGTGATGGGGCAGTAAGTGCAGCGCAGATTGCATGCATCGCTCAGAAGAAGGTCGATGCCCCACGGAGGCGGCGCATACCCAGCCAGCTTGTGCGCCTTCTTTCTCACCGACGACCCAGCGCCGTGCGCGCGGTCCGCGAACGCGATTGCGCGGTCACCCGTTCCTCGGCGCATGGTGGGTAGTACGTAGCCAACGCCAGAGACGTCTATTGATGCCGGCTTCCTCGCTGACCGGAATGCCTTCCTCCGGTAACCCTGTTGGTCAGCGCATCGTCTGATACCCGTCTGGAGGATTTTGATTTGATCAAGCGAATACTCATCCCGATGCTGCTGCTCGCGGTTCCCGCGTTCGCACAGCAGGGCACGCCGGCGCAGCCGCCGGCGGCAACGCAAACGGCGCCGGCCCGGCAGCCGGCACCGGCGGCGGCGGCGGAAGACCCGAAAAGAGCCGTGGCCGTCATCAACGGCGAGACGATCACCGTCGAGAAGCTCGACCGCATGTACAACAACCTCAACACCCAGATGCGCACCAACTACGACACCAACGGGGGCAAGGGTGCGTTCCTGGAGAACTACATCCGAAAGCGTCTGATCATCCAGGAGGCGTTGAAGGCGGGGTTCGATAAGCAGCCCGAGGTCGCGGCCGCGATCGAGTCCGCTCGCGAATCGACTCTCTTCGACCGATATGTGCGAGATGTCATCGCCGCGCCGATCATCACCGAAAAGGACATCAAGGACTACTACACGTCGCACTCCGACGAATTCGCCACACCCGAGAAGGTGCACGTACGGCATATCGTCATTGGAGTAACGAGTGCCGGCCCGGCCGCGAAGACGAAGGAACAGGCGCTCGAGCGCATCCAGAAGATCGCCCTCGAGATCCGTGCCGCCGATGTGGCCTCAGCAGAGGCGAAGCCTGATCCGCAGGTCATGGCCCGCCTGCGCATCGAGCACTTCAAGGACGCGGCGAAGAAGCATTCCGAAGACGCCTCGGCGGAAAGCGGTGGCGATCTGGGTTGGGTGACGAAGGGTCAGACTGATCCCGATTTCGAGAGTGCCGCATGGAACCTGAAGCCCGGAACTGTGAGCGGAATCGTGCAGTCGAAATTCGGCTACCACCTGATCATGGTCGAAGGACGTCAGTCTTCGGGGACGGAGTCGTACGACGCGGTGAAGTCGGGTGTCCGTGAATTCCTGATGACGCAGAAGGCTGCCGAGGTTGTTGGCGCCGTGTCCAGGCTGACGAACGAGCTGCGCGGCAACAGCCGCATCAGTGTCTTCCCCGAGAACATCAAGTAGCGGTCAACCTGGTCACCGAAACGAAGACGCCCGCGTCGCCGCGGGCGTTTTCATTTACGACGCAGCGCTGGCCGCGGCTCGGTCGCCGTGGGCCGACTCCCATTCCTCGGCTTCGACAGAGAAGAGGTTGATGCGCGCCTTCTTGTACTCGCGGGTCGGGTAGAGGGCCTGCTTTTCATCGACACCTGTATCGATGGCGATGTCGTTGATGATCGACTCGCACTCATCGACGGAGCGTCCGTGTACGATTGTGTAGAGGTTGTACGGCCAGTCGCTGTAGACCGGGCGGAGGTAGCAGTGAGATACCGCCTTGTTCTGTGACATCTTCGCGCCCACGCTCTCAACCGAGCCCTCGGGAACAACCCAAACGCCCATGGCGCTGGCTGCGAAGCCGGACTTACGCGGCTGCACGATCGCGCTGTAGCGGCGGATGTAGCCGCGCTTCAGGAGTGACTTCGCGGACATCAGCAACTCGTCGGCGGCCCCGCCGTTCGTACGAGCCAACGCCTCGAATGGACGGGGCTGAAGCGGCAGGTCCCGTTGCAGGAGGCGGACGGACTCGATCTCCAGCGAAGTCAGCGGAGCGAACTGGCTGTCGTCGTGCGACTCGTCGCTATCATTACTGCCTTTGAACTGACGGAGAGTCGGCAGCGCGCGAACGGTGTCGCAGCCGGCCTCGTCGCCGAGGATCTCGACCGTCTTGTCGAGACCGATGTGCGATGTGGGCGAGACAGCGATCGTGAACCAGAGATTGAAATCGTTGTTGCGCCGGTAGTTCTGCGTGACACCTGGATGCGCGTTGATCGCTGCCGCCGCCTCGTCGATCCGTTCGGGGTCGACTTTGGCCGCAACGAGACACGATCGATATCCAAGCGCGCGCGCATCGAACTGCGCCGCGAGTTGGCGGAGAAGGCCATCGCGCTTCAACCGCTCGATGCGCTTGATGACTTCCTTTTCTGACATGTCAATCGCCTGTCCGATCAGTGCGAACGGCGTCGAAACCAGTGGAATATCACTCTGCAGGGCACCCAGCAGCTCACGGTCCCGTTGATCGATTTCCTGCATTTTGACCCTCGGCTACATTGCGGCGATGGGATGTTGGGGATGCGCTGATTGTATGAGATCACACGCCGTATCACCAGTGTTCAAATGGGGGAATCGGCGAATCGTCGGTTACGATCCGCGGAAAGTCGCTGGCATCGAATCGCTCCTCCCGAGCTCCCCTTTCGAGAACCGAGGAAACCCACCCCCGATGCCGCCTTGCCGCTTCCTCGAGGGAGGTGCGGTCAATCCCACACCAGCGTTGGGGGAAGCGCTCCAGTTTCTCCAGGGCCGCGTCGAAGAGCCTCAACCCTCCGGGATACGTGCCACGCTTTACGTGGTGATAAGCCGCCGCGAGTTGGATGAGTCCCTGCAGGAAGAGATGAACATCCGACTCCGCCTCGAGCCAGATTGTCTCCCACGACTCGTGCGCATCCCAGAACTCGGTGGCGTTGAAGTGGTCGAGACCGGCACGAAAATGGGCGACGAAGTCGGTCATGGAGGCGGAGTCTCGGAGTTGTGAGGTCGCGCGGTCACAGGTTTAAGAGAATCCGGGATCGATCGGAAGACCTCCGGCCGCGAGACATCGCAACCGCGAGACCCCGTAACCACCAATCTCATTCCCCAGCCTTCGTTCCTCTGCGAAGGGTCTCGCACATCGCGGTCGTAAAGTCAGCAGTGGTTCCGGTTCCGCCGATGTCGCGTGTCCGGTGCTCGGGACCGGAGTCGAGCACCTTGACGATCGCATCATCGATCCGCCTGGCCGCATTCATCTCGCCGAGGTGCTGAAGCATCAGGACCGCCGACTTCAGCAGCGCAAGAGGATTCGCTTTGTTCTGGCCAGCGATATCGGGCGCACTGCCGTGAACCGCCTCGAAGACCGCGCCGTTCTCGCCGATGTTCGCGCCGGCGACGACGCCGAGTCCTCCCACGAGTCCAGCCGCAAGGTCGGAGACGATGTCTCCATATAGGTTTTCCAGGAGCAGGATGTCGAACTGGATTGGATCCGTGACCAGCTTCATGCAGAGGTTGTCAACGATCCTGTCGTCCGCTTCGATCTCGGGATATTCCTTCGATACGTTCCGGAAGCACTGCAGGAAGAGGCCGTCCGACAACTTCATGATGTTGGCTTTGTGAACCGCGGTTACTCGCTTGCGCCCGTGCGTGCGCGCGTACTCGAAGGCGAAGCGGGCGATGCGTGTCGAGGCGCGCTCGGTGATGATCTTGATCGACTCGACTACGCCCGGCACGACCTCGTGCTCGAGACCGCTGTAGAGGTCCTCCGTGTTCTCACGGACGACGATGATGTCGACGTTCTCGAAGCGCGTGATGATGTTCGGCATCGACTTGACCGGCCTCAGGTTGGCGTAGAGGTCGAGCGTCTTGCGCAGCCGGACGTTGATCGACGAAAACCCGGTTCCGACCGGAGTGGTGACCGGACCTTTAAGGGCAACCTTGTTGCGCAGAATCGATTCCAGCACCACGGGCGGGAGCGGGTCGCCGAACCGCGAGAGGGCCTCGGCACCGACGAAGTACTTTTCCCATTCGACTTCAACTCCGGCGCTCTCGATGATCGACACCACCGAAGCCGTTACCTCGGGGCCGATGCCGTCCCCGGGAAGAAGCGTGATCTTGTGTTTAACCATCCAGCATTCCTTTCACTCTGGCCACCGCGGCACCGAGGTCGAAATGGAGCGGAAAGCTCCGCCGCAGTCCGGCCAGTTCGGGCAACTCCCGCAAACAGCGCTCAACGCTCTCGATGGTGGCCGGGATGAATTCGAGATAGTGCAACTTTCCACGGGCGATGGGCTGTCTCGAGAACGTGCCGAGGATCTTGATCGATCGCTGCAGAAGGGTCTCGAAGTAGCGCCCGCGCAGGCTGGCGTCGTCGCGCAGGTCCGCATAGTAGCCGACCAGCTCCGTCTCGTTGTCATCTCCGAGGAGACGAGCCACGCCGCGATCGCGGAGCAGCGATGCCAGATCGTACGTGTCAGGGCCCATTCTCAGGTCCTGATAGTCGATCACGTAAAGAGAACTATTAAATACATGAATATTCTGACCGTGATAATCGCGGTGGCATAGCACGTATGGATGTCGGGCAATCTTCTCCGCCAGCTTTCGAAACAGAGGAACGAGCTCCCGGCTGGTTGCCGGCGGGCTCTGCATCAGCTTCTCGACGTAGAACTGGCGTGTCATCTCCAGCTCGTTGAAGAAGAACTCCGCGGTGAAGGGAGGATTGATGTCGTCTGCCGTGGCCCGCTGAAACTCCACGAGAGCATCGACGGCGTCGCGGTACAGCCGTATGCCGTCCGCGGCTTCGACGTGCAGAAGGTCGTACAGCGTCTGGTCTCCGACATCGTCCTGCAGCACCGCCGCCTCTGAGTACTTCAGGATCTCAGGGATCCGGCCGTGAGGTACTACCGCGTGATAGGCGTCGAGAAACCGGCGCAACTGAGGGCGAACCTCGTCCGGATACCAAGCCAGCATGCGGGTACCGCCGCCGGGGAGCGAGACTCGAAAATAGCGCCGCACCGAGGCATCGCCTTCGAGCGCTCGCGCCGTCCAACCCTCCCCGACGCACTCGGTGAGAAACGCCGCAGCGTCGTCGGGGAGGGAAGCGTCGATCATCGGACTACTGCTGTTGCAAGAACCGGGGGCTATTTCGGCGCTGGTGCCTGTTCCTCCGGCTTGGCGTCACGAATCACGATTTTGTTGATCGAGGCAGGGCTGTTCGGACGGTCCTGATCGCCCTTTGGCGCGCCGACGATCTTGTCGGCGATATCCATACCCTTCGTGACCTCGCCGAAGACCGTGTACTGCTTATCGAGGAAGGTCGAATCGCTGGTGACGACGAAGAACTGCGACGACGCGCTGTTCGGGTCATTCGACCTCGCCATCGACACGATTCCGCGCTTGTGAGAAACGGAACTGAACTCGGCATCGATGTTCTTTCCCGAATTGCCGGTGCCCCACGTGGCTGGCGGACCGGAGATGGTGTTCGGATCGCCCCCCTGGATCATGAAGCCTGGGATGACGCGATGAAACTTCGTGCCGTTGTAGAAGCCCTTCTCGGCGAGGTCGATGAAGTTCTTCACGTGGTTCGGCGCAACGTCGGGAAAGAAACGGATGTCGATCTCGCCGGCGCTGGTGTGCAACTCGGCGACTTTGTTCTGGTAGTGACTCATCGGCTTTTTCTCCTCTGCCGCAGTCGCCGGCGAGGCCACCGGCGTTGCGCTGGCCTCGGCCGCGGTTGCGCTGCTGGTGGAGCTCGCTTCGGTTTGTGTGACAGGTGTCTCGGTCTTGGCGGTACTGGTTGGCGTGCACGCGACGATGGCGACGGCGAGCAGCCCGTAAATAGCGTTCTTCAAGATCATCCTCCTTCGTGTCTCGGAGGCGAATCCTACTACGTGCCTACGAGCCGGAGTAAAGGACGAAGGGAGCCCAGTATTTCGGGTACCGATAGACGGTTCCACCGTTGATCAGCCTGAGCTTGGCATCTCGAAGTGCGGTAGCTGGATCGCGGCCTGACCGTATGCCTTCGTAGAGGTCGCCCATCAGCTTCGGTGTGGCGTTGTCGTTCACTTCCCAAAGGGCGGCGATCACATGGTGCGCGCCCGCGTGGAGGAACGCCCAAGCCAGTCCGACCAGACCTTCGCCGGTATAGGCGCGCGCGCCCGCGCCGTCACAACCCGAAATTGTAACGAGCTGCGCACGAAGAGGATGTTTGATGATCTCGCGGGCATAGAGCTTGAAGCCCACCGAATCACGCGCGAGGATGATCGCCGAGTCGAGCGGCACCTGCGGCGTCGCCACGGAGTGGGTCACGAAATCGATATTGCCGAAGCGCTCCGCGTGGGCGTTCTCGTACTCCGACAGCGTGGCGCGAGGGCCTTCGAGAATCGTGCACTCGTGGAATTGCCTGGCGACAAGATCGATCTCTTTGTGCGCACTCATGAGCTGCGGAAACTTCTCGGCGTCCGGAGAGGTTGGGTTGCCAACGATCAGCATCGCCGCTGATAGCAAAGCCGGCTGTGCTGCCGCCGGCTGTGCCCGGCGGAGTAACTCCAACGACGGAGCGGTAAGGATACTGACGTCATGGATCCAGTAGCCGTGAGTCTTCGGGACCACGAGTGTTTCCATGTTGAAGGCGTGCAACTGTCCGTCGGGGACGACGATTACCGACTTACGGTCGATACGCTCCGCGACCGGGCCGACGAGAGTTGTGAAAAGGTCGGTGCCACTCTTCAGCAGAGCCTGCTCCGAGCTGCCGAGGGTCGCGATTTGCTTGTTGTATGCCTTGATCTGCTGATCGATCGCTCGAGCCGCAGGAAGTACCTTGACGACGATGGACGAGTCAGTGACGATCCAGACGAAGGAGCGCTGCTTCGCCAGCCAGTAGTCGAGGATGACAGCGTCTCGGTTGTGCGCGATGCGCTGCGGATTGGGACTGTCACGATGAGTCCTTTCGCCGCTTTTAAGCGCCTCTTCCAGAGTCTGCGCCCGGCTGTGCTCCGCCGCCAGAAGCGCCTCTTCGGGCTTGCCAACGCTTACGAGGAAGTCGACATACGCGTCGTTCACCTCGCGCACAAGCGCTCCAAACGGCAGCCTCAGCTCTTCGCTGCTAATTGCTTTCCGCGCCGCGGCAGTTGTTTCGATCGAGAGCTGGAACTCGCGCTCCGCCTCGGCAGGCCGTTTCGCCTCAACGTACATTTGCGCCAATCGCCACTGCGCTTCCCATCGCAACGGCTTCGAGGACTTCGCAGCGATGACGACCCGGCACTTCGTGATGGCGTCCGTGAGCGCGCCGTTGGCTTGATCGAAACGTGCATCGAGCAACCTCGCGACCAGCTTCTGCTCGTTGTCGCCGGCTTCGAGCGCTCTATCGATCGAGGTGCGAGCGCCTCGGAGGTCGCGGGCGTCGAGCTGCGCCTTGCCCAGGTTGGTGAGGCTTTCGGATAATTCGGGATGCTGGGTTTTCCGCGCGACCATCACTGCCTGCTGGTACTTCCGGAGCGCCGCGTCATTGTCACCGTTCCGCCGCAGAGCGTCCCCGAACTGATTCAACCAGGGAACAGAGTCGCGCCCAGCCTCCAGTTTGAGGGAGAGCTCGAGTGCCTGATTGAAGCAGTCATACGCGAGCTCGTATTCACCGATTGTGGCATATGCCCATCCAAGATTGCCCGTCGTTTTCTGCAGTGCCGACTCGTCGCCAAGACTCTGGGCCATGACGATGGCCTTCTTATCCGCCTCGATTGCTTCGGTGTAGCGTCCTTGCATCGTCAGAAGAAGCGCCACGGTTCCGACTGCCTTCATCTCGACGGGGACGTCTTTATACTTATGCGCTTCCTGGATGGACTCGAGCGCGTAGCGGAGTCCGGCATCAACCTGTTTCTCAAAGAACTTTTGGCTTGCTCGGTAGATCAGAACCTTGGCGATCAAACGCGGATGCGACTTACGGGCGCGCTTCTCTGTAAGGTCGAATAACGTGGTGGCTTTGTCGTAGCGCTTCCCCCGATACGCAGCGACGGCCACGTTCAGAGTCCAACGGACACCGATTTCAGTCTCGGCCAGTCGGGGAGGGAGCGGCATTGCGAGCACCTCCGCCGCCTTGTCTGAATCGCCCCTGCCGAGGAGCGTCGTCGTCTGCAGAACGCGCCAACGCCACACGTTGTCACCGTCGCTGCCGGCTAGCCTTTGAAGCTCCGACTCGATCATAGGATACGCGATCTTCCAGTTACCGCCTTCGACCAGTTCGTTGGCTTTACGATACGTCTCCTCCTCTGACGGCGGCAGGGGCGCCGCCGCCAGGAAGACGAGTAAAGCGATCGTCGCCAGACTAAGGAATGAGTTCCGTGCCATTTGTTGTCACCGACCCCACCGTCATATCGCCGGTAATCGGGCAACCGAACTCGAAGCGGAGCATGTTGAGGTGCTTCTCACCCGGTTTGATCACCACCTCGGCTAACTTGATCGTTCCGACCCCCGCCAACTTGATGACAAACCCATGACGTCGGAATGGATGTTGCTTTCGTAGCACGTCCGGCGCAATCGCCGCCTCGGCTTGATCCGACATCTCCTCAATCCCGGGGATGTCATCGACAAGCGAGCAGTGGATGAGCCCTCCATCGTCGGGCACGACGCCGTACCCTTTGTCGCTCTGCGTAAAGCAGAAGCGGTCTTTGACCAGGCCAGCGACGTTGAGGCGCCCAAGTGCGGCTCGGAAAGCCGGCTCATCGAATGAAGGATCGCCTTTGGCTTGCTCCTTCGTTACCTCTTCCTCGACCCATGCCTTCACTTCAGGATAGGAACTACCCGCTACGTCGTCGCGCAAAACAGCGACCATCGACTCGTAGGTTGGGTAGTGGGCGAAAAAACCGTGATTGAACCGAGGATCGATCAGGCGGCCGTCGATCTTGAGGTTATCGACAGACGTGCCATTGAACGTTATCTCCCCCTCTTTCGCGCCCTTCTCATGGCGTGACGTGATGCTGCCAAACAGAAGGTCGGCATGGAGGACATTCCTGACATTGAGGTTCTTGACCGAGACTGTCGAAAGGGTGTTGAAGACATCGCCCTCCTGACTCCCGGTAACGTAGACCGAGGCCTCATCGAACGTAATGATGTCGTTGTAGTTGAAGCGCTGAATGCTCTGTCTACCTACACCACCCGTCGGGGCGAGGGCAACTGAGGCCTGGCTCTCAATGATCGTCGGACTCGGTAGGACAATGCGCCCTCCGAGCGCGACAGCGCTCGCGTTGTACGCAAAAGACATGACTGCCTCCTCTCTTTCTCTCTGCGGTTAATGAACCTCCACGGTGAAGGGGTACGCGGCGATCTCTCGGTCGCCACCTCGAATCACAAAGTTGTATTTGCCGTTGGCAAGAGTCCCAGGCCGGATGAGCAAGCGCACAGGATCGTTCGCATCCGCTCGCGTTACGCGGCACGACGCGCGGATGCGCCCTTTCACATCACGTACTTCATAGATGTAGACCGGGTGCGGGTCGTCGGTGGACACGACAATCGTCAGTGGTAGCGCCTCCCCATCGTGCAAGACGGCGACCCTCTCGCCTGGACCTCGCACCGGCGAATCGAGTAGCAATACATCAGCGCGAGGCGTGTTCGCCGATTCGGTTTGCTGATGATGAGCGTTTTCATGCGTCCAGAGGTTCGGTTTGACGATCGAATAGTAGGAGAGCGCCGCGACGAACACGGACGCTGCGGCAGCCGCCCACCAGTTCATTCGGCTCCGAGGGAGCGCAGCGCCATGGGGTTCGCCGAGACGCACAGTCGCGGCAATCTTTGCCGCCGCTCGTACCGAGAGCGAGCACTCGGGGCAGTCGAAATAATGCTCCTCGAAGGCATCGCTCTCATCCTGTTTCAATTCACCGAGGATGTAGCGTTCCGCGGCCATGGAGTCGATTGCAGTCTGATGGTTCATTTCTTCGTCTCTCATTCAGGTAGTGACGAATGCTCGGAAACCGTTACATCCCCGCCGGCATCCACAGCCTTTCTGCAGCAAACTACAGACGCGCCGCGGAGTACGTCCGGTTGACCGGCGCCTCCCGGTAACAGTCGTAGATGTACCGAAGAAGCTGCTCGTTCACGTTCGCCGCGCTCATCGGTTGGATCCTGGCGTTGGCGGCTTTCCCCGGCGATGAATGCCCGACTGCATCGTCACGATGTCGCCGGCGCGCCATGCGCTGCGGAACTTTTCCTTGGCCCGATGTAGCAGAACTCGCAGGTAACCGCGATCAACGCCGAATTCCCGGCAGACGTCGTCGTTATCGCGCTCCTCTAAAAACAGCGCCCGCAGAATGCCGGCATCGCGCTTCGGCAGTTCGCTGATCACGCGTCGGACACGGTTGCCTTCTTCGCTGCTGACGAGTGCATCCTCGACATCCTCGGCAGCAGGCACTTCGAGATGCGCATCAAGCAGCGGCTCGGTGCGGTTCTGCTTCCGGTTCTGTTCGAACACTACGTTGTTGCAGACCGTATTGACGTAGGCGCCCAGCTTGCGTCCATCGCGGATTCCGCCATCCGCTGCACGCAGCACGCGGAAAACGCGGACGAAGACCTCCTGACGCACATCATCGATCGCCTGTAGCGAGGGCAGCCGCCTCCGGAGTTTGATCAGCAGAAGCTGCTGGAAATACGAGAGGAAATGTTCCTCAGTCCAGCGATCGCCTTCCCGCAGACGCCGGACGTAGTCGTCGTCGAACGTGAAGAAGTCCATATCTATGTTGGAGGGACTAAAACGCTACTTTAGCAGCTCCCACCCTTCCGGCAGAGCATAAATCCTCAACCGCGAAGACGGAGGGCAGCCTTGCGGAGGGCAGCGTGGCCGATGGCGATGTCGACGTTGCGCTGGAGCATCGGGATGTACTGCGCCGAAAACGCCTTCTCGGCGTTCGCGCCGAAGAGACGTTCGATGCGGCCGGCGATGCCGGCAACGTCCGCCGCTTCGAAGTCGGTACGGGCCATCTCATCGATGTCCACGATGAGCGACGTCACCGGCTTCAGCCATGCGAAGAAGGAGTCGTCGGTCAGAAGCTGGAGAAGCTGCGCCGGTTTTACCGGCTCGACGGCGAAGGCGTAGTCCTCTTTCGCGGCTTCGATGAGAGCGCGATGGAGCGGCAGGAGAAGCTTCGAGATCTCGCGAAGCGAGCTGCGCAGAGCGGCTCGCTCCGGCGAATCTGGAGAATGCATCGTCCGCGCGTAGAAGGACTTTTTGTCGAGCGGCATGACCCGAAACATCGCGCCTCCACGGTTGGCTGGGGAAGGGTGGGTAGGCAGTGGCCAACCGTGGAGACGCGAAACGGCAATGCTGAGATGCGAAAGTCTACAGCAAGTGGAGGAGCGCGCGTAAAGGTCTTTCTTGCCTCGGCGCCGAGGGCGGACTTAGAATGCGTCCCCGCGCCGGGCCGCCTTCGGAATGCGATTCCGGGACGGGTGGTTAACATCGCTTGCTCGCACCCATAGCTTAATTGGATAGAGCATCTGACTACGGATCAGAAGGTTCGAGGTTCGAGTCCTCGTGGGTGCACCAACCAGGGATCGAACCGACGGCGGGCAGCGAGCCCGCCGTTGTATTCTTTGAACGCTTCATCAGACGAACGTTTCATCAGAAGATGGACCAGGCGCGGTGGATGGCAGAAGCCCTTGCTCTCGCAAAAGAAGCGGGTGCGGACGGTGAGATTCCGGTCGGTGCGGTCGTGGTTGACCGCGAAGGCCGCGTCATCGGGCGTGGCCGGAACAGACGCGAATCAGGTGACCCGTTGGGTCATGCAGAGCTGATCGCCATTCGTCAGGCCGCCGAGGCGATCGGTGACTGGCGGCTGGAAGGGACGACGATGGTGGTGACGCTCGAGCCGTGCGCGATGTGCGCCGGAGCCCTCGTCAACGCCCGCGTCGCGAAGCTGATCTTCGGAGCGTCTGATCCGAAGGCAGGTTTCTGCGGTACGCTCGGGAATCTGGTCCAGGATGAGCGGCTCAATCATCGGCTGGAGGTCGTCAGCGGGGTTGAAGCCGAGGAGTCGAAGCGTCTTCTTCAGGAGTTCTTTCAAGGGTTGCGTAAGCGGTCGCAGGATACGGAGAGGTGGCAGAGTGGTTGAACGCGGCGGTCTCGAAAACCGTTATACCTTCACGGGTATCGGGGGTTCGAATCCCCCCCTCTCCGCCAGCCCGCACGGCGGGCGGCGTTGGTTGGCATAGCCTCCGGCAACAGTACTTAGAAGTTACCTCAGCGAGCACCGCGTTTCTTTGAACGGAGAGATGGCCGAGTGGCTTAAGGCGCACGCTTGGAAAGCGTGTGTACGTTAACCCGTACCGTGGGTTCGAATCCCACTCTCTCCGCCAGCGGGCACGGCCCGGCCGTTGGTCCAGCCTCAGGGTCAGCCTCACTTCTCACCGAACAATCCGACAGTTACCCCTTCGTTCGTGACCTCCGTGGTGCGGCTGCACGTACGAAGAAGCTCGGTCGCACATTGGCGCGCCTCCGTTTCGGCCGCTGTCCTTTGAGGGATGTGCTCGCCGAGGTTTGTGAATCGGATGAAGACGGCGAGCTCGGCGACTGATGGATCCGTGCAGCGGCAGCGCGCGGGCGAACCGGTGAACGAGGCGGATCGGAGGCGGTAACGGGAAGCCAGGTCCGGGTACTGATCCTCGAGCGGCCCGGCCCAGAAGAACTGAAAGACGTGTTTGCCGTTCGTCAGGATGTCCACCCGGCTGGTGGGCGCGATCAGCCCCTTCCGCTCAGCCGCGGCCAGAGCCTCGCGGATAGGGAAAAAGAGCGGCGCGTCGTAGTGCTCGACAAAGCTGCGCGCCGAGCTGGGACGGAAAGCGTCACGAATCGCCGGCGCGAGGCCTATGCCGTTCAGAACGAACGCAATGACTACGATCGCCACCGCCTCACGACGGCTCTCGGATAACAGTTCCGCGAAGAATCCAAGTGCTACTGCAGCCATCGCCAGAGGCACGAGATTCAGTCGAGGGTAGCCAGCCCAGGATTGCAGGATCTTCGCGAAGTAGATGACGGCAAAGCCGGCGATGGCGATCAGCAGCAACGCCCTGAACGCCCGTCGTTTCATGGAGAGAATTGCCAGCAACGCCAGCCCGCCAATCACCAGCGGCAGCGCCGGGCCGAATTGCATCCCGATGCGCTCTCGGAATAGCGCGAAATGTGCCGCGCTGAGCGCCTCCAGCGGCACGGGTGCCGCCACGCTCCACGTCTTGAAGAGCTCACGAGCGCGCCAAAAGAGAATGAACGGCGTAACGGCGACGGCAGAGACGATGAGATGTTCTATCTGCGCGCGGCGATTACCTCGAAGAGGGAAATAGATTGCGGCCACGATCGGCAGGGAGAGGACGAACTGATCCTTCACCATCGCCGCTGCGCCGAGGAGTAGAAGCGGCCGCCACACGGCCTCGTCGCCGAATCGGACCAGGTGCTCGGCGGCCGTGAGCAGCAGCACGATCGCCCATGGTTCGAGATAACCGCTCGTGAAGTAGTAAACATCGTCCTTCTGCCAGAAGAGGATCGCCGCGATTGTCATCGCAGCGATATCGACGTGCCGTCTGACGATGAATGGGCGCAGCACGAGCAACCAGAAGGGGATCGCCAAGGCGTTCACCAACCGCTCGACATTCAGCGGGGAGGTGGCATGGATCACCGCACGCAAAGGGATCGATAGGAAGTGCAGCGTGCCGGGGTAGCGTCCGGCGAACGAAAGCGGTTGCGGCATCGCCAGCCCAATTGCGACGACGATAGCAATCCCGATCAGTGCAACGGGTGATTCGTCGTGCCGGCGCACGCGCCACGTCACGAACACGATTGCGGTTACAGAAGCGGCCCAGCCCCACGGCCACCAGAAGGCGTACGCCTCGATCGCGCCGGCGTTGTGGAGCCACTGATCGCCGAGGTAGGGAAACTCCTGGCGCCATGTGGCGATGAGGTAGACAAACGCGGGAGCCGAGGCCGCGATCGCCAGCATGGCATCACGCAAAGTCGGACGTATGCGGTGGCCTTCGGGCAGCGAGAGGCGAAAGGAGAAGGTCTGCGTTGCCGCACCAACCGCGAGCGCTGCGATCCATGTGAACGGAAAGAGCGCCGGCGTGCCGATCCATACTCCGGATATGAGGATGACCGCGAGGAGGAAAACGGTCAGAAACCGGCTCGGCACAGCGCATCGAGTATACCGATCGTGGAAGTTCTGTCAGATCGCCTCGGTTGCGGCCCCGTGCGGGGTACAATCCCGCCGCTTTGCGGCCCGCTGGGATGAGCCCGGGTCCTGTGCAGCAGGTACACCGAACCTCGTCAGGTCCGGAAGGAAGCAGCGATAAGGTGTTCCCCTGTGTGACACAGTACGGCCTGGGCTCTTCCGAGCGGGCAGCCGGCACGGCCGGCGGCGTTGGTTGCCCAAGGCTCGGCCACCATTTGCGCGTAAGGCTGGTTTTCCGCGGCGCCGCAACCTAGACTCACCCCCACATGTCCTACCAGGCGCTCGCGCGCAAATACCGGCCTCAATCCTTTAGTGACGTCATCGGGCAGGACACTGTCGTGCGGACGCTGCAAAACGCGATCGAAGGGAAGCGGATTCATCACGCCTACCTTTTCGCCGGCGTCCGCGGAGTCGGCAAGACCACCGCCGCGCGCATCCTGGCCAAGGCCTTGAACTGCATCAAAGGTCCAACCACCGAGCCGTGCAACGAGTGTGTGATCTGCCGCGAGATCACGGAAGGCATCGACCTCGATGTGCGTGAGATCGATGCCGCCACCTACACGGGCGTCGACAACATCCGCGAGCTCCGCGACACCACCCAGTTTCAGCCCGCGCGCGACCGCAACCGCATCTTCATCATCGACGAGGCGCACATGCTCTCGACCGGCGCCTGGAATGCTCTGCTGAAGATCCTCGAAGAGCCGCCGCCGCATGTGGTCTTCATGTTCGCCACCACGGAGATCAACAAGGTTCCGCAGACGATCATCTCGCGGGTGCAGAAGGAGATGTTGCGCAAGATCACGCTCGACGAGCTGATCGCGCGTGTGCGGAAGATCTGCGAGGCCGAGGGAATCGAGGCCGACAGCGGGGCGATCGAGATCATCGCGCGCCGAGGCGAAGGGAGCGTACGCGACGCTCTCTCGCTGCTGGATCAGGTGATCGCGTTCAGCGGCCACTCGGTCACCGCTGCCGACGTCGCCACGGTGCTGGGTCTCTCCGACTCGACGTTCTTCGCGCGCGTTGCCGGCTTCATCGCCGAGGGCGATCACGGTGGCATTCTCGAAGCACTGGATGAGGCGGCGGAGAGTGGGCGCGACTTCAAGATGCTGTATCGCGACCTGCTGAGCTTCGTCCGCAACCTGCTGCTGGTCGCCGGACGCGCGAACGAATCGATGCTCGCCGTCGCTCCCGAAGACTTGCCCGCCATTCATGCCGCGGCGGAGAAGTTCTCGTATTCGGAGCTGTTGCGGATCGCCAACCTGCTGTTGCGGGACGACGAGACGGTCAATCGCGCCGAACATCAGAGGCTGGCCGTCGAGATCGCATTGCTCAAAGCAGCGACGTTCCCGAGGTTGCGCGCGGTGGAGGAAGTGCTCGCTGGTATTGGCGCTGGTGGTAGCGGGGTCGCGCAGTCGCGTGGACGCGCGGCCGTCGAGCAAAGGACAGCGCCTGCGTCTTCGCCTCGCGCGGCCGCGAAACCGCGAGACCGCGAGACCACACCGGTTGCCACAGGCGCCGCCACCGTCGATGCTTTCATCGAGCGGGTGCAGAAGGCGCGTCCGCTCATCGGCGGTTACCTTGGTGCCGCCAAGTCGAGGCAGCGCGACGGAAACCGGCTTCTGCTCACCTTCAATGATTCGTTCACCGCCGATCAGGTCAGCGGCGCGCGTGAGGCGCTCGAACAACTCGCCGCCGAGGTCTTCGGCGAAACGATGACGATCGACGTCCAGCTCGACTCGCCGGCTGCGGCGCCGGCCGCGAAGGCATCGCCTCTGCGCGACGACCCTATCGTTCAGGCGTTCCAGAAGCACCTCGGCGCGGACCTCGTCGAATCACGAAAGCGGTAAGGGAGAGCTCATGAATCCGAAGCAATTGATGAAGCAGGTGCAGCAGATGCAGGAGCAGATGCAGCAGCGCATGACTTCGCTGCGCGTCGAAGGAAGCGCCGGCGGTGGCATGGTCAAAGCGGCCATGAACGGCTCGAAAGAGTTGCTGGCCATCACCATCGATAAGGAAGCCGTCGACCCCAATGACATCGAGATGCTGCAAGACCTCGTCGTCGCCGCCGTGAATGAAGCGTCGCGCAAAGTCGATGAAGAGATGTCCAGCACGGTCGGTGCGATGACCGGCGGAATGAAGATTCCGGGGATGTTTTGAGGGTGCGGTTGCTGGGGGACTGGGTTGCTTGATTGCTGAGTTACCAGGTCGCTGAGCGAGACGGCACCGTACGAAACCTCGAAAACCCAGCAACCCGGTAACCGGCTACTCAACCCAACAAACCACATGACCGCCCCTCCTCTCGCGAACCTGATCAATGAGCTGACCAAGCTCCCAGGTATCGGTGGAAAGTCCGCCTCACGCCTCGCGTATCACATCCTCAAGCGGACCTCCGCGGAGGCGGAGTCGCTGGCGAGCGCGATCATGGACGTGAAGTCGAAGATCTTCCGATGCTCGATCTGCAACAACATGACGGATGTGGAGCCATGCGTGATCTGCTCTGATCCGCGGCGTGACGCGAGTGTGATCTGTGTCGTCGAAGAGGCCTTCAACATTCCGACGATCGAGCAGACCCGCGATTTCCGAGGACTGTTTCACGTGCTGCTCGGCGCGCTCTCGCCGCTCAAAGGAGTAGGCCCTCATGACATCGACGTGGCTGGTCTGGTCAGGCGCGTGCAGGGTGGTGGCGTTCGAGAAGTGATCGTTGCCACCAACCCCAATGTCGAGGGAGAAGCGACGGCGCTCTACCTCGCGCAACAACTCCGGCCGCTGGCCGTGAAGACGACACGTTTGGCCTTCGGGCTGCCCGTCGGCGGCGACCTCGAGTACGCCGATCAGGTCACCATGGCCAAGGCCCTGGAGGGCCGGCGCGAGATATAGCCGGCACGGCCGGCAGCGTTGCCTGCCCAAGGCTCTCCCACCACTGGCGCAAGGATTGTTCTCTCGCGCGTAACCTTCGCCATCGCGGCTAAATCACGACATGTGTTACATTTCCTCGTTCGTAGTTCCCTCGCGAAACTATTGGTGAAAATACAAGATGGCGACCCCTGATCTCGTGATGTACGAGGAGGAGTACCAGCAGATCAAGGACACGCTCCAGAGACTGCAGGTCGACTCCAATTCCAAAATCGTCTTTCTGGTCGACAAAAACGGCCAGCAGATTGCCGTTCACGGCGATATGCGTGGCGTCGACGCCACGTCGCTGGCATCGCTCACGGCTGGCAACGTCGCCGCTACGGATGGATTGGCCAAACTCATCGGCGAGAAGGAGTTCTCGATCCTCTTCCACGAGGGAGAGCGCGACAACATCCACATCTCGCTCGTCGCCCAGCGTGTGATTCTGGTCGTGATTTTCGACGACCGCTCGTCCCTCGGACTGGTTCGCCTCCGCGTGAAGAAGGCTTCGGCGGAGTTGGAGAAGACGTTCGAGGTCTTGCTGCGGAAGTCCGAGGCGGAGCGCGGCAGTCTGTCCAGCCGTTTCGACTCTCCGTTCGCCGAGATCACCGACGAGGATATCGATAGTCTATTCAGCGAATAGCTCGCATGACGTTCATCAACTACGCAGCCCGCGAGATCAACTGCAAAATCGTCTACTACGGGCCTGGCCTGTGCGGGAAGACGACGAACCTGCAGTGGATCTACGACAAGACGAACCCGCAGGCGAAGGGGAAGCTGATCTCCCTGGCCACGGAGACGGACCGCACGCTTTTCTTCGACTTCCTCCCGCTCGACCTCGGCACGGTGCGCGGTTTCAAGACCCGCTTCCATCTCTACACGGTGCCCGGCCAGGTCTTCTACGACGCTTCCCGCAAGCTGATCCTCAAGGGTGTCGATGGTGTCGTCTTCGTGGCGGACTCGCAGGCAGCACGCATGGAGGCGAACAACGAGTCGCTGCAGAACCTCGACAAGAACCTGAAAGAGCAGGGCTACGAGCTGAAATCCGTTCCGTATGTTCTGCAGTTCAACAAGCGCGACCTGCCCACGTCGCTCCCTGCCGATGAGATGTACCGGCAGCTCAACTTCAAGGGTGAGCCGACCTTCGAGGCAGTGGCCATGAACGGAACGGGCGTTTTCGATACCCTGAAAGCTGTCGCCAAGCTGGTGCTCACGGAGTTGAAGAAGAAATAAGCGCGGACCGCTTCGCTTTACTGCGTTGCATACGATGAAGATCGCATTCGTGAAACCGCCGGTCGGCGGCATTCTGGGACTGGAGATGCTCACCTTCGTCGAGCCTCTCGGCCCCATCTGCGTCGCCGCCTGTCTCGAGGCGGAAGGCCATGAGTGCAAGGTCTTCGACCTCCGCATCGACGGCGAAGAGCACGGCCTCGACCTGTGCAAGCGCTTCGCGCCGGATGTGGTCGGACTGCAGTGCAATTTTACGACGGAGCGCAACCGCACCGTCCGCCTCGCCCAGCGCATCAAACGTGAGAATCCTGGTGTGTTCGTCGTCGTCGGCGGCCACGACGCGTCACGCGACCCGAACTGGTTTAACGACGAAGTCATCGACGCCGTAGCGGTCGGCGATGGCGAAGAAGTCATGCCGCCGCTCGTCGATGCCATCAGCCGCGGGCACGATCTGGCCACGATTCCGGGCCTGATGCTCCATCGCGACGGCCGCTGGGTCAGCACAGGCCACGCCCCCACGCGAGGAAACCTCGACGACTACCCTCTCCCGGCACGGCATCTCATCGAGCACTACGCAGGCCACTACTACATCAACTTCCACAGGCCGCTGGCGTTGATGGAAACGGCGCGCGGCTGCCCCTTCAAGTGCAACTTCTGCTCGGTCTGGAAGTTTCACGAGTCGACGTTCCGCGAGAAGTCGCCCGCACGTGTGGTGCGCGAGCTGAAAGAGATCAAGGCCGAAGCCATCTTCATCACCGACGACATCTTCTGGATGAACGTGAAGCGGGGCGAGGAGATGGCGCGGCAGATCAAAGCCGCCGGCATCAAGAAGTTCTTCACCGTACAGACGCGCACCGACATCATCTGCAAGTTCCCGCACCTCGTCGAGATGTGGAAGGACTGCGGCAAGCTGGCGATCTTCCTCGGGCTGGAGTCAGTCACCGACGAAGGTCTGAAGGCGGTCAACAAGAAGAACACCGCGGACAACAACGTCCGCGCCATCAAGATCCTGCAGGAGCTCGGTGTCGGCTTCACCCCGAACTTCATCGTCGATCCGGCATGGGGCCGCGACGATTTCAAGCGCCTGCGCGACTGGATCGAACACACCGGCGCCTACAACAGCGGCTTCTCCGTCCTCACGCCGCTCCCCGGAACCGACTTGTGGGACAGCGCCAAGGATCGGGTGACGACGCACGACTGGGAGATGTACGACATCGTCCACACCGTGCTCCCGACCACGCTCACTCTCGACGACTTTTACGAAGAGTACTCACGTCTCTGGCGGCACACGCTCGATGTACGCTACCGCCACCGCGGAAAGTGGAAGACGTACGTGCAACTCGGCGCGGCGCTGGCCACTGGCAAAGTCTCCCTGACGAACGTACGCCGCGGGCTGGGGATGGCCAAGACGTTCAGCAAGCCCGAGACTTTCCTGCGCGCCCACGAGTAGTTGCTCAGAGGGTGTGCAGAAATCCAACCGCGCGGTGATTCTCAAAGAACGGGCGGTTGCGAGTATGTCGTACTCCACCCCCCTCCCAAAGCGGTGGCTGGGCGCCACCGCACTCCAAAGCGCTTCGCGCGAAATGATGTGGAC
>JBBRNB010000097.1:0-26860 GCA_038230535.1 Thermoanaerobaculia bacterium
CACCTTCGCGGCCGCAACATCCACCACCGACGAATACCCCTGGCCGAGCCAGGGGCTACATTGTCCGACGCGCCTGCGCGCGTCGACACCGGCAATCGCGGCTTTCGTCAGCACCATGTTTCTTTTTCTCAGGTGCAGCGCCCGCGCTGTCCTTCGCTCGGAATGACAGGTCTACACATATCGCAAAAGTTTCGTCAGGTCCCGTGCGACCGAGGAGACAACTCTTCTCGGAATGAACAAGAAATGACGCCGCGCAAAACAGGCCTGTCATTCCGAGCCGGCGTAGCACGGCGAGGAATCCCCAGCCGCTAGCCGATCAGCAGACAGGAGCGAAAAGAACCGCAATTCGCTCTTCCTGATCAACTGACCCACTCGTCTACTGATCTACTACGCGCAAAACGATGATCGACTGATCCACCACTCACAACGGTCCCAGGATCCTCAGATAGCACTCTTCCTGTCCGACGAACTCCACGGCGCCGCACTCTTCCCAGGCGCGGAGGCGCTCGATGACGCGTGGGTGGTTGAGGTGGAAGGCATCGCCGAACATGTGCATCAGCAGGGCGCGGGGCACGGCGTTGTCTCCGCGGCTGCGAAGGCGCTCGATTCCGACCTGAAGCGCGTCGAGGCGGAACTCGACGTCCTCATCGAGAAGTAAGCCCTCCGACGGCTCCCCGGCTGCCGGGTTCATCTCCAGGAAGTTCTCGAATGGCAGCGGCTTGTACTCTTTGATGCCGCGGCTGCGCAGATCTTCTTCCGACAAATCGTCCGCGAGAATGAGGCCCGGGATTTCCGTCCCGACGCCATCGATCTCCCAGCCGATCCACCGTTGCCGGCCCAGCAGCGTGATTCGCTGGATATAGCGCGCCATCTCTTCTCTATCTCCGGTTACGACCCTTCATACCCCACAAAAGTTTAACGTCAAGACCCGCCGAGCGATGCTACGCTCTTTCCCAGCTTCCGAAATCAGCATGTTCGAGACCGTCGCGCCCGAGGCGTTCCGACCGCGCAGCCAGCGCATTTTCTACGAGACACTCCCGATCTCGATCGCGGTGCATCTGGTCGGAATCGGCGGCGCGTTCGTCAGCATGTTCTGGAATGTAGACCTCCCGACACAGTCGCCGAAGGTGATCGTGGCGTACAGTTTGACGCAGGTCCCCGATCCACCACCGCCTCCTCCCGCCCCTCCCAAAGTCGAGGCTCCGAAATCAGTGACCCTGGCCAGGCTGGCGCCTCCCCCACCCGTCGCTCCGAGTCAGATCGTCGCGCCGACCGTCATCCCTGACACGATCCCCGACATCGCACCGCCATTGCCAGCGTCACCGCCTCCGCCGGTTGCCGCTCCCGTCGCCGCAGCGCCGGCAGTTGCCGACGCCGAGGGGGCAGGGAACGGGCTTCCAACCGGGCAACCGGGCGGCAGTGGCCATGCCCTCGGCGTCCCCGGCGGCATCTCCTTCGGCAATGACGGACGTGTCTACGTCGACCGCACCGTCAAGCTGCCGCTGAAGGAGGTCGACCACGAGTATCCGCACTACCCTGAGGCCGCGAGAAAGAAGAAGCTCGAAGGAACGTGCGTGATCCGCTACACAGTCGGAAAGAACGGCCACGTCGTCGACGTCGCCATCCTCGACCACGCCTCAGATCCGATGTTCGACGAGGAGACCCTCAACACAGTCCGAGCCTGGGTTTATCGCCCGATGAAGGTCAACGGCCAACCGGTCGAGGTCGTGCACGAGGTCGAGGTGAACTACCAGTACATCGTGCGGTGATGTTGCAGTGGATCGGTAGTTCAGTGGGGCAGTGGATCAGTGGGGCAGTGGATCGGTAGATCAGTGGGGCAGTGGATCGGTAGATCAGTGGGGCAGTGGATCAGTGGGGCAGTGGATCGGTGGATCAGTGGGGCAGTGGATCGGTAGATCAGTGGGGCAGTTGATCAGTGGGGCAGAACAAGCTCTTCCTGATCCACTGACTACTGATCCACTGACTACTGATCGACTGATCAACCGATCCACTGCTGAGCTGATCGACTGCTCTACGCCGGAACCGCTTCCGACCCGACTCCTGCCGCGTTCCGCAGCATCTCGGCTTTGTCGATCGCTTCCCAGGTGAATTCCGGCTCGGTGCGGCCGAAGTGGCCGTAGGCGGCGGTCTTCTTGAAGATTGGACGGCGGAGCTCGAGCGACTCGATGATGCCGCGCGGCGTCATTACGAAGTGCTCGCGAACCAGATCGATGATCCGCTCCTGCGAGATGCGCTCGGTACCGAACGTGTCGACGTAGACCGACACGGGATCGGCGACGCCGATGGCATACGCGAGCTGGACCTCCACTTCGTCAGCCAGTCCGGAAGCGACGATGTTCTTGGCGATGTAACGAGCCATATAGCAGGCCGAGCGGTCGACCTTTGTGGGGTCTTTGCCCGAGAACGCTCCGCCGCCGTGACGGCCGCGGCCGCCGTAGGTGTCGACGATGATCTTCCGGCCGGTCAGACCGGTGTCGCCCTGCGGTCCGCCGGTCACGAAGCGGCCGGTCGGATTGATGTGGAACTTCGTCCGGTCATCGAGCAGCTCGGGCGGAACGACGGGCTTGATGATCATCTCGATGATGGCGTCGCTCAGGTCGCCGTGACTGATGCTCGGCGAGTGCTGCGTCGAGATGACGATGGCTTCGGCGCGCACGGGACGCTTCCCTTCGTATTCGATGGTCACCTGCGACTTGCCATCGGGGCGGAGGAAGTCGAGCTCGTTTCCTTTGCGCGCTTCCGCCAGCCGGCGCGCCAGCTTGTGCGCGAGCATGATCGGCAGCGGCATGAGCTCCGGCGTCTCCCGGCATGCGAAGCCGAACATCAGGCCCTGATCGCCCGCGCCGCCGGTGTCGACACCCTGCGCGATGTCGGGAGACTGCGGATCGATCGAGGAGACGACTGCACAGGTCTCGCTGTCGAAGCCGTACTTGGCGCGCGTGTATCCGATCTCTTTGATGGTGCTGCGAACGATCGACGGGAAGTCGACATACGTTCCGGTGGTGATCTCACCGGAGATCATGGCCAGACCGGTGGTGACGAGGGTTTCACACGCCACGCGGCCACCGGGATCTTCGGCCAGAACCGCGTCGAGAATGGCATCCGAGATCTGGTCCGCAATCTTGTCCGGATGTCCCTCGGTGACCGACTCCGACGTGAATAGAGTTCTAAGTTTAGACATCGTGAAGGCTCCTGGATTGGTTTCAGCGAATCCTAACATGGGCGTGTGGTGGCTGCGCTGTGCGCGTTGTCTGCGCCTTGCGCGTTGGCTGCGCTTCGTGCGTTGGCTGCACTTCGTGCGTTGGCTGCGCTTCGTGCGTTGGCTGCACTTCGTGCGTTGGCTGCACTTCGTGCGTTGTCTGCGCTGTCGCGCGTTGGCTGCACTTCGTGCGTTGTCTGCACTTCGTGCGTTGGCTGCACTTCGTGCGTTGGCTGCACTTCGTGCGTTGGCTGCACTTCGTGCGTTGGCTGCACTTCGTGCGTTGTCTGCACTTCGTGCGTTGCCTGCACTTCGTGCGTTGGCTGCACTTCGTGCGTTGGCTGCACTTCGTGCGTTGTCTGCGCTGTCGCGCGTTGTCTGCTCTGTCGCGCGTGGCTGCACTTCGTGCGTTGGCTGCACTTCGTGCGTTGTCTGCGCCTTGCGCGTTGTCTGCGCTGTCGCGCGTTGTCTGCACTTCGTGCGTTCTCGGTTGGGTGAGCCACGCGGCCGCAAGGCGGCAATCAACCGGCGACGCGCAAAGCGCAGACCGCACGACGTGCAGACATCGCACGACGTGCAGGCAACGCACGAAGTGCAGACCACGCGCGAAGCGCAGACCACGCGCGAAGCGCAGACCACGCGCGAAGCGCAGACAACGCGCGACAGCGCAGACAACGCGCGAAGCGCAGCCAACGCACGAAGTGCAGCCACGCGCGACAGCGCAGACAACGCGCAAAGCGCGCAATCTAGGCGCGCGGTGTGCAAACGCGTCCGCAGAATGCTCAAAACACGCGACATCGGCGACTACCGGAACCTGCTCGTTCTCTTTACCAAATACGCCCGCAAAGACTTCCGGCTCTCGCTGGAGCCGGAGGAGATGGTGGCCGCGGACGAAGCGGCCACGCCGATGGAGCCGGACGCCGCCCGCCGCGCGGAGGCGTTCGCAAAAGCGCTCAAGGAGATGGGGCCGGCCTACATCAAGTTCGGCCAGGTGCTCTCCACCCGGCCCGACATAGTCCCGCCGGAGTACATCGCCGCCCTCGAATCGCTGCAGGATGACGTCGAGCCGTTTTCGTTCGCCGAGGTAGAGCGCATCGTTCAAGAAGAGCTGAAGGTGCGCATCTCCAAGGCGTTTGATTCGTTCGATTCGACGCCGCTGGCTGCGGCATCGCTCGGACAGGTCCACCGCGCCGTGATGCGCGATGGCCGGGAAGTCGTGGTCAAGGTGCAGCGTCCTGACGTGCGGGAGCGGGTGCGGCACGACCTCGAGGTGCTCACCGACATCGCGGCCACCATCGAGCAGCACAGCGAGATCGGGCGGAAGATGAACCTGACCGGCGCGATCGAGCAGGCCCGCATCACGATGATGAGCGAGCTGAACTACGAGCAGGAGGCGCGCAACAGCGAGATCCTCCGCCGCAACCTCGCTGAGTTCCCACAGATCTACATCCCCACCGTGATCCACGACATGACCACGTCGCGCGTGCTGACGACGGAGCACGTTCGCGGGCGCAAGGTCTCGAAGCTGACGCCGCTGCAGATGATCGACCACGACTACGCCGATCTCGCCTCGGCACTGACACGGGCATACCTGAAACAGATCTGCGTCGATGGGATCTGGCATTCCGATCCACATCCCGGAAACGTCTTCGTGCGCGATCTCGAAGACAACCAGGCCGAGGTGGTGCTGCTCGACTTCGGGATGGTCAGCAGGATCAGCCGCCAGTTTCAGGACGAGATCATCAAGCTGCTGCTGGCGGTCTCGTCGAATCGCGGCGCTGAGGCTGCTGATGCCTGCGTCCGTGTCGCGGAAGCGCAGGAAGGGTTCGATGACGCACGGTTCGAGCGCGAGATATCCACCCTCGTGGCCACTTTCCATGACGTCGGCGTGCGGCAGATCAACATCGGTCTGCTGATCTTCAACGTGATCGCCATCGCCAACAACAACGAGTTGAAGGTGCCGGCGGAGCTGGCCATGCTCGCCAAGACCCTGCTGAACCTCGACGGCGTCACACGGCGGCTCGATCCCGAATACGACCCGCCCACGGTGATCCGCGACTACGCGCAGACGCTGATGGTGCAGAAGCTCGCCCAGAAGTTCGCCCCACACAACTTCTACCCCGCCCTGCTCGATCTCAACCAGCTCATGCTGGATCTGCCGCACCGGACTCGGGAGATCATCGACCAGACCGCCTCCGGCCGGCTCTCGTTCGGCTTGAATCTGCATCAGGCGGAACAGTTCCTGACAGGGATGCACAAGATCGCCAACCGCATCACTGCCGGCGTTGTCATCGCCGCGCTGCTGGTCTCGTCATCGATGATGATGCGCGTCCCGACCAGCAGCCAGCTCTTCGGCTACCCCGCATTCGCAATGCTCGGCTACCTTGCCGCCGTCATCGCCGCCATCTACCTGATCGCCTCAACGTTCATTCGCGACGGGAAGGATGAGGAGCGGGCAAGGAAGTGATTTAGCTGCGCTGCGTTATTTGCGCATCGCGCGTTGTCGGTTCTCGGTTTGTTGCGCCTTCGGCGCCTCGAGTTTGGACGTTTCCCGGCACCCCACCGGGGTGCGTGAGGGTAGCCGGTGGCCACGCCGGAGGCGTTGCCACCGGTTCCGTATGCAAAAGAAGGGCACCCCGGCAGGGGTGCGTGAAGTCGGGCAGGCTCGATCGTATGGAACGACCTCGAGCTCGACGTTTCACGCACCCCTGCCGGGGTGCCTTTTCATGCCCCTGCAAACCGGTGGCAACGCCTCCGGCGTGGCCACCGGCTACCTTCACGCACGCCTCCGGCGTGCTTTCGTTACGCCACGAAACGTCCAATCTCCAGTCTCCCCACTTCGTGGGGAGAGGGGCATCGAGGTTAAGAGGCAGCAATAACAAGAACTTACAATCGAGAGCCCTTCTCCCCTCCGCAGAGCGGAGAAGGTGCCGAAGGCGGATGAGGGGTCCTGGGCTACGCGGGCAGTTCGATCTCAAACCTTGTTCCTCTCGGATGGTTGTCGTGGACGGAGATGCGGCCGTCGTGGTCGTTGACGATGCGGTGGACGATGGCAAGGCCGAGGCCGGTGCCACGGCCTTTGGTGGAGAAGTATGGGAGGAAGAGCTTCTCCTTGTCGGCGTCGGGCACGCCGCGGCCTGGATCAGCGACTTCGATGACGACGCGGTGCGCGGCGCGGCGGGCCGAGACACGCACCTCGCCGCATTCCGTCGCTTCTACCGCGTTCTTCAACAGGTTGCCGACGGCGCGGCGGATCTGTTCCGGATCGACGAGCAGCTCGATGTCGTCCTCGACGGTAACGCTGACTGACACACCCGGCTTCACATCACGATAGATCCCGGCCGCTTCCTGCAGGATCTCGGCGAGTTGGGCGTGGCGCAGGTGTACCGCGGGCATGCGCGCGAAGCGGGCGAATTCGTCGACCATCCGCTTGAGTTGCCCAACCTCGGAGACGATGGTCTTCGCCCCCTCTTCGATGGCCCGTGCGGTGTCGGGATCGTTGTTGCGGAACTTGCGGAGGATCCGTTCGGCCGAGAGTTGAATCGGGGTCAGCGGATTCTTGATCTCGTGTGCGATCCGTCTGGCAGCTTCGTTCCACGCCGCGAGTTTCTGGGCCTGCACGAGCGAGGTGGAATCTTCGATGGCCACGACCCAACCCTCGTCGCCGCCACCGGAAAGGCGGGCCACGGAGACCTCGAGGTACCGCAACTCGCCGCCGCGGATGAGGGTCACTTCGCGCGCACGTCCGCCGCGCGCGGTCAGCTCGCGCAGCGTATCGAAGAGCGGCGTGAGATCGCCCTTCAGCACCTCGGCGAGATTTGGGCGCGAACGCGGCTCTTCCACCTGCAGCATCTGTAGCGCGGCGTGGTTGATGCTCAGCAACTCGAACGAGTCGGTGAAGGCCAGGATGCCGGCAGAGACGCTGTCGAGCACGGTCGAGAGGTAGCGGTTGGCCTGCGTGAGCGCCTGCCGTTGCTCGTCGAGCTGGGTGGACATGTCGTTGAACGATTCGATGAGCCTGCCCACTTCGTCGGTGGCCGCGACGGCTACCCGATGTCCATAACCGCCTTCGGCCAGTCTCTCGGTCGCTTCGGCCAGTGCCGTGATCGGAACGGTGATGCGGCGCGAGGCATAGATGGACGTCCACAACGTGCCGAAGAGAATCGCCAGTGTCACGGCGAGGAAGAGTGATGTCTGCGAGGCTTTCAAGGTCGGCCGCTGGGCGTTGAGTTGCTGGAAATTCTTGTGCTGCACGATGGAATCGTCGATGAGCCGGCTCATGGAGGCCGGTATGAAGACGCCGGCGATGGCCACGTACGGCGTCGCGCCAATGGGGGTGGCTACGCGGATCCACTTCCCGTTCGCGCCGACATCGATCTTCGTCGCCCGTCCGGATGCGGCGACGTCGTCGAAAAACTTCTTCGGTGGCTCGGAGACTTCATGAATGGGCGCCCGGGGATCGGCGACAACCCTTACAAGCGTACCGTTGAGGTAAAGGCCGACCATATCGACACCGTGGAACTGCTGCACGTGATTGAGAACGGCATCGAGCTGCGCCGGATCTGCCGTCGCAGAGCTGGCTGCGATCTCACGCGCCGCCGCGGCTGCCATCGATGCCGACTGATCCTCGGCCATATGGGCAATCGTTTCGCCATTCTTGAGGATGCGGCTCACCGGGGCATTGAACCAACGGTCGATCGACGTCCTCAAAAGGTCGGTGGCGAAGAAAAAAAGGATCAGAACGGGGATGAGCGATGTGGCCACCCACGCCACAGCCAGTTTCGTCCGGAACCGCGAGCCGAGGATGCCGCGCTGCCATTCCAGCACGAGCTTGACGACTCCACGCAGCAGCACAAAGAGGATCCCGCAGATCAGGAGGATGTTGATGTTCCAGAGGACGAAGAGCAGCACCTGGCTGCTGAGCGCTTCGGGCGAGAGCTCTTTCGCTTTCTGGACGGCGTAGTAGATGAGGCTCGTCGCTGCCAGGATCAGCAACGGCACCGTGACGATGACGCGCGGATCTTTGCGATAGCGCAGCAGGAGATCCCGCAGCGTCATCGCCCGGACTCCGCAGGCGCGGCCACCCTCAACGCCTTCCAGCGGGTAGAGACCTCCCACGGGATGAAGTAGAGCAGCCAGCCACGCATCAGATCGGCCTTGACGCGCACTTTCAGCTTGTACGGAGGCCGTTTGCCGATGTCGAAGAGATTGGGCTCGTCGATGTTCGTCATGGCCCGCTGCATCGATGCGAGATCGTTGAAGGTCTCGGAGCGGACGAGCTTGTGGTCCCGGCGGTAGTTGAGAAGGTACTCGCGGGTCAGCGAGTTGAAGGTGGCGATGACTTCGATCCGGGCACGGGCGATCCCTTCGTCGAACCAGTGAGGACGGTCGCGATAGATCTCCACGACGTAGGTAAGAGTGGTCGGGACGCCGCTCTGCAACCCCTGAATCGTCTGCTCGCGGTCGAAGGCGTGCACAAGCGTGAATCGAACGCTGACCTGGTGACCGGCCGTTTTCGCCGAAAGGGCATCGATGGCCGGATCGTCCGCGAGCACGACTCCGGCAAGCAGTAAGAGAAAGGATGCACAGAGGAGAGAACGCACGGTGTGGTTGTTTTACCACATCGTAGCGCTGACGGCTCGCCGGCGCTACGACTTACGCGAAGCTTTCGACAGCTCTGGCAGCCAGCGCTGGAGCGCTTTCCTCCGCTTCGGCGGCGCGAAGAATCTTCTCGACGAAACGCGAGTGAAGGGCGTGGCCGGCGCGGTACGCTGTGATCTCGCCGACGACAGGACGTCCGATCAGAGCGAGATCGCCGACCAGATCGAGGATCTTGTGGCGTACGAACTCGTCGCGGAAGCGGAGCGGGCCGTTCATGACGCCGCCTTCATCGAGGACGATGCAGTTCTCGACCGAGCCGCCACGCGCGAGACCGGCAGCGCGAAGCTTCTCTACCTCGTGACTGAAGCCGAAGGTCCTGGCGGGGGCGATCTTCTTCAGGAAGCTGTCGTGGTGGAAATCGAACTGCAGGGCCTGCTTGCCGATGGTCGGGTGCGCGAAGTCGATCTTGTATTTGACGACCAGCCGGTTCGAGGGGGTGATACGGATGCTCTTGTTGCCTTCCACGACCTCGATCGGCTCGGTGATTCGCAGTACTCGGATGTCGGCTGCATGCTCGCGGACGCCGGCGGCGTCGATGAGGTGCATGAACGGCAACGCGCTTCCGTCGATGATTGGAACTTCGGGGCCGCTGATGTGGATGTCGAGATCGGTGATGCCGTAGGCCATCAGGGCGGAGAGGAGATGCTCGACCGTACCTACCGACACGTCATCGCGGCCGACCGTCGTAGCGTGATCGAGCGCGGTGGTCGAGGCTTGCAGAGCCGGAATGCGAAGGCCGAGGTCAGCGCGAACGAACGTGATACCGCTGCCAGCGTGCGCCGGGTGAAGCTCGACTTGTGTGTAGATGCCGGAATGGAGGCCGATACCGGAGATGCTTACTTTCGTGTTGATCGTCTTGCGCTTAACGTACATGTCCAGGCCGGTTAAGAGCAGGAGAGGTGCCACGAAGGACGAATCACCTCAAAGTGTGGCTAACACGCTTGTCTGGAGAGGCTTGCAAGCTCCAGTCGTTACCGGAGCGATTTCGATTCTGTGGTGCTGGTGGGTCATGATTGTGGCTCTCAGACCACACTCCGTCCCATCAACGCTGCTTCATCGCCACAGCGGCTTCGCGATCCGCTTCCCGCGCTTTTTCGGTCGCGCGCTTGTCGTACAGCTTCTTTCCACGCACGACGGCGATCTCGACCTTCACCTTGCCACCTTTGAAATAGAGGCGCAGCGGAACGACGGTGAGACCTTTCTCGACGACCTGCTCGCGCCACTTCTCGATCTCGCGCCGATGCAGGAGGAGCTTCCGGTTCCTCTCCGGCTCATGGTTCTGGAGGTTGCCGTGTGAGTACGGAGAGATGTGGGCGTTGAAGAGAAAGGCCTCGCTGTCTTTGAAGATGACATACGAGTCTTTGATGTTCGCCTTGCCATCGCGCAACGATTTGACCTCGGTGCCAGTCAGCGCAACGCCCGCCTCAGCCTTCTGCAGGATGAAGTAGTCGTGAAAGGCCTTCTTGTTCGAGGCGATCAGCTTCTCGCCGGGTTCGGGCTTAGTGGCCATGGGCCGCGGATTCTATTCGATGAGCTCGATGCGGGCGGTGTGGCCCGACGAGCGGGCAAGGCGGCGGTCGCGAGTGAGGAGGGGGACGTTGAGGTGCTCAGCAAGAGCGACGAACATGGCGTCGTAGGCCGTGACGTTCTCGCGTAACTCCCACGCGCGAACGAGAAGCGTTTGGTGAGAATGGCGGACTATGAGCATTCGCTCGAACCGACCGATGAGCCGCACACCCTCTTGACGGCCGATTCGGCTGTGCAACCACAATTTTCTGAGCACGTTCAGAAACTCGACATCGAGCGCGTGGGGCGCGTGCAGAACCTCCACACCCCGATTCTCGAACGCCGCCGCTATATTGGGAATGTTCGCGAGGATATCAACGACGAGAGATGTGTCAACTACGACTGAGCCATTCATCTATTTGCCGATCGCGTTCTTCGCGCCCCTCGCGAATGATGTCAGCGCTCGACGGGCCGATATCGATGCGCGGCAGATTCTTCAGCCAATCCCAGAACTCGGCTGATGGTGGCCCGATCGGTCCACTCTCCTTGTCTCGCAGCAAAAACTCAGAAACGCTCACACCTTCCGCTTCAGCACATTTTTTTAGTTCGTCGAGACGTTCGTCCGGGATTTCAAGTATCACGGTGGCCATGACGGAACGATGCATCCTTGCAGGGGTACCTGTCAACTGACGTGCCGCCTCAGAAACAGATCAACGAGCGCGGACGCATCAACGACAACATTACTTGCCGCTGACCGCCTGGGCAAGCTGCTCGTCGCGCTCCTCGCGAACCTCATGCAAGGCATCCGCGCTCGCGGCTATATCGGCACGCGTGAGGTTGTCCAGCCGCTCGATCATTTCCTCGCGCGTCGGTATCGCTACCACTTGTCGCAACTAATGTCGTGTTCAAGCCACGCGCCTCGGATCACGTGCGCGACTTCCGCGTCGAAGAGTTGAGGAGCATGCATATCCTCGTCCACACCGAACAAACGTTCGAGCGCCGCGGCGTCACCCGGGCGGCCGAGGAGGATCTCAGCCGCGATCGAGGCATCAACTACGATCACGATGAATTGCGGCGCCCACTATCGCGGACCTCGCGGATGACGTCGACAGGATCGCGGGTCGTCTGCACACGGGGTAACCTGCGGAGACGTTCCATCATCTCTTCGCGCGTGGGAAACGCGCCAACTTTCGTCAGTTCAGCGATCACGTATTGCTCGATCGGTACACCGGCAGCCGCGGCCTTCGTTTCGAGGCGCTTGTAAAGATCGTCCGGAACTTTGACGTTTAGAGAGGTTTGCACTCACCGAGGATAGTCCTCGCCCTCCCCGTGTCAACCGACCCTGTTACAATCCGCGCGCTTTTTTCGGGGAGTGCAACCATGTCGAAAAAGAACATTGTTCATGTGGTCGGGACGGGGACGATCGGCGAGCCGTTGATCGGGCTGTTCACCGATTTCAAGGAAAAATGGGGCATCGATGAGGTCACGTTTCACAAGCGCACTCCCAAGGGCGATGACCATGCCATGGTCGAGCACCTGGTCAACCACGGAGGGAAGCTGGTCGTCGACGAGGATGCGCGGGACGAGTTCACCCGTCTAGGCCATCGTGTCTCGTTTACGACCGAGGAAGCGCTCGAACGCGCTACGGTCGTCGTCGACTGCACACCGGCAGGCAATGACAACAAGGCGAAGTACTACGACCGCTGCAGCGGGCCGAAGGGGTTTCTGGCGCAGGGATCGGAGTTCGGCTTCGGCATTCCGTACGCCCGCGGCATCAATGAGGAAGTGCAGTCTCCCGACACGCGATTCGTGCAGATCGTCTCGTGCAATACGCACAACATCTCCGTTCTCCTGAAAACGATCGCCGGACGCACCGGAAAGATCAGCCTCACTGCCGGCCGCTTCGTCTGCATGCGCCGGGCGAACGACGTCTCCGATGCCAAGGGGTTCGTCCCCGCACCCGAAGCTGGCAAGCACGATGATCCGGAGTTCGGTACGCACCATGCGCGTGACGCCTACCACCTCTTTCAGACCGTCGGCGAGAAGCTCAACCTCTTTTCATCGGCCATCAAGATCAACACCCAGTACATGCACACACTCTGGTTCGATCTCGACCTCGGTCACGACACCACGCTCGAAGAGGTCAAGGCACTGCTTCGCTCGAACCCCCGCGTGGCCTGTACGAATAAGCGTTCAGTGAACCAGATCTTCTCCTTCGGGCGCGACCACGGTTACTTCGGCCGCATCCTCTCCCAGACCGTCATTCCGATGTCGACTCTGACCGTTCCCAGCTCGAGGAAGGTGGTCGGCTTCTGTTACACGCCGCAGGACGGCAACTCGCTTCTTTCCTCGATCGCCGCCACGCTCCGTTTTCTCGACGTGACGAAGCTGGAAGAGAACCTCGATGTCCTGCGCCCATACATCTTCCGGGAGATCTGATGGACGGCCACGCCTCCTCGCGGCGTGGCGCTCCACCGGCGATTTGAGCTAGAGTCCCGGGCATGGCGTGGTTCCGAAAAGAGAAGAAGCCGAAGGAAGCGGTCGAAAAGCAGGTCGCCATCCCGGAAGGGCTCTGGGTCAAGTGCGACGACTGCAAGGAGATCGTCTATCGGAAGGAGGTCGAGCAGAACTTCAACGTCTGTCCGAAGTGCGGCTACCACTTTCGCCTCAGTGCCCGGGAACGTTTCGAGATCCTGTTCGATGACGCCAAATACAAAGAGTTCGCGGGCGACATCCGGTCGGCCGACCCTCTCGAGTTCCGCGACACGAAGCGCTACCGCGACCGGCTGAAGGTCTATGAAGCGCGTGTGGGCAAGGGAGATGCCGTGCTATGCGCCGAGGGAAAGCTCGACGGCATCAGCGTCGTCATCTGCGCCATGCAGTACGCATTCATGGGCGGGTCGATGGGTTCTGTCGTCGGCGAGAAAATCACCCTGGCGGCTGAGCGCGCTCTCGAGAAGAAAGAGCCGCTGATCATCGTCTCGACCTCCGGCGGCGCGCGGATGCAGGAAGGGATCCTTTCCTTGATGCAGATGGCGAAGATCTCCGCTGCGCTGGCCCGGCTTGCTGACGCCCGGCTGCCGTTCGTCTCCATCCTTACCGATCCGACGACCGGCGGGGTAACAGCATCGTTCGCGATGCTGGGCGATCTCAATATCTCCGAGCCAAAGGCACTCATTTGCTTTGCCGGCCCGCGCGTGATCGAACAGACCATCCGGCAGACGCTCCCCGAGGGCTTCCAGCGCGCCGAGTTCCTCGTCGACCACGGCATGGTCGACATCATCACGCCGCGAGCGGAGATGAAGCCGACGCTGTCACGATTCCTCCATATGTTCGCCGGGAAGCGGCGTGAAGCGGCGTCCTGATCCCGTGACGACCGAGGCCCTGTTTTGGCTCGATTCTCTGCAAGGATCCGGAATTCGTCCCGGCCTCGGCAGGATGCGTGTACTGCTTCGCAGGATAGGGCATCCGGAGCGCGCCTGCCCTTCGATCATTGTCGCTGGTACGAACGGCAAAGGCTCGACTTCTGCCACGCTCGCGTCGATCCTGAACGCATCGGGATACCGGACCGGCCTCTACACGTCGCCGCATCTCGTCGACTTGCACGAGCGGTGGATGATCGGCGGGACGGTCATCGATGAGGAACGGCTCTCGTTTGCGATCGAGCGGCTGCGTGTGACGTCGGAAAAGGCGCAGGTCACACCTACCTATTTCGAGGCGTTGACGATCGTCGCCTTCATCGCCTTCGCCGAGGCGAAGTGCGATGTGATGGTGCTCGAAGTGGGGATGGGAGGCCGCCTGGATGCCACGAACGTCATCGCCCATCCGGTGGCTGCACTGATCACGCCGATCGGCGTCGACCATACCGAATTCCTCGGCAAGACCATCCGGAAAATCGCCAGGGAGAAGGCCGGCATCATTCATCGTCACGCGGCCGTTCTGACCTCGAACGACGACCCGCGCGTGCTGGCCATTCTGCGGCGCCGCGCGGTGGGGCAGTTCGGCAACCCGTTTCACATCGTCACGGAGAGGCATTCGTCGCCGCTGGAGGGGGCATTCCAGGAGCGCAATGCGGCGCTTGCCGTGCGCGCCGCCGAGGAGCTGCGGCCAGTGCTGCCGAAGATCACGCCGGAGTCGATCGAGCAGGGGGTTCAAGCGACACGCTGGCGCGGAAGGCTGGAGAGGATCGAGTACGGCGGCAAAGAGATCTGGATCGACGGGGGCCACAATGCCCACGCCATCGAAGCCATCTCGCCGTTCATAGCCGAGCGGATCGCGCCCCCCCGACTCCTCGTTTTCGGCATCATGAGCGACAAGAACATCGCGGACCTGACGGATACGCTTTTTCCGCTGTTCGATTCGATCGTCACCACGGAGCCATACCCACCGCGGTCTGCATCAGCTTTGCAACTAGCTGAGATCGCGCGAGCCATGTTGATCGACGCAGTCTCTGAACCGAATCCGGTACACGCGATCGAGCGCGCACTGAGGTCACGCTACCAATCGGTCGTCATCGCCGGATCCCTCTACCTCGCCGGTGCGGCGATCGAGTTTTTCGATGCGCATCGAAAAGAGGAGAGCGACCACCAGCAGTGACGAGAGCACCCAGGTCAGCACAACCGCTGTTCGATGCCGGCCGAAACGAAGGGTGACGGTGCCGCTACCGGGGACGAAGACGCCGAGGCGGTCGAGGTTGACCGGCGTCGTGCCCAGCGCACCATCGCCGATGCACGCGGACCAGGCCCGAAAGTACGACTGATCGACCGCGACGAGCGCGGGGCCCGTCGAGGAAACATCGATCTCGATGGTTTGCCCGTCGCGCACGACGCGAGTCACATGAGCGCCCGCCGTCGATGTAAAGGCCCGCGGCGCAACCGCCGGCGCGCCCTCTTCAATCAAATGAACTGCATCGGGAATCGCCGGCGCGGCGAATGCCTTCGGAATGATCGCCGCCGGCGCCGTGGCGACGCGTAACCAGGCGGGGTTCTTCGTGGTGGCGAAGCGCTCGAAGGCGATGCGGCTGAGGAGCGAGTGCATGCCGTCGCCCGAACGGTTCAGGACGTATTCGAGTCCGGCCGTGGCGCCAAACAATGGCTCGAGACGGCGCGCGCGTTCGCGATAGTTTTCACGATCGATGGTCTGGCCGCCAGGCATCGTCGGGACGAAGACACGCCGTGACGGCTGCATGGCCACGCGGTACGGCGCAAACCAATCGATCGGGATCGTCAAAAACATCCAGAAAAGCAGCGGCGCGAAGGTGATGATTGTCCATAGGCGAGGAATCTTCGATTCCCGGAAGTACTCCGCCGCAAGCACCACCATGACGGCGCACATCAGCAGCGCGAATTTCTCCGGGAACCTGCCGATGCGCATCGTGCTGAACGATTCGACCGCGACACGCACGACCGGATTGAACGAGCCCAGGGTGCAGAACAGCATCAGCACGGCGATGATGGTGTAACGAGACCGCCGGAAAACGGCCGGAATGACGATCAGACCGACGATCAGCGACGGGAAGAGATGAGGCGTCTCGATATGAATGAACGGACCCGCCACAATCTCCAGCAACCGCCGCGGATCGAACGAGGCGTTGAGCACGGTCTGCGCCGAGTAACCATGCGCGCGCTCGACCTCGCCCGCGATCTCGCTGTAAGCGATGAGTTGCGGTGCCGCGATGACTATGGAGATGCCGATGGCCGTGGCGATCGGGACGATGCGCATCCGACCGGCCGCCAGGACCAGCACCGCAATCGCGGCCGCGAGAATCGTCACCGGTTCACCCGCCAGCGCGAGGAGGCCGAATGCCAGGCCGAGCTGTGGAGCGCTGCGCCGCTCGGCCGCGAGAAACGCGAACGGGACAAGCGCGATCGCGGTGACGAGGTTGTAGAACGAGAGCACGGAGACGGCAACGCCGGACAACACCCAAAGCCACGCCCCGAACCGCGAACGCGTCAACGCTCTCATCGCCACCCAGCCCAGGATCAGGTGAAGCAGGAAATGGAGATTGAACGCCACGTGCGGCGGCAGCACGAGGTAAAGGAAGTTGTCGGGATAAAACGTCAGCGTGTTCGGATTGCCGGCCAGCGGCTGGCCGCCGCCGTCGGCGAAGTTCCACCAGGGGATCTCACCGGCCCGAAACGACGCGGCGGAGAGCACCTTGATCGGGTAATGCGTGGAGAAGTCATCCCGGAAAAAGAAGAAGCCGAGCGTCGCCAGGAGTACGCAGAAAACGGCGAGCAGAAGCAGAAAAAAGAGCCGCGGACGCACAGTCATCGCTCCGCGATTATCGGATAAGATCGCAGAATGACTACGACGATTCACGAGCGGCAGGGCGCCGCCACCGGCCACGATTTCCTCCAGCGTGCGCTCCCGGACGCCGACCGCGAGATCGCTGATGCCATCCGCCTCGAGACCGACCGCCAGAACGACACGCTCGAGCTGATCGCCTCCGAGAACCATGTCTCCAAGGCCGTCCTGACCGCGATGGGATCGGTCTTCACGAACAAATACGCCGAAGGATATCCGGGCAAACGGTACTACGGCGGCTGCGGCCCGACCGACATCGTGGAAAACATCGCCATCGACCGGGCGAAGAAACTCTTTGGCGCCGAGCATGCCAACGTCCAGCCGCACTCAGGGTCGCAGGCCAACATGGCTGTTTACTTCAGCGTGCTCAAGCCCGGCGACACGGTCATGGGGATGGACCTTTCACACGGTGGTCATCTCACGCACGGACATCCGCTTTCGTACTCCGGCCGTGACTTCAACGTCGTCGCGTATCACGTCCGCAAGGAAGACGAACTGATCGACTACGACGAGATGGAGCGCCTGGCCGGGGAGCACAAACCGCGGCTGGTCATTTGCGGAGCGTCGGCGTACTCTCGCGTCATCGACTTCAAACGGATCCGCGAGATCTGCGACAAGAGCGGCTCGCTGATGATGGCGGACATCGCCCACATCGCCGGTCTCGTCGCCGCCGGACTCCACCCCTCCCCTGTCCCCTACGCTGACTTCGTCACCACAACAACCCACAAGACGCTGCGCGGTCCCCGCGCCGGACTCGTGCTCTGCAAAGCGGACTACGCGAAAGACCTCGACCGCTCCGTTTTCCCCGGCATCCAGGGCGGTCCGCTCGTCCACATCATCGCTGCCAAAGCCGTTGCGTTTCGCGAAGCGCTGCAACCCGAATTCAAGGAGTACCAGGCTCAGATCATCCGCAACGCGCGGGCATTGGCAGAAGCCGTCGGAAGCGCGGGCTTCCGCATCGTCAGCGGCGGCACGGACAACCATCTCTTCATGACCGACGTCTTCTCGAAAGGGATCACCGGCAAAGACGGCCAGAACTTCCTCGAAGCGGCGAACATCACCGTCAACAAGAACACCATCCCCTTCGACACACAGAAGCCGATGGTGGCCTCAGGAATCCGCATCGGGACGCCGGCAGTGACGACACGCGGCCTGCGCGAACCGGAGATGAACACGATCGCCAGTCTCATCGCCCGAGTCCTCGACGCCAAAGGCGACTCGGCCGTCATCGCACAGGTGAAGAAGGAAGTGAAGGAACTGTGCGATCAGTATCCGATTTATTGATTGGGTTGCTGGGTTGCCAGGTGTCTCAGTAACCCAGCAACCCAACCCAAGCAACCTGGAAACCACCATGAAAAAACAGTTCCCCTACTATCCGATCTACATCGACATCGAAGGCCGCGCGGTCCTCATCGTCGGTGGTGGAACTGTCTGCGCCCGAAAAGCGGAAACGATGATGCGTTACGGCGCACGTGTGACGATCGTCAGCCCTGAGATCACCGACGAGATCGCCGCGTGGGAGAGCGCGGGCGTGCTCGCGGTTCGTCGCAAGTTGTACGCTGAGGCTGACCTCGACGGAGCCTCGATCGTGATCGCTTCGACCGATGACCGTTGCGTCAATGCCCGCGTGGCGCGCGATTGCCGGCGGCGCAAGATCCCGGTCAACGTCGTCGACGTCACCCACCTGTGCGAGTTCATCGTGCCGGCCATCATCGAGAAGGGATCGATCCAGATCGCCGTGTCGACCGGAGGCAAGTCGCCAGCCATCAGCCGGACGTTGAAAGAGGATCTGCAACGTTCGATCGGCCCGGAGTACGCCGAGGTGAACGACCTGCTCGGCACACTGCGAAAGTCAGCTAAGAAAGTCCTGCCTACGGACGTCGACCGCAAGCGTTTCTTCGACGGCATCATCGCAGCCGGAGTTCTCGACATGCTGCGGGAAGGACGTAGACGCGAGGCGTTCCAGACCGTCGCGCACGCGTGCGAGGCCAACGGCGTCGCCGTCAGCGACGAGCTTCAGGAGCGGTTGCGCGAATGACGGATGTAGCAAGTCCGGAGCAGGAAGCCGGCGACCGAGGTTTTGTCGCTCCGACAACCGACTCCCGACTCCCGGCTCCCGTAATCTTCTACATCCTTCTCGCGCTTCTCCTCATCCCCGTTTTTCCCCACTTCGTCTCGCCGAACGAAATGAGCCGCTGGGCGGCCGCGGCCGCGCTCGTTGACTTCCACACGTTCGAGATCACTCCCCTTCTCCCGCTCCTCGGCGGGAAAGCTTTCGAGGATGCGTCGGAAGCCGATGGCCGCGTCTACTCGAACAAGGCGCCGGGAGCGATGCTCGCCGGCTTCCCTGCCTACGCCCTTGTACGGGCGATCGTGGGACCTCCCTCAGCGGTGACGATGCGAACGACCGCGAACGCCATGCGCTTCCTCGCCGCGACGGTGCCGCTGCTGCTCCTGGCGTGGGGGATGGCGCGGACCGCGGCCCGGCTCGGCGCAACACGAGAGCGGATCGACATAGCCGTGCTCGCACTCCTGTTCGCGACGCCTCTCTTCGCTTACGGACTCCTCAACTTCTCACACGCTCTGACCGCTGCCGCACTCTTTGGAGCGTGGGCACTGCTCTTCGTCGAGAGGCACGAATACGCGGCAGGCGCACTGATCGGGCTGGCAACGGTCTCCGAGTATCCGTGCGCAATCGCCGGCGCCGCGTTGTTGCTCTGCGCCTGGCGTCGCGCGCCGCGCATCATCGCCGGCGCATTGCCGTTCGCAATCGGGCTTGCAAGCTACAACCGGCTTCTCTTCGGCAGCGTCTTCGCCTTCTCGTCCGGCAGCGAGCGCAACGTACAGTTTAGAGCCATGGCACAAACAGGGATCTTTGGCGTCGGGCTGCCCCAGCCATTGACGCTGCTTCGACTGCTGTTCGATCCATCACGAGGCCTTTTCATCTTCGCACCGATCCTTCTCGTCTCGCTCTTTGCGCTGCCGCGTGCGCGGCGCGCGATGACGCGCGAAGCCTTCAGCGGGCTCGTCCTCGTCCCCGCCGCGCTGATCATTTTCTACTCGGGATATCCGAACTGGCACGGCGGCTGGAGCGTCGGACCTCGCTACCTCGTACCCAGCATCCCGTTCCTGCTGTTTCCACTCGTCTTCGCCGCGTCGTCAATCATCGAGTGGATCGCCCTCGGCGCGTCGGCCTCGGCAGTCGTGCCGCTGACGTTGACGTTCCCCTTCCCGGACCAGAGCTTCGCCGCTCCATGGTCGACGCTGGCGCTGCCTCTCCTGCGGCAAGGCCTGGTCGCACCAAACCTTCTCCATCTGGTGGCCCGGCCTCTGGCGATCGCCATACCGTTCGCGATCGTCGTCGCCGCGCTGGCGGTGGTGACGAAACGGAACGCTCTGTTCGTCGCGCTCGGGGCTCTGCTCATGTTCGCGCTCGGATGGCTGGCTCCGGCACCGACACTCACATCACGGCTGCGAATCGGCTACATCGAGGAGGTCTATTTCGAGCAGCCCGGCGCGATGTCGCGCGCCGTCGGGGGACTGCCATTGCCGCCGCGAGCGATCGCGCGGGCGCGAAACGAAGCGATGCTTCCGCCTAGGTCGTGGCCGTTCTGATGGTGGCGCGCGCCACCGGGTCGCGGAAAATCCGGTGCGAGTAGATGTGCTTCTTGTGCAGCTTATAGAGCACCATCGTCTTCAGGATCTCCAGGCCATAGCGCACCGAGCGCCAGAAACCGATCTGTGAAGCCTCGTCGAAATAGCGCGTGGAGATCGGCACTTCGCGGATGCGCATCCCTTTGGCCACACCCTGGGCGATGATCTCAGTGTCGAAGACGAAATCATCCGAGTTCGCCTCGAAGTTGACCGCGTCGAGGTATCTCTTTGAGTATGCCCGGAAGCCGGAGTGGTACTCAGAGAGGAAGATGTAGAACGTAGCGTTCTCCACCATCGTCAGGAAGAGGTTTGCCAGGTATTTCCACTTCGGCATGCCCCCTTCGATCGGACGGCCGCCGAGCATCCGCGAGCCGAAGACCGCCTCGCACTCGCCACCCAAGAGCGGCTGCACGAGTTGGGGGATGATCTTCGGGTCGTACTGATGGTCAGGATGCACCATGACAATGATCTCGCCGCCCATCTCGTCCATGGCCGTCCGGTAGCAGGTCTTCTGATTTCCGCCGTATCCGCGATTCTGCGGATGGACGACGACGCGCATCGGAAGCTGCCGGGCCAGTTCAACCGTCTTGTCGCGCGAACGGTCATCGACCAGGAGAATCTCGTCGACCCACTCCTGAGGGATGTCGTCAAACGTCGCCTGCAGCGTCTTCTCGGCGTTGTACGCCGGGAGCACGGCGACGACTTTCTTCTCGTGGAGCGGCATCGGCGAGCGAGAATAGCACAGCGTAAATGACCGGCCTTCCGAGTCGGCTACAATCGCTCGCCGTGAATGACGCGACGTTTTCCGAGACACCTCCGGTAGCGCTTCCGGCGACACCGTTGGCGACACCTTTAGTGGTGCTTCCTCCAGTCAGCCGCCGCACCGATCTCCTCGCGCTCGGCCTCCTCTTTCTGATCGCCACCATCTGCTTCGCCGATGTTCTCTTCGGCGTCAACGAGCTGTATATGCGCGACCTGACGCGCTACTACTATCCGGCCAAGCAGATTCTTCGCGAGATCGTCCAGCACGGGGAGTTTCCGTATTGGAATCGTTACTTCTCTTCCGGTCAGCCGATCGCTGCCAATCCGGAGCACGAGGTCTTTTACCCCCTGACCTGGTTGATCCTCCTGCCAAGTTACGACCTCGGCTACCGGCTGCACATCCTCATTCACATCTATATCGGTCTTCTCGGCATGTACCTGCTGCTGCGATCGATGGAGCTCCGGCCCCCCGCTGCCTGGATGGGCGCGCTGTCGTTCGGACTGGGCGGCATCTACCTCTCTTACGTCAACCTCCTGCCGATTCTCTTTTGCGCGGCCTGGCTGCCATTGACATGTCTCTTCGTTCGACGGTTTCTATTGAAACGAAGCCTTCGCGACTTCGCGGCCGCGGCGTTGTTTCTCGGTCTCCAGGTTCTCGTCGCGGAGCCGACGACGGTGATGCAGACCGGCCTTCTGATCGGCATGTACGCCCTGTACCGCGGCTGGTACAGCCGGCCTCGCCTGTCGAAAATGATCACGCGCGTCCTATGGATCGCCATGATCTCGATCACCGGCTTCCTTCTCGGTGCGGCGCAGATCCTGCCGGCCATCGATCATGTCCACGATTCGGCCCGTTCGCGCCCATTCGACTTCGACCTCGTCAGCGCCTGGAGCATGCCGTGGGCGAAGTTCGCGGAGATGATCTATCCAAACATCCTCGGGCACATCTCGATCGGGAACGTGATGTGGTACTGGGGCGGTGATCTGTATACGGGGATGGGATCTCCGTTCATCTTCAGCGTCTACGCCGGAATCGCCGTCACCGCGCTTGCCATCGGCGGCGCGTTCGCCCGTCCGCGCGGCGGGCGGCTCGTGCTCATCATTTTCGTCTTCTCGTCGATCCTGGCCCTGGGCGGACACACGCCCGTGCTGCACTGGCTGTTCGACGCCGGCATCGCCACATCGGTCCGCTATCCGGAGAAGTTCATCCTGATGGGAGGATTCGCGCTGATCATCTTCGCCGCGCAGATGCTCGACCGGATGCTGGCCGGCGACGAAGACGTTCGCAGCGGCGCACTCGGATTCGCAGCGGCGTCAATGCTCGTCGCCACCATCATCGCCATCAGCGGCTTCACGCCCCTCTACCCCAGGCTCTTCAACCTCCTCAGCAAGACCACGGACTTCGTCTCGATCCGCAAAGCGTGGGGATTGACGGCCGGTGCCGCCGGGACGAAGGTCGTCCTGCTGTCGAGAACGGACTGGATCATCGCGTCCGTGCGCGGCGCCGCGCTCATCGCGCTGCTGGTCACCCTGCGCAAGCGCCACATGCGCATCTGGCTCGCCGCCGCGGCGGCGTTCGTGACGATCGATCTCGCCTACGTTACGTGGGAGCTCAATCCAAGGGAGCCGCGGAGATTCTTCGATCCGCCGCCGGCCGCGCACGCCTTTCCACGCAATCGTCAGGACTTCAGCATCTTTCACGAGGCTGACTGGTACGGTACCGAGAAGACGGCCCAGCAGTACTTTTCGACGGCCGACGCTGTCTACTGGGTCGTTCGCAACGGCCTTTTTCCGATGACTCCGGCCGGCTCGGGCCTGCGCACCGTACTCGAGCGCGACTATGACAAGACCGCCCTTCTGCCGACCATCGACCTCACCGATTCGATTTGGGACGTCAAGCGCTCCGGCCGCGCGGACTGGTACAAGCCGTTCATGGCCATGTCGAATGCATGGTACCGAGGGGTCTATCGCGACTTTGAAAAAGAGAAGAAGCGGAACCATGGGAACTTCAAGGACTCACTGCCGGTCGGCTTCGAGGAAGGCCCGCACTACCCTCGCTACTATTTTGCTGACCAGGTCGTCACCATCCGTGACCGCGAGGACTTCGTTAAACAGTTGAGCACGTCGAGCTTCACCGGCGGTGTCGCCTTCGTGCAGCGGCCATCCTTTGTCCCTGCGCAGGGAGTCATCAAGCGCGTCGTGGAGACAGCGAACACCGCCTCGCTCGACGTCGAGAGTTTTGGTCAGGGATTCCTGGTCATGAGCGTCACACCGCACAAGTACTGGAACATCCGCGTGGACAGCACACTCGTACCAGCAATCGTGACGAACATCGGCTATCAGGGCATCATCGTGACGCCGGGCCGGCACCATATCGTCATGGAGTACCGCAATGAGCTGGTGCGCGTCGGCATGTTGATCTCTCTCCTCACCGGCGCGGTGCTGATCGGAATCCTCCTCGTCTACCGCCCCTCCCTTACTGCCGTGGCGATGCCGGCATATGAGGAGCCTGTACACGTCGTCGCCGATGCGAGCGGAACACACCTCGAGGCAGCGGCCGTGGAACCTGCAGAGACGATCGAACCGCCGAGTGGCGATCACCCCCCGAGCTGACGCCGATGCGACGCTGGGCTTTGCCGCTCGCGCTGATCCTTGCCGGCGCGGTCTTCATCACGGCGCTGTATGTCTACAACGACCGCACCGGCCGCGAGATCGACTCGCGCCTCTGGATTCCGAAGCAGGCCCCGGTCACGCCGGAAGTTGCGCTTCTGCAGCAGTACGTTCGCATCGACACGTCAAACCCGCCTGGTAACGAGCTCCCCGGCGCTCGCTTTCTCGCCGGGATGCTCGCCAGGAACGGCATTCACGCCGAGATCATCGAGTCCGCTCCAGGCCGGGCGAATGTCTACGCTCGCATCGCCGGGAAGCGGCGCGGTGGCGGCCTGCTGCTGCTCAATCACATCGACGTCGTTCCCGCGTCGAAGGATGGGTGGACACGCCCGCCCTTCGCCGGCGAGGTCTTTCTGAACCAGCTCTACGGCCGCGGCACGCTGGACATGAAGGGCATCGCCATCTGCGAGATTCTCGCGGTCATCGACCTGGCGCGAGCGCACCGCACCCCCGAGCACGACGTCGTCTTCCTGGCCGTGGCCGACGAAGAAGCCGGCGGCAAAAAGGGGCTGCTCTGGCTGATCGAGAACCGGCCGGACATCTTCGAAGGGATCGGATACGGCATCAACGAGGGCGGCATCACGGAGACCACACAGGAGCGTGTCGGCTACTTCGGCATCGAGATCGGAACGAAGATGACCGTCAAACTGCGATTGCGCGCGCACGATCGCCCGTCGATGCAGGCGCTGCGGATCGCTCTCGAGCCGTTCATCGCGCCTCGCGATCCCGATCGCGTTCTGCCGGAAGTGCGCGAGTTTCTGCACGACCTGGCGCCCAGACGAATCGAGCAGGGGCAGTACCTCGACGACATCGATCGTACGATCGGCGCGGGAAAGTTCTGGCTCCTCTCCAGCGGCTACCGCGAACTGACACAGAACGTCGTATGGCCCGCGGCCATCGTGCCGGATGCCCAAGGCGTCACGATGCGGGTCAACCTCTTCAACCTGCCGGACGAGAATCCCGATACGCGCATCGAGTGGCTGCGCGGCATCGCGGCCCGATACGGCGTGACGATCGAGGAAGTGATCGAGAAGAGCGGCCCGGCACCGCTCAGTTCGCGTCACACGCCCATGTTCGCGCTGATCGCTGCCGAGGCCGCCCGGCAATATCCCGGCGCAAACACCGGCAGCGAGGTACTCGCCGCCTGGTACAACGACTCGCGCCATCTCCGCGCACGCGGAATCCAGGCCTACGGTCTCATGCCCTTCCCCACCGATTGGTACCAGACCCAGGCGATCCATTCAACCGATGAACGGCTGCGCATCGACTGGTTCAACGACGGCGTTTTGCTGTTGCGGCATATCGTTGGCCGGTTCGCGTTCGAGCAGCAGGAATGAACGGATTCGTTGATCGTAGATCTCGCCACGAAACGCTGGAGCTCCGATCCACGGACCTACTAATCTACTGATCTAATTCTCGCCACCCGACCCGTGACACTATTTGTCAGACCCACCACGCGAAAACCGTCAACGTAACCTGGTTTCAGGCCTGGCTCTACGGTATAAGCCAAGTAATTGCAGTCAGTTGCGCAAATTCACAGATCGGCATCTCGATTGCGGTAGTGGGTCCCACTAGGAGGGTTCAAATGATTAAAAAGAACCAGAAGGGTTTCACATTGATCGAGTTGCTGATCGTCGTCGCGATCATCGGCATTCTCGCAGCGATCGCGATTCCGAATCTGTTGACCGCCATGCAGCGCGCGAAGCAGAAACGGACGATGGCGGACATCCGCACGATTGCCACGGCTTGGGAAGCACGCGCCACGGACGTGAACAAGTACAACGCCGCGGGCGCGGTAACACTGCCGGCCATCACTCTCAGCAACACCACGATGGGCGTGATCCTGTCGCCGACGTATGTCAAGTCGCTTCCTCCGCGGGACGGCTGGGGCAATGCATGGGAGTATCGCGCTGACCGCGACTTCGGTACCAGCACCGCCGCACAGCAGTACGCGATCCTGTCGTACGGCAAGGACGGCATCAAAGAAGCAGCCCCCGTCGGAAGCTCGACGACGAACTTCGACTGCGACATCATCTACTCGCAGGGCGGCTTCCTCCAGTACCCGGAAGGCGTACAGCAGCAGTAACTCGCTTCCTATCGAACGAATGGAAAGGGCGCCCTTCGGGGGCGCCCTTTCTGTTTTGGGGCCAAGGATGCGACCACGTTCAGCTTCTACTGCGCGCTCGAGAAAGCGACCGGCGAAGTCAGCGGCAATTTCGAGCACCGGGGCGCGGCGATGCAGGAGGCCCGCTTCGTCATCGACGATCTTCTACCCAACCATGCTTACGAGCACCGCTTGATGGATTACAACAACGATCCAGTCAGGACGGTCGCCGGCATCCAGAACGCCCTGAAGCTGATCGAGGATCGCATCACCAGACGCTCGAGCGAGCAGGCCGGCGTCCACCAGTCCGCGCCGTCGGTCACGACGGCCGATCTACAAGTCATCCCGCGGGCGCAGAAGCTCCTCGACTCGGCCGCGAAGTGGAATCGAGCCGACGAGCCGCACTGCCCCGCCAATGCGAAGACGTTCAGCCTCTACTGCGCCCTGAAGGTCTCCGCCCGAGAAGCGCCCGTCGCGGAAGACGCCAACACCGCAATGCGCGAGACACGCAACGTGATCGTCGAGACAGCCCCCAACCAAGCCAGGTACGACGCCCGCCTGACCGACTTCAACGCCGACCCCATCACCACCTCGCCGACATCCAGAGACTGCTGCGTACTGTCCATGAACGGTTGACGTCGGGACACCGACAGTAGACTAAACGGTGCATTCAATAACCCATTCGCTCGGACCCAAGCTGGATCGCTTTCCAGCAGCGCCAAGGTCAAATAACGAGCGAGCTGAATCGGCTGCGGAATCTCACGCTGATAAGTCTCTCTAAATCAGGGGTTTGCAGCACAGCGAGAAACGAATGCCTGGCCCCCTTCCGGAATACTCAGAGGTGCGAAGGAGCTGCGCTAAAGGTACCCAGGGGCTGCGGCCGAGGTGACCAGAGGCTGCCGCGGATGTACAAAAGGGCTGCGCGGAGGTACAAAAGGGCTGCGCGGAGGTACAAAAGAGTTACGCGGAGGTACAAG
>JBBRNB010000098.1:0-26820 GCA_038230535.1 Thermoanaerobaculia bacterium
GGGTATTGCGTGCTTCTTCCACGGGCCGCTCCATCCTGGTTGGCGACGGTTCCGATCCTGCTGGTGTGAACGGAGCCGGATTTACGAGCGATCCTGAGGCTGCCGCGGAGGCTCGGCGTTGCCCGCAACCAGGACGTGTGTTGCATGAAGCGGGCGCCCCCTCCCAAAGCGGTGGCTGGCGCCGCCGCACTCCAAAGCGCGCCTTCCGGCGCGCGAAAACCTGTGCAGAGTTGGCGAGGATTGTCACATCATTTCGCGCGAAGCGCTTTGGAGTGCGGTGGCGCCCAGCCACCGCTTTGGGAGGGGGTGGAGTACGACATACTCGCAACGGCCCGTTCCTTGAGAATCACCGCGCGGTTGGATTTCTGCACAAGCTTTGAGGCTGCCGCAGCCGCGTGGGTGGTTGTGTGGGCGGAGCGGCGGAGGACGCCGAAGGCCCCCCCCGGACTACGAGCGGGGAGGAAGGGGGCTACGCGCACAAGAAACGTCCCCCCCCAACCTACCCGCTACAAGGGAGGGGGTCCTTCGCCGTCCTTCGCCGCTCCTCCACCCACCACCCACGCGGCTGCGGCAGGCTCAGGATGACAGATCACGTGACTGATCGACCCATCCACTAATCCACTACTCTACTGTCCCATGACCTGCGTCTTCTGCGACGAACCGGGTGCCGCCGGCGAGCTGCTCTTCGATGACGGCCGGGTGCTGGTGATCCTGCACGACGACTGGGCCGTTCGTGGACATGCAATGGTCGTCTGGAAAGAGCATGTGGAGAATGCCGCCGATCTGACGATCGACGAGTACATCCACTTCGCCGCGATCCATCATCGCGCCGAGCGGGCGTTGCTCGCGGTGACACACGCCGATCGCGCCATCCTGCTCAAATTGGGGATCGTCACGCCGCACCTGCATCTGCACATCTACCCGGTGAGCGCCTCGCTGGATCGTGAAGCGGTGATGGAGATCATCGATGCGGGTGTGCGCAACTCCATGGATGACCACGAGCGGCAGGTATTCATCGAGGAGTTGCGCGAACGGCTCGCTTGACAACGTGGCACTCACTGAATGAGCATTCATTCACATGACCCGGCAAGCATCAACCCTTCCACCCCCTACCGAGACCGCGCGCGGCACCACCAAACGCGAGCGCATCCTTCGAGCGGCCATTGAAGTCTTCGCCCGGAACGGTTACTTCAACGCAAAAGTCTCCGAGATCGCCAAGTCGGCCGGCGTGGCCGACGGCACGATCTACCTCTACTTCGACGGGAAGGAAGATCTGCTGGTGACGATCTTCCGCGAGCACACGCGCAACTACCTGCAGTCGCTGGAGCGCGAGCTGGCCCACGTCCGGCGCCCCGAAGAGCGCATCCGCATCGCCATCCGGCACCATCTGGATACGCTGGGCCGCGACCGATCGCTGGCCATCGTGGCGCAGGTCGAGCTGCGCCACAGCCTCAAGTTCATGAGCCTCCTCTCACAGCAGGAGGTCGCCGACTACCTCAACATTCTGCGAAAGATGATCGAGCACGGCCAGTCGGATGGCAGCTTTCGCCGCACCATCCATCCACAGCTCGGCGCCAAAGCAGTCTTTGGCATCCTCGACGAGATGGTGACGTCATGGATCCTGTCGGAGAAGGAGTACGACCTCGCTGCCAGCGCGGATCAGATCGCGGATCTGGTGCTGACGGGGTTGCTGTAGCGAGTTACAATCGCAGCATGCTTGATCGCATCTCGATCGACCCAGCGCTTCAGCATGGCAAACCTGTGATTCGAGGGACGCGAGTTCCGGTCGCCCGTATCCTTGGAAGCCTAGCAGGCGGGATGACGCAGGAGCAGATCATCGATGAATACGGCGTGACGTTCGACGACATCGCGGCAGCACTGGAATACGCAAAGGATCTTGTCGACGAAGAACAATTCCACCCGCTGTCAACGCGATGAGCACAGCGAACTTCTTGACTGCAGTCAACCTGGAATTTCTTGACTGCAGTCAACGCAATCTTCGGGATCACGCGCGACCTTCCGCTCATTCACTACACGATCTCTGTTGACTGCGTCTCATCCGCGCTTCTATCCTCGTCGAAGATGTTGCGGTTCCTGATCGACGCTGACATTCCTTACTCGCTGGAGCGACTGCTCGTCACATATGGGTACGAAGCGATACATGTCCGCGACGTTGGCTTGGGTGGATCACCTGATGCGGTGATCGCTGCGTTTGCGAAATCGGAAAAGTGGGCCATCCTGACCGGAGATTTCGACTTTGCCGATATCAGGAACTATCCGCCACCCGAGTACTTTGGGATCGCTGTGCTGGTGCTGACACCCAGAATGGTTTCCAGCGACATTCATGCCCTTGTACGCAGTTTTCTGAATCGACCCGAAATCGTCGCCACCCTCGAAGGAAAGCTCGCAATCGTTGAGATCGGGCGCGTGCGAGTGCGCAGCTAGCCCCGTTCGCGCTTAATTATCTGCGAGACGCGCCGCAGCTCCTCGGAAGAAATCTGATCAGACGGGTCGTTCAGTCGCCACATCGCGATCTCCCGTCGATGTAGTCCTGGATGACCGCATCGTCGGCGAACTCGAACGAGAACAATCATAACCGAATCCTACTCCGCCCCCGCCACCTGCACCACACCCCGCCCGGAGTCATCCCAGTTCGCGTGCGGTTTGCGGTTGAGCACGAGCCAGCCCCACAACAGGGCGCCGTAGCCAATCGGCGTCATACCGCGCTTCCGGTAGAACGGCAGGAGGAGCTTCTGCAGGCGCGGGAGGTTGTAGAACGGAACGCCCGGGAAGTAGTGGTGCTCGAGGTGATAGTTGGAGAAGAGAAAGACGACGTCCCAGAACCACGACGCCTTCACCAGCGTCGACCATTTGGCCGGGTCGGAGGGATCGATGTCGTAGTGCTGGCCAAGGCGGTTCAATGCGAAGGCGATCGGGAAGATGAAGAAGACCGGGACCACGTAGAGCTTGAAGGCGACGGCCCAGCCGCCGATCAGCGCGATTGCGGCGAGAACGCCAAGCTGGAACGCGATCGTGAAGAGCCGCTCGCCCGCGATGCGCCGGCGCAGTTCCGGCTCGTAGGCGGCTGTCTCCTTCGCGGCGGCGCGGAAATAGATCGGGAAGAGCGCCGGCGTGAAATAGAGCGCCTTGAGCCAGCGGGCGTTTTTCTTCGGAGAGAGATAGTGCCGCTTCGGGTCGTCGATGTTCGAGCCGAGGCCGGCGTGATGATCGAGATGCCACCGGGTGAACTGCGACGCCGAGATGCCGCTCGGCACCGCGTAGAGCAGGCCGAGGATGCGATAGGCGCTCTCACTCGACTCCGGCAGCACCGCGCGGTGCACGACCTCGTGCAACAACACCGTGAAGTCGAAGACGGCAAACCCGGCCACGAACGCGAACGGCAGCCAGAGGTACCAGCGATCGAAGTGGACGATGGCCACGCCGGCTGCCACCAGTGCCGCCACGTTGAGGAAAGCGATCAACGCGTGCAGAAACGGCCGCCTGGCATGCAGTACCCGCAACTCATCCGTCGGAACCTCGGCTGCCAGATCGCGTTTGAGCTGTTGCGCGTGCTCGCTGTAGTAAGCCATGGAACGGGTTGGAGAACGCGGGGGGAAGGGGCATTATTCGTAGTCGATCAGCAGATTGGTTGATCAGTAGATCAGGACACCCGGTTCTGATCGACTTGTCACTGATCCGCCCTCGGAGTCGATCAGTGGATTGGTTGATCAGTGGATCAGGACGCCCAGTTCTGATCGGCTTGTCATTGATCCACTGATCGACCGCGCCCTCGTAGTCGATCAGTGGACTCGTTGATCGGTGGATCAGGACCCGCGATTCCTGATCTACTGATCACTGATCCACTGATCGACCGCGCCCGTAGTCGATCAGTAGATTGGTTGATCAGTAGATCAGGACACCCGGTTCTGATCGACTTGTCACTGATCCGCTCCCGTAGTCAATCAGTGGATTCGTTGATCGGTGGATCAGGACCCGCGATTCCTGATCTACTGATCACTGATCACCGATCCACTCTGATCCACTGACCCACTGCCACACCATGCCCATCCACACCATCGGCCACTCCACACGCTCGAGCGACGAGATCGTCGCGCTGCTGCGCGAGCATGGGATCGGTTTGCTCGCCGACATCCGCCGCTATCCGGGCTCGAAGCGCTATCCCCACTTCTCCAGCGAGGCGATGGCGGCGTGGTTGCCCGAGAACGGCATCGCCTGCATCCACATGCCGGAGTTGGGCGGGCGGCGAAAACCGCTGGCCGATTCGCGCAACACGGCCTGGCGCAACGAACAGTTCCGAGCCTATGCAGACTATATGGCCACCGGAGAGTTCCGAACCGCCATCGACAAGCTCGTTGCGATGACCACTTCTCCCACTCCCCACTCCCAACCCCCTACTCCCGCCACAGTCATCATGTGTGCCGAAGCCGTGCCCTGGCGCTGTCATCGAAACCTCGTCGCAGACGAGCTGACGCGGCGCGGTATCGACGTGGTCCACATCATCGGGCATGACTCCGTGAAGGCGCACGTCCTCAACGAGCATGCGCGGGTGGAAGGCGATCATCTCGTCTATCCCGCGGAGCAACAGACGCTGTTGCTATAATTACCGCCTTGCAATGACCTTCGCGTATGTGGCGGTCCCCTCCGATCGAGACCCTTCAGATCGGGACCCTTCAGACCGGGATCTCGTTCTCGCCGTCGACGACAACGAGCAAAACCTCCAACTCCTCGAGGAATACCTTTCCACCTGGGGCTACGACGTAGCACTCGCGCGCAACGGCCGCGAGGCTCTCCAGCTCTATCCGCGCATCAATGCATCGGTGATCGTACTCGACGTGATGATGCCGGTGATGGACGGCTACGAGGCGTGCGGCTTGATCAAAGGCCAGGCCGAGGGGCGGACCATTCCCATCCTGATGCTGACAGCGCTCACTGGCACCGAGGACAAGATCAAGGCGTTGGAGTGCGGCGCGGATGACTTCCTCAACAAGCCGATCAACAAGGACGAGCTGCGCACGCGCATCCGGTCGCTCATCCGGATCCGCAACCTTCGCAAGGAGCTCGACTCGAGCGAGAACATCATCATGACGCTCACCAACGCGCTCGGGAACAAAGACCCGCGCAGCGGCGGGCATGTACAGCGCGTGGCGGCATACGCGTCGCGGCTCTGCGACAAGCTCGGCATGTCGCGCGACGAGAGGGAGATCATCGTCAAGGGAGCCTTGCTGCACGACGTCGGGATGATCGGAGTCCCTGACGCGCTCCTTTCCAAACGGGTGCTGACGGACGAGGAGCGCACACTGGTGGCCGGGCACACGCGGCTGGGAGCGTCGATCCTCGAGCCAATGAAGACGTTCCGCCCCTTCGTGCCGATCGTCCGCTGGCATCACGAGCGGAAAGACGGGCACGGCTATCCCGATCATCTGTCCGGCGACGCCATACCGCTCGAGGCACAGATCGTGGCCATCGCCAACCGCTATGACGAGATCCGCCACGATGACGACTTATCGGAAGCCAATGCGCTGGCTGGCCTCCGTGCCGAAGCGCGGGATGGTGCGTTCGATGCCGAGCTGCTGTCCTTCTTCGCCGCCGCGCTCGACGAGGAGACGCCAGCTCCCGCGACGTCGCGCCACATGCGGCCGAGGCTGATACCACCCGCGCGCGTCCTCTGCGTCGACGACAACCAGGCGAACCGCGACCTCGTCGCCGCCAGCGTGGCCGGCGCCGGCTTCCTGGTCTCGTTCGCCGAGAATGGCGCCGAAGCGGTCGAGATCATCGACAGCGAAGACATCGACGTGGTCCTGCTCGACCTGCTCATGCCAGTGCAGGACGGGGACGAGACGCTGCGCCTCCTCCGCGCCGATCCGCGCCACGAGTTCCTGCCGGTCATCATCCTCACCGCGCACCGCGGCGGCGGGATGCGCCAGGAAGCGATCGTGGCCGGGGCCGACGATTTCATCGCCTATCCCCTGAACCGCCTCGAGCTGATCACGCGGATTCAGTCGCTGCTGCGCATCAAGGACTACCACGCCGATCTCGAGCAGACCCACAGTGTGATCTGCGCGCTGGCGCTGGCCCTCGAAGCGAAGGATCAGTACACCCGCGGCCACTCCCAGCGCGTCGGCGATCTCTCACGCAACTTCGCCCTCCACCTCGGCCTCGGCGACGCCGCCGGCGACCGCGTACGTATCGCCGGCCTTCTGCACGACATCGGCAAGATCGCCGTTCCGGAGTCGCTGCTCAACAAGCAGGGCCCGCTGACCCGTGAGGAGTTCCTGCGCGTCATCGACCATCCCGTCATCGGCGAGGAAATGGTGCGGCCGCTACAGACGCTCAGCCCGATTCTGCGCATGATCCGCCACCACCACGAGCGCTACGACGGCCGCGGCTATCCCGACGGCCTCCGCGGCGATGCCATCCCGCTCGAGGTCCGTCTGATATCCATCGTCGACGCCTACGACGCCCTGACCTCGCACCGCTCCTACCGCCCCGCGCCGCTATCGCACACGGCCGCACTGGAGACCCTCCGCCGCGAGGCCGCCGGTGGCAAATGGGATCCGGCAATGGTCGACCAGTTCACGACGATGCTGGGAACTGCGCCGCCCGATTGGGAAGCGATCACGGCCCAGGCGGTGCCTTCGTTGTATTCGTTGTGAGCTCCGACGGGGAAAACTGCGGCGCTCGCAGCCGAATCTACTTCCCTGGCAGAAGCCGCAGAGTCTTCTCATCGAAGAGCGGCTGATCCTGGCCGGCGCGAACGAAGAGAACTTTGCGGGCGCCGCTCGACGGCTGTGCCTCGAAGTATTGGATGCCGTCCGGGGCATCGCCCCAATCGCCGCAGGCCGGGTCGCCGACCTCATTCGGGTCGGACTTCTTGTCGAGCTCCTTCTGGTAGGCGGCATCGGGAACGAACGTGTACCTCTTGGCGCCCTGCCGGCTGTCGCCCTTATACGGTGCGAGGACGCAGCGTTTCACCAGTTTCTGATCGGTGTGGGCCGCAAAGATCCGCTTGATCCCTGCTTCCGGTGTTTCGCCCGGCAGAAGAGCGAGGATGTCCACCACGGGATCGGGCTCGCCTCCATCCGAAAAGCGGCTGAAAAGAGACGAGCCCTTGATGAAGAGATCGATCTTCCGGGAGCCGAAGTTGCAGCGCTGAACCCAGGCCTCGAATCCGAGCGCGGGATTGGAAACCTTCTCCCAGACGCAACCCTTTTCCGCGGGACGCGATGGACGATCCTGCGCCATCGCCGGGAAAGCGGCCGTCGCAGCGAGGAGAACGAGGAGCCGCCCAAATGATGTCTTCACGAGCACGAGTTTAGACCAGCGAGCGGTGATTCCGGACGTATGCGATGATCCACTCGCTGCTCAGCGCCTAATGATCCTCATCAACGACCCCCTTCGACAGACAGACCTTCCTCGCGGCTGCGTAGCCACCATCGGAAACTTCGATGGGATGCACATCGGGCATCAGGCCATCATCCGCGGGGTGGTGGATCGGGCGCGGGAGACCGGCCGGCCTTCCGCGGTCATCACGTTTCATCCGCATCCACTGTCGATCGTGGCGCCGGACCGCGTGCCACCGCAGATCCTGACCCTGCATCAGAAGCACGAGTTGCTGCGCGACCTGGGTGTCGATGCCCTGCTGGTCGTGCCGTTCTCGCATGAGTTCTCGCGGTGGACGGCTGACCGTTTCATCGGCGAGTTTCTGGTCGCCGCGCTGCAGGTCAGCGACGTCCGCATCGGACGCGACTTCTGCTTCGGTGCCGGCCGCGAGGGGAATCTCGAGAAGTTGAAAGCGGCAGGCGCACAATATGGCTTCGCCGTTCAGGGCGTCGACGAGGTGAAGATCCGCGGGATACGCGTCTCCAGCTCCCTCGTGCGCGAAGCCATCCAGAAGGGAACGATGCGCACTGTAGCCACAGCCCTTGCGCGCACCTACTTTCTCGATGGCCGCGTTGCCACCGGCCGCCGCCTCGGGCGCAAGATCGGATTCCCCACGGTCAACGTCGACCCTTCGAACGAGCTTCACCCCGGCGGCGGCGTCTACGTCACGACGTCCCGCTTCGAGAGCTTCAGCCGCTCCTTCGAGAGCGTGACGAACATCGGCGTCCGTCCGACGCTCTACGAGAACTACGCCACCACCATCGAGAGCCACATCCTCGACTTTGACTCCAACGTTTACGGCGACACGGTACGGCTCTACTTCCATCGCCTGCTCCGGCGTGAGCATCAGTTCCAGTCGGCTGTGGAGCTGACGAATCAGATCCGCAAAGACATCGAGACCTCACGCCGCTACTTTCTGCGGCATCCCGTCCGCTTCGATGAAGCCGGGTACGCATTCCCCTGACGCATGTCCGATCCCGTACTCTGCATCGTCGTCTACACCGTCTTCCTGGCCGCCATGGCCGCGGCACACTTCTTCAAGACGCTCGACAACGACATCGGTACGGCCTGGCGCACTGCTCTGGCCATCGGTGTAGCGGCCGCCGTGGTGTTGTTCATCGTCCGCGATCTCTATCCCGTCGTCGGAGGCATCGCGCTCACCCTGGCCGCGCTTTACGTCCGCCACACCGGGCGGGAGACCGAGGCCATCGACGGGATGATCGTCGGAAGCGTGATGGGGGCGACCGCGGCCATCCCGTTCGTGATGACATCCGTACACGAAGCCGCAGGGATGATCGCGGCGCTGATGCTTGCCGGAGCCGTGGCCGGATACGGCATCACCTTCGCCGTGTTCCATGTGACCGACAAGCGGACGCAGATCGCGCTCGACGCCGGAACTGCCGGCGCGGCCATCGTCGTGGCCTGGCTGCCGTCGCTGGCAGTGCGGTACGGGCTCCGCGAACGTCACATCCTTCTGGTAGTATCCACCGCCCTTCCGCTGATCGTCGTGATCGCTGTTTTGCAGCAGTGGCCGGACGTCCGCGCTGAGCTGCATCACGAGTCGTCGCTCGGCTTCATGAACGACCGCGACGTCCGCGCAACGGCCCATCCCCTCCTTCGCCTGGGCCGAGGAGGTTGGGCGGACAGCCGGGCACATCGTGAGTTCGTTCGCCTGGCCAATCGCATCGCCCTGCGGAAGCGGCAGCAGCGCAACCGCACTGACGACGTTGCGCGCCTTTATCAGATCGAAATCATCAAATTACGCATGCAGATCCAGGAAATGGGCCAGATCGACCGCGCTGTGCTCTCCGCGGGTGCCGGAGATGACGCATCGTCGGATACAATGACGGCGACGCATGAGGGTTGATCCCGCCCTGTTCCTCCGAACCGCCGCCGCGCTCTTCCTCGCCGCCGCTCCCTCCCTCCTCTTCGCACAGGGGAAGGACATGGGTCCGGCCGGGCGCTACTACAACCAGCAGAAGCCGAAGTTCCACGTCGCGCCAGGCCCCAGGAAGAAGGGCGGCGAGGTGAAGATCTCTCACCTCACAGCCGGCGGGGTCGATCAGTACGTGCGCGACGAGTACGCGATCTTTGAAAAGGATGTCCTCCTCGAGTACCAGGACATCAAGGTCCACGCCGACAAGGTAACGGCCAACTTCAAGACGAACGACGTCGTCGCCGAGGGGCATGTCATCCTCGATCAGGGTCCGACGAGGATCACCGCGGATCACATCGTCTTCAACCTCGACTCGAAGACAGGCACGTTCTTCAACGCGACGGGCGCGCTGCATCCCGACATGTACTTCACCGGCGAGAAGATCGAGCGTCTGGCGGAAGACCACTACATCCTGACAAACGGGATGTTCACGTCGTGCGATCTCGACAAACCGTCGTGGTCGTTCCACGTCGCGGTCGCGGACGTCACGCTCGACGACTACGCGCATATGAAAGACGTCACCTTCCGTGCGCACAACATCCCCTTGATCTTCACGCCACGCCTGATCTGGCCGACGAAGAGCGACCGCTCGCAGGGCTTCCTCATTCCCCGCCTGCATTTCTCGTCGGCCTACGGCAACCGTCTCGAGCTCGGCTACTTCATCCCGTTCGGCGACACCGCCGACATGACGTTCTACGGCGATCTCAACACCCAGGGCTACAACGGCGCCGGCGTCAGCATCCGCTACCGGCCCTCGGACAACGTCAAGCTCGGCAACCTGAGCGCCTACGCCGTTCACGACGCCCAGACCGGCCGCAACGAGTGGCGTTACAACTATCAGCATTCCGAGAACAACCTGCCAGGTGGGTTCCGCGGCGTCATCGACGTCGAGGACATCTCCAACCTCGAGTTCTTTCGCCGATACGGAAACGATCCCCGTCTCCACACCCTCTCGCAGATCTATTCGTCGGCATATTTGACGAAGAACCGCAGCAGTTACTCGTTCAACATCCTCACCGACCGCCGGGACATCCTCCTCGGCAATGTCAACCCGAACGACCCTCTCGCGCCGCCGGCGCGTTCACGCTTCGAGCAACTGCCGTCGTTGCAGTTCCGTATCTATCCGAAACGGATCAGCGAGACGCCGTTCTATTTCTCCCTCGAGTCGTCGGCATCGCATCTGGCCACGAGTGGGTTGACCAACGGTCCGACGGCGAACTACTACCGTGCGGACTTCTTTCCGACGCTCTCGCTGCAACTCCGAACACCGTCGTGGCTCTCCATCCGCCCGCAGATCTCCGCCCGCGAGACGTACTACTCCGACTCGCTCACCGACAGCTCCGTCGCCAACCCGGCCGGACCGCTGGCGGCGGAGAGGAACGCCATCGCGCGCTCGTACGCGCAGGCGCAGGTCGAGGTGGTCGGACCATCGTTCTCTCGCATCTTCAACGTGTCGCTCGGCGGTTTCACGAAGTTCAAGCACGTCATCGAGCCTCGGTTCCGCTACCTGTATACGACAGACGTGAACGATCAAAACCGCGTCATCCGCTTCGACACGGTCGACTCGCCGTTTCTCCCGATCGTTCACAACTCGGTCGAGTATTCGCTGACGCAACGCCTGATCGGCCGGGAAGCGGGAACAGCCGGCTCATCGCGTGAGGTGGCGTCGTTCTCACTGACGCAGTCCGTCTCCCTCGGCACCCCGTTCACCTCGGCGACCGCAGGCGGTGTGTCCGGATCAACCGTTCCCCAGCAAGGCAAGTTCACGCCGCTCGTCGCAGGTCTGCACGTGAATCCCTATGCATCGATCACGCTCGACGCTTCAGCGTCCATCAGCAACATTTCACACCAGGTCGCGCAGACCAGCTTCTCGACGAACCTGCTCGGCACCGGCACGCGCGCAGACAAGTACCTCAGCTTCACCTGGTTCTCGTCCTACAAGCAGCCGCCGGTGAACGGCGTTGTGATCGATACGAGCTCGAGCCAGTTCCGCCTCAACAGCGGCTCATCTCTCCTGCGTGACCGCATCCGCGCCGACGTGCAGATCAACTTCGACGCCAAGAATGGCAAGTTCCTGGAACAGCGCTACCTGATCGGCGGCACTGCCGCATGCTACGGGGTGGCATTGGAGTACCGCCGCTACCTCGTCTATGTGCCGTTCGAGAGACCGGAACAAAGCATCGGCATCTCGATCTCGCTGAAGAACGTCGGCACGGTCGCCTCGCATTGAGACGCAGCGCAGCTCTGGCGATGCTGCTGTTCACGCTCGCCTGTGGCCGCGCGGAACGCGAACGTGCGCAAGACGAAGCAGTACTGCGTTCCCGCCTCGCAATCATGCGCACCGCCATCGCCGCCTACGCAAAGACGCACGGTCATGGCCCCGCTTCTCTTCATGACGCCATGCGAGCTGTACCGGTCGATCCGCTGACCCACTCCGCGACGACATGGCGTCTGACCACCGAGGAGCGCGTTGCCGTGGATGACTTCACGACCGTAGCCAGCGCCCCTCGCTCCACCGCAATCCTCGAGGTTCACAGCGGGGCGGGTGGACGGGATGGGCGGGGGCGGGCGTACTCGGAGTATTGAGACGGCAGTTGAATCCGGTACCTCTGCGTGTCTTGCGGATGAAAGCGGTCCGCAGATAACGCAGATGGACCAGACAAAGGCTTCCATGCCACCGCTTCGTGATCTGCTGGTAAGGGACGACTTCCGAGGTATCCTCCGAACGATTGACGATGAGTACTGAATACGTCGTAGTCATGGAGCAGTGTGAGAGCGGCTTCGGAGCCTACGTGCCGGGCCTTACCGGCTGTGCCGCAGTCGGAGAAACGCGCGAGGAGACCCTGACGCTCATCCGGGAAGCGATCGAGTTGCATGTTCAAAGTCTTCGCGAAACGGGAGAGCAGGTTCCACCGCCAACATCAACAGCCGAACGAGTGGTCGTACACGTCGCCGCATGACCATCGCGCGTGCCGCCCGAACGTTAGACGTCCGATTCCACGACGGTAGAAGAATCACGTCCGGCGCAAACGACGCATGAAATATCGCGGCCGGCGGCGATTGTGCGCGAAGGCGATTACTTCGATCTGGTCGCGGTGGGCGACGAACACTACCTCATACGGAAACGTATGGATCGGCATGCGGCGTACGTCAGGGTCGTCCACTTCGGGTACGCGTCCACCGATCTGAGGAAAGTCTTCGATCAGGCGCAGGATGTTTCGTGTTTCAGCGATGAAGCGATCCGCCGCCCGCGGATCTCGCTCCCTGTACCAAACGACAGCTTCGCGAAATTCTGCCTCGGCAGGCGGAACAATCTTCAGGCGCTTCAACGCCCGAGAACTTCTTCCTCGACCTTCTGCAGAACTGTGCGCCAGTCGGTACTTTCGAGTTCACCAGCGCGGGCAGCGGCGACACGCTGCCGAATCTCCTCGGCCCACGCAGCCTCCACCTGTTCTTCGACATCATCCAGGCTCTCGAGTAGCACGGCAGCAAATTTTGCGCGCTCGTCGAGCGGCAGTTCCAAAGCTTCCGTCAGGAGGTCGCGAATGGCGCGTGTCATTTGCGGGTAATCGTAACATCGCACCGCTGGCTTCTGGTGTTCCGCGGCGGCGAGGACGCCAGCGTTCCGTCGATCGCCACACTCCGAGTCGCACACCAAACATTGTCATCCCGCCGCCCATCCACTACCCTCCCGCGAACGTGCCGAACGTCTATACCTTCAAGGATTTCGAGGGGAGCAGCCATCGGATCCTCATCGACCTGATCGACCGCTTCGCGCCTCGGGGGGGCACGCTCCTCGATCTCGGCGCGGCGGGAGGCGAGCTTGGGGCGGCGGTGCGCGGTCATTTCGACAAGACCATCGGATTCGAATACGACGCCGACCGCATCGGTCAGCTTCGCGGCCGCTTCGATCAGGTCGTGATCGCCGATCTCGAAACAGTGAGAGCGTTGCCGTCGAACATCAGGGCCATCGTCCTGGCCGACGTCATCGAGCACCTGCGCAACTCCACCACGCTGCTCCGTATCGTCAAACAGTCGCTGGCGAGTGACGGCGTCCTCTTCCTATCCGTCCCGAACATCGCCAACATCACCGTCCGCATCGGCCTGCTTCTCGGCGTCTTCGAGTACCGCGATCGCGGCATCCTCGATTTCACCCATCTCCGCTTCTTCACGATGCGCACGATCAAACGCGAGATCGAAAACGCCGGCTTTCGCATCGTCGCCATCCGAGGCTCGTCCGTTCCGATCCGCCTGATCATCGGCTGGATGCCCGATCCGCTCCTGCGCCTCGGCGAACGCGTGCTGACGTGGATTACACGAGTCTGGCGCGGCCTGTTCGCCTATCAAATCATTCTGGTCGCGGTACCTGAGTAGGAAGCCGTTTTCGCAAATCAAGCACCGACAAAACTACAAGCAGAACCAGCGCAACCCCAGCCATCCACCACCACCCACGCCCCAGCAGCCGCGTGAAGACCACGCGATGAGTGCCCGCTTCGATCGGCACGCCGGCGAAGAGCACATTGATCTCGACCGGCTCGACAACGTGGCCATCGACAGTTACGCGCAGTTCCGGCGTCAACTTCTCCGACGATGCAAGGAGGGTCTTCGCCGGCGCGACGATATCGACGATCTGGGCATCGTCCTTGTAGCCACGCAGCGTCACCACGGCATCGGACGCTTCCACCGCCAGCGGACGGGGATCGGTGACGATCGCTTCGTCGGCAAAGTCGATGCTCTTGTTCGCCAGCAATTCGTCCGCCGTCAACCTTCGCACGCGCGTCACAGCGTGGAACCGCGGCACCTCGGCGACGTTGCGGAAGATGCGGCCATCCGGCAGATCACGCTCGAAGATCACAGGCGTCATGACTCTGCCGTAGAAAAGCGGCGTATCACCCGCGACCTCGCTGGCTCCGGTCAGCATCCGTATCCGCATTCCGTTCGACGCCAGTCGCAGCACCACGGTCTCACCGAGCCGCGCGTACGGGCGAAGAGGGATGTAGATCTTGTTCAGCGCCGTGATGTCTCCGGGAGTGACCGAGCGCGCGTAGACGATAGCCGCCCCCTTCATCAACGTCACGTCGAGATGCGGCGCGCGGCCCAGCGCCTCCTGAATCTCCATCGACACTTCGATCGCATAGAACGGCTCGGCATCGACACTTACGTGGCGCTGCATGGCTTTGCCCGATTCGAGCACCACCGCCGACGCGGTCTCCTTCACACCCGGTTTTGTGTTCGAAAAGATCGTCCACTTGATGACATCGATCGATCGCTGCTCGAGCAGGTAGCGGACACCGAGCATCGAAACGAGCGGGTCGTTGAAGTCGAACTTCAGACTGTTGAAGTTGATCACCGTCGACGACGTCAGCGCAGCGCTCGGGTCGATCCGTTCCAGCAGCCGCCGATAACTCCCCTCGGATGAGAAGTGGCTGCGGACGTCTTCCAGCCGATACAGCTCAGCGCTGTTCGGCCAGAAATAGTCGAAGAACGGCGCGATGCGGAACGGCTTCGGTTGCGACTGCAGGAATGCGATCGTCGGTGTAGCCGGCGGCGATACAAGACTTGCATCGAGATACGGATAGAAGCGCCCGGCGAAGACTGCGAGGTCGGCCGCGCATGCGGCCGCGAGCAGCGTGGCGATGACGATACGGAAACGGCCGCGTGAGAGAAACGCGGCCCCAGCGGCAGCGAGATAAGCGACCGCGATCGGCAGCATCATCTCGATGCGTGTCAACGGCGAGTACTTGAATCCCGGAAGTGCAGCCACGATCTTCGCCACCGGCGCGAAGCCGAACATCGCGGCGAGCATGATGGCCAGCATCGCCATCCAGAACCACCGCGAGCGCGCCCGTCGGTAGACGATGGCGAGAAGAATCAGCGGCAGCGCGATGATGCCCACGTAGACCGTCGCTTCGATGTAGTTGTTGAGCGTCCCGAGCGCTCGATCGCCGCGCCAGTCGCGCAGCGCGCGATTGCCAAGGCTGTCGGGATTGACGAAGAGCGCGAAGTGATGCAGCGGGAAGACGTGCTCCGCCGCCGCATTCATGCGCGCACCGAGGTAGCCGCTACGGCGGACGAGCTGCGCGAGAGGAACGAAGGACGGTGCGGCGATGGCGATGCCGAGGGTAGTGGCGAATGTGGCGATGAGGATGGCTTTGATAGGGAGCCGGGAGTGGGAGGTCGACAGCCAATTCACGACCAGCAGATACACCAAGTACGCACCCGCTGCATAAACCCCATACGCCATCGTCGCCGGGAACGCCGAGAGGGCGTAGCAGAGCGCGATGAGACCGATCGCCCACACCGGTGTCCGCTTTCCCCGCGCGGCGCGAAGCGCGATCCAGAGCAGTGCGGGATAGAGCGGAGCCGCGTTCGTGACGTGCCACCACCACCGCACAGCGATCGGTCCCGCTGCCGCGAACACGATCGCCCCTACCGCGGCGCCGCGCTTGCCGAGACGCTCCTCTCGCAACCAGAGATACGCGAGCCAGAAGGCCACATTGATCTTCAGCAGAATGATCCCGGTGTAGATCCACGGGAGCGGTAACAGCAGCCCTGGCAGAAAACTGAATGGAGAGAGGAGCGTCGATCCGAACCCCGGCACACCCGAGCCGATGAACGGATTCCAGTGAAACGCGGGCCAATCGCTCCTGATCAGCGAGAGCACGGTGTAATACGCCGTCGGCGGATCGTTCATGAGGGAGTTCTGCACATCGACCTGCCGCACGCTCTTCCACGGCTCGAAGTTGTAGAAGACATCGTTCGGCGACGCGATGCGCCCCATGAACAACGTCGGAAAGAAGAAGACGACGTGATAAACCGCGAGAGCGATCAGGGCAACACGGTGTTTTCTGAGGAGACGCACGGTTGAGCCGCGAGTCTATCGCGAGGCGAAACCCGAGCTTGATACCGTGTGCCGCGTCCTTCCTGGGACCGCGGGCGTCCCGCCCGCATCGGCGCAAAGACGAGAAGGAGGCAGCGGGCGAGACGCCCGCGATCCCAGGGAGCGCGCTGCACAGGAACCCAAATCCCGACATTCCCCACTCACCTCAGGATAGAGTTGAACGGAGATGAAACGCCTCCTCATCGCCGCCGACGTCGACCGCTCGCTCCTCATGCGCGCCCACGCAGACGGCCGCTTCGAGATCATCGACCGTCCTGTCAAATCCGAGGAGGAATTGGCGTTGATCGCCGGCGACTGCGAGATTCTTGTCACCCGTTCGTACAACCGAGTCTCGCAACGCGTCATCGATGCCGCGCCGAAGCTCGAACTGATCGCACAGGGAACGAGCGGCACCGACAACATCGACATGGAGGCAGCGCGAGAACGCGGCATCGCCGTCATCAACATGCCCGGCGAGAACGCGAACGCCGTCGCCGAGCTGGTCATCGGCTTCATGATCGCGCTGACGCGAACCGTCCCCGCCTACGACCGCGAAATGCGCGCCGGCCTCTGGCGCCGAGACGATTGCTCCACCCGCCATGAGCTCCGCCACCACCCCCTCGGCATCGTCGGACTGGGACAGGCCGGCATGCGCGTAGCCCGCCTCGCCACGGCCTTCGGCATGCGCGTCTCAGCCTACGATCCGTACATCGCCGACGACGACTTCGCCCAGCGCAATGCCGTCCGCGTCACATCGCTCGACGCGCTTCTACGCGCCAGCGACATCCTTACGCTGCATGTGCCGTACACCTCGGAAACGCGTGGAATGATCGGCATCAACGAGTTGGCCTTGCTCCCGCCGGGTGCCATCGCAATCAACGCAGCCCGCGGTGAAGTGCTCGACGTCAACGCCGCACTCGACGCCCTCGCCCACAACAGACTCAGCGGCTTGGCGCTCGACGTCTACGATCCCGAGCCACCGACCCGCACCTGGCCCGACGACCCGCGTCTGATCCTAACCCCACACATCGCCGGGTGCACCACCGAAGCGAAGAGCGCGATCGGGGCAAAGCTGTACGAGAAGATCTGCGCGTTTTACGGGTGAGCGTCCATCAAGTTCATATCGAAGCCCAGCCAGGGACGCTAAGTCAGCCGGCTCTTGGCGCTGGAAGGACTATCGGATATGTTGGCTTTGAAATGTTGACTGCGCTGACGGTTAGGAACTTCAAGAGGCTCGATGACGTCAGAATCGAACTTGGTCAGAACGTCGTATTCGTCGGGCCGAACAACTCCGGAAAGAGCACCGCGCTACAAGCGCTAACGCTCTGGAACGTGGGTCTAAAACGTTGGAACGAAAAACGGTCAGGACGACTGACGCCGGAGAAAAGGCCGGGGGTGACGATCAACCGCCGCGACCTGTTCGCGTTGCCTGTTCCAAACACAAACCTGCTCTGGCGCGATTTGCACGTTCGTGACGTTCAAAAACATGAAGGAAAGAGCCAGACCCAGAACGTCAGGATCGATATTGTAGTTGAGGGGGTCACGTCCGAAGGACCGTGGACTTGCGGTCTCGAGTTCGACTACGCAAACGAAGAGTCATTCTACTGCCGGCCCATGCGCTCCAGTAACGGCACACGAATGATTGTCCCTCCTGCCGCCGGCAATGTCGAAGTCGTATTCCTGCCGCCGATGTCCGGGCTGGCAGCCAATGAAACTCGCCTTGATCCAGGCGCTATCAACGTCCGCATAGGAGAGGGTCGGACAGCGGATGTGTTGCGCAACCTCTGTTACATGGTCTTTCTCAACACTCCAGAGCAATGGGACCGCCTGACGGAGCACGTTCGCCGCCTTTTCGGCGTGATTCTCGATTCTCCTGACTACGTCATCGAGCGCGGCGAAATCAGCATGACGTATCGCGAGCCAAAAGGAACGAAGTTAGACCTTTCGTCCGCCGGGCGAGGACTACAGCAGATATTGCTCCTATTAGCGCACCTTTACGCGAACCCCCACTCCGTACTCCTTCTTGATGAGCCCGACGCTCACTTGGAGATTCTTCGCCAGCGTCAGATTTATCAACTGTTAACCGATGTGGCAGCACAACAAGATTGCCAGGTAATTGCGGCCAGTCATTCCGAGATTATTCTGAACGAGGCCGCAGACCGCGACGTCGTGGTAGCGTTTGTTGGTAAGCCTCACCGAATTGATGACCGCGGGTCTCAGCTACTGAAATCGCTGAAGTCAATCGGATTTGAAGACTACTATCAAGCGGAGATTACCGGCTGGGTGCTCTACGTCGAAGGCTCGACGGATCTGGCAATCCTTCGAGCATTTGCGCAGCTACTCAATCATCCCGTGGCGAAACACTTTGAACGCCTTCTCGTCCAATACATCGGCAACCAGCCTGGCAAAGCCAGGGACCACTTCTTCGGCCTTCGCGAGGCCAAGCCGGATCTCGCTGGCATCGCCGTTCTGGACCGGCTCGGCGTGCCCATACAAGAGTCGGCGCCATTGGAGATCCGTACATGGCGCCGCCGCGAAATTGAAAACTACCTGACTTCGCGAACCGCGTTGCTCGCCTACGCCGAATCACAAGCGACCGGCGTAATGGCCGGGCCGCTCTTCGAAACAAGCGAAAAGCAGCGGCTTCGGACTGCGATGTCGCTCGCCATAGCTGAGATAACGGAAGCACTCGATACCCTCAACAAACCAAGTCCATTCTCAGCCGATATCAAGTCGAGCGACGAATTCCTGACTCCGTTATTCCATACCTTTTTCCAGAAACTGGGTCTGCCCGATTTGATGCAGAAGAGCGACTTTCACACTCTCGTGAAGTATGTCCCTGCGACAGAAGTTGACCCTGAGATCAGCGAGACATTGGATGCAATTCTCATGGTGGCCGAGCGCGCCCAACCTACACCCTCAACATGAATATCACCGCCGCACCGCGATGACCTCCATCACTGCCGGTGTGATCATCCGCACATGCGGCGTTGCCTCGCTCGCCGCGAACGAATCGCGGATTTGCGTGGCGCGATTCTCGTCGACATGTCCGAGGTCGACCAGGCGCTGCAGGCCAACGTTGATGAACGTCTTCGGCCATTGCCACATAGGATTCGACGGCTCGATGATCTCGATGATCGGGCGGATCTCGCGGATTTCGAAGCCGAGCTGGTCGAGCCAGGGCAGTAGTTGGAGGGCGATATCGGGCTCGCCGCCTGATCCACGCCAGGCCGCTACGACCGTGCGGACGAAGTCTTCGAAATCGTCGGAGCGAGGGGTGACGCGCCAGGTTCGGTAGTCGAAGTATTCGTGCAGGACGAGGACGCCTCCCGGCTCGAGCGCTTCGCGAATGCGCGCCAGGAGTGCGCGCGGCTGCTTGACGAAGGCGAAGACCCAGCGAACCCACGCGCCGTCCGCTTCGATTTGCGGCAGCGCTCCATCATCTAGATCCATCTCGAAGGTCTCGATGCCGGAAAGGGTGCGGTCAGCGGCGGTCGTCTCCAGAGCGTCGAGAAAGCGCCGGGATTGATCGATTGCGAGGACGCGGCCGGACGGTGTGACAATCTCCGCGAGGTCGACCGTGGCGTGACCGGGACCGCATCCGATGTCGAGAATCGTTTGTCCGGCTGCAAAACCGGCGCGGCGCCATGCATCGAGCGCGCGCGGTCTCCACACGCGATGCTGCAGGCCGAGGCGCGCGATCTCCTCGTCATGAGTACCGAGAACGTAGTCGCGATCGGAGCTGGCCGGCGTTGATTCCGCTGATATCTCTGAGGTCACGGGGACCCTCCTGATCAAAGAACACACGCCGAGGTATTTCCGTTCGTGAACAAGTTGTCACAGGCCGCAATTGGCGTTCCGCGGGATCCTGTGAGACAACATAGTCAATGAACCTGCATCGTAGCGTCGGCGGCTCGCCGGCTGGACTGCAGCCGCCACGATACTTCGTGGCGATCATCTTCGTCTTCGCCTTCGCCTCCACGATGTACGGCGCGGCAGAAAACCTGGCCGTTCAGCACGGCCTCGCGATCCCGATGGAGCCGGTGACTCTTCGGGATCTTCCGCCGTCGGCGTTCCGAGCCTCCGAGCACCACGAGCAGCGCAGAGAGGGTTTCGAGGAACGCCGGTATGCGGCCGCTCTCACCGCGGGCGTTGCGATCCCTACCGCAACCGTCCCCACCCTCGTCGCGCCGCCGGTGAGCGCCGGCTTTCGGTCGACGTTTGACACGCGCTTTGCCTACCCCTCGGACGCAAACGGTGCCGTCGGGCTGAAGCACGTGCTCAGCGTCTCGAACACTGGGTACATGGTGAACGACCGCGCCGGCAAGATTCTCTGGCAGGACGTCAGCTACGGGTTCTGGCACGATCCGAACGTGGCCGATGGCGGGCTCGAATACGATGCCAGAGCCGCGTATGACCCCCTCGCCGACCGATGGGTGATCGCTTCTCTCTTCGACCGCGGATCATTGGGAGAGGCGACGCTGTTGATCGCCATCTCGGCCACGGGCGATCCGGCCGGAACGTGGAAACGCTTCAGGATTCCGATCGTGGGGGACAGCAAGACCTTCTTCGATTTCACCCGGATGGCACTGACGCGCGACGCCATCGTCATCACCGCGAACATCACCGGAGCGGCGGTATTCGCCGTGGCCGACCTCTTCGTCGTACAGAAAACGGATGCGTATGCCGGGCCCGCGACGCTTCCCTACACGCGTGCCCGAGTCACCGGCGTCGTCGATCTCATCCCGATCTCCGTACATGGGTTCGACGATCCCTCGATTCGATTCATTGCGGACGTCTCTACCCAACTGGCGGTCTACACCGTTCAGAACGGATCGCCTGCGTTCGTCAGCACTCTTCCCATTCCTCCGACTGCGCAGAATTTTTCCGGCAACACGGTCGTCGGACCGCAGAAGGGGGGACTCACCAGGATGGACACCGGTTATCCCGTGGTCCACTACGCCGTGCAGCGGAACGGCGTGATCTGGATCGTGGAATCGGTCTTCGAGAGCTCGCCGCTGCGGTCATCGATCGCCTGGTGGCGCGTCCACCTTCCTATTTCATCGAGCGTCATCGTCGACAAGGGTTTGATCGACGACCCGGCCGCAAAGATGTTTTTCGGGTTTCCCTCGATCGACGTGAACGCGGCGGGAGGGGCGTTGATCGGCTACTCGACGTTCACCGCCCTGCAGTTCCCATCGGCGGGCTATTCGTACATCGATCCGGCCGGCAACCTCAGTCAATCAGGGACGCTGAAGGCGGGTGAGGTGGCCTACAACATCGATCGCTGGGCCGACTATTCGATGACCGTCGTCGATCCGGTTGACGACACCACCTTCTGGACCGTACAGACCTATGCCATGACTCCGCCGGACAACGATCCCCTCGCCCCGCGCTGGTCGATGTGGTGGGGAGAGATCACGCCGGGCAGCACAGTAGTACGACGCCGGCCGGCGAGGCATTGAATTAGTCGATCGGTGGAGCAATGGAGCAGTTGATTAGTGGAGCAGTGGAGCAGTGGAGCAGTGGAGCAGTGGAGCAGTGGAGCAGAAACAATAGGCGTTGATGTGCCTTTTCCTGATCTACTAATCGACTGATCCACTAATCTACTGACGCACTAATCGACTGATCCACTAATCTACTGACGCACTAATCGACTGATCCACTAATCTACTGACGCACTAATCGACTGATCCACTAATCTACTGACGCACTAATCGACTGATCCACTAATCGACTGATCCACTAATCGACTGACCCACTAATCTACTGACGCACTAATCTACTGATCCACTAATCGACTGACCCACTAATCGACTGATCCACCGCTAATCCTCCAGCGCCGGCATCGCTTGCAACACCTCCGTCGCTCGCGGGCGGTCGCGGACCTCCTCGTCCTTGCGGATCTTTCCGTCGCGAAACACGATGACGCGTTTGGCGAACTGGGCGATGTCGAGCTCGTGCGTGACCAGGACGATGGTCAGGCCCTGCTCGTTCAGACGCTGAAAGACCTCCATGATCTCCACCGAGGTGCGGCTGTCGAGGTTTCCGGTCGGCTCGTCGGCGAGAAGGATCGAGGGATGGTTTACGAGCGCGCGGGCGATGGCGACGCGTTGCTGCTGACCGCCGGAGAGTTGCGAAGGGAAGTGACGCGAGCGATCGGCCAGCCCGACCAGGGCCAGGGCATCGCTGGCGCGCTTGTTCCGCTCCACCTTGTCGATCTTCGTGTACAGCGTCGGCAGTTGCACGTTCTCCAGCGCGGTCGTGCGAGGCAGGAGATTGAAGCCTTGAAAGACGAACCCGAGCTTCTGGTTTCGGATGCCGGCGAGCTGACGCTTGTCGAGGCCGGACACGTCGATCCCTTCGAGAAAGTAACGGCCGGTGGTCGGACGGTCGAGACATCCGAGGATGTTCATGAAGGTCGACTTGCCGCTGCCGCTCGCTCCCATGATGGCGATGAACGCGCGCGACTCCACGGACGCGTTGATGCCGCGCAGAGCGTGAAGCCGGGTCTCGCCGAGCTGGTAATACTTGTGCATATCCTCGACGCGGAGGATGGCATCTCCATCCACCGCGCTCACCGCCTGATGCCTTGAGCGCCCGGAGGAAGCGACTTGGACGAGATCGAGCTCGTGACCACCTCTTCTCCCGGCTTGACGCTGCCCCGAAGCAGCTTTGTGACTTCCGTGTAGGCGTGATCGGTGATTCCGAGCGCCACCTCGACAGGCTCGATGGTCCCGTCCGCGTCGAGCTTCCAGACCACTGAGCGTTCCGCACGCGCGTCGCGGCGGCCACCCGCGGGAGCCGCGGAGGCGCCATCGGGCGACTGCGATTCGATCCCGTATTTTGCATAGAGCGCGTGCACCGCCTCCGGAGGGAGAGGTGGTTTGAAGCGCAGCGCCGCGTTCGGCAGCTTGACGACATTCTCCGCCGTGTCGACCGGGATGGTCACATACGCGGTCATACCGGGGAAGAGCTTGAGCTCCGGATTATCAAAATCGATGATGGCGTCGTAAGTGACGACGTTCTGCACGGTGGTGGGGTTCATCCGAAGCTGACTCACGGTTCCCTTGAACAACTCCTTCGGGAACGCATCAACCTTGAACGTGACCTCACGGCCTTTCCGGATCCGCCCCACGTCGGACTCGTCCACTTTGGCATAGACCCGCATCTTGGCCAGGTCCTGCGCGATGGCGAAGATCGTCGGGGCCTGGAGCGATGCGGCAACCGTCTGGCCTACGTCGACGTTGCGCGCCACGACCGTCCCATCGATCGGCGACCGGATGATCGTGTAGTTCAGATTCGTGCGGGACACGGCCACCGCCGCTTCCTTCTGGCTGACCTGGGCCCTTGCCTGCACCACGCTCGCCGCGGCCGCATCGACCCCTGCTCTGGCGGAGTCGTAGTTCGCTTTCGCCAGATCGAGAGCCGATTGACTGCCGATGTTCTTCTGAGTCAGCACGCGCGCCCGTTCGAACTCGGCCCTGGTCTGCTCCATGCCTGCTTTTGCCTTGGCAAGGTTCGCCTTCGCGGCGACGAGGTTGGCTTTGGCGTTCTCGAGGTCGGCGCTGGCCTGCAGAAGCGCTCCCTGAAAGAGCCGCGGATCGATCTCGGCGATGATCTGGTCCTTGTGAACGCGCGAGTTGAAATCGGCGTTGAGCCTGGCGATCGTGCCCGACACTTGCGACCCGACCTGGACGTTGATCACGGCATTGACTGTGCCGCTGGCCTCGACCGCGTCGCGAATCTCCCCTTCCTGCACTTTGGTGGTGAGGTACTGGATCGATTCGCCGCGACGCATCAGCGGCGCCGCCGCGAGCAAACCCACGGCCAGAACGCCAGCGATGATGAACCACTTCCGCCGGGCCACCCCTTCACTCATAGCGCAATGCCTCGATCGGATCCATCAGCGACGCTTTGCGCGCCGGGTAGTAGCCGAAGAAGACACCGACGGCGATCGAAAAGAGTGCCGCGAGCAAGACGGCCTTCGCCGAGATCTCCGTCGGCCAGTTGAGCGCCCGGCCAACGAAGGCCGACCCCACCACGCCGACCACCATGCCTGCCGCACCACCGACGAGGCTGAGGATCACCGACTCTGCCAGGAACTGGATCTGGATGGCCTCCTCGGTCGCACCAACCGAGACGCGGACGCCGATCTCGCGCGTTCGCTCCGTCACCGAGACGAGCATCACGTTCATGATTCCAATCCCGCCGACGACCAGCGAGATCGAGGCGATGGCCACCAACAGAAGGGTAAGCGTGCGGCTGGCTTCGAGTTGCGCCTGAATGATGTCCTCCGGGTTGCGGATATTGAAATCGTCATCTTCCTCGGGACGCAGATGGTGCCGGTCGCGCAGCAACGCCCCCGCCTGCTGACCGGCCAGCTTCACCACCTCCGGCGAAACGGCGGAGCAGAGAATGTCATCGAGCCAGGTCACGCCCTTCAGCTTCTTCTGTGCCGAGGTGTAGGGAACGAGGATGGTGTCATCCTGATCCTGTCCTGAAATCGACAGCCCCTTCGGGCTGAGCGTCGCCACCACTTTCATCGGCAGCGTGCGCAGCCGGATCACCTTCCCGATCGGATCCTCGGCGCCGAAGAGCTGGTCACGCACGGTTCGTCCGATCGCGCAGACGGCGGCGGAACGCTCGACATCCTCCTTCGTGAAGGCAGCGCCCTGATCGATCCCCCATCGTTTGATGTCGAAGTACTCCGGCGAGACGCCGCGATACGACGTGAACCAGTTCTGGTTGCCGTAGATGACCTGGATCGAGGCATCGACGTTGGGAGAGACGCTCTTGATCATCGGGATCTGATTCTTGATCGCCATGGCGTCGCCCAACGTGAGCGTCTTAGTGCCGTGACTGCCGGTGCGCACGCCGTTGACCGCGCGCCCGCCCGCCTCGATCCAGACGAAGTTGTCGCCGAGGTTGTTGAGCTGCTGCTCCACCCGCGCCTGCCCGGCTTTACCGATGGCGACCACGCAGATGACCGCGGCGATGCCGATGGTAATGCCGAGGACCGTCAGCAGGCTCCGCATCTTGTTCCGCAGCAGAGCCCAGACGGAGGAGGCGAGAAGGGCGAGGTAGTTCATGAATTTGCCGGGCGCACTCTAGCGGAATGGGCCGGTCTGGTGAAGGAAGTCTGCTGGATGACAGATAACGGTACGAGAAACTCCGGATTGATGCGGTCCCGCGACCGCAAAAGTCTTGAATCTGGACGCAACGCGGTCCTGCAACCAATGAAAACGCCTCAAATCTGGACGCAGTTGCGGTCCGGGACCGTAACAACGCCTCAACCTTAGTCGTTAACGCGGTCATGCGGCCAGGATCACTGCTCAAACTAACCAGTTAACTCGGTCCTCGAACGTGAGAACTGCTTAAATTAACCAGTGAACTCGTTCCGCGAACGTGAGAACTGCTCAAATCAGCCAGTGAACTCGTTCCGCGACCGTGATCACTCCTCAAATCAACCAGTGAACTCGTTCCGCGAACGTGATCACTGCTCAAATCAACCAATGAGCTCGTTCCGCGAACGTGAGAACTGCTTAAATTAACCAGTTAACGCGTTCCGCGACCGTGATCAAGACGTCAACGACCATACAACCTCGGCGATCGAATACGCCGGAACGCCGCGCTGTGAGAAAATCGAACACAACCATGTACTGCCCTGATTGCCAAAGCGAATATCGCGAAGGGATCGTGCGCTGTTCCGACTGCGACGTTGCCCTCGTACACGAGCTCACCGAGGCTGAGTGCAGCACCTCGGCAATCTCCTGCCTCTCGCCGGCGAGAAGTCTCCGGAGCTCGTCGGCGACCTGCTGGACCGCCTCGAGAAGGCGGGAGTGCCCTATGTCATCGAGGCCGGAACGGCCCTGGATATGCTAGGCAACGAGGTCGCCCTCGACAAACCGGACCCGTGGCAAGCGCGCATCTGGATCGCGGCAGGATTTGCTGACCTCGCCTTGCCCATTCTGGCTGAGGTCGATATGCAATTCGGCCGCCGCCGTGTGCCGATGACGTTCGAACCTCGGGGCCGAGGCCCCGGATGGAACGTTTGAGGTCAGTACAGAATCCCGGAAGAGAGTGTCCATGCGTCCTACCGTGGATTGAGGCGGCCGCGGAGGCGGCCGCCACAAACCGATACCTTGCGCGGCGAACGTGTGGCCGCCTCCGCGGCCACAAAATCCGTGATGCGATCGTTACCCCGCACCGAGCGCGGGGCTATGTTGTTTCGCGCGCCTTCGCGCGCGACGCGTGGTTGGAAGGGACGCCAAAGCAACGCAAACGGGCTATCGGCTGGGGATTTCTCGCCGTCGTAGCCTGCCGTGAGCCGGCGGCGGGCCTTCCAAGAAACTCCCAGGGTTTATGGCTTTCTCGGGATCTCTCAACCTGGGGCAGCGACATGAACGAGGTGATCGGGGCTGCCGGTCGTGGCACGTTGCGCGCGAAGGCGCGCGAAACAAATATATAGGGGTAGGGAGAGCCGGTTAAGGCTCCCCCTCCCTCCGAACCGGACGGGCGGATCTCCCGCATCCGGCTCTCCAGTCGGTGGTCTCAACGAGACCGGATGAGCAGTTGATGAGCCTCGGCCATGAAGTAGAGA